>NZ_CP024969.1:0-600000 GCF_002804025.1 Mesoplasma tabanidae | reverse complement strand
TAAATTAGAATATGAGCTTCATGAAGATGGACTAGAAAATGGAATCACAGATGAACAAATCTTGTCATTAATTCAAGATACAATAAATAAAAATACTCCGAAAATAACAATTAGCATTGACGATATAGATATTCTAAGAAAGAACGCTTCTGTTGGGCAAAATGGATCAATTTTGGTTTCTGCTAAAAAATCATCAGCACTTCTTAAAAATAGTAAAGAATTTATAACAAAAATACTTAAGTTTGACTTAGGTTTACTTAACTTCAATAAAAATTCTAACGATGCAACAGAAAAAGATGTTCTTGAGCAATTAAATAATGTTAGTGGATTAGGAAATAAAATTGGAGAAAAAGATATATCATTTAATATTGACAAAGCAACAATAGAGAAAGAGGGAAAAATATCAATTAGCCCTTCTGAACCATCTAAACTATTGATGGGAACTAAAGAAATAATAATACCAAAAATATATGATTTGGCAGAAGAAAATCTTTTTGATGAAATGCAATTTTTTAATGAAACAACATCAAAAGAAGTATATGATTACTTAAAATTTATTAAAGGATGAAAATATCTTGAAGAAGAAGAATTAGAGGTTGAAGTGTCTAAAAAATCAACTTTTGTTCAAAAGGGTTTAATAAATATTAAATCTAAAAGTAATGCCGTCAGAATTCAAAACTATAAAAATGAAATAATTACAAATTTTGACAGACATGATTTAGATAAAGATGTTTTTAAAGATATACAAAGAGAACTAGGTAATTTTGAAAAAGTACCTACTGAAGATGAAATCCAAGAAAGAATCATAAAATTAAATCCAGAATTAGCAAATTTAGTATGAGATGACATTAGTATTGATGACATCTTAGTTATCGATGGTAAAGTGACTTTAAAAGCAAAAAAAGAGTCTTTAAATTACAAAAATTTTGCTGTGTTTACTTTTACAAATAAAAACAAAACATTAATACCAGAAATTACTGAGGATATTACGTTCTTAGGTAAATTTAAAACAATTCCAAATATTACAGAAGTTCAAAAGAAACTTGAAATTTTAAAATATGAACCTATGGATTTTGAAATAACTCATGATCAAGCAAATAAAACATATAAAGCAGAAGCTAAAAAAGAAAGTACTTTAAGTGGTTCTATTGAATTTAAATACGAGTTATCTCAAAATTTAAGTGAAGTTATAAAAGAAACATCAATTGATTTACCAAAAGAAGAGCATACTAGTGTTGACAAAATTTTAGAAGTTCTAAAGTTAAAAAATCCAGATTTAATTTTAGAAGCAGTAGAAGTAATCTTTAATGATAATAAGGTAATTGTAAAAGACAAAGAAGATGATTTATCTTATGTTGGTGAAGTTGAAATAACTATTAACATAAAGAAAAATAAAATAAGTAATGAGATCTTAATTAATGAAGGAAAGAATCTTAATCTTGGTAAATTTAAAAAAGCTTCAGAAATTCAAATTGTTAAAAATAAAGTTGAAGAATTAAATTTAATTTTTGATGATTTTGAAATCTATCATGATGAAATTAACAAAGTATATAAATTAACAGCAAAAGCAAATAGTGAATATGAAGGTTTCTTTGAGTTAAATTATGAACTATCTCAAAATTTAAGTGAAGTTATAAAAGAAACATCAATTGATTTACCAAAAGAAGAGCATACTAGTGTTGACAAAATTTTAGAAGTTCTAAAGTTAAAAAATCCAGATTTAATTTTAGAAGCAGTAGAAGTAATCTTTAATGATAATAAGGTAATTGTAAAAGACAAGGAAGATGATTTATCTTATGTTGGTGAAGTTGAATTAGTTTTAAAAGATACTAATAAAAGCGATTGATCTAATCACAAAAATAGAACTAAAATAATATGATTATGAATTCTAGTTGCATTAAATTCAATTGTTTGAATACTAGTAGCTGTTATAACTTTAAATATTAAAAAACGTAATAGAAAGCTTGATGAGTAATATGAAAATAAGATTAAAAATAATTTTAGGTTTGATTTTTTTGATTATATTATCAACTATTCTTATGGTATTTTTTAAAATGCTTAATGCTTTATATTTCAATAATGAAAATTGAAGAGAAGCAATAATTAATAATTATGGTGTAGCTAAAATTAATGATAAATGATTTAAGGATGGACCAATGTTATTTTCAATGCTTTTAGGTCCAATTGGTCTTAAATCAATGTTTTCTTTTAATTGAAAAAGTGGTGAAATATTTTTAAAACCTGTTTTTTGAGATTTTTTAATTAATTGAATTTACCTTATAACTGTATTGATATTATTAATTATCATAGCATTTATTGTAATTAAAATTATGCTTGAAAAAAAGACTAAAAAATTATCTCATGAGCATATTGCAAAAATAGATAAAATAAAAAAAGAAAACCAACTGACAAATTCTTTTGACAATAGTGAATATGTTTTGAGTAACCAAAAAATAATTAAAACTAGAGAAAAACTTTTAAAAGAAGTTAAGTTAATTAGAAAAACAAAGTATGATAAGGTTTCAAAAATGTATTTAATAAAAAAAATTCAAGAAATTTATCCTGATTTTAAAAAGAAAGATGTTTCAATAATAGTTAATAGCTTATTTATTAATTTAGAAAATAATTTAGTTAATGACAAAGAAATAATTATTGAAAATTTTGGCAAGCTAACGAAAGTCAATAAACCTGCAAAGATAGCTATCAATCCTTCAAATGGAGAAAGTATAAAAATTCCTGAATCAAACAATATTTATTTTAAAGCTTCAAAAAATTTAAAGCTTTTAATGTCTGACACTAAATGAACAGGAATTGAGTATAGTAAAAAAATAATTGAAAAAATAACTATAGAACAAGAAGAAAACTAATATTTTTTGTATAATTAAAAAAACAATAATTTAACGTAGCTTCATAGAATTTGAACAAATATTTTGTTCAAATTCTATGAAGTTTTTTTAATATTTAAGTTTATCCTTATTTTTGTTCATTATTGAGCAATTTATTTCTTATTTTTAAATAAAATAAAAATAGATTTTTTAGCATTAATATTAAAACTTAGTTAAAGTTCTTTACTTAGTAATAAATGTCTGTAAACCAATATGATTGTTATAGACTTTAAGGTTTTAGCAAGTCTTTATTTTTATAAAAAAACTGCAAACACTTATAAGAAAATAATCTTAAAGCGTTTGCAGTTTTAATTTTAATAGTGTTTTTTAATCAAAAACTTTTTTATTATCGTTTCTGTGTTGACGTCTTTCAGTATTTGATAATCATCTTTTTCTTAAACGAATATCATCTGGTGTAACTTCAACTAATTCATCTCATTCGATATATTCTAATGCTTCTTCTAAAGTCATTAATTTAGGTGGAGTTAATTTAACTGAGTCATCACTACCACTAGCACGAGTGTTAGTTAATTTTTTACCAGTTGTTGGGTTAACTTCTAAATCATTATCTCTTGAGTGTTGTCCAACGATCATTCCATCATATACTTCAATTTGAGGTCCAACGAATAGAATTCCACGTTCTTCTAAGTTATTTAAAGCGTAAGGTAAAGTTTTACCTGAAGCCATTGAAATAAGAACTCCGTTTTTACGTGATTCAATTTCACCTTTGTATGGTTCAAATCCATTTGAACTTCTAACCATGATTCCTTCACCATGAGTATCATTAGTAAATTCACTTCTAAATCCAATTAAAGCTCTTAATGGAATGTTATAAACAATTTTATCTCTAACTCCATCAGAATCCATATCAGTCATTAGACCTTTACGTTGGTTTAATTTATTAATAACAGTTCCTGAATATTCAGTAGGAATGTTTAAAATAACTTTTTCCATAGGTTCTAATAATGTTCCATTATCGCCTTTTCTAAAAATTACCTCAGGTTTAGAAATAGCTAATTCAAAACCTTCTCTTCTCATTTGTTCAATTAAAACAGATAAGTGAAGTTCTCCACGTCCTAAAACTTTAAATCCTTCAATAGTTGGGTTATCTAATGGTTCAACTTTTAAACCAACGTTTACTTCTAATTCTTTTTCTAAACGTTCTTTAATGTTTCTTGAAGTAACAAATTTACCAACTTTACCAGCAAAAGGAGAAGTGTTAACTAAGAAGTTCATACTCATTGTAGGTTCTTCGATTGTAATTGGCTCCATTGGGTTAATATTATTTAATTCATTTATAGTATCTCCAATTGAAATATGCTCAATACCAGCAAATGTAATAATATCTCCAGCATATGCTTCTTTAACAGCAACTTTGTTTAGACCTTGATAAACTGTTAATTTAGAAATTTTGGCTTGTTTAACTTCACCATCATTTTTAACAACACTAACTGTTTGACCTTCAGCAATTTTTCCTTCAAAGATTCTTCCAATTCCTAATCTTCCAATAAATGAATCATAAGCTAATGAACTAACTTGCATTTTTAATGGTTTTTCAGCTAATTCAATTGGGTATGTTCCAACTTGTTCAATAATAGTATCAAACATTGGTGAAAGATCAATTCCTTGATCACTTAAGTTTAATTGAGCAATTCCTTCACGAGCAATACCATATAATGTTTTAAATTCTAATTGTTCATCAGTTGCGTCTAATTCCATGAATAACTCTAATACTTCTTCAACAACTTCTTCAGCTCTTTGATCTTTTTTATCAATTTTATTAATCATTAAGATTGGGTTCAATCCTAATTCTAATGCTTTAGATAAAACAAAACGTGTTTGAGGCATTGGTCCTTCACTTGAGTCAACTAATAAAATAACAGTGTCAACAGTTTTCATAATACGTTCAACTTCACTTGAAAAGTCAGCATGACCTGGAGTATCCACGATGTTAATTTTAGTTCCTTTGTACTCAATAGCACAGTTTTTTGAATAGATGGTAATCCCACGTTCTCTTTCTTGATCGTTTGAATCCATGATTTGTTCTACAACTTCTTGGTTATCTCTAAAAGCTCCACCTTGTTTTAAAAGTGCATCAACTAATGTTGATTTACCTGCATCAACGTGAGCAATAACCGCAATGTTAATAATTTTTTGATTTGACATTTTATTCTCCTTTTATATAACTTTTAAATAATATCATATTTTAAGAGATATTTTCTATTTAATTTTTTTTAAAAAGAGAATATAATATAGTAGTTAAATACATAATTTAAATAAAGAGAGGAAATTATATGTCAAGAATTGAGAAAATTATTGCACGTGAAGTATTAGACTCACGTGGTACTCCAACTGTTGAAGTTGAATTATGAACTGAATTTGGTGGTTATGGAATTGCTAAAGCACCATCAGGAGCATCAACTGGAGAAAACGAAGCTTTAGAACTAAGAGATGGAGATAAAGCACGTTACAACGGTAAAGGTGTTTTAAAAGCAGTTGCAAATGTAAACGATAAAATTGCACCAGCTTTAATTGGACATGATGTACAAGACCAATTAGGTTTAGACAGAGTAATGATTAAATTAGACGGAACTGAATTTAAGAAAAAATTAGGAGCAAACGGTATGTTAGCTGTTTCATTAGCTGCAGCTCACGCAGCAGCAAGTGAATTAGAAGTTCCTTTATACAGATACATTGGTGGAGTTCAAGCAAAACGTTTACCTGTTCCAATGTTAAATGTTATTAATGGTGGAGAACATGCTGATTCAGCAATCGATTTCCAAGAATTCATGATTATGCCAGTTGGAGCACCAACATTCAAAGAAGCATTAAGATGATCATCAGAAACTTTCCAAGCATTAAAATCATTATTACATGATAAAGGTGATATTACTGCTGTTGGAGACGAAGGTGGATTTGCACCTCACTTCTCATGAGCATATGCTAAACAAGACTTAGCTTCATTTAAAGCTAAAACACCTGCTGAAATTGCATTAGACTTATTAGTTGAAGCTATTACAAAAGCTGGTTACAAAGTTGGTAAAGATGGAATCATGATCGCAATGGATTGTGCTTCATCAGAATTATACTTTGAAGACAAAAAATACCACTTCAAAAAAATTGAAAAAGTTACTGGTCAAGAATGAGCATTCACTACAGAAGAAATGATTGCTTACTTAGAAAAATTAGTAAACAACTACCCAATTATTTCAATCGAAGATGGATTAAGTGAAAAAGACTGAGATGGATTCGTTCAATTAACTGAAAAAATTGGAGACAGAGTTCAAATCGTTGGAGATGACTTATTTACAACAAACCCAAGATTTATTAAAGAAGGAATCAGCAAAGATGCTGCTAACTCAACTTTAATTAAATTAAACCAAATCGGAACTTTATCAGAAACTGTTGAAGCAATTACTATGACTCAAAAAGCTGGTTGAACTGCAGTTGTTTCACACCGTTCAGGAGAAACAGAAGACGCAACAATCGCTGACTTAGCTGTAGCATTTAACGCAGGTCAAATCAAAACAGGATCAATGTCACGTTCAGATAGAATTGCTAAATACAACAGATTATTACAAATCGAAGACCAATTAGGTGAAGATGCAATTTATGATGGATATGCAACATTCTACAACTTAAAAATTAATAAATAATTTTAAATAAATTATTCAAACTAAGTTTTATACTTAGTTTTTTTATATTAAAAAAATGGAATTAATACTTTTCCATTTTTTCTTTATCTTGTCAGTTTCTAATCATTAACTCATTTAAATTTAAAGTTTTATCTTTTGAAATATAAAATTTATTTTTTCTATTATTTGGATTTATTAATTTGACCATTTCTAAACACGCTCCACATGGTGGGTAGATATAACCATTTCTACCAATAGTTAAAATTTTTTTAATTTCAGTTTCATTGTTTTTAATCATTTGAAATGCTGCAGATCTTTCTGCACATGTACCTAAAGCACAATCCATAACAACACAAACACCTGTATAAATATTATTATCTTTGATATTAATATTGAAGCAACAGCACCTGCTGTTACTTTTTCAGTTTTAAATTCTCTTGCATAAACTTCTTTTTTAACAATTTCTAATAACTTTTCATAATTCATATAAATACCTCTTTGGATTTATATTTTAACATTACATAAATTAAAATAGAAATAAATTAAGTATAATTAATTGTATGAAACTACTTAAAGACAAAGAAATACTTAAAAAACGATACTTATATGCTTTTTTATCAATAGGAATAATTTTATTTACTGTATTTATGGTAGGTACTTTTTTAGATGCACAAATAGCTAAAAATATTTATCAAGAAAAATCATGATTTGGTTATGCATTTGATAAATTTGGACAGCTAGCATTTATCATTCCTGTTAACTTTTGCATAGTAGGTATATTAATTTATTTATCAGATAAAAGAAAAGACTGATCAGTACAAGTTTTTATATTTAAAACAGTTTATTATACTTTAATTTATGCTGGAATTGGATTTTACTTATTTTCTCCTTTAATGTCTAACAAGGAAAAACATATTCATGAGGTTAGTGTAGATATTTTCAACACTTTAATGTTTTGAATGGTGTTAATAGGAACAATCGTATTTTATAAGTTGAATCCAAATTTCACAGAACAAAAAAACTTTTTATGAAAAATTGGATTAGTGATTATTTATATCATAATGATCTCATTGTCAACTGAAGTATTGAAAAATATTTTTTCAAGACCAAGACCAATTAAATCAGTTATTGATGGTGATGTTCCATATCGTGAGTGATGAAATATTACATATGCTTATGGATTTGGCAAAAATAAATCTTTTCCATCTGGTCATACAACTAGTGCAATTACTATTTTATCAATAGCATTATTGTTTAAAAAAGATGACTTATATTATTATGGTGTTATCTTAGTGGCATTTATATTTGCTGCATTAGTAGGTAGTTCAAGAATGGTTTTAGCAAAACACTTTTTAACTGACATAACTTTTGCATGTATTATGGCACTTTCTTGATTTTTGATTTTTGAAAATGTATTTTTAAAAATTTTAAATAAAAAACTTGGAGGAGACTATGAGTAATATTTTAGGGCTTGATGTTGGAAGCAAAACTATAGGGTTAGCTTCTTCAACAGGCAAAGTGGCCAAAAAAGAAACTAATTTAAAATTTGAAGAGTGAAATTTTGAAGAAGGTGTAATATTGTTAACTGAGTTTATAAAAGAAAAGTCATTTGAAACATTTGTTTTTGGTTATCCTAAAAATATGAATGGAACCATTGGTGAAAGAGCTGAAATGGTAGATTATTTTATTGAAGGATTCTTAGTTTATAATCCACAAATTAAAGAAGAACAGATAATTAGAGTTGATGAAAGAAGAACAACTAAAATGGCTAAATCAATTATGATTGAAGCGGGTTTATCTCGTCAAAAACAAAAAGAAAATAAAGATACTTTAGCAGCTCAATTAATTTTAGAAACATATTTAGAAAAAATTAATAAATAATTTATTATACCTATTGATTAAGAAATTAATAATAGGTATTATTTTTATATTATAAAGTTAAACCAAAGGAGTACAAATGAAATTACACCCATTAGTAAAAGAAATATTATTTACTGAAGAACAAATCAAAGAAAGAACAATAGAAGTAGCAAAAGAGATTAAATCATTTTATGAAAAAAATGAGAAAGAAGATCAATCATTATTGGTTATTGGATTATTGAAAGGATGTATACCTTTTTATCAAACTTTTTGCATGAATTTTGATTTTTTAATTGATATGGATTTCATGGTTGTAAGTTCATATTTAGGTGGAACAAAAAGTACAGGTGAACCTAAAATTAACTTAGACGTCAATATGTCAGTTAAAGATCGTAATATCTTAATTGTAGAAGATATTGTTGAATCAGGGATAACATTAGAGTTTGTTCAAAATTATTTAATGAACAAAGGTGCTAAGTCAGTTAAAATATTAACTATGTTAGATAAACCAACTGAACGTAAAGTTGACATTAAACCTGATTGAACTTGTTATACAATTCCAAAACATTTTGTAATAGGTTATGGATTAGATTATCAAGAAAAATTAAGAAATCTTCCATACGTAGCAGTTTGTGATACTGATAAATTAGCGGATTGAAAATGATAATTAAGAAAGCTTAGCTTTCAGACTTAACCATGATAGTAAGTATTAATTATTACAAATTTATATAAATTAAAAGTTTGTATTATATTTTTTAAGAACAAGAAAGGTATTATAGTGATACCAAAAGAATAATGGAAATAATATTTTTTGAATGCTCATAGAGCATTTTTTTGCTTTTTAACAAAAAAAAAAAAAAAACTATAAAATATTAAATAGAGGTATTAACTATGAAAAAACTTTTGGTATTTTTTGCTTGCTTGTCCTTAACAGCAAATTTAATAATTTTAGCAGTCTCATGCAGTAAAGAAACTATTCATCTTGAAGATTTAGATAGTGTTATTTTAAATAAGAATTTAAATAAATTAGAAGGTAATGATGAACAGACTGTTAAAAATGCTTTATCAAAAGAAAATCCAACATTAGATATTAGTGAAATAAAATTAACAATTGCAGCTGTTTCAAAAAATGTAGAAACAAAAAATTACACAGTAACAGTTGAACCAATTGATAATTCAAATGTGTATTCTGGTAAAGTTCATGACATTACTTTTTACACAGAAACTATTCATATTCAAGATTTAGATAGTGTTATTTTAAATAAGAATTTAAATAAATTAGAAGGTAATGATGAACAGACTGTTAAAAATGCTTTATCAAAAGAAAATCCAACATTAGATATTAGTGAAATAAAATTAACAATTGCAGCTGTTTCAAAAAATGTAGAAACAAAAAATTACACAGTAACAGTTGAACCAATTGATAATTCAAATGTGTATTCTGGTAAAGTTCATGACATTACTTTTTACACAGAAACTATTAATCTTCAAGATTTAGATAATGTTATTTTAAATAAGAATTTAAATAAATTAGAAGATAATGATGAACAGACTGTTAAAAATGCTTTATCAAAAGAAAATCCAACATTAGATATTAGTGAAATAAAATTAACAATTGCAGCTGTTTCAAAAAATGTAGAAACAAAAAATTACACAGTAACAGTTGAACCAATTGATAATTCAAATGTGTATTCTGGTAAAGTTCATGACATTACTTTTTACACAGAAACTATTAATCTTCAAGATTTAGATAATGTTATTTTAAATAAGAATTTAAATAAATTAGAAGATAATGATGAACAGACTGTTAAAAATGCTTTATCAAAAGAAAATCCAACATTAGATATTAGTGAAATAAAATTAACAATTGCAGCTGTTTCAAAAAATGTAGAAACAAAAAATTACACAGTAACAGTTGAACCAATTGATAATTCAAATGTGTATTCTGGTAAAGTTGAAGGTATAGTTTTTTATACTGAGAAAATAAGCCGTCAAAATCTATCAAATGTAGTGCTAAGAAAAAATTTAAGCAAAATCAAAAATAATGAATTTGATACTATTTTATTAGCTTTAAAGAATAAAAATGAAGAATTAGTAACCGAAGAAATCAAAATTGACAATGTCCAAGGATGACAAACTAATTATGAAAGTAAAAAGTATAAAGTTATAATTTCAGCAATACCAAATTCAAATTTATATTTTGGTAAAGTCGAGGAAATATATTTTTGAAATGAAACATATGTTGATAATTTAACCTATTATGTAGATAAAAATACACTTGATGAAAAAAGCATTGATGGCTCAGCACCTGATGGCACAAATAAAATAACTCATATAGGCTATAGTTCAGACAAGCAAGCCTACAAACTACCCAAATCTACAATTTATGTGCCAGATGTAATAAGTCCTGAAATTACAAACATAAGTAGTCTATTTGAAAACGTTGGCAACAGTGGTGATCAATTAACATTCCCAGGAATAAGTTACTGAGAAACATCAAATATAATAGACATGTCGAATTTATTTAATAACGCAAGAATAAAAGACGTTAATTTTTCAAATTGGGATACTTCAAATGTTATTAATATGAGATTAATGTTTTATAATGTTGACTTCTTAAATAATAGTTTTTCAAACTGAAATACTTCAAAAGTTAAAGATATGAGTTATATGTTCCAAAGATCAGGAAAATTTTCACATAACGAATCTTTTTGTTTTTTAAAGTGGGATACTTCAAATGTTGTCAACATGGAGGGTATGTTTTTGGAAGCTTTTCCTTGACTTCTTAACAATGGTATTTCAAATTGAAAAACACATAATGTAGAAAATATGGATTCTATGTTTGCAAATACGAACTTTAACGTTGACATTTCACGTTGAGTAACTTCAAAAGTAACTAATATGTCTTTTATGTTTTATAATTGCTCTTCATTTAATTTTAACCTTTCAGAATGAGATGTAGATAATGTTGATAAGCATGATAATTATGACACAGGTACTTCTCAATGATCTCCTGCATACAAACCGAATTTCAAACAGAAATTATGCACTCAATAAATTTTTAATTAAAATATGATATTAATGAACTATTCAAATACTTAATTCAAATAAATTATTTGGTGAGATAATTATGAACTATTCGAAGGTCAAAAACAGTGCAAGCTAGAGATAAAAGATTATATAATAAGTAGAAAATTTGAATTATTAAATAAAATAGATTAATTCAAAGTTGTTGAAATTATGAATTTGTAATCAAACCTTAAATTAAAAATGAAAAAATTATTAGATTTATACAAATAGTAAGTTAAAAATATAGTTAAAAGACACACTATTATAATTTATTGTAATCTTGCATTTTTTCTACTATCTTATTTAATGCTTACTTTTTGGCATGCTTATAATTGTTGCTTTTTTAATTAAAAATCCTTAATAACATTTTGAGATTTAGAAAGGGCAATAAAATGAAAAAGTTATTAATATTTTTATCTAGTTTAAGTATGACAACAATTATTTCAACTAATATTATCAGCTGCGCATTAAATAGCGAAAATAAAAATGGAGTTGAAAAACCAGAAGAAGTCATAGATTTAAAATCATTAAACATAAATACAAAGCTTATATTTTCAAGTGATATTGAAATTAATGAAGATATAGTTTTTAGCGAATTAAAGTCTATTAACAAAGATTTAAAGATTAAATGAAATAATTTATCAATTAGAAAAAATGAAAAATATCTTTTATATAGCTTAGACGAAAATATTTATGCTGGAACAATAAAATTAGAAATTATTCAAAAAACTAATATAAGTGAATTGAAATCTGAAATGTATTTAAAACTAGCAGAAATAAATGAGCAATCATTAATTGAAAATTTTAAAGCAATAAACCCTGAAGTAAATGAATTAAAACTAATATGTAAAAATGAAAATGAAAATTGAAAAATCATAGTTTCTGAAAATAATAAAAAATATGATGGTTTTATTATCTTAAGAATTTATGTTAAAAAAGATATTGCTGATGTGATGAAAAATAAATCCTTTAAAGTAAATTCAATAAATACACATGAAAAAATAATCATTAAGTTAGTAAAAAGCAAATATTCTGAATTAATTGATGTTAAATTAAAAGCAAATATAATTAATAAAACTAGTTGATCAATTATTGTTGATGAATCAGAATTAATCTATTATGGAAATTGTTCAATAGAAATATACACTTAAAATAATGGTCTTAGACCATTTTTTATTTTTCAAGTCATAAAATTAAAGTGAGGGTACACCTCACAAAGGAAAAAAATATGAAAAAATTATTACATTTATTAACTTCTCTAACATTAGTTAGTTGCAGCTTAGGTTTAACTATAAGTTGTGGTAGTAAATCAGTAGTAACTATTACAAAAACTAATATAGAAACAATATTTAATGATAACTATATTGAATTACCATATTGAATGGACATAAATGGTCAAAATATTTTAAGTGTAATTCGTAAAAAGTATCCAGAGTTAAAACAATGTAAATTAAATTTAATATATAGTATAACAACATGAGAATTACATGTTGATGAAAATGATTTGTATTATGAAGGTATTAAATACTTTAACATAATAATAAATGAAGAAATGCCTACATTTCCAACAATTAAAAAAGAATTAAAAGATGTTTTATTAAATACAAACATGATATTTAGTGAAGATATAGAAATTAACGAAATTAATATTATTAAGAAAATAAAAGAAATGTACTCTGAATTACATTCTATGAGTTTAAAACTTGAAAGATTAAATGAAACAGAGTGAAAATTATCTATTGAAGAAAATGAATTGTTTCATAAAAGCTCAGTAAATCTATTTGTAACATTTTGTAAAGAAGAGGAAATGCCTGGTTTTCCTGTTAATATTGCTTCTTTGATTAAAGAAGGTAGTTTTATTCAAGTAAATACAAATGATGAGCAAGCAATATTAGAAAGTGTTTATAAAATTGCACCAGAACTTGAAAATAGATTATTTGTAAGTGATATAGAAGATATGGGGGTTGTTAATCAAGATAAACTTGAAACACATCTATTTGAAGCTGTACTAGTAGTATTTGATGATGATCAAGACTATTTTGGAGGAGTTTTGGTCAAATACTATTTTGATATCAGCAATAAATCAGTAACATAAAAAAGTCTTTTTGTAACTATAAAAGTGTTATAATTATTTTTGATTTTATTTTTTTAATTAATAAATGACAATAATATTTTGGAGGAGAAAAGATGATTCAAAAAATAGTAAAAAGAAAAACAATGTTAAAAGGTTTACTGAGTTTAAGCGCAGCTTCAATTGTGATAGCAGCACCACTAAGTGTTGTTTCATGTGAAAAAATATCATATAATGACGGTTTTTTTGATAGACCAGTTAATTGATATAGTCCTTTTAATTCTAAAACAGGAAGTTCTGATGCTTTTGCAAATGATGCTTGTTCAATCTTGTGAGACGAAGAACAAGAATTGTTTTACAGTTGAATGTTGTTTAGAGATGGAAAAGGTTTTCCATCAGGATGAATAGAAATGACATCTCCAGATTTAAACACTTGAACACAAGGAAAATATAGAGTTAAACATGGAAGCGAATTTGAAAATATTAATAACCAAAAAAACCAAACATCAGCTTTAGGTGGATCTGTTTGAGTTGACACTAAGGGACAATTTTTTGATCAAGGTGATGTTGTTTTTGTTATTTCAATGCAACCATCAAAAATTTTAACTAATAATGGTTCAGAAGAAATTGGTAAAGAATCTAATATTGAGTCAAAAAAAGTTACCACAAAAAATGACTACACAACAGATGAAAGCGGTATAGCATATTTTGTTTCGCATGGATTAGGGCAGGACTTTTATACATCTGGAGTTTTATCAAAAGAATGTCTTAATAAAGATGGAACTTTAGATTGAAGAGATACTGCAGTTTTTGAAACCGATGATGGAGTTTATTTTGCTATCTCTGCTCATGATAGACTAGAGTTTTGAAAAATAAATCATTTTGGAAATAAACCTAAAAATGAAGGAACAGAAAAAATCACTAAAGTTAGCGAACTATTTGTGAGAAATATTGGAGTTGAAGTTCCAAATGTAGTTAGAGTTGATAATAATCTTTGATATGTTTCAGCTTCAGTTCAAGATAATCCATTTGGAGGGCCGTTCCAATCTGCATGATGAACTTTATGTGAATGAGATAAAAAAGATGGATTCATACCTGTTTATAATGTAAATGGTAAATATGAAAGATATGACATGAATAAATTGCAAAATAGACAAGCAGCTTATGAAGTTAAAAAAGAACAACCACATGCAAAAGTTATAGATTGAAGTAAAAGTGAAAAATACAAAGACCTTATAAATCCATGAACACCAAATGAATATGGAACTGAAGGTTATGCACAAAGAGTTGTTAACCCTTACCAAACGCAACTACAAAAAGCAATCGATGCTAAAAAAGCTGAAGAAACAATTAAGTATGATGAATTTTTAATAGCTCGTTCTATGACATCAAACTGAGCATATAACACTGATATATGATCATGAAAAGGTGGAACTTATGGAAGTGAGAGAATTCAGTGAAATAAAGACCGCACAGCTTTAGAGTTTTTACCAAATGATAAAATAGCTGGCTATTCGGATAATGGAACAGCAGTTTATTACTTAAAAGGTGAAAATCTTGAAGAAGGTTATACTTTAAAATTTGATGGTAAAAACTTTACATTCAAATTAGAGTTTGATGAAAACAAAAAAAATGGAAAAGTAACATGAAATAACCAACTTAATACAGGTTTAAAAAAATGAACAAATCAAGGTGGTCCAACAGAACAATCTGATGAAATAATAATAGTTTGAAATAAAAGTACTTTAACATTTTATAATAGAACAAAAAATTGAAATGCTCACTTTATGTTGCCTCAAGGCACAACACATACTAAAAATGAAAATGCTAAATCAATTGTTTAATTTGCAATTTCATTTAAAAATTATTTAAGCTTATACAATAAATTTATTCAAAAGACTTGTTGTAGTCTTTTGTTTTTTTATGTTTAAATTAATGTATGAGAAAAAAACTATATTATAAAAATTGAATTTGATATTATCATTTAATAGCTTGTTTACTATTTATAGGTTTTTTATGCTGAGGATTTTACCTTTCAAGTTTTGTTGAATATTGATATAGTAAAAATGCTTTTACTAATTATGATATTTTAATGAGTTTCTTTTCAGTGCAAGTTAATATTATGACAATAGTGTGGTTAATTATTTACATTATTAACTTTGATAAAAAACAAAAGTATGGAATAATAAATGATCGATTTAAAATGGTAATTATGAATTTAAATATGTTAGTCTTTTTAATCTTTTGAATGGGAGTTGTATATTATATTAAATCTGGTGAAGATAGCATAGCTAACTATGGTACTAATCAAATTATATGTACCATAGTAACACATATGATTTGTCCAATTCTATTATTTATCATTTACCAATTTAGTATGGGAAATGAAAGATATGCTTATAACTTTTATAAGAAATGGGATATATACATTGTATTTATCTATGCAGCTAGTTATTTAGCGTATGTATATATTAGAGGAGAGTTATATTTACATAGTGGAAATAATAAGACAGGAAGATATCCTTACCCATTTGTAGATTTTCAAAATCTATTTATAGGTAATTCTATTATTCTATATGTACTATATTTAGTAATAATTTTCTTTATATGATTTTCATTGCATCATTTATGATTGGTTTATAACAATAACTTGATTTATAATATTAAACAAAAGCGATATATCCTATCAATTATATAGTTGTAAAAAATATCAATTTTATTAACCAAAAAGATAAAAAAGCAAAATTTTGAGAATATTTTCCAAAATTTTGCTTTTTTTTTTTTTTTTTTATTCCAAAGCCAACAAATTGTTCACTTATAGTTTTATAATTTATGCAAGGTAAGATTTTTCTTGCTTTTAATATTTAATAAGAAAAGGGGATACATAATGAAAAAATTATTATCAATATTAGGAGCTGTTGGTTTAACAGCTACAGGAGCTTCAGTTGCTGTTTCATGTGGAACAAAAGACAAAGAAGAAAACAAAGCAATTACAATTGCTAACGTTGAAAAAGCAGTTGGTGAAATTAAAGAATTAAAAGATCTAGCTGCAGTTAATACAGCATTAGCTGCTAAATTAAAAGATACTAAAGATGAAACTTTAAAAGGAATTAAATCTTTAACAGCAGCATTTAAAGCTGATTCAAAAACTAATGTAACTGTTACTGCAGTTGCAAAAGACGGATACAAATTAGACAAAACAACTTTTGACATTGACGGTGCTATTCAAGATGAAGGAACAACACCACCTACAACTGATATTAAAATTGATGAAGTAATTACTGCTAATGAAGAATTTGCTGATTTAGCCGATGCTCAAGCAGCAACTATTTTAGCTGCAGTTGAAGCTAAACATGAAACATTAAAAGGAAAAATTCAAATTACAAGCATTGACGAGACAGCAAAAACTGCTAAAGTTGAAGCAGCAAGTGGAGCTACAGGAATTACAGGTACTCAAACAATTAAATTTACAGTTGTAGCATCTACAACTGATATTAAAATTGATGAAGTAATTACTGCTAATGAAGAATTTGCTGATTTAGCCGATGCTCAAGCAGCAACTATTTTAGCTGCAGTTGAAGCTAAACATGAAACATTAAAAGGAAAAATTCAAATTACAAGCATTGACGAGACAGCAAAAACTGCTAAAGTTGAAGCAGCAAGTGGAGCTACAGGAATTACAGGTACTCAAACAATTAAATTTACAGTTTCAGATTCTGAAGTAAAAAACTAATAAAAAATAAAAATTTAACTATTTTAGTTTTTATTTTAAAAAGAAAAAATTAAGTCTACTTTTATAAGGTAGACTTTTAATATAAATTTTTTTTACTTTTTTCTTAAAATTACTAATAAAATAAAGTAAAAATAAAATTGAATTTTATAATATGGCTATTACATTCAATTGACTACCATTAGTAATTTGATTTTTAGTTGGATTAGCTGGAGGTAATGCTTTAGGTGGATTTATCCTTTGTGCTATTAGTGATGTTCAATTATACCAATGACTTTTGCAACAATAAAAGCTAGAGATGAATTAATTAATTAATTAATTAATTAATGGTATTAAAAGATTAGACTTAGTTTTAGGTATATGTTCAATTATATTTATTTGAGTAGTTTCAAGAGTACTAATATTAATATCATATACAATGTGTGCTTAAATGTAATAGATATGATGAAGTAGCATTTTCTAATAAAGAAAAAGATTGTGAAGAAAAATAAGATATTTAAGTCTCTTATTTTATTTTTAAAAATATAAATTATTCAAATTTATATAAATTAAAATTGGAAGTGCAACATGTTTTAAGTATTATTAAAAATCAGAAGCAACTCATATTGTGTAAACTGAATACTATAAAACTTATATATGATATAGATAAATAATTTTAACTTCTCTATAAACCCAATTTTGGTTAAATCAAACTATAAGGTATAATCTTTTTAAAAGGAGAATGTTATGAAAAAGAAATTTAAAATGCATAATGCATATGCAAATGATTTGATTAATAACTTTACTAAATACTACGCTAATCCAATTCAAGCATATATAAAGCAAAATTTTAATTGAGAAACTGATCATGTTTGTGTAATTAATAAAGAGGAAGACAATACAATTACAGTTGTTTCAAATGACTTATTGAAATTAGATAATAAACAAGTTAGAGAAATTACAAGAAAACAAAAAACAATGACTTGAATTAATTTTTCTAATAATGAACATAATGAGAATCATGATGTTCTAATTAACAATCATTTTGATTTATTACATGTTTATCAAGGAATGGTATTAAAAACTAAAGATTGAGAAACTAATGACAGTTTAACTAACCCACATATTAAAGTAGTTGAAACTAAAACTGAAGTTGAAACATTTACTAATATTATTGAAAACACATTTGATTTAGAAACAATTGTATTAAATAAATATTTACCTATTCATAAATACAATTTAGAAAACAAAGTTAATCATTTGATTTTAGTTAAAGATGAAAATGATAACTTTGTTGGAACAGGTAATATTTACTTTGATGATCAACATGCAATTATTGATGATATATCAGTATTAGTAGAAGCTAGAGGAAAAGGTTATGCTAAGATGATAATGTTTTACTTAATCTCTTATGCAAAGAAAATTGGTAAATCTGAGGTTTTATTATTTGGAACAGAAGATGGGACACCAGTTTATGAAAAGATTGGATTCAAACTAATAGATACTTATATGGAAGTGTTTTATAAACAATAAAATTAGACTGAATTATATTCAGTCTTTTTACAATTAAAGATATATTTTGCATATTTAGTTATAATCTATCTAAATAAGGTTAAAGGTAAGATATATGATTGAATTTAAAAATGTAACTAAAATGTTTACATCAAATAAAGGTTTAAAGGATGTAAATATTATTATTGAGAAAGAACAAATTGGTTTAGTAGGTCCTAATGGAGCTGGTAAAACAACTTTTATTGAATTATTATTAGGATTTCATTTACCAAAAAAGGGTGAAGTTTTTATTAATGGAATTAAATCAACAGATAAAAATTTTGACATAAAAAGAATTGGGTATATATCAGCTAATTTAGATATTCCAAAAAAACTAAGTGTTATTGAATATGTTGATTATGTTAAAGAACTAGAAAATAGTGAAAAGTTCAATACTAATATTGAAATGTTTGCTAAGGTATTGGCGTTTGATTTAAAAGACATTTCACTAATAAGTAGTTTATCATCAGGCATGGTGCAAAAATTAAAAATTATATTAGCAATATCAGGAGATAAAGAAATTTTAATTTTTGATGAACCAACAAGAGGATTAGATCCGATTGCTGTAGAATTATTTGAAAAAATTATGGATAAATTAAAAGAAAAAAATATAACTATTATTTATTGCAGTCATATCTTAGAAGAAGTAGAAAAATTTTGTGATCGAGGATTAATCATTAAAAATAATACTATTGTTAAAGATGTAGATATTAAAGAACATAAATCAAATTTAAGAGAAAGCTTTAAGTCATTTTATGATTTTACTGAGATAGGGGACTTTTAATATGAATTTATTAAGTAAAAAAATTATCTTAAGTAATAAGATAAAGACTAAAAATAAGTTTTTGATTTATTGTAAATATAACTTTTTTAGTGGGATTAATTCTGGTTTGGGTATTTTAATATTCTTTATGTTAGATTTAATCGGAATGTTAAGTTTATTTGCTTATATTGTTAGTAGACCAAATGATGGAGTTGACACACTTATTAAAACATCAACTGTAATAATGTTTATTGGTGCAGTGCTTTTATTAAATACAGTGATAAGTTTGAATGCAACACTAAATAAAAATATAAATAATAAAGTTAATCGTATCTTTTTATTTGCTGGTTTAAAAAGAAATCAAATAAAAAACTATGCTTTAATTTATAATGTTATATTATTGTTAATTCAAGGTTTACTTGCAATTATTATGAGTGTTACTATATTTGGTATAGCATCATTAGCAAGTGATTATAATTCATTAAAACAAATTATTAATTTACAGTTTTTTGCAACTTTAGTTTTAAAACTATTATCAGGATTTATGTTAGGTCTATTAATATCAGTTTTATTTGGAGCATTACCAAAAGGTTTTATAAAACGTATTGTCATAATTTTGTTTTTTATTGCTCAATACTTATTATTTACATTTAGTTTTGGATCAATTCTATTTATGGATAGTGAAAAAGTAGTATTAGCATGAATTATAACAATTATTCCATCAGTTTCATCTGGTTCTATTATTTGATGAAATATTAATCATTGATTGATATTAGTGGGATATGCATACAATATTGCTTTAATTAGTTTATTCATTTGATTATGAACAATCATAAACAAAAAGATAACTTACTAGGAATAGTAAGTTTTTATTTAGCAAAATTGAATGAAAAGTATTTTAATAAGTTGTTAAACTATTATTTTTTTAAGTTATTTAATTTTAAATTCATATTATTAGTTATATAAAATACATTTATTAAAATAAAGAGAGTAAAATCTAATTATTAAATTAAGGAAGACAAATATAAATGAAAGAAAATATAACAATAAAAGAAAAACCTTCAAAAGAAGAAAAAAAATTTAATAGAAAAGTTAAACATAGAAAAAATGGTATTCTGCTTAACTTATTTGGTTCTTCTACAATTATCATCGGTTTAATATTATTTTCAATCATTTTATTTTTACTTTTTACTTACATAAAACAAGAAAAAATTATTTCAGTAGTTGATTCTTTTGAAAAAGATTTAAAAACAAATGTAGAAAAATTAATTAATGATGCTATACAAGCTGTTAAAGATAAAGCAAATTCAAAAGAAATATATAATGAAATAATTAATAAATTAAATACAACAGGCATTACAATTACTGTTGATAATAAAGAAATTCAATTAAAATCAGAAGATGTAATAAATTTATTTAATCAAATATTACCTGAAGAAAAATTTGAACAATTAATTAATGATTTTTTAGATTTTGGTGAAGTTAAAATACCAGAAAATATTAACTTAGATTTTTTAAGAGATTTAATTAAAAAATTAAATATAGATAATTTTAATCAAATTACTTTAATTTTACTAATTGCTTTTACTGGCTTATCTATTATTAATTTATTAAATATAATATTTGCTTGAAAATTAATTTTGACTAAAAATAAAGTCATCAAATGTTTATTTATAATAACTTCAGTATTATCAATTAATATCTTTAATTGAATTGGGTCATTAGTGTATTTAATCAATGATAAAGAAGAAGTATTTTAAATTATCAAAATTGCTAATAGTAATAAATACTATATGAAACAATGAAATGCTGAAGCTTTAATTATAATTTGTATTTTGCTAAATAAAATACAAAGATATTAAAAAAGAAAAACTTTCAACTAAGTATAATTTAGAATTTTAACTAATTATCTATGTTGTTCTTTATAGTGCAAAATATAAAGCGTTTAATATTTAATAAATTGCTTTTTTAGAACGCTTTTTAATTTTATTTTGTAATAACAATATGAAATTAGAAAAGAGGTAAATATGCAAAAGTTGAAAGATAATGAATTAAAAGATATTAAAGGTGGAGCTGCTTCAGGAGCTTTGTTAAATGGAATAGGTTCTATTATTGGTAAAACTGGAGATTTTATTATTGATGTAGCAATGTTACCATTTGCTTATATAGAAGCTGCTAAAGGACATGATAAAGCAAAATTTAAAATGGGTAATTCAAGTTTCGAATTTGATGATACAACGTCTGTTAAGTTAAATGGTAATAGTAATATTTCAGAAAATATTGTTAAATTAGAAACTATGAGATCATTTGATAATAGTCTAATTAATCAAAATAGTAATTTAGAATTATCACAGCCTGTTAACACTAGTTTAGATGCTAATGTGGTTAAAGAAATAGTTTTTAATAAGTATTTTGGTTAAAAATTGGTAAATAAATTAAGTTGTTAACGCTTTAGTTGAATTATAAATTGGTTTGTAGTATCATTTAAATGTTGAAATCAAGTTTCAACCGCTCTTAACCAATACGTACATAAGCAGATTTATATCTCACGTATGAAGGCGAGTCTAGACTGGAGGATAAATATGTTCGCAATTATAAAAACAGGTGGAAAACAAATTAAAGTTGAAGCTGGAATGGAAATCTTTATCGAAAAATTAGAAGGTGAATTAAACACTGAAGTTACTTTCGAAGAGGTTTTAATGGTTGATGGAAAATTTGGTAGCCCATTAGTACAAGGTGCTAAAGTTACTGGTACAATCGTTAAACAAGGTAAAGGTAAAAAAATTCGTGTAGTTAGATACCACCCTAAGAAAAACGTTAATAAAGTTTATGGTCACAGACAACCATATACAAAAGTAAAAATTGAAAAAATTGAAGCTTAATTATGATTAAAGTCAAAATTAAAAATGAAGGTGAATTGTTAAAACAATTCGAAATATTAGGGCATGCTGAATCTGGACCTTACGGACAAGATCTTGTATGCGCAGCTGTTTCAGGAATTATGTTTGGAGCATTAAATGCTTTAGACATTCACTTTTTAAAAGAAGTTGATTT
Organism: Mesoplasma tabanidae; assembly: GCF_002804025.1. Taxonomy (NCBI): domain Bacteria; kingdom Bacillati; phylum Mycoplasmatota; class Mollicutes; order Entomoplasmatales; family Entomoplasmataceae; genus Mesoplasma; species Mesoplasma tabanidae. The sequence goes on along the minus strand of NZ_CP024969.1, from coordinate 577,403 downwards.
AAAAGTTTTAGAAAATAAGATTATTATTACAAATAACAATCTACAAAATCAATCTTTACAAATAATGTTGAAAATGTTAAAAATACAATTATCAACAATACAAACACAATACAAACAGTTTATAGAAATTATGGAGGTATACTAATATGCGTTTTATATTAAATTTACAATTCTTCGCTTCTAAAAAAGGAGTAGGGTCAACTAAAAACGGTCGTGACTCAGAATCAAAACGTTTAGGAGCTAAAAAAGCTGATGGACAATTTGCAAACGCAGGTTCAATCATCTTTAGACAAAGAGGTACAAAAATTCACCCAGGTCAAAATGTTGGACGTGGTGGAGATGATACTTTATTTGCATTAGTATCAGGAATCGTTAAATATGAAAAATTTGGAAAAGGTCGTACAAGAGTTAAAGTTGTTGCTCCTGCTGAATAATTATTCATAAAAATCAATTAGTCAATTTCTTGACTAATTTTTTTTGTTTATTTTGTTAAAATATTATAAACACTAAAGAGGTATAAAATGGTAAAAATGTTAATTATTATACTTTGTATAATTCTAGCTTTATTTGTTATTGGATCAATAACGTTTTTATTTACATTCAAAAAGAATCGGATAGAATCACCAGATGTTCAAATAAGGAAAAATGAAGAGCTATTAAGCACTAATCGTAAAGTATGAATGAGAAATACTAAAAGAACTGTTTTAGTATCAAAATATGATTATTTTGAAAGCTTTGAAGAGTTTCCTTTCAACTCGGAGTTTAATAATACAAAAGAATATTTATTAAAGAATAACTTTTCGTTTACAACAACAAATGATGTTATTGAAGAATTAAAAAATGCTCAATCAAAAATATTAAATTTTTGATTAGTTGAACAAAGGAAGTTATTAAAAGCGTTTGATCAGACTGGTTTAGAAGATAATTATCAAAATCGAAACTTTTTAATGAAATTTTACAATGAATCTTTAAATATATATATGAAAGTAGTTACTCAAGGTTTTGTGCCTAGAATATTAAAAGCTAAAATAGATTTTTTAAAAGGAGATGCATTATTAGATATTGATAAAGAAGTCAGTTTAATGCATTCATGATTTACAAAAGCAATTAATGATTTAATTAATGAATTGTATAAGCAATCTGGAGTTTATCAACAATCAGAGAGATATACAAATAACAATCAATATCAACAATATACATATCAACAACAAAGACAATCAAAAATGTCAGATCAGTTTAGTGATATCAATTGAGCTTATCAAACACTGGGTGTTAGTGAAAAATCATCAAGTGATGAAATAAAAAAACAATATCGTAAATTGGCAATGACTTATCATCCAGATAAAAATAAAACAGTTGAAGCAAAAGATAAAATGGTTGAAATAAACCGAGCTTATCAATTTTTAAAATCAATTAACAAAGTTAATTAAGGAGAATATTATGGAAATTAACAACAGATTATTATTAGAAAAATACTTTACAGAAGCTTTAGAAAAAACTAAAGAATTAATTAGAATACCATCAGTATTAGCAGATCCAATTGGAAATATGCCTTTTGGAAAAGGGGTTAATGATGCATTAGACTATATTTTAAAATTAGGAAATGAATTAGGTTTTCAAACATATCGTGATGAAACTAATAAATATGGTTTTTTAGAATATGGTGAAGGTAAAGAATTATATGTAATCTTGTGTCATTTAGATGTAGTTCCTGCTGGTGATATGTCAGAATGAGTTACTAATCCATTTGAACCAATTGAAAAAGATGGAAAACTAATTGGACGTGGTTCTATTGATGATAAAGGTCCAACAATGATGAATTTATATGCTCTTAAATATTTAAAAGATCATAATTGAAAATCAGATACTTATAAAATTAGAATGATTTTTGGGCTAAGTGAAGAAACTACATGAGAATGTATGGAAAAATATGTAGCTGATCATGGAATTGCATCAGCTGGTTATGTTCCTGATGGTTTATTCCCTTGTGTATATGCTGAAAAATGAATTAATAATATGGATGTCATTGCTAATGTACCTTGTGATTTTGAAATTAAAGGTGGAGAAGCTTATAACATGATTTGTGACAAGGTTTCTTACAAAGGACCTAGAATTGAAGAAATTAAAGCTAAATTAGATACAATGAAAGATATTAATACTTCAATTAATAATGATGAATTAATTGTTAAAGGAAAACCAGGTCACGCTTCTACTCCACATGTTGGAGTTAATGCTGTATCTCACCTAGCATTTGCTATGGATGAAATAGGTATTAAGCATCCCTTAATTCAATTTATCGCAAAAGAAGCTCATTTGAATTTTAATATGTCAAATATTTTTGAGAATATCGCTGATGAAACAGGTGATTTAACTCAAAATATTGGAATTATTGATATTAAAGATAAAAAAGGAATGTTTACATTCAATTTTAGAATACCTGTATTATCAGAACCTAAAGCTAAGTTCTTTCCAATTATTGAAGAAGCATTTAATAAGTACGGTTTAGAGCATAGTAAACAAAGAATTGAAGACGCTGTATACTTTCCAAAAGATGGAGAAGTTGTTAAAAACATTATGCAAGTTTATCAAGAAATTACTGGTGACATGGTTAGCCAACCTCAAGCAATGGGTGGTGGAACTTATGCTAAAACAATGCCTAACTTAATTGCTTTTGGTGCTGTTATGAATTTAGAAGATTCACCAATGCATGATTATAATGAGTTTGCTACTATTGAAGAGCTTCAAAAAATGATTAAAATATATGCTAAAGCAATAACTAAGTTGGCTAAATAAAAGCTACTAATTTATTAAAGACAATTGACAATTTTTAACAAAGCAAATAAAAAGTCATTTCAATATTGAAATGACTTATTTTTTATTAGACAATGTTTTATTGCCATTTTAAATCTTTATTTTTAATTTTCTGGTTTAATATCTACATCAAGTTCATTTGTAATTGTTTGAATTTTAGCATTTGTTTGAACATAAATATCATCGCCTTTTTTATAAATAACATTATTATCATCTGGTCCTAGATTATTATCATATAAACAAGACATAATTTTTCCAATTGAATCATTAATTGAATAAGTTCGATAGTTTCCTGATCAAATAGACATATCATTAGTGAATTTAGCTTGAATCATTGTATCTGGATCTAATTTACCACTTATTAGTTCGTTATATATTTTATTTTGTTCATAAATGTTGTATGTTACTGACATTTTTGAATGAGCAGGTACTTTGATGCCTTGAGAAGGTGCAGTTAATTTAGTTTGCGTTGTATTAGTTGTTGTTTTATTTGAAGAAAAAGTAAAATTCAATTTAGTATTTAAAAATTTAATTGGTGCTTGTAGTTCTAATCCAACTGTTTTTGTAGTACTGTACGCAAGTGAATCAATATAAGTTTTTGAAAAACTAGCAGACTGCATTGTTTGTTGTTCATCGCTATCATTTTTTAAGTTATCATTTTCTGAATGAACTAATGTTTTTTGAGAGTATTTTGCTGGTGTATTTGTAATAATAGGATCTTCAAGGAATTTAGGATCACTTATTGAAAATGAGTCAACATTACATACTTTTAAGTATCCATCTTCTTCAACAAAATCATGGTATTCTGTATAATAGTATAGTAATAAAATACTATTTAAATAATCATTAATATTTGTAAAATTAGCTTGGTCACTTAAACTTATTTTTGCAATGTTATTATTTACAGGCGTTGTTATTGCTCCTGCTGAAATTGAAAATACATTTAAACTGCCTAATACGGATAATAAAAATTTCATATATATCATCTCTTTTCTTTGCAAAATATTTTTTCAAAAAACATAAACATAGTACTAATAGCTATTAATAGACATTTATAAAATTTGAAAAATATATGCTGAATGAAATTTTATTTTAAATCTACTTATCATAAGTAGATTCTAATATACGCTTTGCCCACCCAACCAATCCACTTTTTTATCTCCTTAATTTCATTATATTCTTATTTTAAAAAAAGTAAAATTTTATTTTTATGAATTATATTTAGCTAAATATAATTAAAAACAATGAATAAATTTAAATAGCAAATGTTTTAAATGTTAGCAATTTATCAATAAAAAATTTGATAAGAATAATTATATTTTTTTTATGCTATTATAAATCTAATATGAAAAAAATATTAAAAGATTTTAAAGCAGAAATATCTACTTGAAAGTTTATATTTTATGTTTTGTATATTTTATTTTTTATATTCTCTATTTCTTTAAGGTTATTCTTTACTGATTTTTTCTATGCTTTATTTTCAGCAAATTTAGCAATTTTCTTTTTTGTTAATATGATTAAATCTTTTAAGTCTATTTATAATAGTGAAAAATTGCATTTTAGTTTAATGGATACATTAATTAGAATTCTATGAACATCATTATACATACATGAATTAATTCAAATTATCGTTCATAAAAATATTAATCAATTTACTGCTTTATATTGAAACAATTTTATATTTTCAATTTCATTTATTTCAAGTATATTTTTCTTCGTTATATTTTTCTTCAATGTAAGTACTATCAAATTAGTTAAAAACTATGAATTTAAATTTATTTTTGATAAATTATTTGTTAGTTTAAAAGATTTTATTAAAAATTACATTAACTTAATAATTAAAATAATTTCAAAATCATTTTATAGAATTAAAGCATTTATATTTAAGTTTCAATTAATGCTACAGCTCTTTTTAAACAAAATTTTATTAATTAGTAATCACATGAGCGTAAATCCACCTACAAAAAAACTTTTATTAGTTTAATTAAACAAGGAGGAAAAAAATGAAAGAATTAATTAAAATAAATAATTTAACAAAAGAATTTAAAAATGGTCATGGAATATATGACATTAATCTTTCTATAAGAGAAGGAGAAGTTTTTGGTTATTTAGGTCCAAACGGAGCTGGTAAATCAACAACTATTAGGCACATTCTTGGTTTTATGAAACCACAAAAAGGAAAAATTATAGTTGATGGAATTAATGCATGAAAAGATGCAGATAAAGTTAACTCTATCTTGGGTTATGTTCCTGGAGAAATTTCAATGCCAGAATTTATGACTGGAATAGAATTCATAAAATATATATTTGAAATTAGAAAACTAAAAGATTGAAAATATGTAGAAGAGCTAATTGAATTCTGAGAATTTGATCCAAAAGTCAAAATTAAAAGAATGTCAAAGGGAATGAAACAAAAAGTTAGTTTAATTTGTGCATTTATGCATAAACCAAAAATATTAATACTTGATGAACCAACATCAGGTTTAGATCCATTAATGCAGCAAAAATTCATTAGTTTAATTAAAGAGGTTAAGGCAGAAGGAAGAACTGTTATTTTGAGTTCTCATATTTTTCAAGAAATTGAAAAAACATGTGACAGAGTAGCGATTGTAAAAAATGGAAGAATTGTTTCAAATATTGATATGGATGAAATTAAATATAATGAAAATAAAAAATTTGAAATAGTTTTTAAAAATAAAACTGATTTAAAATTATTTACTAATGAATATAAAAAAATAGAAACGATTGAAAATAAAAAAGTAATTATTCATTTAAAACAAAATCAAATAAAAAAATTAATGCAAATAATTTCTAAGTTTGATACAAAAATATTCAAGGAAATACCTTTTACATTAGAAGAATACTTTATGGATTTCTATAAGTTTAAAAAGGATGGTGAATAGTATGATAAACAAGGCAATCATTAAGCAACATTTTAAATCAAATTTTATTCTTTGACTTATATTAATAATAATGCCTGCTATATTCGTTAATTTAATTGTGCCTTTAACAATTAACCAGTTTGAAGGTGTAGAAGAATTGCCTCCAATTGCAAACCTTTTACAATTAGCTGTTTTCACTTCAATAGGCTTTGAAATACCATTAATTTTTGTGATTATTGCTTCAAACAAAATCATGGTTGGAGAGGTTCAAACAGGGAGAATAACTTATGTTGTTGCTTCTCCATTGAAAAGAACAACAATTATTAATACCAAAATTATTTTTATGGGCTTAAGTCTATTTATTGGATTTATTTTAAACCTAATTTTGACAATACCAGTAATATCAATTAATGCTAATAAAATAGATATAACACTTGGAGCTTACATAACTTCATTAGCTGGTATGTTTTTACTGTTATTTATGATTTGTGGAATAACTTTTTTAGCTTCAACTTATTTTAATAAAGCTATATGATCATATGTTGTTGGAGCAGGTTTACCAATTTTGTTTTTTATTGTTTCAATGTTGTCTTCAAGCGTAGATGCATTAGATTCATTAAAATATTTAACTTTAAACAGTTTATATAACAGAACAAATGTTTTTGAATTTGAAAATGGTAAATATATTTTGGCTTCTGCAGATAAATGAATAGGTCAGTATTTAGCAATGCTTATTATAGGAGCAGGTCTATTTGTAGCTTCCTCATATGTATTTAAATCAAAAGATTTATTATTATAATTTTTAAAACCGAATTAATTTGTTCGGTTTTTTATTTTATTTATATTAAGTTTGTATAATCATAATTAAGAGGTGATTTTTCAATGTTACTAGCATCAGGTTTATCAATCTGAGGAGCAAATATGTTTTCATTTTTATGGACTATTATAGCTGTTTTTATTATTTGAATAATTTTATTAATATTTTCTAGTCTTAATCGTCATTGAAAAATGAAAAATTTAACTGAAAAACAAACAGTTTACTTAGAATATGTAAAGAATGAAAGAAAAGATCGTTATTTAAAATTAAACTGAGCTTTATTTATTTCATTAATATTTGGAATCTTTTTTATGATGATTCAATTAAATTTAACTCCTATTATTGTTGCTGACTTATTTCCAATTCATAATTTAGATTTATATATTGGTTGAGGGTTATATGGTGTATGAGTGCTTTTGACTATTATAGCAATTTTAAACATATTATATTCAGGTAAAAATATTTGTAATGCTAATATGAATATGAAAGAAGAAATGACTGATGAAGAATTTAAAGATTATGTAAGTAATTATATTAATAAAGTAAAAGTAAAAGAACTGACTGAAAATTAATTAAAAAAAGTTGATTAAAATAGGAAAAATAAATAAGGTTGACAAATTATTTTTTTTAATAGGTTTAAGAATATTGATAAATAGACTATATGAAGATATCAAAAACTTTTATTTTATAGAATGGTGCAGGTTTTTAAAAAGGGCTAAAATCTTAAAATGATTGAATTATTAAACTATAAGAATATTATATTAAAATTATATTTTGAACAAATTTAAAAAGATGTAGATAATGTTTTTAATGCGTAAAATACATTGTCTGCTGCTTTCAATTTGCAACTACTAAAACAATTTAAAAATATTGTTTTTCTTTGCTGATTAAAAACATAAGAGTCAGAAATTAAAAAAGAGTACATAAAAAATATTATAAATGCTTTTAAAACTTGCTAAAAAAGAAAAGTTTGAAACTAACTTAATGGCTTTTTTGTTCTACCAAAAAAGCTAAAATTTGACTTTAATAATTTGACTTGCTAAAATTTATAAGTAAATAATACAACTATAAGGGGATAAAATGAAAATTTTAATATCGTTTTTAACAGCTTTGACTGTTGGACAAGGGACTTTTGGAATACTAGAAGTTACAGGCACATCAAAAAGTATAGCAGGTTTAAACCAAAACAATGACAATATAGAATACGAAGCAATGAGTAGGGCTGCTTTAACATTCGGAACTAAAATAAGACAATCGTATTTTGATTCTGATTCTGGTTACACAAATTGAAGTGGTTCTTCTGGTTCTAAACAAATTTTATCTAGAACAAAGATGAAATCCGACTTAACAGGTCCAACTCAAGAAATAGCATATGTATACAATTCAGGAAATAAAGGTAAAACAAGTCAACTGGATATTTTAAATAAAAATATTTTTTATGGTAATGATAAATTAACATATTATTTTAGTGAATCTAAAATATATAAATTTGATTGAAAAAATAACTCATACGCCAATTATGGGTTAATTGGTGGCATTGGTGGAATTCTTGGTGGAGTTGGTGGAATTCTTGGTGGAGTTGGTGGAATTCTTGGCGGGGTTGTAGGACTTTTAGTGCCTTCAATGCCAAAACAAGAACCCGTAACAGGATCAGAATCTTCAACAATTGAAGTTTATGGTAGAACAATAAAGGATGCTGTTTATAATTTAAGTGATGATTCTATAACATACACAACTTTGGATGACAACGGTAAAGATTGAACAATTACAAAGTACCATAACAATAGCGGTTTAAGTGACATATTAGCTTCAGGATCAGATGGTTTAGGAAATTACCCTAAATTAGCAGTTGAAAAAAAATCAAATGATACTTATTTTGTAGTTGGTGGAAAAGTATCAGTGTATAGAGATAAAAATAAGAAAGTTGAAAACATAACTGCTTTATCTGATTCAAGACAAGCCTATAATGTATTTGTTGATAGTGAAGGAATGTATATAGGATTATCAGACTCAAATGATACAACTTTTAAAGCACATGATTTAGGTGTGATAAAACAAATGAATCCAAAAGTATTTTATGTTGACAGAATTAATGATATGGTTTCTGAAGACAACGAAGGTGATGGATACATTAGAGGAATTCAATGGGTTAATGATATAACTAAATACGTTATGTATGACTCAAAAACAATAGTTAAATCAAATTCATATTTAGGTTCAAAATATGCAATTGATGGTACAAAACTTAATTCTAATTTAACAGTTCAATACCATGATGGTAATCCTAGATATAGTGGAATATTCGACTATGGAGTAATGTATCAAGCTGATGAAACATATAAAACTCTTACTGCAAAAGGTAAACCATCAACAGGAAGAGGGCAAGTAAATAGAGTTTTTAATGATAAATTTCAAGAAACTTTAAGATCATCTAATTTAATTGGTTCGTCTTCTTTGGATTGAGATTTAGGACCTAATGGAGAAATTTTTATTTGATATAAAAAAGAGAATGCAAAACCTAAGTTACGTTTGTCAGCGAAATCATATATTTCAAAAGTATTGCTTGTTGAACAAGACTCTGAAATTACTGTGAAGAATGGAGTAGTTTATAATAAAACTGATAAAGATAATCAATTTTGAGAAGTTGAAATACCAGATGCAAATGCAGATAAAGGATACGATTTATATGTACAATTTTTTGATGAAGAAAAGCAGCCAAATAATGTTATTACTTCTATTATTAGGTTAAGACCATCAGATATTGCAAAAGTAGATCTATCTGCTGAAGAAAATTCAATTAAAGAACAAATTAATATTTCAAATAATATAAAACAAAGTGAAATTATTGCTGCTTTAACAAAAGTAACGGGAATTAAAATAACTGAAAGTGACGTTAATATCAATACTGACTCAAAAGCAACTTATAATAAAACAGGTGAAATAAATATTAAAGCTATCGATTCATCAAAACTCGTAATAAATAAACAAATAATTGAAATACCCCAATTAGTTTATGACATTTCAAAAACTATTTTTGATCCATTTGAAACAAATATAAGATTGGGAATAAAAGATTATGAAGCAAAAGTTATTAAAAAAATTGCAGATTCATCAATTCAAGATAATTCAACTTTAAGTATTGATCAAGTTCAGCAAGAAATAGAAATTGAAATATCTCAACCTGAAATAACAAAAAATGGTTCAATATCTGTTAAAGCAAAGAAAAATTCTGCTCATTTAAAAGGAGAACAGACAATAATTTTACCGGCATTAAATGCAGTAAGTTTAGCAAAATTGGATTTCAATGAACAAAAAGTAAGTAATAGTACTACAGATGGAGAAATTTTGGAAATTATTAATAAATTAATTAACAAAGAAGCAATCAAAGTCGAAAGTCAAGACATTATTATTGATAGAGTAAAGCCTGCAAAAGTTGGACAAGAGGGTCACATAATTATTAAAGCAGACCCTGAATCGCTTAAGGTAAGTGATTCGAATATTATTAACATTAATAAATTAAAGTATGATTTACTTAATTTCAAAATTCCGGATTCTTCAAATTTATTTTCAAAAGAAGAAATTATTAGAAGATTAAATTTGATCACAGGATTGGGCGAAGTTACTGATAAAGATTTTGATTTTGAACTTAGTGAATCTTCAGTTGAAAATGAAGGCTCAATTAAAATAAATGCAAAAGCTGATTCTGAATTATTAGAAAAAGGAATTGAAATTATTATTCCAAAAACTTATAATTTAGCTCAAGATGGTTTATTCAAATATAATGTAAATAATGAATCAAAAGAGTTTATTTTTTATGAAAGCACTAATAAACAAGATATTGTTACATACTTGCAAGAAGAAAAAGGGTGAAGTCAATTAACTGAAGATGATATAGATTTTGTGAAAATTTCAAATGCTTCAAATTTAGATGCTTTAATATATAAAATAGTAGCGAAAGAACCCAAAAAAGTTGGCTCAACATTTACTATTGGTAGTGAACAATGTGTTATAGTAGGCGTTAAAAATGACCGAAGAGACCTTTCTGAAATAATTACTTCTCAAATTGATATTAAAAGAATTGATCCTTTAAAAATAGAAGGTGAATCAGATGAAGAATTAATAAAAGCGTTAAAACAAAAAATAATGGATGAATCAAAAAAACAAATTAATAGTGCTGAGCCTATAATATATGAAGATTTGCATATTAACCTTATAGATAGATATAAATTTGAAATTATAGCAAATGAAGACTCAGAATATTATGTTGGATCAATTGAGGGAAAATATTACTTACAATATGATATTTCAATACATAAAAATGATTTTAAAAGTGGTATTTTAATTAACGAAGAAGACAGAAATGATATTGATAAACTTAAACATGCATTATATTCTCAGTTCCCAAATACATTTATATATTGAGAAGAAACAAAAATTTCATTAGATGGTGCTAGTGGTAATTTATTAATTGAAGGTAAACAAGAGAAAAGCTTATATTCTGGAAACCTAGAAATCAAAGTTGTGTTAATACAAGATCTTGGTCAAATTATAAAAGTTTCTAATGATAAAGTTTCTAAGAATAAGTTTGATGAAAATGGATTAGTTTCAGTTATTAAAGACCAAAATGAGTTAATTCAATGAGATCAAGTTGATATTTCAGTTATTATAATTGGTGAAAATGCTCAAGTAAAAATTGAACCAAAAGAAGGTTCAAAAATGTATGTAGGGATTGCAAAAATTAATTTCTCAATAGACAATAGTGTAAAAAGTAACTCAAAACACAGAGAAACCAAAATTGTTTTATGAATTCTAGCAGTTATTAATATTATTCTTATTGCTATAGCTGCTGTTTTTGTTAAAAACAAAAAGAAAGATGAGGAATAATTTATGAAATTAATTAAAAGTAATAAATTTAAATTATGAATCATTTTATTATTAATGATACTTTCAACAACTTTAATGATTATATTGAAATTGCTAAATAATCTTTATTATGGAAATGGACAATGAAGTGAAACTATTTCAAATGTTTTAGGTTCACATATTGTTAATAGATGATTTGAAAATACAAATAGTTTTATGCTAGGACCAATCGGTTTTTATTCAATGTTTCAGTCTAATTTATATAATGGCTCTACTTTTTTAACACCTGTATTTTTAGATGCATTTATTAATTGAATATACTTGTTTGCAATTTTAGGGTTAGTAATTTTATTAATTTTAAATTTAATGTTTAAAATTGAAACAGCTGAACTTGAACAAACTCAGCTTGAAAATGAAGTAAAAGTTCAAGAAAAAGAAAATTCATTATTAATCATAAAAGAAAAAGTTATTAGACAAGATAAATTAATTAAAAAAACTAGTTATGATAAAGTATCAAAAAAATATTTAATTGTTAAACTTACAGAAATGTATCCTGATTATAAAAAGAAAACTATTAATGAAATTGTTAATAGTTTAATTGAAAATATTGAGAATCATTTAATAAACGGAGAAGAAGTTGTTATTGAAAACTTTGGTAAATTAGTTAAGATTGATAAACCAGTAAAACAAGCAATTAATCCATCAAATGGAGAAACTGTAGAAGTACCAGCAACAACTATAATTAAATTTAAACCTTCACGTAATTTAAAACTGATCATGTCTGATACAAAATGAACAGGAATTAAATATAATAAAAAAACAATTGAAACAATAACAATTGAAGAAGAACAAAAATAAGCTCAGGCTTATTTTTTTCATTCTAACTAAAAAATAAATAAAGACAAGATGAAAATGGCATTATTTTAAAAATTAAAGGAGTAATATAAAAATAGGTAAGTTTTATACCTTAGAATAATAAAGAAAGTGAGCCAAAGGTGACAGTGTGTGCTTATTCTGTACTCTAAAAATAAAACATATAAATTAAATAAGGAGGGATATATCAATGAGTGATATACTATTTCGTTGTCCAAAATGTGGGCAAGAAATTACAAAAGATTCATTTAAGAATCACGATTCAAACTGAACAGTTATTGAAAACTATTTAGGGGAATTAAAGCAAAAACAAGAAAATGAAATTCGTGTGCAACTTAAAAATGAATTAATGCAACAACTAAAAGAAAAACAAACTGCAGAAATCAATTTAGTTAAACAAGAAATGGTTAATGATTTTAATAAACAATTAGAAAATTTAAATATTTCTATTAATGAAAAAAATAATTTAATTAATAAATTAAATGAACAAAAAGCATTGGAAATAGATAAAGAAAAAAATCTTGTTATTAGTGAATTTAATGAAAAGATTAAAACTTATGAATTAAATATTCAAAAACAACAAAATATGATTGATCAATTAAACCAACAAAAAATTACAGAAGTAAATGAAGCAAAAAGCAATTTATTAAATGAATTTAATACTGTAAAAAATTTATTAGAAATTAAACTGGCAAATAAAGAAGTTGAGATTAAAGCTTTAGATCAAAAACTAAACCTTGAAATTAAAAAAAACAAAGAAGTTCTAATCAATCAATTTGGTCAGGAAATAAATAATTTAAAACTAGAGTTGAATAATAAAAAAATTGAATTAGAAAATATAGTTATTCAAAAAGATGCTGAATCAAAAAATAAAGAGTTAACTTTAATAAATGATTATGATAAAAGAATTGCAGATTTAGTTCAAGCTAATCGTGAATTTAAAATTATTAATTCAAAACGTAAAGGTGAAAACTTTGAACATGAGGTTTATGAAGATTTAGTTAAAGCATTTTCATTATTTGATAATATTGAAAAAATTACAACTGGTGAAAAAAAAGCTGATTACTTACAGACAATTAAAAATCATAAACGTGAAGAAATTGGAAAAATTGTTTATGAAGTTAAGAATGCTGAATGGAGTAATACTTGAATTCCTAAATTGTCAACTGATGCAGCAAGTAATAATACTAAATACGGAATTTTAGTTGCAACAAGTTTTAATGATAAATATCCAGGGTTACCATTTGTAAGAAGTGATGAATATGAAAACATTTGAATAACAGATTCAGAAAGCTTTGTTTTTGTTGGTCAAATTGTAAGAAGATTAGTTGAATTTGAAAATGAATATAATCAAAAAATAAAAACAGTAACTAATGCTTCTGATAATGAGTTATTAAAAGAGTTGGAAAAACAAAAAGCTGAATTAAACGAATACTGAACAGTTCAATTTCCAACAGCTTATAAAAAAATGCAAAAAGAATTAGAGGATCTTGATAAAGTAGCTGATAGTTTAGAAAGAAACTCATCAAGAATTAAAAAATCAATTAATGTAATAAACCAGCAATTTTTTAATAAAGTTCAAAAAGGACTTTCTAAAATACTTGGTGAAATGAAATTGGAAGAATTAGAAAAATAAAAGAGTACAAATATTTAATAAAAAAATAGTAAAAATACCTTAACACAAATAATAGCTAAAAATGTTTTTAATTTTTTTAGCTATTTTTTCTAACAAAACTTTTTAAAAAGCTTCACAAACTTTACTAGAATTCAACTAATAGATTAGTTCATAACATATTTTATGAGTTATTTTTATTAATTTTAAGTCGTGCATCTTAGCACAATCAAATATATATTTCCTTAAAAAAGAAAAATTTTAAAAATAAGCGTTTTTGATATTTTTAAAATTTATTCATAATAAAATAAAGTTAGCTAGTCAATAAACTAGTATAAAAAGAAAAAGGAGATTATAAGATGAAAAAGTTATTATCAATCATTGGTGCTTTGGGATTATCAGCAACAACAGCACCAGTATTATTTAATAGTACAAATACTTTAAACACTGATACAAATGAAAAAACTAACGTAGAATTTGGTACAAATTCTTTAGGATCATTTTATAACACTAATCAATTAAGAAAAGTTTTCAATACAGAGACTTTTAATGGAAAAGGTACAGAAACAAGCACAAGTAATTATTCTGTAGAAAGTTTATCAGCATCTTGAATTTCTACTTTAATTTATAGAAAAGATGTAAACATAATTAATTTAGAAGGAAACTTTTTAGTTGACACATCAATTAGAACTGATTCTTTTGATTCAATTTTATTGAAAAGAAAAGATATTGACAATAATGAAAAAGCCACATTTGAAGGATCAATTATTAAAAAAGATAATAATGGTGATTTAATTTGGAGCATTGATTTAGAAACAATATACTATGTAAACGAAGCAACAAATAAGGGATATGTAGATGTTAAACTTACAAATACAGCATTTGATGCATATAAAAATGACAACGGTGTAAATTTTGTATTCAAAGCGCAACAAGAAAACTGATATATAAATAACAATATAAGTACAAGCCAAGAACTAGGAAACGAAATGTTATTGCCAATTTCTAACCTAACAGCATCAAATAGTCTTGTTGTTATAGGAAAAAATAGAGAAACAAAGGAATCTACATCTGGTTTAACAGGAAATAAAGTTGATAATTCATTATATAACTTACAAAGAACTAAAAGAATTTCATTTTATGGAAAAATGAGATACTCAATTAGTCAACCTAATTATAGATATCATGTTATGGTAGATTCAGTTGAATTTATAAAAAATGAAACTTTATCAACAGCAAATGAATTATTTTTTGAAACTAATTATCAAACAATTTATGATATTCCAGGAGTTGAAACTATTAATGCAACTTTACAATTAACTATGAAAATATCAATTGATCCTGTAACTAACATTGCAACTTTCTCAAACAAAGGATTAATAGATTTAGATAACACAAGTTCTTCTGTTTCAAACTCATGAATGGAAATAACATATGCTTTTAATAAAGGAGCTATTTGAGCTTAACAACAATCTCAAATAAATAAAAAGGTTATAGCAAAATGAAAACTATTAAGTTATTAAATATTCTTTCTGGTGCTACAATTGTAGCTTCACCAACTTTGAGTATTTCATCTATAAAAGAAAACAAAGTAGTTGATCGTGTACAATGAATAGAACATTCTTTAAACTTTAATACTAAGTTTATTGAAACTGATCAAAATAAAGAAGTAGTGCCTAATCGAGTTTATGAAACAAAAGGCCAAATGAGCGATCTTTTGAATAATTGATTATTATATAAAGAACTAAATGAAATAGAGAATATTAATACAACTAATTATTCAAGTAAATTTATTTCAAAAAGTGAATCTGGTAAAAAATTAAACTATGATTTTATGACCAAATTACTAAGTTCTGATGACATAGTTGTAAATAAAATGAATTTTTATGTAAACGATGTTAAAGATAAACAATATAGTGTAGATATGGTCGGAGATTTTATAATAGATAAAAAAGAATATAAATCAATGTCTATTTTAGGTTATGAAAGTACAATGAAATTTACTTCAGAAGAATTACTAAGTGGATTTCAAATTGCTTTTAGTTATTATTCTTATGATATTTTAAGTTTTGTTCATCCTGAAAAGTGAAATGCCAAGGCGACTTTGAATGAATCACCAACAGTAAATGTTGGTACATTAAATGAGTATAAAAATTATTTTAATTCTCATCCTGATCAATACAGCAAAGTTATTGCACCATATTGACTATTAAAAGATGGTGTAACTGGTGAAGAATATCAAGTTAGTGCAGAAAGTTTAAATGGTTCTGAAATATTAACTGGAGAAAATAGTGGTTCATTTCTTTCAATATTACTTTCTGAAATTAATGCAGAAACAAATAGATACTATTTAGTTATTAATTGGCATGCCAAAGTAGGAAATAATTTTGTTTCTGGTAGGTATAGTAATAAAAAATATGATAAAGAGATTTTTGAATTAAAAGATTGTGAAATTTCACTAAATGTAATGATGAATAAATAAATTTGAGATATAAATTAAATTATATTTTTAAAAATTAAACTGCAATATTTATGAAAAAATGATTTCATATGTTTGCAGTTTTTTTTGCTTCAAAAAACTCTTGGCCTATTAAAGCACAAAGAATTAATCTTTAATAATTATCAAATAAAAATCTAACCATTCTTTTTAAGAAAATTACATACAATTGATGAACTTTTGACTTTTAATTTTGATATAGGTGTTTCTTTAATTACTTTAAAAAAGAAATAAAATTAAATCCTTTCTAAATTCAAAACAAAATGTTAATATTTATATATTGAAAAAAATACTTAAGAAAGGACTTTATGAACACAAATAAAAAAACTTCAACAAATGCAGAATTTTTTAAAATAATTTCTAAGTATTATATAAAATACTGATGAATAACAGTTATTTTAGCATTAACAATTTTATCTTTTTGTTTAACTAGAGCTTCAATTCCACTTTTAACACAACAAATCACTTTAGCAATTAAAAGTGAAAATCGTGTTGATTTAAACGAGGCTGAAAAAGCTCTTTTTTGAGGATGAAGTTCTACAACAATTATAATAGTTGCTGTATCTATGATTCTAATAGATGCTATTGGAACTTTTGTATTTAACTATTACTCTTATATTTTAGGAAGAAAGGTTGAAATTGATTTAAGAAATAAAATTCTTGAAAAATTGGTAAGACAAGATATTTCATATTATTCAGACAAAAAAATTGGAGAAATTCTAACTAGTGTTGTTGCTGATACTCAAAACTTAGGTGAGGGTGCTGTTAGAATTCCAACAAATATTGGTATTTCATTATCACAATTTGTAGTAGCATTTATAATGACATTTATTCTTGCATGAAAAATTGCAATTTTTGGATCAATTATTTACTTTGCTTTATTAGCTTTATATTTTGTTTTTTACATTCAAACTGTTAAAAAATATGCAGTTGTTAGAGAAGTCTATGAAGAGGTTAATGGTAATGTAACTGATAGGGTCGGAACAATTAGATTAATTAAATCAACTGGAACAGAAGATTATGAAAAAGCATTTTTAGAAAAGCAACAAGAAATTAATTATAAAGCGCATAAACCAGCTATTTTAAATTTATCATTCTTAATGACTACAGTTTATGCAGGTTCAATGATTTTACAATTTGCTATTCCAATCATTGCAGGAATTATTTACTCAATTATGGGTGATCAACAAGCATCATCGACATTCTTCTCAACCACATTCCCAGCATATATGATTAACCAAGCAAGTTTGATTGCAACATATAGTAGTTTAATGGGGATTACATTCTCATTGGCAGTAGCAGGAGTTGCTAGTGTAAAGGTATCAAACTTGTTAAAAGATGAATCAAGACTAGATCCACATTATACTGATGGAATTATTGTTAATGATATTAAAGGCAATATTGTGTTTAAAGATATTGAATTTAGATATCCAGAAAAACCAGAAAAATTAATTTTGCCTAAATTTAACTTTACATTTGAAGAAGGCAAATCATATGCCTTTGTTGGTGAAACAGGTTCTGGTAAATCAACCATCGCTCGTTTGTTATTAAGATTCTATGATCCAAGTAATGGTGAAATTATTATTAATAAAGATCAAAACTTAAAAGACTTAAATTTATCAAGTTATTTAAGACACATTGGTTATGTAGAACAAGAACCACAAATTTTATTTGGTGATGTTTATGAAAACGTTAAATATGGGAGATTTGATGCAACTAATGAAGAAGTTATTGAAGCTTGTAAAAAAGCTGAAATACATAAATTAATTAGTTCATGACCAGAAGGATATGACACAATTCTTGGAGAAAGAGGATTTATGTTATCTGGTGGACAAAAACAAAGATTAGTTATTGCTAGAATGATTTTAAAAAATCCACAAATATTAATCTTAGATGAAGCTACTTCTGCTTTAGATAACATTGTAGAAAAAGAAATTCAAGCAAAACTAAATGAATTGATGAAAGGCAGAACAAGTTTTACTATTGCTCATAGGCTTTCAACAATTAAAAACGTTGATCATATTATTGTTTTAGGTGGAAATGCTAAAGGAATAGTACAACAAGGAACATTTAAAGAGTTAGTTAAAGTGGAAGGCCATTTTAAAAACTTATACGAAGCAGGGTTATTAGAAGAACAAAATCATTAAGGAGGGAATTATGAAAAAGAAAAAAGAAATTTCGAACAGTCGAGCTTTTATATACTTATTTTTTAAATATTATAAGCAAGATTTTAAAAAGAACTGATGAGTAATTCCTAACTTTATATTTTGAGCATTTATGCTATTCTTAGCTCCTTTGTTAACAAATCAAATAAATTTAGCTTTAAGTTTAACTGATGCTCAAAAAGCCGCATCAAGTGGCTTTTGATTGGTTAGATTTTGAGGATTGGAAACTACTGAGTTAATTATTATTTCTGTAGCTTTATTAATTTTTAACTTATTTAATTCATTTTTATTTAACTGATGATCAAATACATTCGCAAAACAAATTGAGACTCATTTAAGAAATGAAGTATTAGAAAAATTAATAAGACAAGATATTTCATATTATTCTGATAAAAAAATTGGAGAACTTTTAACTAATGTTATTTCAGATGCTCAAGTTGTAGGAAATCAAGCTGTTGATATTCCGATGAATGTAGCTAGTGCATTTTTCCAGGCAGTAATTGGGTTAGCATTAACTTTTATTCTTGAGTGAAGAATTGCATTGGTTGGATTTGTAATTTTTATGCTTATTTTGATTGCATTTTTTGGTTGTTATATTGCATTAGTTAAAAAATGAGAAAGAGTTAGATTAACTTTAGAAAAAACTAATGGTAATGTAATTGATCGTGTTATTTCAATTAGATTAATTAAATCTTCAGGAACAGAAGATTATGAAACACAATATTTTAAAGATAAACATGTTGATTATTATGATCAAGGAAGACCAATTGGAAAATGGCTAAGTTTATTTTCAGTGATTGTTTTTGCTGGTGATTTCTTATTATTATTTACTGCCCCTGTATTTGCCGCTGTGTTTTTTGGTGGAGGATCTGATACAACAAGAATGCAAGCGTTCTTTCAAATTTTTCCTGCTTTTGTTATGGCACAAGGGATGCTAACTGGACCAATTATTATTTTATTTGTAATATCAGGTGGTGCTGCTATGGCTGGGGTTTCATCTTCAAGAATTTTGAAAACATTAAATGCTGAATCAATTTTAGATTTCCATTATCATGAAGGCAAAGAAATTAAAGATTTAAAAGGTGATATTGTTTTTAAAGATGTTAAATTTAGATACCCAGAAAAACCAGAAAACTTAATCTTACCTAATTTTAACTTTACTTTACAGTATGGTAAATCATATGCATTTGTTGGTGAAACTGGTTCTGGTAAATCAACAATTGCTAAATTATTATTAAGATTTTATGATCCAACTGAAGGACAAGTATTAATTAATCAAAAAGAGGATTTAAAGGAATTGAATTTATCAAACTATTTAAGTCACGTTGGTTATGTAGAACAAGAACCACAAATTTTATTTGGAACAGTTTTAGAAAACATTAAATATGGTAAATTTGATGCAACTGATGATGATGCCATTGAAGCATGTAAAAAAGCTGAATTACACGCATTAGTAATGAGTTGACCTGAAGGTTATCAAACAGTTTTAGGTGAACGTGGATTTATGTTATCTGGTGGGCAAAAGCAAAGATTAGTGATTGCTAGAATGATTTTAAAAAATCCTGAGTTATTAATTTTAGATGAAGCTACTTCTGCTTTAGATAATATTGTTGAAAAAGAAATTCAAAATAAATTGAATCAATTAATGAAAGGTAGAACAAGTGTTACTATTGCTCATAAACTTTCAACTATTAAAAATGTAGATCACATTATTGTGCTTGGTGCTAATGGTGCTGGAATAGTACAAGAAGGTACGTTCAATGAATTAACTAAAAAAGAAGGCCATTTTAAAAACTTGTACGAAGCTGGAAAAATCGAACATTAGAATAAAATTTTAAAGCATTAAAAATAGTTTTTATTTTGTTATTTAAAAATGTTAGCGCAAGCTAGCATTTTTTACATTATAAATTATTTATTAAGTTATGATTTTAGCTTTTTAAAAACATATAAAAACATGTTTTGTTATTTTAATATATTATATTTATAAGAAACCTTGAGGTATATATGTGTTAAGTATTTATGAAAAATTGGAAAATATATTAAGAATGAATGATGAAAGCACTTATTATAAAATTGCTGAAGTTATTGTGGCAAATTTATTTAATAAGAAAATATTAAGTCAAAAGGATCTATCCGAACAATCTTATTCATCTTTGTCAACTATAACTAAATTTTCAAAATCTTTAGGTTATAGCGGGTATTTGGAATTAAGTATTTTATTAAAACTAGAAATGGAAAAGTATAGTGCTAAAAAAACAAAACCATCTTCTAGTTTCTTGAAATTAGATATTGAAAAAGAAATTCGTGAATGAATAAAGAATAATACAGTTTTTGTAGAAAATTTTATTTCCATTTTGAAAGGAAATTCATTTTTTAAAATTAATACATCATATCAATTAGCTAGTTCTGGTTTATTTTTAAAAGACATATTAACTATCAAAAATAAAAATGTTTCTTTAATTACTGAAAACTTTAGTCTTTTAAAAAATACTACTAACAGAAAAAATGAAGATATCAATTTAGTTCTTCTTTCTGGTAGAGATACTTTTACAATGATTAGCTATTTAAATTTGAATTCGCAAAATTGAAATATGAATAATACTTTTATTTTTGTAACGCCAAATCATTTTAAAAAGCTTACAACAAAATTTAAAAATGTTATGATAATTGATTTTGAATCAGACAATTCAAGTTTCATTTTGAGAACGTTCGCTTTTAATTATCTTTTTGCTCTAATATCAGAATATATTTAAAACAAATGTAAACAATTTTCTTTTTTGAAAATAGTTTTCTTGTTTTTTTTTTTTTTTTGTTATCACATCAAAGATGCTTAAAATTAATATTGAAAGGAAATAAAAAAAATGAATATTAAAGTTTACGCACCTGTTGATTGTGAAGTAAAAGAAATTACTAAATGTAGTGATAAAACTTTTTCACAAAAAATGATGGGTGAGGGAATTGTTATAGTTCCTATAAAAAACAATTTTGTTTTACCTTTTGACAAAGGCTTAGTATCAGTCATTTTTGATACAAAGCATGCATTTGGTTTCGAGATTAATGAAAATTTGAGTTCAATAATTCATTGTGGCTTAGAAACAGTAAGCTTAGAAGGAAAACCTTTTGATGTTAAAATAAAAGAAAATACATATTTGCAAAAAGGCGATCCAATTTTTGATGTTGATTTAAAATACTTAAAAAGTCAAAATGTTAGTTCTGAAACTCCAATTATTTTTGAACCAGCCTCAGATAAAACAATAAAACTAACTAACTTAAAAGAAGGAAAAGCAAAACAAGGTGATTTAATATGTGAAATTGAAATATCAAATAAGATTCAAAGCTCAAAAGACTTTTTTGTGACCAAGAATAAATATCAAAACGCATATTCTATTATAAATACAGCAGTTGGTTTGAAAAGTAATTATTCAGAAGTATATAATTGCATGACTAGATTAAGATTTAAAATTATTGATAAAAACTTGGTTAATGAAGAAAATATTAAAGCAAATGAATTAGTAAAGGGTCTTGTTTGAAACGGCAATGAATTGCAAGTAGTTATTGGTCAAGATGTATATAAACTTAAAGAAGAATTTATGAAAATGAATGAGTTTGCTGAAAGTGTAGGTAAATCTGAAAAGACAAAATCTTCTTACTTTAAAAGATTTTTACAAATGTTTGGTTCAATATTACCAAAACTTATACCAGTGTTTATTGGATTTGGTATGATTCAAGCGATAATAGGTATACTTGTATGAACAAAAATAATGCCAAACTTTTCTGTTACAATAGAATCAATCAAAGATTTAGTTAATGTAAAAGGATTTGACATATTTTGATTAATATTATTTGCAACAGGTAAATCATCAAATTTATTTATAGGTATATTTGTTGCATATGCAGCTTCTGAGTATTTTAATCTTAGAAAGATGATAGGAATAGGCATTGGTGTTACTTTATGTTCTCCAATCTTATTTTTGTCAGGAGGTTTATTAGGAATAGGTGGAGAATGAGAGTTATTTAACTTAGGAAAAATAAACGTAAGTGATCCAGGTTTACAAATGGTTTTGGATAGACTAACAAGTATAGTTATCACTCCAGGAAACATAAAATTATTTGTTATTATTTTTGCAATCTTTATTGCTAAAAAACTAGATGACTGAATAGGCACATGAGTTAGTCCAATTTTTGAATTAACAGTAAGACCTTTTCTTGTATTTTCAATAACTATATTATTATCATTTTGTATATGCATGCCTATATGAAATTTCTTTGAAAGTATACTTTCAGTTTTAATGTATTATGCAGGAAAAATACCTTTTGGAATTGGTGTTGGATTATATGCTATGCTATGACAATTAGCTGTTATATTAGGATTGCACTTAGTTTTAGGAATAGTAGGTATGGTACAAGTACTTACTAGCATTCAACTAGGAAATGGAGGATATGGAATATTTGGTCTGGGGGGATCAATATCTGTATACGCACAGCTAGGAGCATTAATCAGTATAATTATAGTAACAAAAAATTATAATTTAAAAAAAGCTGCAATATCTATGATACCAGTTGGAGTTTTAGGGATAACTGAGCCTATAATTTATGGTATTAATTTACCTGAAAAAAAACCTTTTTTAGCAGGGCTTATAGCAGCATTTATAGCAGGTGCTTTTGCTGGAATTATGGGTGTTACTCAAAGAATAGGAACAGGAATAGGTGTATTTGAAATTTTTGGTTATTTCCAATCAACAATATATGATCCGAATAATGAAGTGATAGGAGAACTTTCTAACTTAGCTAATGGTTTACTTTATATAACAAGTTGTCTAATTGCATTAGGAAGTGGTATTTTAATAGGATTATTTATTTATAGAGGAAGAACTGATGAAAAAAAACTAATAATACAAACAAACAAAAAGTTAAATAAATTTTTAGTTACTAAATATAATTTAAATGATTCAGATAAAAAAGCACTAGTTGAAAAAATCAACATGCTTGACAATGTTATAACAGATGAATATGTAAGACAATTTAAGGATATTGAAAAAAAATATTCTGAAATCTCAAAAGCACAAGCAAAAATTGAAATAATAAAAAGTAAAAATGACAAAAAAGTTAATTCTTTAATTAAAAAAGGGCAATTAGCTTTAAATAAAAACAACATTGAAAAAGCAGACGCAATCAGAGATCAAATCATAGCTTTAAAAGAAGAATTAAATATCTTTATTAACAAATTGGAAAAATCAATTATAGAAATAAGAAATACAATTGATTTAGAAGAATTAAAAATTTTACATGATAGTAAGTTAGAACAAATAATAAAAATTATTGAAACTTTAGGTTATGAAATAAACTTAAATTTATTAGCAAATAATTATTCAAATAATTTAAATTCACTTCTAATTTCTTATAAAGAGGTTAATTTAAATACTGATATTTTAAATTTAAAAATTAAAAAAGAAAAGAGATAAAAAAATGACAAAATTTCCAAAAAATTTTTTATGAGGTGCATCAACAAGTGCATATCAAATTGAAGGAGCAATTAACGAGGGCGGTAAAGTCCCTTCTATAATGGATAGGTTTGATGAACAACCTTCATATCCTGAAGGCATAACAGGATTTAAAGAAGCTTCAGATCATTACAACAAATGAAAAGAAGATGTAGCTTTAATGGCTGAAATGGGATTTAAATCTTACAGATTTTCAATATCATGACCAAGAATTATAAAAAATTTAAAAGGTGATATAAATTTTGAAGGAATCAAATTTTATAATGATTTAATAGATGAGCTTTTAAAATATAATATTGAACCAGTTGTAACTATGTTTCACTTTGATACACCAAATTTTATTCAAGAAGTCGGTGGTGTATGCACTGATAAATTTACTGAATTATTTGAAATTTACTCAAAGGTTTTATTTGAAAATTTTGGGTCTAAAGTAAAATATTGATTAACAATTAATGAATTAAATATGTTTGTTATGGCTGCAGATGTAATAGGGGTTGTTCCAAAAGATCAGCAATTAAATCCATGACAATTAATGCATCATTTAAATGTAGCACAAGCAAAAGCAATAAAGCTTTTTAGAAAAATGTGCCCTAATGGTAAAATAGGACCTGCACCAAATATTGGCGCAGTGTATTCTAACTCAAAAAAACCTGAAGATTATACTTCAAAACTTAATATAGATATGGTTAGAAATTGAGTTTATTTAGATATAGTTTGTAGAGGAGAATATAGCTCTTTATTCTTAAATGCAATAAAGAAAAATGGATTGTCTATAACTATAACTGAAGCTGAAAAAAAATTGTTGAAAGAATCTAAGCCAGATTTTATAGCTTTTAATTATTACTCAACAATGACTTCACAAATGCCAACCCAAAAAGAAGTTCATCAAGAGAAAAAAGACCAACAAAGAGGATTTTCTATTCCAAACTTTGGAGAAGCTGTTAAAAATAGTGAGTTACCTAAAACCGAATTTGGATGAGAGATTGATCCAATAGGATTTAGAAATACTTTAAGAGAAGTTTATGATCGCTATCAATTGCCTGTTATGATTACAGAAAATGGTATTGGTGGTAAAGAAAAATTAGAAGAAAGTGACAAAGTACATGATTCTTATAGAATAGAATACTATCAACAACACATTAAACAAATGGGATTAGCAATTGATGATGGTGTGGAAATGATTGGGTACATGCCTTGAAGTGCAATTGACTTAGTTTCTACTCACGAGGGTATTTCAAAAAGATATGGTTTTGTTTATGTTAATAGAGATGAATTTGACTTAAAAGATATGAGAAGAATTAGAAAAGATAGTTTCTTTTGATATAAAAACCTTATAGAAAGCAACGGAGAAAATATATAGTGATTTTAAATTATACCTATGATATTGGTGGTTTAAGTACGAAAAAAATAGTTTTTAACGATAAGCAAGAAATTATAAGCGAAACATTTTTAGAATATAAAAATATCAAAAGAATAGGACCAGGCTCTCAAATAAATGCTACTGAAGTTTTTGAAATTATTAGAAATGATATACCAAAAGATAAAAGTATAAATTTAGGTTTATCTATACCAGGTTTAATAGATTCAAAAAATAATAAAATACTTTCTGATTCTTCATTAAAATTTACAAGTGAGGTAAACTTAGATGAAATATTTAAAATCTTTAAAAATATTAAAAAGATTGTAATAGAAAATGATGCAAAGGCAGCTGCAATTGGAGAATATGTTTTTGGACAAAAAAGAAGTTGTTCTAATATGCTACACGTTACTATTGGAACAGGTCTAGGAGCAGGTATTATTATAAATGGACAGTTATATAAAGGAAATAAATTTGGAGCTGGTGAAATTTCTAAGATTTTCTCAAATTTTGAAAATGACAAAATAAATTTTCTAGTTCAATTTGGATCAACAAATGCAGCATTAATGCGATATTCAAATTCAGAAAATATGGAAAAACCAGTAGAAATAAAACCGATTAGTTTAAATTCAACAGAATCAGTTAAAATGAATATAATAGACGGTAAAGAATTTATGGAGCAAGTTGAAAAGCAAAATAAAATTTCTGAAATTATTCTTAATGACTGAATAAATAATTTAAGTAAGTTTCTTATATCAATTAATTTCTTTATGGATTTTGATTTAATAACAATTGGTGGAGGAATAAGTTCAAATAAAAGATTTATGAAAGAATTACAAACAAAGTTAAATCAATATACTCAGCTGTTTCAACAATTTTTAAATTTTGAAGGTGTTAATGTTTTAAAAAGTAAACTAGAAAATAAAGCTGGATGTTATGGTATGTTAATTAAACTGCTTGATTCTAACTAGATCTTGGAATATAAAAATTATTTTAAAATTAAAATATGATTAAAATTTAAACTGCAAATCTTCAGAGAAAATAATCTCATGGAAGTTGCAGTTTTTTTTATGAAAAACTCCTTATTTAGTTAAAATCCAAATGTATTATAAATAATAAGTAAGAAAAATAAGCTATAAAAGAAAAACTATTATATAAGTGATAACACAAATTGTGTATATATAAAATCATAGCATTAAATTAAAAAAATAATTAAGAATAAGTTTATATTTTTTCTAACTTTAATGCAAAAATATATGTATAGGTAAATTATAATTTTTTATGATTTATAGCTTATCTATAAAAAAATAAGGAGAAAAATTATATGATTAAGACATTAGCAATTGCATCAGCAGCAACTATCTTTGGTTCTTCAAACAGCCAAGTGGTTACAACAGCATCTAATTTATATAAGACAGAATTGAATACAATTGATACTGAATCTGAAGATCAAATTTTAAGAATAGCAAATGAAGGTAAATTTGATTATCATTACAATTCTGAAACAGGGGCAGCCTACCAAGCTACATTTTGACTTTGAAGTTTAAGTTCAATAGGTATTACAAGCAATACTCAATTGCTTGAAAGATATTCAAAATTGGTTCCAAGCACTGAGACAGAAATAGTTTTTCCAACAACTTATATTAAAAGTGATAAATGAAACGCAACTAATACTCAAATAGATTTAACAGCTTTCAATTTAAAAAACGTTAAAGATACACAAATTACATCAGTTGAAGAATTTCACAAAAATGCAACTTGATTATGAGAGTCTGAATATCAACAAGAACATTTAAACAAAGCAAAATGAGGTGTTTCTATTTCAACATATACTGATGAAGAACAAAACTTTGTTTTACAGTTCACAACAGGTTTTGATTTAGAAATTAAAGATAAATTAGATTTTGATTTTGGTGGTCAAATTGCACCGTATTTTAAAATAGTAAGTAAAAATTAATTAAAAATATAAATAACAAAACTACTTCAGATGTGGAGTGGTTTTTTATTTTTTTTCTGTAATAACTATATGAGGTGAAATTGATGAAGGATTATTTAATTTGTAATATTAATTCAATTGATGATAATTACTTATATGTTGAATATCAAAATAAGGGTGAATATTTTTTATATCTAACAAAAGATAATTATGATAATGAGCAAGATATTAAACTTTATATTGTTGATCATAATACTGAATTTGAATCAACGGAAATTGCTTTTAAATCTAAAGATGAAAGAAATCTGTTTAAAGAATTAGTGAAAATCAAAACAGTAGGTTTAAAAACAACCTTTTACTTATTAAATAACTTTTCTTTTGATGAATTCATTTTAATGGTTGAGCAATATGATGTTGATAAGTTAGCTAAATTAAAGGGTGTTGGTGTATATACTGCAAAACTAATAATTGAAGAACTACAAAAACATTTCTTTAAAAATAAAATCACACAGAAAAAGGAAAAAATTATTACTTCATTAGTTAAACTTGGTTTTTCATATAAAACAATAATGCGTAATATCGTTAAGGTTGACAATTCGCTATCAGTTGATGAAATCACTAAAATAGTTATGGAACAAATAGGAAATGAGTAAAGATTTTAGACCAAGCAAGTGAAGTGAATATATTGGACAAGAAAAAGTAATTAAAAACTTAAAGATATGTATTGAATCAGCAATCAAACAAGATAAAGTTTTAGATCCTATAATTTTTTCAGGACCAAGTGGGATGGGTAAAACAAGTTTAGCTTATTTATTAAGCAAAGTTTTAAAAACAAAGATTCATATTGTGAATGGACCAAGTTTACAAAAACCAAGTGATTTAATTTCAGTGCTAACTAGTATTAAGGAAAGACAAATTCTTTTTATTGACGAAATTCATTCAGTTAGTAAAGATATTATGGAAATTCTATATCCTGTTTTAGAAGAAAATAAGTTAAGTATTATTATAGGGAAAGAGTACAATTCAAAAATTGTTAATATTAAACTTCCTAACTTTACTATCATTACTGCAACAACAGAAATAAATAGATTACCATTTCCATTCTTAAATAGATTCCCTATCCAATTTGAATTAGAAAGATACAATCAGGATGACTTAACAAAAATTATTATTAATACTTTTAATAAGCTGGACCAAAAAATATTAATTGATGATGCTAAAATAATCGCTAAATATTCGAGATTAGTACCAAGAGTTGCTATTAATTTAGTTAAAAGAATATATGATTTCTTGATAACAGAAAAAATAAAAGACTTATCAGGTGATAATTTAATTTGAGTTTTTAAGCAAATGGGTTTATATGAGTATGGGTTAAATGAAAAAGACTTGGACTATTTATTAACTTTATCTGAAAATAATATATTATCTTTAGATAGTTTAGCTCAAATAATAAATGTTCCAAATCAAACAATTTTAAATAACATGGAACCAATATTTTTAAAAGAGAGATTAATAGTCAAAACAGGTCGTGGTAGACAAATAACAATTAAAGGAAAACAATATTTAGAAAAAAATAAAAATCAATATATTTAAAAAAGAAAAATAATAAATTTAGAATTATAATCTTTACATTGAATAAGGGAGATTGAACATGAAACAATATATTGAATTAGTTAATGAAATTTTAAAAGATGGAGAAAAACGAGAAGATCGAACAAACACAGGAACAATATCTAAGTTTGGTGTTCAAAAAAGATATGACTTACGTGAAGGTTTTCCATTATTAACAACAAAAAAAGTTTTCTATAAAGCAATCTTTCATGAAATGTTATGATTCATTAAGGGTGATACTAACATAAAATATTTAGTTGATAATAATGTAAAAATTTGAAATGAATGACCTTATGATAATTTCAAAAAATCAGCTGAATTTAATAATGAAACTTTACAAGAATTTGTTGAAAGATTAAAAAACGATAATGATTTTTGTAATAAATGAGGAGATTTAGGTCCTGTTTATGGAAAACAATGAAGAGACTTTGGCGGAGTCGATCAATTTGCTAAATTAATTAATGATATTAAAAAGAATCCATTTTCAAGAAGACATATTGTTTCAGCATGAAACCCGGCAGAAGTAGATAACATGTTATTACCTCCATGTCATTCATTTTGACAAGTTTATGTTTCAAAAGATGGTTGATTGGATTTACAATTGTATCAAAGAAGCGGAGATGTATTCTTAGGAGTTCCTTTTAATATAGCTTCATATGCACTGCTAATGGAATTAATAGCAAAAGAATGTAATTTAAAAGCAAGATACTTTGTTCATACAATTGGTGATGCACATATTTATTTAAATCATTTAGATCAAATTAATGAACAAGTAAATAGAGAACCATTGCCATTATGCAATATTAAGATAAATTCAGATAAGTCAATTTTTGATATAGAATTTAATGATATTGAAATTGAAGGTTATGAAAGTCATGCAAAAATAACAGGGGAAGTTGCAGTTTAGTAACTTCTTTTTTCTTTAGTTTGTTAATTAGCACTCTATTATTGACTTTGCTAAAATTATGTATTAATATAATATCAAACCTAAGAAAAAGGTTTTTACGAGGAGGGAATTTAATATGGAATTTCAACAAAAAGGCGAAGAAGTAAACGCATTAGAAAAATATACACGTGACTTAACTCAAGCAGCTAAAGACGGTAAAATAGATCCAATCATTGGTAGAGAAGAAGAAATTTTAAGGGTTATTAGAATTCTTTCAAGAAAAACTAAAAATAATCCAGTTTTAATTGGTGAGCCAGGAGTTGGTAAAACAGCTGTAGTTGAAGGTTTAGCTCAAAGAATTGTTAAAGGAGATGTACCTTCAATCTTAAAAGGTAAGAGAATTTTAGAATTAGATATGGGAAGTTTAATGGCTGGAGCTATGTATCTTGGGGATTATGAATCAAGAGTTAAAGCTATAGTTAACGAAATTAAAAAATCAGAGGGTGAAATAATTTTATTTATTGATGAGCTTCACTTAATTGTTGGTGCTGGCAAAACTGGCAGTGGAGGAGGAATGGATGTTTCTAACCTTCTAAAACCAGCTCTTGCAAGAGGTGAATTAAAAGCCATTGGAGCAACAACATTAAAAGAATATAGAGAATATATTGAAAAAGATTCTGCATTAGAAAGAAGATTTCAAAGAGTGATGGTTGAAGAACCAACTGTTGATCAAACAATTTCAATTCTTAGAGGATTAAAAGAAAGATTTGAAACATATCATGGAGTTAGAATTCATGATAATGCAATTGTTAGTGCTGCAAATTTATCAAATAGATATATAACAGATAGATTCTTACCAGATAAAGCAATTGACTTAATTGATGAAGCTTCATCAACTATTAAAACTGAATTAGCAAGTGTGCCTACTGAGTTAGATCAAATAAATAGAAAAGTTATGCAATTAGAAATTGAAAAAAGTGCTCTTTCAAAGGAAAAAGACGACAAGTCAAAAGAAAGATTAGCTGAAGCTGTTAAAGAACTAGAAAAAACAAAAATTGAACAAGAAAGATTAGATAGCGAATGAAATGAACAAAAATCAGAACTAGAAAAAATTAATAGTTTTAAAACAACAATTGAAAATTTAAGAAATGAATTAGAAATTGCGCAAAATGAAGGTAACTATAAACGTGCTGGTGAAATTCAATATTCTTTATTACCAAGTTTAGAAAAACAATTAAGTGAAACTGAAAAAAATACTCGTGAAACATTAGTTAGTGAAGAAGTTACAGAAAAAGATGTAGCTGAAATAGTTGCTAAATGAACAGGTATTCCAGTTGATAGATTAGTTGAATCAGAAAAAACAAAATTATTAGAGCTTGAAACAACACTTGAAGAGAGAGTTAAAGGCCAAAATCAAGCTATTGAAGCAGTGTCTCAAGCAATCTTAAGAAGTCGAAGTGGGATTAAAGATCCAAATAAACCAATTGGTTCATTCTTATTCTTAGGACCTACTGGAGTTGGTAAAACTGAAATAGCAAGAAGTCTAGCTGATATATTGTTTAACTCAAGTAAAAAAATGGTAAGAATCGACATGAGCGAATACATGGAAAAACATAGTGTTTCAAAATTAATTGGTTCTCCTCCTGGATATGTAGGATATGAAGAAGGTGGAAGACTAACTGAAGCAGTTAGAAGAAACCCTTATTCAATTGTTTTGTTTGATGAAATAGAAAAAGCACACCCTGATGTATTTAATATCCTATTGCAAGTTTTAGATGAAGGAAGAATAACAGATTCTTTAGGAAAAACAGTGGATTTTAAAAATACAATAATTATTCTAACTTCTAATTTAGGAAGTGAATATATTTTAAAAAATGGTTCAACTTCTGAAGAAAGCAAAATAGCTATTAAAGCAGAATTATTAAAACATTTCAGACCAGAATTCTTAAATAGAATAGATAATGTTGTTATATTTAATCCATTGTCAAAAGAAAATGTAACTGAAATAGTAACAAAAGAATTAAACATTTTATCTACAAGATTAGAAAATGATAAAAATTTCTTTTTAACTTTCGACATTAAAGCAAAAAATAAAATAATAGATGAAGGTTATGATCAACAATTTGGTGCTAGACCAATCAAAAGATATATTGAAAAAAATATTGAAACATTGCTAGCTCAAAAAATCATTTCTGATGAAGTTGAGGAAAATATAAGATATACCATTACAGTTGAAAATGATGACTTTGTGCTATCAAAAGTTAGAAATTAAGAAAAAAAGTAGCAATCCAATACATAGAGTGCTAAAATAAAAACAGGTGATCAAATGTTAAGCGAAAGACAAGCTAAAATTTTAAAAGTAATTGTTTCAGAATATATTAAAACTAATCAAGCTGTTAGTTCAAAAAGAATTCAAGAGTTACTTAGCATGCAAGTTTCAAGTGCGACTATCAGAAATGACTCTGCAGCACTTGAAGAAATGAATTATTTAGAAAAGCAACACACATCATCTGGAAGAGTTCCTTCAACAAAAGGGTACAGATATTATGTTGATCACTTAATGGAATTTGATGATTATAATGAAGGTTTAAAAGAAAACTTAAAATCAATTTTATTTCAACGTGGAACAAAAATTGAATATGTTTTAGAGCAGGCCAGTCAAATAATTAGTGAAATGACTAAGATGACAGCTATTGTAACTAAACAAAACTTAAATAGTGAGTTAATGGTTAAAAAAATAGACCTAATTCCATTATCAGAAACTATGGCATCAGTAATTTTCATTCTTTCAAATGGAGAAATGCAAAATCAATTATTCAATCTAAAAGATATATCATTATCAGATTTATCAATATCAATAAAAGTGTTTTCAGATTGTTTAGTTGATACTCCAGTTAAAGAAATAGAAAATAACATATCACTTATTAGACCTAACTTAGAAGCAACTGTAAAGAACTATGATTTAATTTTAGAAACTTTTATGTCAAACATTTTACAATCAAAAGAATCTAAAAAAGAAATTGTTGGAATGAAAAACATGTTGGATAATCCAGAATTTAATGACACAGAAAAACTTAAAAAGGTTATTAACATTATGGAAAATATGTCACCATTTGATTGATTTGATGTAAGTTACAGTTCAAATCAAAAAATGATTCAAATTAGTACAAAGATAGGTGAAGAAATATCTGAGGATTTAAGTGATATTTCAATTGTTGAAACAGCAATTAAAACTGAACAGGGTTCAACAATGTTAACACTTGTTGGGCCTAAGAGGGTTGATTATTCTCAAGCTAATCAATTAATTAACTTGATAGTAGAAATAATAAATGGAGATGATCATAAAGATGAATAACGAAAAAGAATTAAATAAAGAAGAGACTTCAGTTGAAAACAATGACGGAAAAGTTGAAATTGAAGAAGTAAAAAAAGATAAAAAAGATTATAAAAAAATAATTCAAGATCTTGAAAAGCAAATTGAGAGTTGCAACAAAGAAATTGAATTTCAAAAAAGTTTGAGAAATGCAGATATTGCAAATCTTACTAAGAAGAGAAATGAACAAGAGGCATTGGTTAGAAAATATGGTTCAAGCAATTTGGCTGAGGACTTAATTAAACCGATTGATTTATTAAAAAAAGTAATTGATACGCCAACTGAAAGTCCGGAGTTGCAAAACTATTTAATGGGTTTTAAAATGATCATTAGTCAAATAGAAAATGCATTTGAAAACAATGGAATAAAAGCAATGGGCGTAAAAGCGGGGGATGAATTCGATTCAAATTTACATGAAGCAAATGAATCACTAGAAGATAGTGGTATGGAATCAAACAAAATAGTGTCTGTAATTTCTGATGGATATATGATTCACGATAGAATATTAATTCACGCAATTGTTAAAGTAGCAAAATAGTATTAAAAGGAGAAAAAAGATTATGGCAAAAGAAAGAATTATAGGAATAGACTTAGGTACAACTAACTCAGTTGTTTCAATTATGGAAGGTGGACAACCAATTATTTTAGAAAACCCAGAAGGGCAAAGAACAACACCTTCAGTTGTAGCATTTAAAAATGAAGATATTATTGTTGGAGGGGCTGCAAAACGTCAAGCAGTTACAAACCCAAACGTAGTTATTTCAGTTAAATCAAAAATGGGAACAAATGAAAAAATTGATGTAAATGGTAAACAATATACACCAGAACAAATTTCAGCTGAAATTCTAAGATACATGAAAAAATACGCTGAAGAAAAAGTTGGAGAAAAAATTACTAAAGCTGTTATTACAGTTCCTGCTTACTTCAATGATTCACAACGTAAAGCAACTAAAGATGCAGGTAAAATTGCAGGGTTAGAAGTTGAAAGAATTATTAATGAACCTACTGCAGCTGCATTAGCTTATGGTTTAGAAAAAAAAGATAAAGAAGAAAAAGTATTAGTTTATGATTTAGGGGGGGGAACATTTGACGTTTCTATCTTAGAATTAGCTGATGGAACATTTGAAGTATTATCAACAAGTGGTGATAACAAACTTGGAGGAGATAACTTTGATACTCAAATCATTAACTGATTAATTGAAAAAATCAAAACTGAAAGTGGTGTTGATTTAAAAAATGACAAAATGGCATTACAAAGATTAAAAGATGAAGCTGAAAAGGCAAAAATCAACTTATCAAGTCAATTAGAAGTTGAAATAAACTTACCATTCATCGCAATGAATGAAAATGGACCTGTTTCATTCTCAACTCAATTATCAAGAACAGAGTTTGACAAAATTACAAAAGATTTAGTTGATAGAACTTCAAAACCTGTTAAAGATGCATTACAAGCAGCTAAATTAAGCGCTAGTGATATTGATGAAGTTTTATTAGTTGGTGGATCAACAAGAATTCCAGCAGTTCAAAAACTTGTTAAAGAATTATTAGGCAAAGAACCTAACCGTTCAATTAACCCAGATGAAGTTGTAGCTATGGGTGCTGCTATTCAAGGTGGTGTTTTAGCTGGAGATGTTACAGATGTATTATTATTAGACGTTACACCATTATCATTAGGGATTGAAACTATGGGTGGAGTTATGACTAAATTAATTGATAGAAATACAACTATTCCTACAGAAAAAACACAAGTATTTTCAACAGCAGTTGATAACCAACCAGCAGTTGATATTAATGTATTACAGGGTGAAAGACCAATGGCAGCTGATAACAAATCATTAGGTCAATTCCAATTAACTGGAATTAAACCAGCTCCAAAAGGTACTCCTCAAATTGAAGTTACTTTTAAAATTGATGTAAATGGAATTGTAAGTGTTATTGCTAAAGACAAAGCAACTAATGAAGAAAAATCTATTACAATCAGTAATTCAGGTGCATTAAGTGATGCTGACATTGAAAAAATGATTAAAGAAGCTGAAGCAAATGCAGAAGCTGATGAACTAAAAAGAAAAAATATTGAATTGAAACATAAAGCAGAAAGTTATGTTGCAATCATTGAATCAAGTCTAACTCAAGAAGGACAAGAAGTTCCACAAGAACAAAAAGAACAAGCTGAAAAAATGGTAGCTGAGGTTAAAGTATTAATTGAAAAAGAAGATTATGAAACTTTAGAAACTAAAGTAAATGAATTAGAACAAATGATACAAATGGCAAGTCAATTTGCTCAAGCACAAGGTGTTCAACCAGAAGAAGAAAATTCAGACTCAGAAGAAAATAAATAAAATTAAATTTAAAAAACTAACAACTGTTAGTTTTATTTTTTACAAAGGATAAACAACATGGCAAAAAAAGATTATTATGAAGTTTTAGGTGTTTCTAAGACCTCAACAGAACAAGAAATAAAAAGTGCTTATAGAAAACTTGCTAAGAAGTATCACCCTGACATGAATAAAGAAAATGGTGCTGAAGAAAAGTTTAAAGAAGTTAACGAAGCTGCAAGCATTTTACTTGATGCTGATAAAAGAGCTAAATATGATCAGTTTGGTCATGCTGCTTTTGATGGCAGTTCAGGTTTTGGTGGTTCTGGATTTGGAGGATTTGAAGATTTCTTCTCAAATATGGGCGGAGGAATGGACTTTGGTGACATTTTCTCAGACTTATTTGGTGGAGGAAGAAGCGGTCGTTCTTCTAGAAGAGGACCAGCAAAAGGTCAAGATATAGGATTGGAAGTAACTTTAACTTACAGAGAATTAGTTTTTGGAATTAATAAAAGAACAGTTTTAAATTTAATTAAAAATTGTATGAAATGTAAAGGTGTTGGAGCAGAAAATCCAGATGATGTTCACATTTGTACAAAATGTAATGGAGCAGGACAAATAATTGTTAACAAACAAATGGGTCCTTTCCAAGTACAAAATCAAATTACTTGTGATAAATGTAATGGAATTGGAAAAGAATTTAAAAACAAATGTAAAAATTGTCATGGTAAAGGTGTCGAAACAAAAAGAGAGGAAATTGAAATACCATTGCCAAAAGGATTGTGACCTGGTCAACAATTTGTTATGCGTGGGCAGGGGCATGCTTCATTAGAAGGTGGAACACCAGGTGATCTTTATATAACTGTTGGCATTGTTAGAAGCGATGTATTTGAATTAACTAAAAATTCAAATGATTTAATAATGAATTATAATATTTCATATCTTGATGCAATTTTAGGGAATGAAGTTATTATTAAAACTTTAGATGGGCCTGTTAAATTGAAATTACCAAAAGGTGTTCGCTCAGGACAACTAATAAAAGTTCATGATAAAGGTTTATTTAAAAATCAAACATCTGATAAACGTGGAGATTTATTAATAAGAATTAATATTTCAGTTCCAACTTCAGTTTCAAAAGAAGAGAAAAAAATTCTTAAGGATCTAGAAGAACTTTCAATATTTGAACCAAAAAATAATATTGAATAAAATCAACTTACAATTAAAGTTGGTTTTTTTATTTGAATATTAATAGTTTATTAGATAAAATAACTAAGTATAAAATGAATATGAAAACTTATATAATCCTTCATATCGGGAAGGAGTCTCTACCTAACACCAATGTTAGATTATGAGTTTTATAGTTTTCACTATACGTATTTTTGCGTACTGTGAAAACTCTTTTTTATTTTTGCTGAGTTCTTCATTGAATTTTATACATAGAAAGAATAAGCAAAATGGATAATAAAAGTCTAAAACAGTCTCAAGTTGAGAATGAGTCTGAATTATTTTTAAACGAAACGCCTGAGCAAACAGCTCAGAGAAATAAGGAAGCTTTTGTCTTCAGCAACAATAAAGCTATCCGTTCAATTGAAAAGTACTTTAAGTTTGATACTTTAGGTGCAATTATGAAAAAAGAAATTATTGGTGGAGTTACAACTTTTTTAGCATTAATGTATATATTAAGTGTGAATCCGTCTTTAGTTTCTGAAACAGGTTCAATTAATAATGATGGAACAAAAATGAATGAATTTGGAATATTTTTTGCAACAGCTTTAGTTTCAGGAATTTGTTGTATATTAATGGGCTTATTTGCCAATATTCCAGTAGCAATGTCTACCTCAATGGGAATGAATGCATTAGTTGCATTTAACATTGGTGGAACATTAGGTTTTGAAGGAGCTATGATTGTTACAATGCTTTCATCAATAGTATTTGTAACAGTTTCACTAACACCTTTAAGATCGTTCATCATTAAATCTATACCAAAAGGAATTGTTTTAGCAATTGGAATTGGAATTGGTTTATTTATATCATATGTTGGAATTGCTAGCATGGGATGATTAGGAAAGGATTCATCAGGTATTCCAGTTGCAAAACTTGGAATTTTAAAAGAAAATTATTTGCCAATTATTTTAGGTTCAGCAACATTAATGCTAATTTTGTTTTTAGCATTTAAAAAAATACCAGGTGCTGTTGCAATATCTCTAATCGGAATGTCAATAATTGCAATAATAATTGCAACATCAACAAACATAACTAATGATAAAGACCTATTATATAAAGCAAACTTATCAAATTGAGAAGGTTGAAAATATGATTTTGATGGTTTCGCATGAAACTGAAAATCAACATTTAAAGCATTCGGAAAAAGTAAAATTTGAACATCACCAGTAACTTATATTTCAATATTTGTTGTTATGTTAATTAACTTCTTTGATGCTACAGGAACTATGGCAGCATTTACAAATCAACTTGATAATAAAACAAATCAACATAAAGAAATTAGCCAAAGAGCTTTGGTAATTGACTCAGTTGGAACAATGATGGCATCAGTAACAGGGACAACACCTTTAGGAGTTTTTGCTGAATCTGGAGCAGGAATTGAACAAGGCGCAAAAACAGGATTAGCTGCAATTGTTAATGGTGTATTATTCTTATTAGCTATTGCATTATTTCCTATATTTAAATTAATTCCTCAACCAATTACAAGTGCAGCTTGTGTATACATTGGAATTATGATGATAAAAGAAGCAGCTCATGTTGAATGAGAAAAACCAGAATTCTTAGTTCCTACTTTCTTATCAATTTTATTTATGATAGCAACTTATGAAATTGCTAATGGTGTAGCAATGGCATTTATAGGATATTCATTCATGATGATGATAACTGGTAAAGCCAAAAAAGTTCACCTAGCAGTTTATTGTTTATCTCTATTATTTATTTTTTATTTCATTGCTTTTGCATTCATACAAATATAATTTGAATAAGAAAAATATGTTAAAATTAAATTACTCATTTGAGTAATTTTTTTGTGTAAGGAGGAACTATGAAAAAGAA
Organism: Mesoplasma tabanidae; assembly: GCF_002804025.1. NCBI lineage: Bacteria > Bacillati > Mycoplasmatota > Mollicutes > Entomoplasmatales > Entomoplasmataceae > Mesoplasma > Mesoplasma tabanidae. The sequence goes on along the minus strand of NZ_CP024969.1, from coordinate 538,847 downwards.
AGTTATTGTAGGTTTAAGTGGCGGAGTTGATTCATCAGTAGCAGCTTATTTACTAATTCAACAAGGATATGAAGTTGAAGGATTATTTATGCGAAACTGAGATTCATCAGCAAACAATGATATTTTAGGAAATCAAGAAATTGATAATGAAGTATGTCCTCAAGAACAAGATTATTTAGATGCTTTAGAAGTTGCTAATAAATTGGGTATTAAATTACACAGAATTGATTTTGTTCATGAATATTGAGAATATGTTTTTGAATACTTTATTAAAGAATACAAAAAAGGTAGAACACCAAACCCAGATATACTATGTAACAAATATATTAAATTCGATAAATTCTTAAATCATGCAATTAATGAATTAAGAGCAGATTATATTGCAATGGGTCATTATGCTGGAGTTAGATTCAATGAACAAACAAAACAATACGAAATGATTCGTGCAGTTGATACAAATAAAGATCAAACATATTTCTTATGTCAGCTAACTCAAACACAATTATCAAAAACTTTATTTCCATTACAAAGTTTGGAAAAACCTGAAATTAGAAAGATAGCTGCTGAACAAGGATTAATAACAGCTGATAAGAAAGACTCAACAGGAATTTGTTTTATTGGTGAAAGAGAATTTACTAAATTTTTACAAAACTATATTTCAAACCAACCTGGGGATATTGTTGATATCAAAACTAATGAAGTTGTTGGAAAACACATTGGAGCAATGTATTACACAATTGGGCAAAGAAAAGGTCTTAACTTAGGTGGAATGAAAGAACCTTATTATGTAGCAACAAAAGATATTGATAAAAAAATAATTTATGTTTGTCCAGCAAGCGATGAAAGTTATTTATTATCAAATAGTGCAATTGTTAATGAAATTAATTGATCAATCGATTTAACAAAATATTTAGATAATATTAATGAATTTGAATGTACAGCAAAATTTAGATATAGACAACCTGATGTAAAAGTTAAATTATATAGAATAACAAATAATGAATATAAAGTAACTTATGATGCGGTTGTTAAAGCTGTGACACCAGGACAAGAAGCAGTATTCTATTTAAACGAGATTTGTTTAGGTGGAGGAATTATTGACATAGTAGATAATTTTAGAAAAAATAATTTATAATTATAATGAAATAAAAGAGAAGGAATGATATTTTTATGGGTAACAGTGCAGGATTAATAATTCTTTTAGTTATGCTTATTGTTGTTGTAGGTTTTGTAATCATTACAACAATAACTGGTAAAAAAGCAGCTAAAAAAGAAAAAGAACAAAGATATAAAGCAGTTAGAAATGAAATTAAAGCATTTTTAGCAAAAACAGATAACAGAAAAAACATTAGAGTTGAGTTTGAAAAAGTTTACTCAAGAAAAGGTCCAGAATATAAATACCGTGATGTGTTTGATGTTGTTGTTGAATTAATTGAACCAAAAACACAAAAGTCAATCGAAAGAAGAGCTTATGAAGTTGAAGGTATTACAACTAAAATTGATAAAAAAAATTATGCTACAAAATGAGTTGTTAACACAATTTTAGATTTAGACGAAACTGAACAAAGAATAGCTATTGGGCAAAAAGAAATCAAGTTGACTAAAGAAGAAAGAAAAGCACTTAAAAAGTCTGATCGTATTAAAGAAAAAGAATTAGCTAAAATTGAAAAAGAAGAAATTAAAAAAATTAGGGCTGAAGCAAAAGAAAACAAAAAAAATCCAGTTATCCAAAGAACAACTGAACATAAAGAAAAGTTTGTTCCTATCAGAAGTAAAGAAGGAAATTAATAAAGCAAATAACTTGTAATTATGTAAACATAATACAAGTTATTTTTAATAACAACTTAATAACATATCTAAAGTTGATAAAATATAAATAATAAAGTTTAATAAGGAGAATAATTATGTTTAAATTGAGTGCAAAAGTTAATAAAGAAACATTTAAATTGGCAATGAAGGAATGTGTTAAAAAGGCATGAATTTGGGATAATAAGGAAAATTTTACTAATGCTGTAAAATGAAAAAAAGACAGAATTCTTGAAATTGATGCAGATGCTAATTTTGATGATGAAAACGAATTTTCTGAATCAGCTGAATCAATTGATATTTTTTCTGCATATTTAAACATTGATTCTTTAGATGAAAATGAAAAAGAAGAATTTCTTATAAGATGAAATTCTGCTTGAGATTCTGAAACAGGATTTGATCCAGAATTATTTGCAGGTGAAACAATTGAAGATGGTAATGCTTTTGGTGATAAAGTTAGAGAATATTTTGATATGAAAAATATTATAGCAAACGATAAAAGAGCAAATAAAAAAATAACAGTAAATTTAGATGAACTAAAATTCTTTGAAGCAGAACAAAAAACAAAAAAGTTACTTGATGAGGATAACTGTGAGTACATTTATGAAGCAGCATTCAGTTATGATGATGAAAAGATTAGAACAAGATGTGATGTTTTAAAAATTAAAGAAAATAAACACGTTGAAATCATTGAAGCTAAAGCTACAACAAAAGTTAAAGCTGAGCATTTCTTTGATTTAATGTATCAAGTTTTTGTTTTAGAAAAATGTGGATTTATTGTTGATGATATTTGTATAGCTAAAATTAATTCAGATTATGTAATGAATTCTGATTTGATAATAACTGCAAAAACTTTTGGTGATCAAGCTAAAGAGTTTATAAATCAATTTGGAAAAATTAAATATGAAGAAATTGAAGAATTTGTTAAAAGTGATTTTGAAGTTAAATATGATAATAATTCTATTGAAGTTGAATTAGAAAAATTAGTTGCTCTTGATTATTTAACATATGGAACAAATGCAAAAAGACCTACTTTAAAAGATGAGTTAAAAATGTTTAGAGAAAAGTTTGATTTGGATCAAATATTTATAACATTATCAAATTATTTAAAAATAAAACCTGAAAATGGAGAAATTCCCGAATTCATCCACAATAAAAAATGTACATTGAATTATAACAAAGATCGTGCTGGTAATTGAGATCATGGGTTTAATCATGAACAATATGATAATTGCTATCATGTGATGAACTGATTTGATAAAAATGAACCCGGTTTTTGAAACATTGGAAAATTTAAACGTGCTCTTAAATCGCATGTTATCAGAAATTCAAAATCTCCGTACTTTAAAGACTATGAAAGTTTGTTTGAACCAAGTATTGTACTAAACAATAAAGGTGAGTCATTTTTTGAAAAAAACAGAATAGCAAGAAGAATGTTTGAAGTTTATGATTTGAAAAAGCAATATCCTGATGATGAGTCAAAATGAAGAATAATTGATTTTGATAATATTGAATGAATAAATAATTTATTAAGTGTTTATAAAGAATATCCTATATACATGTATGATTTTGAAACAGCTAAATGAGCAATACCAAGATTTAATTTAGTTAATACTTATTATCAAACACCATTTCAATACTCAATTGATGTAATTGTTGATGAAAACTATGATTATAATAAACCAGAAACAATGTATCACTATAGTTTTTTAAGTAATGAACAAAATACCGATCCAAGAATTAAATTTATTGAAAACTTCATTAAAGATTCATTCAAGCATGGGCCAGGTATTTATGTGGCATATAATAAAAGTTTTGAGCAAGGTGTTTTAAGAAAATTAGCAATGATGTTTCCAAAATACGCAAAACCATTAGCTTACATCATTCAAAATACAGTTGATTTAATGGATTTTTTCACAAGCGACACAAAAGGAACTGGAAGACCAGCATTTTTAATTTATCATCCATATTTTAAAGGCAGTTATTCAATTAAAAAAACACAACCAAGTTTAGATCCAAGTTTTTCATATAACGATTTAGTAATTAATAAAGGCGATAAAGCTAGTGAAACATTTAGGAAATTTGTTGATGGTAGAATTCCAAAGGCAGCATGAGATTTAAAAGTAAAGGAAGGAATGCTTAAATATTGTGATAGAGATACTTTAGCAATGGTAGTTATTCTTAAAAAAGTTAAAGAGTTGATGGAGGATTACAATGGAAAAAATTAAAGTTATATTTTGTGGAACTCCACAAATTGGAGCAGAAATCTTAATAGCATTAACTGAAATGCCAAATGTAGAAGTTGTTTTAGTTATTTCTCAACCTGATAGACCAGTTGGACGAAAGAAAGAATTAAAACCAACGCCAGTAAAAGAAGTTGCTCTAAAAAATAATTTAAAAATAATTCAACCAATTAAAATTTCTGAAGCATATGATGAAATTGCACAAATAGAGAGTGACTTTATTGTAACTTGTGCTTATGGTCAATTTGTTCCTACCAGAATTTTAGATTTACCAAAAGTTGATTCTATTAATATTCATGGTAGTTTGCTACCTAAATATCGTGGTGGTGCACCAATTCAATACGCTATTAAAAATGGAGATTCTGAAACTGGAATTTCAATTATGAAAATGGTTAAAAAAATGGATGCTGGTGATTATTACATTCAAGAATCTGTAAAGATTGAAGATTTTGATGATACAGGAACAATGTTTGAAAAATTAGCTAAGCTAGGCCAAAAAATGATTAAGGAAAATTTAGTTAAAATTTTCAATAATGAATTAAGTCCAATTGCTCAAGTTGAAGAAGAAGTAACATTTTCAAAAAATATAACAAGTGAAGAAGAAAAAATCAATTGAGATGATTTATCGATAAATATTTGAAATCATGTTAGAAGTTTATCTCCTTGACCAATAGCTCATACGTTTAAAGGCGAAAGAAGATATAAAATCCAAAAAGTTAAAATTCTTAATAATAAGATTGAAAAAAGAGCTGGAACAATTGTTGACATTAATGAAAATGGAATTGATGTGCAGACAAAAGATGGACAAGTGCAAATCGAATTAATTCAAAAGCCAGGTAAAAAAATGATGAAAGCTAGTGAATATAAACTGACTAACTTAGCTGATCTAAAAGTTGGTGATCATTTTGAATAGAAAAAAATGATCAATTAGGTATATTTGTTTAATCAGTATACTCTCTGCATTACTAGTAACCTTATCTTTAGTGACAATGTTGTTTACTACTGATGGAGTAGCTATTCAATTTACCACAGGTTTATATTTAGTTTTTTGTTATTTAACCCCTGGGTATGGAATGTTGGTTGCTGGAATTGTTTATGGAGCAATAATGGATTTGGTTTTAAATTCAGTTATAACTATGGGAATAACAATTCTTGTTAATGTACTTATGTTTTTTATTATGAAGTATGGATCAAAAGTTATTACAAAGCATATTGTAGTAGTCTTGGCCGCTAGTTTAGTATTTTTATATATTCCTTTTTTATATTATGTTGTTTGAAATACACAAGAAATTGCATTAAGAAATGGATTAGCTGTTAAAGAAGCAATTGTTGATAGTGTTCAGTGAATAGTTTCAATAATCGTTTTTGAAGTTATGCATTTCACTTTGTCAAAAACAAAACTAAGTGAAAAACTTTCAAACTTTTAGCTTAAATGCTATAATTTATTATGATTAAAATTAAATCTTAAAAAAGAAAGAAGGAAAAGAAATGTCAGTAAATGATTTACGTCCTGGAACAACATTTATATACGAAGGTAATTTATTTGTTGTTATTGAACAGTCTTTCTCAAAATCAGGAAGACAACAAGGAAAAGTTAGTGTAAAAGCTAAAAACTTAAGAACTGGATCAAGAGTCGAAATAACTTTTACAGGTGGTGAAAAAGTTGAAAAAGCGATGATTGAAAGAAAAGATATGCAATACTTATACAATGATGATACAGATGCATACTTAATGGATACAGATACTTATGAACAAATTCAAATTCCAATGACTAGATTAGAATGAGAAAGTAAATTCTTAACAGATGGATTAATGATTAAAATGACTGAATATGATGGAGAAGTTTTAGGAATTTCTTTACCAGATAAAGTTGAATTAGAAGTAACAGAAGCTGAAGCAGCTGTTAAAGGTGATACAACAAGTGGAGCATTAAAAAAAGCTGTTGTTGAAACTGGATTAGATATTATGGTTCCATTATTTGTTAATGTAGGAACAAGAGTTATTATTTCTACAGCAGATGGTAAATATAGCGGTAGAGCTCAATAGTAAAAAAAAGAGGTGTAATAATATGTATATTTCAATTGAAAGAAATAATCGTGGAGCATTAGAAATTGAAGTTAATGCTTTAAATAAGTTAATTCAAAATACAATTTTAATGCGTTCAGCCACAGGTTTAAACAATGTAAACAATATTGAAGTATTAACAGACTTATATCATGATAACTTACTTTATGTTTTGATTAAAATTGATTTAAAAAATAAAACTGAAATGTTAGAAGAAAATCAAATTAATAAAATAGTAGAAGAAATAATTGTAAAAACTTTAAGCATTAAGCCAAAGAATATTGCTATTGCTTACAAAAGATAGAATAACGAGGAATAAAAAATGAAATTCACAGAATTAAAAATTATTGAACAAGGTCAAGGTAAATGAATTGTTACTATTGATGGAACAGAATGAACTGATACTTTAAAAAAAGCGAAAAATAGAGTGCTTGCTAACTTAGAAGTTCCAGGATTCAGAAAAGGGAAAATTCCAGCTGCTCAAGCTGAAAAATATGTGACTCCTTCAAAAGTTTACAATGAAGCTTACAGAATGATGGTTTCTCCAGCGTTTGATTTTGCAAGAGCTCAAGATGTTAAGATTGAACCAATGAACTCACCAGAACCAGTTCCAGCAAAAGTAAGCGAAAAAGAATTAGTTATTGAATTCTTATTTGATTTAAAACCTGAGATTACATTAGGTGAGTATAAAAATATTAAAACAATTAAAAAAGAAACTGTTGAAGTAACAAAAGAAGAAATTGAAGCAGTTATTGAACAATATTGTGAGCAATTCATCATGGAAAAACCAAAAGCAGCTGATGCAAAAATTGAAAAAGGGGATATTGTTACTTTTGACTTTAAAGGATTTGTTAATGGTGAAGCTTTTAAAGGTGGAGAAGCTAAAGGTCACAAATTAGTTATTGGTTCAAACCAATTCATTCCAGGATTTGAAGATTCAATGATTGGTTTAGGGCTTGGAGAAGCTAAAATTGATGTAACATTTCCAGAAGGATATACTGCTGAACTAGCAAATAAACCTGCAACATTTGAGTTAAACATTATTGAAGTTAAAGCAAGAGAATTACCTAAAAAAGATGATGAACTTGTAAAAGATTTAAATTTACCTAATGTTGAAACTTTTGCTCAATTTGAAGCAAAAGTAAAAGAAGACATTACAAAACAAAAAACACAAAATATTAAAAATCAATTTGTTAATGATTTAATTGCTGAAGTTATTAAAAACTCAAAAATTGAATTGCCAAAAACAGCTATTGAAAATCAAGCAGCTGATTTAAGAAAAGAATTTGAAGCTCAATTAAAACAACAAGGATTAGATATTAAAAAATACAAAAAAGTAACTGGTTTAAATGATGATGCTATTAAAGCTGAGTTATTAGCTGATGCTAAAAATAAATTAGAAACTTACTTAGTAACAACTGAAATTAGAAGCAAAGAAAAATTTAAAGTTACTGAAGAAGCAATTAATGAAAAATTTGAAAACTTAGCAGCACAATTTGGAATTCCTGCTGATCAAATTAAAACTATGGTAAATCCAGAAATGTTAAAATCAGAAATAATCAATGATTTATTGGTTGACTTCTTATATTCAAATAACGGATAATTATAAAAATAAGCAAACCTGAAAAAGGTTTTTTTATTTTTAGCACTCTACTATTGTAATTGCTAATCAATATGATAATATATACTTAACCACATAGGAGGTTATCAAAAATGAGTAAAAAAATAAAACTACCTATTTTCCAAATTAGAGGTTCATTTATTGTTCCTGGAATCAAAGAAAATTTAGAAGTTGGAAGAAAAAACACATTAGCAAGTGTTAATTATGCAATTAAAAATTCAAATAATCAAATGATTGCAATACCACAAATCGATGCTTCTGTTGAAAAACCAGAATTTTCAGATTTACATAAATTTGGAATATTAGTTGATTTTGAAGTAATCAAAGAATGAAAAGATAATTCGCTAACAATTAGTACAAATCCTATTCAAAGATGTCAAGTAATTGATTTTTTTGAAAATGAAGATCAAATTGCTTATGCAGAAGTTGAATTGATTGAATCAATTAATGATTTTAGCGAAAAAGAATTAAATGAATTAATTGAAAAAATTTCAGATGCTATCAAAACTAAAGCAAGTTTGGTAACAAAACAAATTAAACAATTAATATCAGGTGAATCTGATGATTTAAGTTTATCTTTTGATTCAATTATGTTTAAACTTGCACCTTCAAAAATTTTAACTAATCCAGAATACATAACATCACCGTCTTTAAAACAAAGATGATCAATTATTGAGAAAATAATTTTTGCAGAAGATGGAATTATTACTAGAAATGCTGAATCAATTGATGCAGCAAGACAAAAAAATGAAATTGAGCAAGAATTAAATCATAAGTTAAAAGATAAAATGGATAAACAACAAAAAGAGTATTATTTAAGAGAAAAAATGAGAATTATTAAAGACGAATTAGAAGAAAATGATGATTCAGATGATAGTTCATTAGATAAATACAAAGAGAGATTAGCAAAAGAACCATTCCCAGAAGAAGTTAAAAGAAAAATTATGTCTTCAATCAAAAGAGTTGAAGCTCTACAATCAGGAACGCCTGAATGAAATACAGAAAAAAACTATATTGATTGAATGATGAGCATACCTTGATGAGAGGAAACTGAAGATTTAACAGATTTAAAATACGCAAAAGATGTTCTAGATAAACATCACTATGGAATGAAAAAAGTGAAAGAAAGAATTATTGAATATTTAGCTGTTAAAACTAAAACTAAATCTTTAAAAGCTCCAATTATTACATTGGTTGGACCTCCAGGAGTTGGGAAAACAAGTTTAGCAAAATCAATTGCTGAAGCTGTTGGTAAGAACTTTGTTAAAGTAAGTTTGGGTGGAGTTAAAGATGAATCAGAGATTCGTGGACATAGAAAAACTTATGTAGGATCAATGCCAGGAAGAATTATTCAAACTATGAAAAGAGCAAAAGTAAAAAACCCATTATTCTTGCTTGATGAAATTGATAAAATGGCATCTGATCAAAGAGGAGACCCTGCAAGTGCAATGCTAGAAGTTTTAGACCCAGAACAAAACAAAGAGTTTTCAGATCACTATATTGAAGAACCTTATGATTTAAGTCAAGTAATGTTTATTGCAACTGCAAACTATCCTGAAGATATTCCAGAAGCATTATATGATCGTATGGAAATCATCAATTTATCTAGTTACACAGAAATTGAAAAAGTTAAAATTGCTCAAGACTATTTGGTTCCAAAATCAATTGAACAACATGAATTAACTTCAAATGAAATTTCATTTACTGAAGGTTCAATTAATGAAATAATTAAATTTTATACTAGAGAAGCTGGTGTTCGTCAGTTAGAAAGACATATAAATTCAATTATTAGAAAATATATTGTTAAAAATTTAAATGGAGAAATGGATAAAATTGTTATTGACGAGAAACAAGTAAATGAATTATTAGGTAAAAGAATTTTTGATCACACTGAAAAACAAGAAGCATCTCAAATTGGTGTTGTTACAGGTTTAGCATATACTCAATTTGGCGGTGATATTTTACCGATTGAAGTAAGTTTATATCCTGGTAAAGGAAACTTAATTTTAACTGGTAAGCTTGGTGAAGTCATGAAAGAATCTGCAACCATTGCGTTAACTTATGTTAAGTCAAACTTTGAAAAATTCGGAGTAGATAAAAAAGTATTTGAAGAAAATGATATTCATATGCACGTTCCTGAAGGAGCTGTTCCAAAAGATGGCCCAAGTGCTGGAATTACAATTACAACTGCTTTAATTTCTGCACTTTCAGATAAACCTGTTTCAAAAGAAATTGGAATGACTGGTGAAATTACACTAAGAGGAAATGTATTGCCAATTGGTGGATTAAGAGAAAAATCTATTTCTGCTTCAAGAAGTGGATTAAAAACAATCATTATTCCAAAGAAAAATGAAAGAGACTTAGATGAAATTCCTGATGAAGTAAAAGCTAAGTTAAAAATTATTCCAACTGAAAAATACGAAGAAGTATTCGGCATAGTTTTTGAAACAAAATAAGAGTAAAATAATAACTAGTAAGGTCTAGTTATTTTTTATTAAGGAGGAATTATGAATACACCATTAGCATATTTATTAAGACCAAAATCAACTTCTGAAATAATAGGACAAGAAAACTTATTAAAAGAAGACGGATTAATTAAAAGAATGATTAGTAAAAATTTTTGCAGATCTTTAATTTTTTATGGCCCAAGTGGTGTTGGAAAAACATCTTTTGCTATTGCATTAGCAAACGATTTAAATATTGAATATGATCTCTTCAATGCTAGTTATGACAAAAAAGAAAATTTGACTAAGATTATTGATAAAGCTATTAATAAGGAAAGATTTATTTTAATTATTGACGAGATACATAGACTAAATCGTGATAAGCAAGATATATTGTTAAATTTTATGGAAAGTGGGAATGTTTATTTATTCGCAACAACTACCGAAAACCCATTCTTTACAATAAACCCAGCAATTAGAAGTAGAGCAACAATACTAGAATTAAAAAGAGTTAATCATGAAGATTCTTTTAATTTTGTTAATAAATTAATTGGTGATAAAAAAATTGATATTAATATTAAACCTGAATCACTTAAATATTTATGTGAACTTAATAGTGGAGATATAAGAAGTCTTTTAAATAATATTGAGTTGTTTAATTCATTATATAAGGGTGAAGAAATAACAATGGATTTAATTTCATCTGTTATATCTCAAGGTAAAAACCCAAGTGGAGCAACTGGTGATGATTTTCATGATTTAAAATCAGCATTACAAAAATCAGTTAGAGGTAGTGATGTTGACGCTAGTTTACATTATTTTAGTAGATTACTATCAATTGGTGATTATGAAACTTTAATGCGAAGAATGGTAATTATGGCATATGAAGACATTGGATTAGCAAACCCAAGTTTGCCTCCAAGAGTTATGCAAGCTTGTGATGCGTTTAGACAAATTGGAATGCCAGAAGGAATTATTCCATTAGGATTAGTTATTATTGAAATGGCTTTAAGTCAAAAATCTAATTCTGCATTAATGGCAAGTGGTAAAGCTTTTGAAGATGTTAAAAATGGAATGGCCTATGATGTTCCTGATCATTTAAAAGATAATCATTACAAATCTGCTATTAAATTAAATAGGGGCGTGAATTATTTGTATCCGCATGTTGAAGAAAAAGGCTGAGTTGCTCAACAATATCTACCTAATGAAATAAAAAATATTAAATACTTCAAACCAAAATCAAACTCTGCTTATGAAAGAAAACTTTGATCTTTATATGAAGAGATGAAAAAATAAAAATTAAGTGAGGAATTATGAGAACTAAAAAAATATTAGTTGTATTAACTAACACAAAACAATATGGCAAACATAAAGAAAAGACAGGATTATGACTTGGCGAAGCAACTGAATTTATTAATTTTTTTCAAAAAAGTGAAATTAATTTTGAATTTGATTTTATCAGCCCTAATGGCGGAAAAGTTCCAATTGATCCAAGAAGTTTGAAATATGCAAGTGAAGAAGATATCAAACTTTATAATGAAAGATGATTTATTGATAAAGCATTAAATAATTCATTAAAACCAAGTGATGTAAAAAATGAACAATATGATTGCATATATTTTACTGGAGGTCATGGAGTAATGTGAGATTTTACAAATAATAAAGAGATTCACGATATAGCTTTATCTATTTACAAAAATAACAAAATAGTGTCTTCGGTTTGTCATGGAATTGCAGGTTTGCTTTACTTAAAAGATGAAGACAATAAATTTATTATTGAAAACAAAAGCATTACTGGATTTACAACATGAGAAGAAATTTTAAGTGGTAAATATAGAAAAGTTCCTTTTCTTAATAAAAGAGTAGCAATTAAAAATAAGGCAAATTTTAAAACTAAAAGATTTTATAAACCTTATGCGTTAAAGGATGGAAACTTAATAACAGGTCAAAATCCTTTTTCTGTTATTAAAGTAGCAAAATTAATTTTAGAAATTATTTAATTTAAATAATGAAAAGAATAAAACAAAATTTTTTACTTTTAGGACTTTTAAGTCTTTTTTTATTTTTTGGAAAAAATTTTAAAAAATAGTTGCAACTTAATATTTAGTTGTGCTATTATTAAAAAGTCCCTGATTGGGAAATGATCTTTGAAAACTAAATAGAACAACAATTGTACAATCCTGTAACAATTTCAAATTGAGTACAGAATAATATACAAAAAAATATAATAGTCAGAATCAAAACAATAATTTAAAATGAGAGTTTGATCCTGGCTCAGGATAAACGCTGGCGGCATGCCTAATACATGCAAGTCGAACGGAGGTGCTTGCACCTCAGTGGCGAACGGGTGAGTAACACGTATCTAATCTACCTTCTAGCGGGGGATAACTTTTGGAAACGAAAGGTAATACCGCATGTGGATGTTATTATCGCATGAGAAAACATTCAAAGATCCGTTTGGATCACTAGAAGATGAGGATGCGGCGTATTAGCTAGTAGGCGGGGTAAAGGCCCACCTAGGCGATGATACGTAGCCGAACTGAGAGGTTGATCGGCCACATTGGGACTGAGATACGGCCCAGACTCCTACGGGAGGCAGCAGTAGGGAATTTTTCACAATGGACGAAAGTCTGATGAAGCAATGCCGCGTGAGTGATGACGGCCTTCGGGTTGTAAAGCTCTGTTGTAAGGGAAGAAAACATAGGAGAGGAAATGCTCTTATCTTGACGGTACCTTACCAGAAAGCCACGGCTAACTATGTGCCAGCAGCCGCGGTAATACATAGGTGGCAAGCGTTATCCGGATTTATTGGGCGTATAGGGTGCGTAGGCGGTTTCGCAAGTTTGAGGTTAAAGCCCGGAGCTCAACTCCGGTTCGCCTTGAAAACTGCGGGACTAGAATATCAGAGAGGTAAGCGGAATTCCATGTGTAGCGGTAAAATGCGTAGATATATGGAAGAACACCAGTGGCGAAAGCGGCTTACTGGCTGATTATTGACGCTGAGGCACGAAAGCGTGGGGAGCAAATAGGATTAGATACCCTAGTAGTCCACGCCGTAAACGTTGAGTACTAAGTATTGGGGATTACCTCAGTGCTGCAGCTAACGCATTAAGTACTCCGCCTGAGTAGTATGCTCGCAAGAGTGAAACTCAAAGGAATTGACGGGGACCCGCACAAGTGGTGGAGCATGTGGTTTAATTCGAAGCAACACGAAGAACCTTACCAGGGCTTGACATACAGTGCAAAGCTACAGAGATGTAGTGGAGGTTAACATTGATACAGGTGGTGCATGGTTGTCGTCAGTTCGTGCCGTGAGGTGTTGGGTTAAGTCCCGCAACGAACGCAACCCTTGTCGTTAGTTACTAACATTAAGTTGAGGACTCTAACGAGACTGCTAGTGTAAGCTAGAGGAAGGTGGGGATGACGTCAAATCATCATGCCCCTTATGTCCTGGGCTACACACGTGCTACAATGGCCGATACAAAGAGTCGCAATCTCGCGAGGGGGAGCTAATCTCAAAAAGTCGGTCTCAGTTCGGATTGAAGTCTGCAACTCGACTTCATGAAGCCGGAATCACTAGTAATCGCGAATCAGCTATGTCGCGGTGAATACGTTCTCGGGTCTTGTACACACCGCCCGTCAAACCACGAGAGTTGGTAATACCAGAAGTACGTTTCCTAACCGTAAGGAAGGCGCGTCCCAAGGTAGGACTAGCGATTGGGGTTAAGTCGTAACAAGGTATCCGTACGGGAACGTGCGGATGGATCACCTCCTTTCTATGGAGATAAAAACAAAACAGATTGACTATTATATGTTCTATTTAGTTTTCAGGGATTATTTAAATATAATCTCTGAAAGAGAATTGTTCTTTGAAAACTGAATATTAGATGAAAAGCATTGTAAAAGATTAAAATAAATCAACAATTTTTAACAAATAAAAATAAATTTTACTGAATCAATTATCAATTGCTTTAAGATTTTTTCTAAAAAATAGTAAGGGCACATGGTGAATGCCTTGGAAAATGGAGCCGAAGAAGGACGTGATTACCTGCGAAAAGCATCGGGGAGCTGGAAGTGAGCTTTGATCCGGTGATATCCGAATGGGGAAACCCAATACGATTAATCTCGTATTATCCATAAGTGAATACATAGCTTATGAGAAGGGAACCTTGGGAACTGAAACATCTTAGTACCAAGAGGAAAAGAAAATAAATAATGATTCTGTTAGTAGCGGCGAGCGAACGCGGAAGAGGCCAAACCAGTCTACGGGCTGGGGTTGTAGGACATCTTTTTAGAGTTACAAAATCAACATATAGTAGAAACTACTGGGAAGTAGTGGCATAGAGGGTGATACCCCCGTATACGAAATGTGTTGATCTCTTAGATGGATCCTGAGTACGGCGAAACACGTGAAATTTTGTCGGAATCCGCCGAGACCACTCGGCAAGCCTAAATACTCCCATTTTACCGATAGTGAACCAGTACCGTGAGGGAAAGGTGAAAAGTACCCCGAGAGGGGAGTGAAATAGTTCCTGAAACCATGTGCTTACAAGAAGATAGAGCCCGTTAATGGGTGATATCGTGCTTTTTGTAGAAAGAGCCGGCGAGTTAATGTATCGTGCGAGGTTAAGCAGAATATGCGGAGCCGTAGTGAAAGCGAGCCTTAATAGGGCGTTTAGTACGTTGCATTAGACACGAAACCGGGTGATCTAGCCATGAGCAGGTTGAAGTTTGGGTAAAACCAAATGGAGGACCGAACCGACGTTCGTTGAAATGACCGCGGATGACTTGTGGCTAGCGGTGAAATTCCAATCGAACCCGGAGATAGCTAGTTCTCCCCGAAATATATTTAAGTATAGCGTCGAGGTTTACCACAATGGAGGTAGAGCACTGAATCTATGATGGCCCCACCTAGGGGTACTGAATAGAATTAAACTCCGAATGCCATTGTCGGATACTCGGCAGTCAGAACATGGGTGATAAGGTCCATGCTCGAGAGGGAAACAGCCCAGATCGTCAGCTAAGGTCCCTAAATTTAGGTTAAGTGTGTAAGGATGTGGAATTGCACAGACAGCTAGGATGTTGGCTTAGAAGCAGCCACCATTTAAAGAGTGCGTAACAGCTCACTAGTCGAGTGATTCTGCGCCGAAAATGTACCGGGGCTAAACCTAATACCGAAGCTACGGATTGTATTTTTTAATACAGTGATAGGGGAGCGTTCTAATTGTGATGAAGTCAGACTGTGAGGACTGGTGGAACGATTAGAAGTGATTATGCCGGCATGAGTAACGATTGAATGTGAGAATCATTCATACCGTTTGACCAAGGTTTCCTGGGCAAGGTTCGTCCACCCAGGGTTAGTCAGGACCTAAGGCGAGGCCGAAAGGCGTAGTCGATGGACAACAGGTTGATATTCCTGTACCTGCTAGTTAGTGATGGAGTGACGGAGAAAGGTAGTGTATCCCAGGTGATGGATGTCCTGGGTTAAGCACAAAGGCGGCAACATAGGCAAATCCGTGTTGTATTAAACGCTGAAGTGTTATGAGGAGTGAACGGTTCGCCTAGTAACGAAGTACATGACCCTACGCTTCCAAGAAAAGCTTCTAACTTAATAACTAGTAGCCTGTACCTATAACGAACACACGTGGTCAAGGAGAAAATCCTAAGGTAAGCGAGATAACTGTAGCTAAGGAACTCTGCAAAATAACTCCGTAACTTCGGAAGAAGGAGTGCTCAACGTAAGTTGAGCCGCAGTGAAGAGGGAGGGGCAACTGTTTAGCAAAAACACAGCTCTCTGCTAAGTCGCAAGACGAAGTATAGGGGGTGACGCCTGCCCAGTGCCGGAAGGTTAAGAGGAGAAGTCAGCGCAAGCGAAGCTTCGAATTGAAGCCCCGGTGAACGGCGGCCGTAACTATAACGGTCCTAAGGTAGCGAAATTCCTTGTCAGGTAAGTTCTGACCCGCACGAAAGGCGTAATGATCCCTTCGCTGTCTCGGCTGCAGACTCGGTGAAATTTTAGTACCGGTGAAGATGCCGGTTACCCGCAACTAGACGGAAAGACCCCGTGGAGCTTTACTATAACTTGATATTGAAATTTGGTATAACGTGTAGAGGATAGGTGGGAGACTTTGAAGCTGGACCGCTAGGGCCAGTGGAGTCAACCTTGGAATACCACCCTCGTTATATTGGATTTCTAACTTCGACCCGTTATCCGGGTTAAGGACAGTGTCTGGTGGGTAGTTTGACTGGGGCGGTCGCCTCCTAAAATGTAACGGAGGCGCTCAAAGTTACACTCAGCATGGTTGGAAATCATGCATAGAGCGCAAAAGTATAAGTGTGATTGACTGTGAGACTTACAAGTCGAACAGGTACGAAAGTAGGATTTAGTGATCCGGCGGTCCCGAGTGGAAGGGCCGTCGCTCAACGGATAAAAGTTACCCCGGGGATAACAGGCTGATCTCCCCCAAGAGTTCACATCGACGGGGAGGTTTGGCACCTCGATGTCGGCTCATCGCATCCTGGAGCTGTAGTCGGTTCCAAGGGTTGGGCTGTTCGCCCATTAAAGCGGTACGCGAGCTGGGTTCAGAACGTCGTGAGACAGTTTGGTCCCTATCTGTTGTGGGCGTAGGAAAATTGAAGAGAGCTGTTCCTAGTACGAGAGGACCGGAATGGACACACCTCTGGTGCTCCTGTTGTCACGCCAGTGGCACAGCAGGGTAGCTATGTGTGGAACGGATAATCGCTGAAGGCATCTAAGCGAGAAGCCTCCTTTAAGATGAATTTTCCCATTTCTTTAGAATGTAAGATCCCTTATAGACTATGAGGTTGATAGGATGGATGTGTAAGTGTCGCGAGGCATTAAGCTAACCATTACTAATAGATCGAGAGAATTTTAGAAAAAAGAAGCAATTGAGTATGTAATCATCTAATATCCAGTTTTCAGAGAACAATTTATAAAAAGATCTGGTGGTCATAGCGTAGAGGTCACACCTGTTCCCATACCGAACACAGAAGTTAAGTTCTACAGCGTCGACGATATTGCATTGTGAGAAAATAGAACGCTGCCAGTTTATGAAAGAATCCACAAGGATTCTTTTTTTATTTATAAAATGTTAAAATATAAATAAAATATGAAGGGGTTTTTTGGTGATTTTAATGAATAAAATAATGAAAAGTTATTTAAAGACTTTTTTTAAAAATTGACTGTCAACTTTATTCATGATTATTTTTATTGTGACCTTAGCAGCATCAGTAATTGGGATGCTAGCAACTCCTTTGCAAATTTATTCAAAAATGCATTCAGCTCAAAAAGAAAACATAGCATATGATTCAAATTTTTCATCTGCTGATAAAGATATGCTTTACAGTGAAGAATTTATAACATCATATGCAAAAGAATATTTAGACCCTGAATTTATTAAACTTTTAAATGCAAAGCTATGAGCTGGTTCTTCTGAATCAAATAAAAAAGATAATGAATACTATGCAGATTGAACTAAATTGAGTGCAGAAGAAAAAGAAAGAATGACTTTACAAGTTAATTCATCTTTAAAACGTTATAGACTATCATCAAATTCAACAGCTTTTGAATTGCAATATAAAAACGAAGAAAATTATCAGTCTGTCTTTTCATTTCCTACACCACAAGAAATTTTTCAATACCATGTTAAA
Organism: Mesoplasma tabanidae; assembly: GCF_002804025.1. Classification (NCBI taxonomy): domain Bacteria; kingdom Bacillati; phylum Mycoplasmatota; class Mollicutes; order Entomoplasmatales; family Entomoplasmataceae; genus Mesoplasma; species Mesoplasma tabanidae. Next base: position 520,998 of record NZ_CP024969.1, on the reverse strand, counting down.
AAATCATTAGAATTAGGTTTATATGATTTAGATATTTTTTTACAAAATGATGAAGAAACTAATATTTATTCTTCAGTATCAAGCATTGGTTTTTCAATTTTATTTAGAATATTTAATTTTGCTTATACAAATGGAATTAATTTTAATATACCTTCAAATGTAACAATAAACAAACTTGAAGATTTAATTGCTATAGTTAACAAATCAATTGCTTCTTGAAAACCTAAATCAGTTAAAATTTCAAGTTATACAGCTTTTAATTCTGAATACTCAAAACTTTTAGCAGATGAAAAATATCAACATGATGATAGAATATTGCTTTTTAACAAAATTTTAAATAATGAAAACAATAAGTCAAATTATAAAATAGATATTAATAAAAACTTTTTATTTAAAAAAAGTGAAACTGGAGTTTTAACAAGTTCTCAAACTTTTGAGATAAGAACTGATTCTACAAATGAATTTAATAAAGTTGTTTTCGATAGAAATAGTAAAAAATCAAAAATACCAGAAAATTGAGGTTTAAATAAAACTCCTGAGATTATTATTTCTTCTGCATATGCGAAACAAAATAATATAAAAATTGGTGATGAAATAAAAATGCCCATTGCTAAATCTAATAATTTGATATTAAGTTCACTGCTTTCAAATAAAATAATTCAAAATATTTTGCCAACTGAGTATTTTTTTGCTAATCAATTAACAACTGTTAAGGTTGTGGGAATTGGCCAAACGTTCGATGATTTTGTTCCAGGCAGCAACTTTTCACCATTTTCACAAAGCATGAAAACATATGGATTTATTTATTTAAATCAAAAATTTATTAATGAATTTAGAAATTATTCTTGAAATCTTTTAAATAATGAAGCTTCTTATACTTTACAATTAAAAATAAAAAATATGAATGATGAAAAAGGAGTACCTTTTGAATTATTTACAACGCAAGACAAAATTAAAATATTGTCAAATTTGGAAACTAATTTAGTTCCTTGAAGTGAAACTAAAGTCGCTAAGGCTTTAGAGAATTTGCAAATCAGAATAATTATAAATGTTGTATTGGGATCTATAATTTTAGTTTTAGCTTTCTTATTTATAAATTTTCAACTTAAAAAGGAAATGAACGAAACAAGAAAACAATTGGGAATATTTAAGTCTTTTGGTTATAAAACAAGTGAGTTAAGCTGAATTTTTTCAATAAAAACCGGAATATTATTTTTTATAAGTTTAATATTTGGATTCTTTATATCCATTCCAATTCAAGTTTTTGCTGCATTAGCATTCGAAAATACAGTCTCAATTAGCTTTAGTACAATTTATATTAGTCCTTTCTTTTTGCTATTTTTATTTGTTGTTATTCCCTTAATTTTTGTTTTAATAAGTTATATAACAACTATTTTATATATAAAAGAACCAGTTCTGTCACTAATGTCTAATGGTAAAAAAACAAAAAATAATATTAAGCAAGGAATACTATTTAAAAAAGTTTTTGCAGGTGAAAGATTTTTTAATTGAAGATTAAGAAGAGCATTTGTTAGAACATCAAAAGGTAAGTTTTATACCGTCCAAACATTATTTGCTTGTGCATCATTTACGTATATATTATTATTTGGTGCGCAAAATTTAATGGCAAAAATGATAAATCAATCTTTTGCTGTTTATAATGAAAAAACAGATCACTATTATAGTTGATGAAACTCCAACCCTACATTAGATATTATTGAGGGAACAGATAAATTTAATTATAAATATGAAACAAATAAATTATCTCCTACATATAATGACTATTCTCAATACAAAAATACTAATGATTACTTGAAAAAAACTTCATCTGAAGAGTATAGATTTAGAATAGATGCAGTAATTCAAATGACAAATAACTATTTCATGAATTTATCTTCAATAGATAAAAAAGTTAATTTTTTATTGCCCAGAAGTGAAATGTATTTTATTTTAAATAATATGTTAAATATAAATACAAAAGATTTAGATGTAGAAGAAGACAACATTAATAGTTTTATAGGAACTATTATGTCATATAACTTAAACTCACAAGATTCAACTTTTATAAAAGCAGTTGAAGAAATTAAAGAAACAGGAAAAACTTTAGAAAAAATAAATTTTTCTGAAAATTTAAATGAAAATAACATTTTAACAATTGCATCAATGAAATCTGACATGGTTAAACATATTTTTACTAAAGATCTTTCATATATTTATGCAGTAAAAATTGCTCAAATTGATTTAACAATTTCTGCATTGCAAGAAATTATAGGAAAACCTAACCAAGTCATTCAAATAAAAGATTTAATAGCAGCTAACACAACAAAAAGTTATATTGACAATGCCTATGAAAAATTATATGCAAATATGTTAGTTGATAAATTTGATATGCATGATACAAGACAGAGAAATTTAGTAGATAATTGATTACTAACTCAAATTGATGATATATTTGCAAAAGACATAAAAGAATATATACCGCTTTTAGTAAGAGCAAATTTTTCAAGTATGAATTCTGTAGCAACAAATGTTTTTCAGTCAACACAATTAACAGATTTTGATAATTACGACGAGAATGATTATATGCTTAATATTAACAATGTAATGTATGACAAAAAAAATGAAGTGTTATTTGATTGAATTGGTCTAAAACAGAGTGGTCAATATAATGATGTAGATGTTTATGCTAGATTGGTAAATACTAAAACTGATCAATATGGAAGTTTTGAAAATATGTTTAACTTTGAAGAAGTATCAAATTCTCAAATGGCAAGATTTAATAATTCAGCTCAAGAAAATGCTCAATCAAATATTGTAAACGCAATTATTCCATACAGTATGGCAAGAAATCAAAATATAAAAATAGATGATATTATTGATTTAAAAACTAAGACTTTAAGTCCTAAAATAATTCAGCTTAGAGTTGTAGGCATTAATAAAGCAGAAACTATAAAATTAGGATCAGATAACATTTGAATTAACTCAGAAGATTTTAAAGCTAAATTTTATGAAGAAAGCTTACCAATAATGTTTTCAAGCTTATATTCAAAAAATAAAATGATTTCTGCTAACACAAATACAAGTGACTTTATGAAATTATTTTATTCAATTAAAATTATTGAAAAAAATTCATCAATTTTAATTAATGAAGACTTACCGATTATGTTAGATATTTTAAGACCTATTTTCAAATATACTAATTCTTTAAGTCCTAACATAATAACAAACCTAAAATCTGTAGTTAACCCATACTTTTTGAACTTTTCATCTCGAACTTCAACTATATCTTTTGTAATTAATAATCTAGTTATAAATAAAGCAACTGAAATAGTAAATAAAGTTATGCTAATATTTGTGTTATTAACAACGCTTTTACTTGCAATAATTTTAGTTGTTATAATTGGAATAATAGTTGAAGAAGCTAAAATAATAATCTTAACTTTGCAAGCACTAGGATATAAAGATAAAGAAATTAATTGAACAGTAATGGGAAGTTATGCAATTGGTGCTTTAATTTCATTTGTTGTTGCATATTTAGGATCTGTCATTTTTTGAAAAATATTGTTAAATTGAATAGCAGGAAAATTTAGTGTTTATGTTTTTATGAGTGTTGATTTAAAAACTATGTTGATTACTTTAGCAGTTATGTCAGTAGTTATATTATTTGGGTGATATGCTTCAAATAAACAAGTAAAAAGAAATCCTTTAACTCAAATAACAAGTTTAGCTTAGGAGAAATATGGAAGTAAAACAATCTATAATAGATCATTTTGAAAAAACAAGAATAAAAAAAGAACAGACTGCAAAAGTGTTTGAAATTAACTTTACATGAGAGTATACAAATCTTTTTGAAATAATATCTAAACCTAGATTTTTAAAATACTTGAGCATGAAATATAAAAAAGAATTAACTAAAAAGACAGTTTTGAACTTTAATCAAACGATTGATCAAATAAGAATTTTTAATAAAGAAGTAGAACAAACTATATGGGACTACATAATTCAAACTAATAATGATAAAATTATTTACAATATATATGAAGAATTTTTAGTATTTGTATATAGTTCAACAAAAGCTTTTGTTAATGATACTTTAATTGAGCAAATAATTTTTTGAAATGAAAATTTTGAATCTAAAATATTAAATAATAAACATTATGATGTAAATTTATATTTTGAATATGAATTACAAAAATACAAAAATAGTTTTCAAAATTTTGTTTTTAAAAAATTAAAAACATTAGTAAAAGAAGAACCTAATAATTCAATTATTGGAATAGTTGTTCAAGCATATGAAGAAAATTTAAAAGAAAATGAAATGAAGTTAGTCAAGTTAAAACAGACCGCTTTATTAAAATAGCAAAAGGAGTTTTTATGATTAAAAAAATTAATAAGATTAAAGAGCAATTTGTATCTGATTTAAACAAAGTTAAAACAGTTATTGATGCTGAAAAATTAAAAAAATCTTTATTAGGTAAAGAATCAGAATTAAGTGAGATTTTAAAATCTTTAAAAGATTCTGATGTTAAAGATAAACAAGCAATTGGTGTGGCAAGTCATGAATTAAGAACATTTATTGCTTCAACTATTGATGAGTTTGTAGCAAGAGTTAAAAAAGAAGAGCTTGATGCAAAATTAGCAAGCGAAAAACTTGATGTTTCATTAACTGGAACATTAGCTCAATTTGGTACAAAACATCCTCTAAATATTGTTGTTGAAGAAATCACTCAAATTTTTACTGAAATCGGATTTGACGTATTAAATGGAAACGATGTTGAAAGCGATGAGTACTGCTTCCAAAAATTAAACTTACCAGTGGGACACCCTGCTAGAGATATGCAAGATACTTTCTACATTGATGAAGAAACCGTTTTAAGTACTCACTGTACACATATGACAGCAAGAGTTTTAACTCAAATGGCAGAAGATAAAAACTTTGAGGGTAATTATGCATGTGTTGCTATTGGAAACGTTTATCGTAGAGATGACGATGATGCAACTCACTCACACCAATTTATGCAGTTAGACTTATTATGTATTGGTAAAAAAATTACTTTTGCTAACTTAAAATGAGTTTTGAAATATATGTGTAAAAGATTATTTGGTGAAGAAGTTAATATTAGATTAAGACCAAGTTTATTTCCATTTACTGAACCTAGTGTAGAAGTTGATGTAAGTTGTTTTAAATGTTCAGGAGAAGGTTGTTCAATCTGTAAATATTCAGGATGAATTGAGATTTTAGGATCAGGAATAATTAATGAACAGGTAATGCTTTTAAACGGTATGGACCCTGAAAAAAATACAGCTTTAGCATTTGGGGCAGGTATTGAAAGAATAGCTATGCTTAAATTTGGAATTTCAAACATTAGAAACTTATATGAAAATAATGTTAAATTCTTAGAACAATTTAAATTTTATGGAGAGTAGGTAGAATATGATTATTACAAGAAAATGATTAGAAAAATACTTAGATCTTTCTAATATTACAAATGAACAAATTTCAGTGTGTCTAAACTCTTTAGGATTTGAAGTTGAACAAGAAGTTGATTATTCAAAATTAAATACAAAATTAGTTATAGGACATATTGAAGAAGTTGATCCAATTGAAGGAACAAAATTGAAAAAAACAAAAACTCGTATTGGTGAAAACAAATATGCAACAATTTTATCAACAGCAAGAAATATTGAAGAAGACAAATATCCAATAGTTGCTTTACCAGGTGCTAAATTAGCTAATGGATTAGAATTAGAAAACAGAGAAATTTTAGGAATACTATCTGAAGGAATGTTTTGTGGGTTCAATGAAATTGGATTATCTAATTCAGTTTTAACTGATGATGAACAACAAGATGTATATTACATTAATTCAATTTACAAAAATATGGATGAAATGGTTGGAAGAGAAATTAGTGAAGTTTTAAACTTTGATGATTATTCATTTGAAGTTGATTTAACTTTAAATAGAAGTGATGCTTTAGCTGCTAAACAGTTAGTTAAAGAAATAGCAAACTATTTCGATTTAAAAATTAATTGCATTGAAAATAAAATTAAGTTTGAAAAAGCAACACAATCAATTGATATCGAGTTAAACAAAAAAGTTGAAGAAGAAGTTAACACTGTTTCACATACTTTTATAGGTTTAAAAAATACAAATACACCTTTTGATTCTTCACATGATGTTTGATTAAAACATTCAAATGTAAAATCAACACAAAATAAATTTGAAAACATTGCTAATATGGCAACTCTTATTTCAGGACAACCTTTTATTTTAATTGATGCTGAAAAAGTTAATGGAAATTTAACTTTAACAAAGCAAATAATTGATGAAAAAGAATTAGTTGTTTTAAAAGCAGGAAAAGACATTGTTAATGTTTTAGGTTTAAAAACAGAAGCTAAATATAAAGTTAATGAAGAAACAAACACAATGTTAGTTGTAATGTTAAACCTTGATCAAATAACAATGCGTAAACAACAGAAAAACTTAAATATAAGTAGTGTTGATACTCAAAGATATGCAAAACCCTTAAATCCAAATCTTTATGATCAAGGTATTGAAGAGTTAATTGCAATTTTAGATGAGTATAAAATGATCGAAGATATACAAAAAGTTGTTACAACTGTTCAAAGACAAAACTATGACAACATATACTCTATAACATTAGAAAAAGTAAAAGAAATTTTGGGTATTGAAATTACAGTTGATGAAATTATTAGTCTGTTTAGAACATTGGATATTGAAATATCTGTTAAAAAATCAGAATTGACATTTACAGTTGATAAAAATAGAACTGATTTATATGGTAAAAATGATCTTTGCGAAGAAATAGCTAGACTATATGGGTATGATAATATAATTGAACAGCCACTAGAATATGTAAGTTTCAAAAAAACTAAAAATTTAGAAAAAAAACTTAAAGATAAATTAAGTGATTACTTAGTTGGTGCAGGATTTAACAATATTAAAACTTATTCATTAACTGACATAGAATCTAATAAGACTTGAAACTTATTTAAAGTTAAAGATCCAGTTGTTTTAATGAGCCCTTTATCAACTCAACGTGAAACTTTTAGAAATAACTTATCAAAATCAATGATTGATACAATTATTTTTAATGCTAATAATGGTAATAAGTCAGTTAAATTCTTTGAAATGGCTGATATCTTTGCGTTGAACGGATTTAGACAATCTAATTTATGCTTTGGTGTTTCAGGAGAAGCAATTTCTGATTCTTTGAATCAAGTACATATTAGATCTAATTACGCTTATATAAGTTCAATATTAATGAGTGTATTAGATTTATATAGAATTAATCATTCAAACATAACATTTGAAGTTAATGAAAAAGTTATTGATGAAATTCACCCATATATTAATGCAGTAATTAAACATAAAAACAAAAAAATTGGATTTATTTACAAACTAAATCCAGCATTTGAAACAGCTAATAAAATTTATCCAACATTTATATGTGAAGTTAATTTAAACTTATTATTAGAATTAGCTGATAAAGTGCATGTAACAAATGAAGTTTCTAAATTCCAACAATCAACAAGAGATATTTCATTTAAATTAGAAAATAATGTAACATTTGATTCAATTGTTAAAACATTGTTAAAAGATTTAAACTACTTAACTAATTACAAAGTAATAGATAAATATTCTGATGATGAAATGAATAAACAAAATATTTCATCATTAACTATTAAATTATCATTTAACAGTTTAGACCACCAGCTAACTGAAAAAGAAATTAATGATGATTTTGAAAGAATATTAAACAACTTAAAAGAACTTAAAATTAAAGTTAGATAATATGATGAATAGACAATACTTTGAAAAAAATACACATACAGAGTTAACCGAAGTAATTAATGATTTAGAATCTATTAAACTTAACAATGTTTTAGTTAAAAAAGTTACTTATTTAGATTATGATATTGATATTGATTGAGTAAATTCAATTGAAACAGTAAGTGTTAATGGTGTGATTAATTTCACACTTGAGGCAATTGATTCTAGAACTGGTGAACAATTTGAATACACAAACGCAATTGATTGAAATGATGAATACACTTTTTCAGATTCTATAAACGATCATGCTAACATTATAGTAGGCGAAGAATTTGATGTAAAAAACTATTTAATTGAACAAATAAATATAAATTTACCTTTTAATTTATCAAATAATAGTGATATAATAAAAAAGACTGGATTTGGTTGGACAATTATGTCTGAAGAAGAATTTTATCAAAACGAACAAAACAAAGTAGATCAGAGATGAGATAAATTGGATGAGTTCAAGAAAAAATAAAAAATGTTAAGGGGGTTTTAAGATGGCTGTACCATTTAGAAAGACAAGTAAATCTGCTAAAAATAAAAGAAGAAGTCATTTAGCTTTAGTAGCTTCTAATTTAGTTTCATGCGAAAACTGTGGGTCAATGATTAAACCACACAGAGTTTGTAGAGAATGTGGATTCTATAAAGGAAAAGAAGTTAAATCTGTTCAAGATTAATTTCTCTTAATAATAAATAGATGAGGTTAGCCTCATCTTTTTTTGTACTTATTTACCTTTTTAACGTATTTTTAATTATTTCTATTAACAAAATGAAATAAATATAGTAATATATATTTATAAAGTGGGAAGAAATGGGGTAAAGTGGTATGTTATTCTTTGGAACATATGATCACAATATGGATGATAAGCAAAGACTTACCATCCCTTCAAAAATGAGAAACAAGATTTTGAACTCAACAGTTTATGTTTCTAAAGGTTTCGAAGGAAGTCTTGAAATGAGAACTGAAGATGAATTCGAAAAGTGAAGTTCACAAATCTTAAATCTTTCTTCTTTTAATAAAGAAACAAGGATGCTAACTCGTGAAATCATAGCTAATACTCATGAAATTGAGATTGATAAAATGGGAAGAATTAAAATTCCTAATAACTTATTAAAATTAGCTAGCATTGAAAAGAGTGTCTATATTCTTGGGATGGGTGACAGAATTGAAATATGAGACCAAAATTCATATGACAATTATCAAAATGAAAACAGTGACAAAATGGAAGAAATTGCTGAAACAATTTATCAAGGTATCAATAAATAATGGAAAAGCATATACCAGTACTATTAAAGGAATCTATTGAATATTTAAATATTAATGAAAATGGAACATATGTTGATTGCACTCTTGGTAGGGCAGGCCATTCAAGTGAAATATTAAAAAGATTAAAAAAAGGTAAGTTATTTTCAATTGATCAAGATGAAACGGCAATTAAAGAAGGAACTGAAAAGCTTAAAAAAATCAGTAAAGGTTTCAAAATATTAGAAGGAAATTTTGTTAATATTTCAGCAATGTTAGCAATGGAAGGAATCTTCAAGGTTGATGGTATACTTTATGATTTAGGAGTTTCTTCGCCACAATTTGATGTGGCAGAAAGAGGATTTAGTTATAGATTTGATGGTCCTCTTGATATGAGAATGGACAGAATCAATAATAAATTAACCGCTCACGAAATTATAAATAATTACAGTCAAGAAGAACTTGAACAAATATTATGAAATTATGGAGATGAAAAGTTTGCTAGATCAATTGTGAAAAACATAGTTTTATCAAGACCAATTAATACAACATTTGAATTAGTAGGTGTAATTAAAAAATCATTACCAGCAAAAATCTTGAAACAACAAAAACACCCAGCAAAAAAAACTTTTCAAGCTTTAAGAATAAGAGTTAACAATGAAATGGAAACTTTAGAAAATTCTTTAGAACAAAGCTTAAGTTTATTAAATTCAAAAGGAAGAGTAGTGGTTATCACTTTTCACTCATTAGAAGAAAAAGTTGTTAAAAATATTTTTAAAAAATATACACTTGATGAACAACAATTTTATTTAAGTAATTTACCTTATGAAGTTGAATCATCAAAAAATTTTAAACTATTATTTAAAAAACCATTAAAACCCACAAACACAGAAGTCGAAAATAACAACAGAAGTCATAGTGCAAAATTATGAGTCATAGAGAAAAAATAAGAAACTAAAAGAGGTACAAAGTTATGTTAAAAAATAATAAAACATTTACAACAGTAGAAATAAGAAAGAATGTAGTTAAAATTAATGCTTATAGAGTATTAAACAATAACATTATTTCAATTTTTGAACATCAAATTGAAGCTAAAAATAACACTACCTTTTTAAATGATAATGGAGTTGTTAAAAATTCAGTATCTAATCAGCTTAGAAAAGAAATTTCACTAATTATTAAATCAATTATTAAAGATCAAGCTGACTTTAAAGATAATAAAATTTTCATGGTTGTACCAAGTTCAACATATAGTTTTACAACAAGAAGTCACTCAATTAACTATGAAACTCCAATTTTAATGACAGAAGAATTTGTTAATGACTTGTTTAAAAAAACAGTGAAAAAAGAACAACAATCAAATAATGCTTCTCATTTAGATGTGGAATTAATGCAAATTAAAATTGATGATAATAAGCAAGAAAAGAAAAACTTAACTATTGAAGGTAAAAAAATTGAGCTAATTGTGTCAGTTAAATCAATTTACAAAAAAGTTTATGAATCGCATAAGAATGCTATTGAAAAAGTATTTGAAGGTAAAAATTCTTATATGACAAATCTTGAAGCATTGTATAACTCAATTCAAAGACCTGGGAAAGATGAGAACGATATAATTGTTGTTCATTGAAAAGAAGATTATATAGAAGCTGGTTTATTCAAAAATGGTTCATTTATTGAGTATGCATCAACAAACATAGGAATGAATAATGTTATTAAAAAAATATCAGATGAATTTGGTTTAAGCAATGAAATGAGCAAACATTATTTATACAATAACATTAACTTTGATTCAATAAATATTTTAAAAACAGTATTTTTAAAATTTAAAAATACAATAACTGCAAAATCTCTTACAGGTGAACAAATTCAATTAATTGTAAAAGCAGCTGTTAAAAGTGCGTATAAAGAAATTAAAGAATCTTTCATTTCAACAGAAAAAATTGATTTCTCTGTAACGCCAATATTTAATTTTGGATTAATTCAAGAAATACCAAATGGAATATCTTTAATTTCAAATACTAAAATGTCATCAGATTATATTAATAAAATTAAAATAATTGGAGCTTTAAAAAATAATGAACACTATGAGAGTTATGGATTAATTAGTAAAATCACTAATAAGTTTATTACAGCTAATATTAAAGCCAAAAAACAAAAAATTACAAACACTGTTGTGAATATGCAATTCGCATTTTCTGATGAATTCAGTAGTCAAAATAAAGCAAGTAGTCATTTATATTTAAAAAATGATGGTATACTAATAGATAAAGTAGAAGCTTAAAAGAGGGGAAAACAAAATGAATAATAATACTCAAGAATTTAGCCAAAAAGCCAAGATTAAAGTTATTGGAGTTGGTGGTGGTGGAAACAACGCTGTATCAAGAATGTTTGAACAAGGAGCACATGGAGTTGATTTTTATATTGCAAATACAGATGCACAAGTTTTAGCTGGGTCAAATGTACCTAATAAGATTATTTTAGGTGAAAAATCAACTAAAGGTTTAGGAGCTGGAGCAAACCCTGAAGTAGGTAAAACAGCTGCACTAGAATCAGAAAACGAATTAAGATCTGCATTAGATGGTGCTGACTTAATCTTTGTAACTGCTGGAATGGGTGGTGGAACTGGAACAGGTGCCGCTCCAGTTATTGCAAGAATTGCTCAAGAAACAGGAGCATTGGTTGTAGCTATCGTAACTAAACCGTTTAGATTTGAAGGAAAATACAGAAATACTTTTGCTGAAGAAGGAATCATTGAATTAAAGAAATATGTTGATTCAACAATTGTTATTTCAAATGACCGTTTATTAGAATTTATTGGAGCTAAACCTATTCAAGAAGCATTTGCAGAAGCTGATGCAATTTTAAAACAAGGTGTTCAAACAATTACAGATTTAATTGCAGTGCCTGCTTTAATTAACTTAGACTTTGCTGATGTTAAAACAGTTATGTCTAAAAAAGGAAACGCATTATTCGGAATTGGATTAGGAACAGGGCCAGATAAGGCTAATTTAGCGGCAAATGATGCTATTTCATCAACTTTATTAGAAGCTGCTATTATTGGTGCTAAAGATGTTATTGTTAATGTTACTGGTGGAGAAGGTATTTCATTAAATGACGCTTATGATGTTGTTGACGTTGTTAACCAAGCAATTGATAATCCAGAAGTAAATATTGTATTTGGAGTTGCTATTAATAAAGAATTAACTGAAAAGGATGAATTAGTTGTAACTGTTATTGCTACTGGTTTTGATGAAGAAATGATCAAATCATCAGCAAGTTTAGGAACAAAATCAAATGCTACTTCAACATTTGCAAATTTAAGAACTTCAAGTCTATACAAATCAACGCATGTTGAAGAAGAACCAAAAGCTCAAACTTCATTTGAAGAAGATGTATTACACGCACACCAAACTATGCATTCTGTAAATAACACAACTTCAAATTATTCTGACGAAACTGAAGATGATTTCCCAACATTCTTGAAGTAGTAGGAGAATAAAATGAAAATTAAAGAACTATTAGAAAAAATAAAAGCTAAAAGAGTTGAATCAGGGGAAACAGATCAAGCTTTAAGCGATGTAAATGCATATAGTCTATATGATGAAGAAGTTTCAACAACTAAAGAAGAAGTTGAATATTCAAACGAAAGTGAATTAAACACAATCAATCAAGATATTCCTTCTAAAAGAACTGAAATTATAAAACCTGCTTCATTTTCTGATGCAGCAAAAATTGCTGATGAATTAAAGATTAATAAGATTGTTTTAATTGATCTTTCAGGATTAGAAAAAGCTGAAAAAAGAAGAATTATTGATTTTATTTCAGGTGTAATTTATATTAATGATGGTATTTATAAAAAAATTGAAGGTAACATTTATAAGTTAATAATTAGAAAATAAGCATTGCTTATTTTTTTATTCCATTTTTACCTTAGTGTTATAGTAAAATATTAATAAATAGAAAGAGGTTATTATGTCAGAATATTCAACATTAGCACATAAAATGATTCAAATGTGAAACTCAAGTTTTTCAAAAACAATCAGACAACGTGAAGAAGCAGCTAGTCTAAAAATTAACTTTGTTAAATCAATTAATAACCTTAATTCAATAAATAGAAACTCTAACAAAAAATTAAAAATTAAAGAATATAAAAGTCCAACAGCTAACTTTACAACTTTTTCAAAAGATGGTACAAAAATTGTTGCTAGTGTATGATTAAATCCAAAGCCAAGTAACAAATGAGTAATAGGTGTTCATGGTTTTAATTCAAGCAGATTTAACGTGCTTTACTTAACGTGACATTATCGTTCATTAGGTTATAATATTATAACTTTTGATTTTAGAAATCATGGTTCAAGTGATAGTGATGTTGTAACTTGAGGTTACAAGGAAAAATGAGATTTAATGACAATCATTTCTTGAGTAACTAAAAACTACAAACCAGATGAAATTGGTCTTGTTGGAACTAGCATGGGTGGTTTCACAATTAACTATTTAGCATTGACTGAGGAAAAATTCATTAAAGAAAATAATATAAAGTGAGCTATCGCAGATTCAGCTTATATGTCAGTTTCAAAATTACTGAGAAGAATGGTAGCCAATAATGCTCCAAAAATTTTTGAAAATTATGTTAACTTAGTATTAGAAGATATGCTAAAAATATATAAAAATGAATATGGTGTTAATCTTGTTGAACTTGATTTTATTAATCTAATTGAAGCAAAGCATAAGTATATTCCAATTATGTACATTCATAATAGATTTGATAGAGTAACAAACTTTTTAGATAGTTTTAAAATGCAGGATGTTAAAAATAACATTGAAGAATCAAATGTTAATGAATTAATTATTTATGACACAGGAATCAATCACACTAAATCAATTATTAAATTTACAGAAGATTACATTTTAAGAACTACTGAATTTGTAAAAAAACATCAAATTTAGTCGAAAATAAGATAAAATATTATTATAAAAACTAAAGGACAAGTTTTTTAAATCAATTATTTAGAGAGAGCTAGTGTTTGGTGTGAACTAGTAATAACATTTAAAAGATATCACCTTTTTTCAACAGAAAAGAAAAATTATATTGAGTAGAATTCTGCGGTGGCACCGTTAAAACCTTAAAGATGATAAATTAAGCTTTAATTTATTAATTAGGATGGTACCGCGGTCAATCGCTCCTTTATATAGGGGCGATTTTTATTTTTAAAAGGAGATTAGAAAATGAAAAATATTTATAAAGATACGTTATTAATTGGTCAAACAGATTTTGATATGAGAGCTGGATTAAAAGATAAAGAACCAGTTATTCAAGAAATATGAGAAACTAAAAAAATTTATGATCAAAAACAAAAATTAAATAAAAATAAACCATTATTTATGTTACATGATGGTCCACCATATGCAAATGGTGATTTACATATTGGTCATGCACTAAATAAAACTTTAAAAGATATGATCATCAGATGAAAAAACGCTAATGGATATTTAGCGCCTTTCATCATGGGATGAGATACTCATGGATTACCAATTGAAACAGCTGTTACTAAAATGGGGATTGATCGTAAGAAAACCCCAGCAGTTGAATTTAGAGATATGTGTAAAGATTACGCATTAAAACAAGTCGCAAATCAAGCAAACCAATTTAAACGTTTAGGTATTTTTTCAAACAGCGATGTTAAATATGTTACTTTAACACATGATTTTGAAGTTAGTGAATTAAGACTATTTCAAAAAATGTATGAAAAAGAAATGGTTTATAAAGCATTAAAACCTATTTACTGATCTCCTTCAAGTGAATCTGCTTTAGCTGAATCTGAAATTGAATATAAAGATGTTAAATCACCAACTATTTTTGTTGCTATGAAAATAGTTGAAGGAAATGCAAAAATTGATACAAACACTGAAATCGTTATCTGAACTACAACACCTTGGACTATTCCTTCAAACCAAATGGCAGCAGTTGGAGAAAATATTGAATATAACATTGTTAAAGCAAATGATAGAAAATTCATTTTGGCATCAACATTAGTTAATAAAGTAGCTGAACAAATTGGTTGAGAAAAATTTGAGATATTAGAAACTTTAAAAGGACCCCAAATTGCAGGTATCAAATATGCTCACCCATTATATGAACAAAAAATTAATCAAGTTGTAATTGGACACCACGTTACTGATGAAGCTGGAACAGGTATTGTTCACATTGCTGGTGGATTTGGTGAAGATGACTACTTAATTGTAAAACAACATGGCTTAGAGCCATTCGCCCCAATTGATGATCAAGGTAAGTTCACAAATGAAATTGCTGAATTTAACAAAGAACTAGTTGGTGTATTTTACGAAGATGCAAATAAAATTGTGGGAATGGATTTAGATGCTAAACAAAGATTATTAAAATTAAAATTTGTTTCTCATTCTTACCCACACGATTGAAGAACTAAAAAACCTGTTATCTACCGTTGTACTTCACAATGGTTTATTGGTTTAGATAAAGCAAAAGATCAAATTTTAGCAAACGTTGATAAAATAACAACAAAACCTGAATGAGCAAAAAAACGTTTATACCAAGTATTAGAAGATAGAACAGATTGAACTATTTCTCGTCAAAGATTATGAGGAGTACCAATTATTGCATTTTATGATGAAAATGACAAATTAGTATTGAACAATGAAATCTTAGGTTATGCAATTGATAAAATTGCTGAACTTGGAACAAACTCATGATTTGATAAACCAGCAGATACATTCTTACCAGAAACTTATAGAAACAAAAACCTAAGAAAAGAAAAAGATATTTTAGATGTTTGATTTGACTCTGGTTCTAGTGCTATTGCATTAAGTGAAAGATTTGAAAACTTACCATTACCATATGACTTATATTTAGAAGGTAATGATCAATATCGTGGGTGATTTAATGCATCAATGATCAACTCTACTATTTATTCAGGAAAATCTCCTTACAAAAAACTTATTTCACATGGAATGACTGTTGATGAAAAAGGAAATAAAATGTCTAAATCATTAGGTAATGGAATTGATCCTATTGAATTTGCAAATACACAAGGTGCAGATATTTTAAGGTTATGAGTTGCTTCAACAGATTATACTGATGATCAAAAAATTGGTCCTGACATTATTAAACAAATTGGTGAATCTTATAGAAAAATAAGAAATACAATGAGATTTATTTTAGCAAACTTATTTGATTTTGATCCAAGTAAGGATTATCAAACTAAACTAAGTGAAGTTGACAGGTATGCATTAAATAATTTAAGTGTTGTTAAAAATAAAGCTAGTGAAGCTTATGATAATTTAGCCTATAACCAAGTTTATAATTTAACAATTAATTATGTAACAAAAGATTTATCTTCATTCTATCTAGATTTTATTAAAGATATTTTGTATATTGAGCAAAAAGACTCACTAAGAAGAAGACAAGTTCAAACAGTTTTATATGAACAACTTTGAATGCTAATAGATTTATTAAGACCAGTGTTAATTCATACAATTGAAGAAGTTTATCAATCAATGGTTAACTTAGACAAAGTTGAATCAATTCACTTGCTTGATAATAAAGAGCAAAATTTTATTGAATCAGATGAATTTGTAGCTAAATGAAATAACATCATGATTTTAAGAGATGATGTAAATAAAGCATTAGAAATTGCAAGAGAAGACAAAATAATTAATAAAGGTTTTGAAGCTATTGTTAAAGTTTGTTTGAAAGATGAATTTAAAAATATTGAAACAGTAACTGAATTAGAAAAAATATTTATTGTTAACTCATTAAGTTTCACAAATGATTGTTCAAATTTATTAGAGCAGAAAATAGCTTCAATTGGGGTTGAACCAAAACAAGGATTCAAATGTGAAAGATGTTGAGCTATATTTGATACATTAATAAACGATGAAATTTGTGAAAGATGTAATTCAGTAGTAAAATCATTATAAATATTGTTAAAGGGGTGATAATTATGTTTAAAAACTGAATAACTAATTTAGTATTCGGACTTAAATCATATGATTTTAAATGAAAGTTTAAACTAATTGTGGCAACCCCAATTATGAGTTTTTTAATTTTATCAGATTGAATAGTTAAATGAATTGTTGTAGGAACAATGTATCAAGGAGAAAAGAAAAACTTTATAGATGGATTTTTAAATTTGAATTTTATCATTAATTTGGGTTCTGCATACGGAAGAAATGCAGATAAATTAGCGTTAACTGTTACACTAGCAAGTATATTTGTAATAGCTTTAATGATAGCATTTATATTTTTAAATGACAAAAAATGAATCATAACTTCGTCTATTCTATTGGCTGGTGGATTTGCTAATTTATTAGCAAGAGCATGAGCACCAGCGGATGTTAATGGTGTTCATGGTGGAGTTGTAGATATGTTTAGTTGAGGATTCAGTTTTTTAGGGTCTAATACATATGTATTTAATTTAGCTGATATGTGAGTTAATATTGGAATTGGATTTGGAGCAGTTTGTTTTATTATTGAAATTTTTTATATTTTCAAACCAAAAAAACAAAACAAAAAAGAAATAAATCAAGAGGTAGAAAAAAATGAAATTAAAAGCTAATGTTGAAAAAGTAAGGTTAGATAAATACTTGGTAGATGCATTAGCTGAATCTACTGAATATTCAAGAAGTTATATTCAAACTTTAATTAAAGATGGAAATATTACAGTTAATGGTAATGTTGAAACAAAACAAAACTTTAACTTAATTGGTGATATTGAAATTGAAATAACTATTCCAGAAGTTAAATCATCAACAATTAATCCTGAAAAAATTGATTTAGATATTGTTTATGAAGATGATGATATTTTAGTGGTTAATAAACCCAACAATATGGTTGTTCATCCAGGAGCTGGAAATACTGAAGGAACAATGGTTAATGCTTTATTAGGTAGAGATGCTAAATTCTTAAGTACAATTGGTGGGGTTGAAAGACCAGGTATAGTTCATAGAATTGATAAACAAACTACAGGCTTATTGATTGTTGCTAAAAATGATAAAGCTCATCAAGTATTAACTGAAATGCTAAAGAATCATGAAATTTATAAAGAATATATTGCTTTAGTTTGAGGTGAAATAAAAGAAGACAAAGGAATTATTGATGCACCAATTGGTAGACACCAAAATGATCGTAAAAAAATGATGGTTACATCGAAAAATTCAAAATATGCGGTTACTAATTTTGATGTTATTAAACGCTTAGATAAAACAACTTTAGTTAAATGTGCAATTGAGACAGGTAGAACACATCAAATTAGAGTGCACTTTAATTTTATTAAACATCCAATTGTAAATGATCCATCATATGGTAAGTTAGCTGAAAAACAAACTGATTTTGGACAAATGCTGCATGCTTATAAATTAGAATTTTTACACCCTATCACAAAAGAAATGGTAAAATTAAAAGCAGAATTACCAAAAGAATTCACAGATAAAATTATTCAGGAGGGTGGTGTTGAAAATGACTGAAAAACAATCTAACACATATCAAGCATTAGTAAAGTTTTTAAAGAAAGAATATAAATACAAAAATGTAGATAAAAAAATAAAAGAATCAAGAACTTTATTTATTAATAATTCTAATGAACATGCAATCGTTGAAGTTCAAATTCAAGGTTCAACAGAAACTTGATCAAACATTGAAATTACTGCACAAAAGAACTTTATGAATGAAAAAGTAAGAAAATTGAAAATCGTCATTAGTGAATATGAAAATAAGTTAAGTGAAGATGAAAATGAAATCTTGGTTGTTACAACACCAGAAGAACTTAAAAATAATTTAATTAAATTCTTACCATTAATTTCAAAATTAAAAGAAACTTATATTTCAAATGAAAAAGCTGCAGAAAGTAAAGAACAAGTAGAAGAATTAAGTGATGAAATTAAATTGAATAATTTTAAAATAGCATTAAATAAAATTAAAAATAATAACATTAGTTTTACTTGAATAATTTTATTTTTCTTCATTATAATGCCAGTTTCATTTACTATTATTGGTTTGTTTATGAATTTAAGCGTTTTACAAGGAGCAGCTGAAAATAGCAATGGAGTTCTAGTACCATGAGCAATAAGAGCATGACAAGCACCTATGATTATATTTGGTGGTACTAATCAGTCATTAACTATTGCTGGTGGCCAATGATGAAGAATTTTCACTTATGGTTTTAGCGCGATGGATGCAGGGAATGGGATAGTTTTTAGCGCTTTAATGATTTTTTTATTAACAACATCATTATTTTCTATCAGTAAGATTACTGAAATCATTATTGGAAATGTTTGAAAATTAGCTATTTCATTTGTTTTAGCTTATATTACACTTGGTTTTGTAGTTTCAGCTACACTACCATATACAATCACCTCTGGTTGCCTTCCAATTATTGGAATAATGGTTGGTATTTTAGCAATGAATGTTTCTGGAGAAACTTCACCAATTGCAAAATTTGGTAAAGTTAAAGTTATTTGACCAATAGTTTTAATTATTTTAGCTATTTTTAATAGTGAAGACCAATTAAGTTCTTTTTCAGTATTAATGGCAGGTATTATTTTTGGTTCAATTTTTGCAGGATTAGTTAAAAAACCAATTAAAGATTGAACTTGAAGAGAAAACATTTTAATTTTATTCTTAATAGTATTTTTAGTTGTAGGAATAGTATTTGTAGTTACTCTTAAAAAAGCACCAGCATATAATTATAGTGTTATTGCAGCTTTACAATTTTATGGAAAAAATAAAATTGGTGGGAATTTTGATCATTATAATCAAATAGCAGCAAAAATTGGATGAGTTGGTAGATTTGAAAATGGATTATGAAATGACAAAATTATTACATATTCATCAAGAATCTCAACAATTGATTTAGCTTCAATTAGTGAAGCAGTATCAAATTACAGATTAGGAATTATTTTCTAATGAAAAGAGATGATTTTTTAAGTTGAGAACAATTCTTTATGACTGTTGCTAAAGTTTGTGCAATGAGAAGTAAAGATCCATCAACTCAAGTTGGGGCTATTCTTGTGAATAATTTAAATCAAATTATTTCAACTGGTTATAATGGTTTTCCTAGGGGTGTTGATGATGATAAGTTTCCTTGATCAAGAGAAGGAGAATGAATTGATACTAAATATCCTTATGTAGCTCATGCTGAATTAAATGCTATTGTAAGCGCTAGAACCAATTTAACTGATTCTGATGTTTATGTGACACTATTTCCATGCAACGAATGTACTAAAATAATTATTCAAGCAGGTATTAAAAAAGTATTTTATCTTGAAGATAAATATAAAGATTCAATTGAAGTTAAAGCATCTAAGAGAATGTTAGATGCAGCTAAGGTTGAATATTATCAAATAAGTGATTTTAATGTAAAAATATCAATAGATTAATTAAAAACCTTACAATAGCATGTTGTAAGGTTTTTTTATGCGCTATTAATTGATAAAATTAAATAAAGTTAAAGGATGAACTATGATAGAAAAAATAGGAATTGATATTGTTGAAAATAAAAGAGTTAATTTGAGAGAAAATTTTTTAAATAAGGTTTTGTCAAAAAATGAACTTGAAAAAATTAAAATGATGTCTTCAA
The DNA here is from genome assembly GCF_002804025.1 of Mesoplasma tabanidae. Taxonomy (NCBI): domain Bacteria; kingdom Bacillati; phylum Mycoplasmatota; class Mollicutes; order Entomoplasmatales; family Entomoplasmataceae; genus Mesoplasma; species Mesoplasma tabanidae. The sequence continues at coordinate 500,306 of NZ_CP024969.1, read as the reverse complement.
AAAAATCTAAGTTACAATTTGTTGCTGGTAGATGAGCAGTTAAAGAGGCTATTATTAAAACTTTGGATGCTAATCAAAATTTTCCTATGAGTAAAATTGATATTGGATATGCTGAAAAAATGCCTATTATTCTAAATAAAGAATTGAGTAATATATTAATTTCAATATCTCATGAAATAAAATATTCAGTTGGTATGGCGGTGAAACAAAATGATTAAAATGATTTGAGCACAAACAAAAGATGGTGTTATTGGGAATAATAATTCACTGCCTTGATCAATCAAAGAAGAAATGCAACATTTTAGAAGTACGACTCTAAACCAAAATGTGTTAATGGGTGGTAAAACTTTTGAGTCAATGAACTTTAAAGGATTACCAAAACGTGTTAATTATGTACTAACAAGAGATGTCAATAAATATAAAGATAAGCAAGCAGACAATTTATTCTTTATAAATAATAAAGATTTAATTGTTAATGAATTTAAAAATAATAAATTAAAAGATATTTATATAATTGGTGGTAGTCAAATTTATGAATTATTCTTTGATGAATGTGATGAAATAATAAGAAGTATTATTAAAGATCAATTTGAAGGAAATGTACATATCAAAAACTTTAACTATGATATTTTTGATAAAATAAATATAGTGGAAAAAGAACACTTTTATGTGGAATACATGAGTAGGAGAAAATAAAATGACTAAAGAAAAAGAAATTAAACAATCTGAAGCAAAAGCATCAGTATCAAAAAAATCAACAGCAAAAAAAACAGCAGTTAAAAAAAATACTGCTAAAAAAGTTGACACAGTTGAAGTTATTGAAATAAAAGAAAATAATAAAACTAAAAAGAAACAAAAACCTAAAAAGAAAAAAGAAAAGTTAAAATTAAACTTTTGAAAAATGACATACATGTGATTCCCAATGTGAAACATGATGCGTAAAGCAAAGAAAATTAATAAAAAAAATCTTAAAAGTCCTGGGTATTTTTCAGAAGAATATTGTTATAACTTTGTAAAAAAAGCTGCAAAAAGAATTTTGTATGTTTCTGATATAACAGTTAAATGTGAAGGAATTGAAAATTGATTAGATCGTGGTGTTATATTAGCACCTAACCACCAATCAAATTTTGACCCTGTAGCTCTTGTTGCTTTAAATAACTTTTATTTACAACAACCATTAGCATTTATTGCTAAAAAAGAATTATGAGAAGATAAAAAGTTTGGTAGATTTGTTCGCTTAATGGATTGCATTCCTTTAGACAGAAAAAATCCAAGAAGTGCATTGGAAGCTTTTAAAGAAGGAAAAGAATTAGTTGTTGATTTTAGACGCTCATTAGCTATATTCCCTGAAGGAACTAGAAGTCACTCACAAGAAGTAGGAGAATTCCAACCAGCAGCTTTAAAAGTAGCTCAAATGGCTAATGCTCCAGTTGTCCCTATAACAATCATTAACTCATATCAAGTATTTAGTAAAGATAGACCAAAACACATTGAAATTAAAGTTGTTTTTGGTAAACCAATTATGCCATTAAAACATATTTCATTAAAAACAGAAGACTTAACAAAAAACACAAGAAAAATAATCGTTGAAAATATGGAAAAATGAGCTGATAAAGAAATGTTATTAGATCATAAATTAATTAACAAAATTAATTTAAAAAATAGAGAAGATTTCAAAAAAACAGGTAAATCAAAACCTAAAAAAGCTAAAGACAAGAAAAAATTTAAAGATATATTTAAAGTTGTTGATTAACAACTTTTTTATTTTAAAAAAATGTAATTTTTTAAAAATTTTGCTTGTTTATTTAAAATTAATAATATAAAATAAATAATGTCCTTGTTAAAAGAGGATAGCAAAAAAAAGGCATCGCTGACTTAGCTCAGTTGGTAGAGCAATTGACTAGTAATCAATAGGTCGAAGGTTCAAGTCCTTTAGTCAGCACCATTTAAATGGAGGGGTAGCGAAGCGGTCAAACGCGGGTGGCTGTAACCCACTTCCTTTCGGTTCGGGGGTTCGAATCCCTCCCCCTCCACCATTTATTGGGCTATAGCCAAGCGGTAAGGCAAGGGACTTTGACTCCCTCATGCGCCGGTTCGAATCCTGCTAGCCCAACCAACTTTGACTCGCTAGCTCAGTCGGTAGAGCAACTGGCTTTTAACCAGTGGGTCCGGAGTTCGAGCCTCCGGCGAGTCACCATATACATCCCCAAGTGGCGGAATCGGTAGACGCAGTGGACTTAAAATCCACCGGGCTTTATCTCCCGTGCCAGTTCAAGTCTGGCCTTGGGGACCATTTATAAATAAAATCAACCTTAGGGTTGTTTTTTTATTTAAGTTGATAAGAAAATAAAAAATAGGATCACAAGTCCTATTAGTATCTATTTAGATTGTATGAATAAGATGATGAATCTGATTCTGATGACGTTTTAGAATCTCTGATAACTCAATTATCTCAGTGTTCTCATTTTCAATTACCTTTTGATTTACTATTTAAATCAAAGCTTGTATTTGTTGATTCATATGTAGTAGTCATAACATTTTTAGTATGAACAACATTCATAATACTTTCATTAAATTTATGAGTTAAATCTGTTGAATCATATTTTTTTGATCTTAACGATGTATTATCACCAGGTTTAATTTGATTAGCGTAAACCTCAAATCCATTAAGATAACCAACAAATTCACCGTTTCTTATTATTAAAAATAAAGGACCTTTTGAACTCTTTATAGCATCAACTCTTGAATTAATTTCTTCATTTATTGTTTTAATTTTAGTCGCATCTTTGGTTTTGTCTCATATAGTTTGACCATTTTTTGAGTATACCATTCTAGCGACAGAAGGTTTTATTCAATCATTTAAGATTTTTTTAGTTGCTTTATCTGTTCAAAGATCACTAACGGTTTCAACAGTTGTACCATGCATTTCTATTTTTTCACCAGTTGCTTTTGCACTAAAAGTCATTAAATCTGTTTGATTTTCAAAATATCATAATTTCTTCTTTTTATTATAAGTTACACTAGTTTGAGCTAAATTCAAACCATCTTCACCGTTTTCATCATTAGATTCAAAAGTATTACCTATTTTTTTAAAATTTCCAGCAAAATCATTACTTGATCCATTTGCCTCATTCACTTTGGCAAATGCTTCGTCTAAACTTGCATTTTGACTAACAACTGTTGCTTCTTTCAATGCATATTCAAATGATAAAGAAGAAAGGTTGTCTTGAGCCCCTATATAGTAAACAAGAGTTGATCCATTCTTTTGTACTTCACCATTTTTATCTAATGTTGGTCTTGTAGCGTTAGCTAATTTTGCAAAATTTTCATATTCTGGAACTGTCGTATTCCCACAAGCAACAACAACTGATGCTGATGCTGCAGTCAAAGTAGTAGCTCCTAAAAGGGCTATTAATTTTTTCATAATTCCTCCTTAAGATAAATGATTGAAATCATTATTAATATTTTACTATAAAACATTAAAAATAACCAAATTAATTATTTAATAATAAAATAATTGCCTATCTAACTTGTAAAAAATCATAAAGATTGATATTATTAAATAGATATTGTATGTATACAAGAAAAGTTTAGCGAGGTGACGTTTATGCGTGAAAAATATATTCTACGTTGTACAGAATGTAAAAATGAAAATTACATTGGTAAAAACGATAAGAAAAAAGAAAAAATAGAAGTTAAAAAATTCTGCAGTAACTGTAACAAACACGAATTACATAAACAAAAAAAATAGTTTTAACTATTTTATTTTTTTATTTAATGGCAAAATAATAATAAATTAAATAAGGAGTATTTATGAAAAAACAACAAATAGTAAATCAATTATTAGAATTAAATTCAGCTGAGGCAATTTTGTTTTATTCACCTGAAAATAGATACTGATTTTCAAGATTTAAATCATCTTTAGGTTATTTATTAATAACTAAAACAAAAAGTTACTTATTAGTTGATGGAAGATATATAACAGCAGCAAGAAATTCAAAGAATATTCCAGCTGAAATTGAAATTAGAGAGTTTTCAAGTAATTTATTTACCCAAATGAAAGAAATTTTAAAAGAACATAATGTTCACAAATTAGGTTTTGAATCTGATTGAGTTCATTATGCTGAATTTGAAAAATATGCATCAATTTTTACAGATCAAACTTTGGTTCCAATTAATTGTTCAGAAATTAGAATAGTTAAAGATGAATGAGAAATTGAGCAACTACAAAAAGCATGTGATATAACAAATGAAGTTTTTGAAGCAATTCTTGAATATGTAAAACCAGGAATGACTGAAAAAGAATTACAAAGATTTATTGATAATGAATTTTTAGTAAAAGGTGCTGAAAAAATCTCATTTGATACTATTATTGCATCTGGTGTCAACGGAAGCATGCCTCACGCTGTTCCAACTGACAAAAAAATTGAAATTGGAGATCTTGTAACTATTGATATGGGATGTTATTACAATGGATATTGTTCAGATCAAACAAGAACTATTGCTATTGGTGAAATTGATGCTAAATTAGAAGACATTTATAATGCAGTTTATGAAGCACAATCAATAGGGATAAGTCTAGTATCTGAAGGTGTTAATGCTGGGCAAATACATAAGCAAGTTTATGATTTCATTGAGCAAAAAGGATATGGAGGATACTTCACACATGGTTTAGGTCATGGTTATGGAGTTGAAATTCATGAAGAACCTTATGCATCAGCTGCTGGTAATACTGTTTTAAAAGAAAACATGACTTTAACAATTGAACCTGGTATTTATATTCCAGGTTTAGGTGGAGTTAGAATAGAAGATGACATTCTTGTTTTAAAAGAAGGTTATAGAATGCTAACAACAGCCAAAAGAGAACTAGTAAAACTAAAGTTTTAAATTGTAAATGGAAGTGCAACACTTATAACCGAATGTCTCGAATAATTGATTAGCAGTTTTATGGCTAAGCAGTTATTCGAGACATTTTATTTATTTGTGATAGTAATGAGTTAATCGTATCATCATTTAAATTAGAAAAGTTTGTTGATTTTGGATATTCTCTTCTCATTAGTCCATTGAAATTTTCATTTGTCCCACGTTCACAAGAAGCATAAGTATTACACGTATATAATTTGACATTAATTTTATTAGTAATTTCATGTAATAAATTGAATTCCATACCATTATCTTTTGTGATACTTTTTAGCATAATATTTTTTTTATTAATAAGTTCTAAAAATTTTTCATTTGTATGCTTCATTGTTCTATTTTTTAATTTAATCGCAAAAGCTTTTCTAGTTAATCTTTCAACTAAAGTTAAAATATAACCACTGTTTTTTTCACCAACAATTAGATCAACTTCATAGTGGCCAAACTCTGAACGATTGTTTATTCATTTAGGTCTAAACGAAATAGGTATTGAATTTAAGTTAGCTATTTTTTTAAAGGGTTCATTGTATTTACTTGACTTATCTCATCATAATCTAGGTCTCAACAAATGTTTAGGTTTAATCTTTAACTGATTTGTATTGATTCAATTGTAAGCAGTTTTTGTTGTTGGCGTGTTTATACCAAATTGTTTGGCTTTAAAAACACAAATATCAATACTTGAATATTTTTTACTAAAATTGGAGTATAAATATTGAATAAAGTTTTGATAATTTTTTGTTTCATTTAAATGAGATTTTTGATTATTTATTTCTCTTGAGAATTGTGCATCTTTTGCTGTATAAATTTCACTAGCTTTATTTCTTTTTATTTCTCTATAAATTGTTGATCTATTTTTATTCAATTCTTTTGCAATATAAGCAATACTTTTCAGCCATTTAATAAATATTCAATCAAATATCTATCTTTTTTATTTAGTTGTTTATAATTATTCATGTGAATACTCCTTTGTGCTTTGAACGGTTATTGAGGTATTCACTTTTTTTATGCAAAAAAGGAAGTGACTCATGAAAATATTTTCTCACAAGTGTTGCACTTCCAATTACAATTGATAACTTAAGTTTTACTATAATGATCATCTAAAATAAAAGCTTACAAAATCAACGTTTAAACTTCAATAAAACTAATTCGAATAAAAGATGTTACAATCAAAAATGCAGCTTTATTCTCTATGAGAAAATAATCTTATAAGAATTGCAGTTTTTTTGATATAAAAAGCAATCCTTGACCATTCAAAGTTCAAGTAAGTTACAATGAATAATTATAAATAAATATGTTTCTTTTATAGCTGATGAATTAATGAGATAGATCAAAAATTTACAGATAAAGCATTGACAGAAGAATTCTTGAATAATGGTAAATTAATGAAAAAATATCTAATATGAATTCTATTCCAATTACCTATAGACCTAGAAGCATCAATCAAAGAAAAGATATTCGTCATTTTAAAATTGATTTAGTTGTTAGCTTTGGTAATAGTTCAAAAGCCATAATGACAATAGTTGAAAGTACACGAAAAGGCTTAACAAATTTAAATGCCTCGTAATTCATGAACTATAATCAGTTCGCGAATTACGAGGCATTCGGTTAGAAGTGTTATACTTCTAATTTTAATTTATATTTCTTGTTAATAAAAAAGTTTTTTTATGTATTTGAAAAAACTTTTTAGTACTACATTTTTTGTATTCGTTAATATTTTCTTCTAAGATACAATTTAGATTGACCACCATTTTTATAATAGAATGAATCTTTTTTTACTTTTATGACATAGTAACCTGAATATCATTCTGGATAAGATGAACTTGAACCATTAACTCACTCTACTATTTCAACATCATCTCACTGATAAAGATTATTAAATTGGGGATCTTTTCCACTTTTAAAGTAATTATATGCATCTTCTAATGTTTCCACTTTTTCAATCATAATTGTCTTACTTGTACTATTTATACTTGCAATAATATCAATTTTTTTAAGGGTGAATGTTAAAGCCATTTTAGTTTCAAAGTAAACTTTAGAATCTTTTTTAACGCTTAAGTCAAATTTACAGTTATTTTCGTCTGAATAATTTATATTTAAAATTTCAATCTCGTTAGTATTTAAATTTGGATTATTTATAACTAATGCTTTTAATAAATTTAAATTGATTTTATCTCTAGTGGTTTGTATCTGACCAATATTTGTTTTATTTACATGTGTTGCTAGTGCTACACGAACATCTCTTTCAAAGCTTATAATTAATGATTCGACAAAGTATATGCTAGAATTTTGGTTAACATTAACTTTTGCGCTTTTATTTGTTATTTCTGTAAGTTCAATCTCATCAATTTTTAAATTTGCATTTTTTTCTAAAATTTTGTTTTTAATAGTTTGTTGAGCTTCTGTTTCTTTTCAAGCAAAGTAACCTAAATCAGTTACTATTAAATCAGTTTTAATTGATATTCTTCCATCGATTTTTGCTTGGATGGTGATTGTTTTTGTTTCGGTTGTGTTGTCTGATCATTTTGCTTTGTTGCTGTCTTTTATTTTTAGTTTGATTGTTAAATCAGCATTACCAAAGATTGTTGTTGAAGTTGATGTTACACTATCAAATATGATTTCTTCTGGTAGGTTTTTGTATTCTTTAGTGTAGTTTAAAGCTTCTTCAACTGATTTGAATTGTTTTGCTTGTATATAAGTGTTAATTTCGCTATTAACTTTATTTAGATCTACAATGCTTCTTCCATCGATTTTTGCTTGGATGGTGATTGTTTTTGTTTCGGTTGTGTTGTCTGATCATTTTGCTTTGTTGCTGTCTTTTATTTTTAGTTTGATTGTTAAATCAGCATTACCAAAGATTGTTGTTGAAGTTGATGTTACACTATCAAATATGATTTCTTCTGGTAGGTTTTTGTATTCTTTAGTGTAGTTTAAAGCTTCTTCAACTGATTTGAATTGTTTTGCTTGTATATAAGTGTTAATTTCGCTATTAACTTTATTTAGATCTACAATGCTTCTTCCATCGATTTTTGCTTGGATGGTGATTGTTTTTGTTTCGGTTGTGTTGTCTGATCATTTTGCTTTGTTGCTGTCTTTTATTTTTAGTTTGATTGTTAAATCAGCATTACCAAAGATTGTTGTTGAAGTTGATGTTACACTATCAAATATGATTTCTTCTGGTAGGTTTTTGTATTCTTTAGTGTAGTTTAAAGCTTCTTCAACTGATTTGAATTGTTTTGCTTGTATATAAGTGTTAATTTCGCTATTAACTTTATTTAGATCTACTTCATTTCTACTATCAATAGCTACTGAAACTTCAGCGTTTATATCATCAACTGTTTCATCAACTCATTTATTTTTTTTAGGTTCTTTTAATTTTAAATCATAGCTCAAACTTATTTGTTTAGTGTCTATTTTTGTAATATTTGATAAGGGTTTAACATTTATTATTTCAACATCATTTTTTAAAGTGAAATCAACATTTTTTAATTCATTTGTAGCTTCACTAATTGTTTCATAATGTTTATTATTAAGATTAAGTTTTTCTTTGATTTCATTTTTAATAGATTCAGAGTCAATTTTATTTCTTTCGTCAATATTTGTTTTTATGTATAAACCTTCTGTTGATTGTTGTTGAATATCTCATTTATATTTATCGTCTAACGAAACCTTAACATTATATTTTTGTTGATAAATTTTACTATCTTCAGGTTTAATTGCATTAGTAGGTTCAACATAAATAACATTTGCTCCAGTTATAATTTCATTGTTTAATAAAATTTCTCTTTGTGCTTTAATTTCTGAATCAAATATTTTATTTTCATAGCGTTTATTTAATTCTTGCTGTATTAAATTAGTTGATATTTCAATGCGTTCATCAATGAATGCAGTCATAGTTAATAACATATCAGGCTTATCACTATTTTCTCATTGATATAAACTAAAATCAGTTATCTTTACAATAATGTTAAATGTTCTTAGTCCAAAATGTAATCCATCATTAATAGGGCGCATTTGAGCAGAATATTCAATACCTTTAATGTTATTAGTTTTAATTAGTTTAACAACATCTTCTTCATTTTTAAAAGTATTGTTCAATTGTTCTTGCAAATTTTGTTTAATTTCACTAACTTTTAAAATCTTTATGTTTTCATTAATTCTAAAATTTTGGCTAATTGAACTTAAAATAGGATAAGAAGCTGTTGAAGTCCCTGTAACAAAAATTCCTATTCCTAGTATTGATAATAATTTTTTCATAAATTACTCCTTTCCTTTTATTACTATTTGTAAGATTACTTCTTCTCTTGTTTCATCTGATCAGTAATAGTCATTATTTAAATTAATTTTTAACGTTAAAATACTTGTTTGCATGTTGAAATTATCTTTACTTATATTAATTGTTTCAATTTGATAATTAAATTCACTAATATATGTGTCTAGCTCTAATTCAGATACAAAAATATAATCTTCAAAATATTGATTAATATGTTTAATTGTTTTTGCTAAACTAACAATTTTATTAGATAAATTAACTTGCTTTGATATTTCAATATCATCTTGTGTTTGATCATCTCAAACATAATCGTTCTCTATTCCAAAAATAAAAATATAATTATTTTCTTCTTGCTGATTTTGGTCAAGAAAAGCCGATTTAAAAATTATATTTTCAAAATCTGCAAATTCTTTATTAACTTTTGCAATTAGGTCACTTTCATTATTAAATGAAAGATTTAAAATTTGATTTAGTCGTGTTTCAACTTCTTGTTTTTTAACAATTTTATTGTTCTTAATTAAAACCTGCTGTTCAAAACTACGCTCTAGATCATCTTTATTTTCATCTCATTCATGTCCTTCGTTAGGAACCAATTTAATTCGTGTTTCAATTTTTGAGAACGCACTTTTTTCTCTTGTTGAAGTTTTTTCAATAGTTACTAAAACTTGCTTATTTGCATTTTCTTTAACATCTTTTTCAAAATCATTAAAACTATCATAGATTTTGTCTTTAACAAGATTCTGAATAAATAAACGTTGCTCATTAAAACTTATTTTTTTAATTCTTTGTGTTGTTTGACCTGTTACAGTAATAATTGTTATTGTTGTAGCAGTTATTGACAATAAACAAGCAAGCAATAATAAAAGTAAAATTAATCATTTCTTTTTTCTTTTTATTTTCTTTAGCTGTCAATATTTGCCTGTTCATTCTGTTGCTTGCATTTTTTCTTTCAAAGTTTTACTAGGAGTAAATTTAACTATTCTTAATTGCTTTTTGTTTTTTACAACTTTTAAACTACCAAAATCTCGAATAGTTATTATTTGTTGATTAAAAAGTTCATTTTGGATACTTTCAAGAGTTCTATTAACAACATTTGTAATTTTTATTTTACTTATTTCTTGATGCTTAATATCAAGTGCATTGATTATGTCTTTCTTATAAACTTTATTATATTTAGATTTACTAATTCAAAGTCTAAAGTATTTTTTTATTCACAGATGCTTATTATAATTCTTTAATGTATTTAATTTTCTTTTCATTATTTTAATTTCCTAGAAGTGTTACTTTTGTTGGTTTGTTTGTTCCATCTGTTCAAGTATAATCTTCATTTGGTGTTAATTCTAAAATAATTATTCATCCTTCAGTTTCGTTTCCGGTGATACTTACTTCTTTAATAAGCAATCCATCAATTTCAATTTCTTCAATAAATTTCTTTACTTCATCAGTGCTTTTAAATTTTTGTTCATTAAACTTTGTTTTTAAAACTTTGTGAACATTACTTAAACTTAATCTTGTATCAATAATTTTTGAATCAATTTGAAATGATTTAGGTAAATTATTGTCGTCCTTATCATCTCATCGATGCTGTGCATCCAAGATAACTTGTATAGTTACTTTTGCATCATCATTAACTTGAGTAACTGCAACATTTGTAATCATAGAACCATCAATTGTTTCAATTTGTAATACTTGATTTACTAGATCTGCTTCTGTGTTAAATTTTTTATTAACTAATGCATCAGATAGTTTTTTTTCAACATCAGCTTGTTTAATTTCAGTTCTTATATCAATAATAGTTTCTAAATTTATAGTTTTGCTTTCGATTGTTTCATCACTTCACTTGTATTTTTCATCATTAATGGTTGCTTTGATTTTGTATTCTTTTTTATAGACTGGGTCATTTGTTAAAATTGATGAATCGCTTTCAACTTGAAGTGAAATTTTTTTATCCTTTATAACTTCTAAGCTAGATATGTCACTATAGTTATTAATCGCGTCTAATGCTTCTTTTTCAGAATAAAACTTACGTTGATTATATTCATTAAGTGGTATTTTAGCCATTATATCTTGTTGAATATCTCCAACTTTAATTTCTTGTCTTTGATCAATTTTCAAAGTAACTTCAAATTGTTTTGTACTTAATTCTTTTTGATTAGAATGATTTCATTTATTTTCTTCATTTAAAATAATTTCAACTAAAAACGTTACTTCTTGATTAATAAATACTTCATGGGCTATTGATTCATCTTTAATATTAACATTTAAAATTTCACCATCATTGTATTGAGTTTTTAAAATAGTTTTGATTGCATTATTTATAGTTTTATAATATCTTTGATGTTCAACTTTCTCTTCTGTTGCTGGGATTGTTTCACTAAGCGGTGTAAATAAACTTGAAATTTGACTATCATCAATTTCTGTTCTTTCATCGACACTAATTACTGTTGAAATTGTTAATTCATTTTCTAAACTAGTGTTATCTCATGAAAAATTTTCTTCTAAAGCAAGTTTAATGTTTATATTAAACATTCCATTTTTAATTGTGCCTTCACTTAAAAGAGTGTTTTCAAATGAAATTGTAGTTCCTTTTGTTTTATTGTTTAAAATTTCATTTTGAGCTTCACTAAATGACTTAAAAGTTCTTTTTTGAGCTGAACTATGAATTTTGTTAATAACATCATTGGCAATTAATTTTGTGTTATTAACATCATTTTCACCTTGTTCATTTGGCTTTTCTTCAGGCAAAATAACATTTTCTTTTTTGTTATTTGTGTTAATTGAATAAAATGATGTAGTTGATGTTGATATTAATGATATTGCAGTTATTAGTCCTAATAATTTTTTCATTTTATTTCTCCTTTGTTTTGTTAACGATTAGCTTTAAAATAATGTCGTCATTAATTATGCTGTTATCGTCTAATAATCAATAGTGATCATTAATTAAATTTATGTTAATTTGAATTATCATGTCATTTTCAAGTGGTTTGCTTAAATCAAAATCAGTTATTTTAAGCTGATATTGATCATTTTCTTTGTTCAATCTTTCAAGTTCAGTATTTAACTCATCATAAGTGGTGAACTTCTGCTGTTCAAAATTTATTTTTATTTTTTTAATTTCATTAACCAGCAAAATTTTGTTGTTAATAATATAAATGTCGTCAGTAAAAATAAATTTTTTAGTTTCGTTTGTTCTTGTTGAAATTCATTTGTATCTACTATCTAAACCTATTTCAAACTCTAATGAGTAAAATTCTTTTTTATTTTTTGAAGAGTTTGTTTTTAACTTTTGTGTTGTTTTTATAATATAGCTTCCTTTTATATTGTTGTCATTAATAGCTTGTGCATTATAAGCAACAAAAGTTTCATTAATTACTTGATCAATTGATAGCATACTTGAATAATTAATCTGTTGAATTATTTTGCTTAATGCTTGATTCACATTTTGCTCATCAATTAAAATTGAAAAGTCTTTCTTAATTTTTATATCTTTCATTATATACTCATCATCATTTCCATCATTTCATTTATAAAGCTCATTGTTCAAACTAGCTCTTACATCAATATATTCATTTATTTCTTTTTCTGGATTAACTAGATTTAGATTTATAGCGTCTTTAGTTGGAATAAATTGCTTAGCGATTTTTTCTAAATCAATTTGTATATCACTTGTAAAAGCATATTCTTTAAAACTTAATTGTTTTCTTGTAAATTGTTCTAAATCTTGTTTATTAATTATTTTTCTATTATCGATACTTAGCAAATAAGTTTCTTTTTGTTGTTCGTTATTTAGCTCTGTTTGAATTCAAAAATATTTGTATTTTAGTTTAAAATTTACTTGAATGTTGATTTCATATTGTTGACTAGTATGAGAATTAATTAACATAGATTGGTTATCTTTTAAACTTGCAAACAGTTCAACACCTTCAAGCTCAAGTTGATTAATCTCTCTTTGATAATTATCGATACTTGTAAATGTATTATCATTTGTATATTGTTTAACTTTTTGCTCAGTTTTAACAAAATCTATGAAATATTTGTGCGTATCATTTAATTGATTTACCCAAAAAATTAACCCTAAAAATAAACATATGAAAAACAATAGGATAATTATTAATGATGTTTTTTGTTTTTTATTATTAAAAATATTTTCATTCAATTTTGTTATCCTCCTTTTTGTTTGATCTTTTTTTGCTAATATTAAAAAATAACTATTAGCTGCCACTTTTAGATATCTGTTAATAAAATTCACTTATTAAATTAAACATATACCTACAATAGTGTTACTTCTAATACTATTTTTTTTTTTTTTTTGTCAAGCATATAAGAAAATAACTTGATTTTTTTGATTAAAAAACGAAAAAAAACGAAGAAAATTCTTCGTTTTATTTTGTGTTAATAAATATGATTTAGAAACTATTATATTTAATGTCTAAGACGATTTCTCTTCCTAAATTTGTTCATGCCTTACCATTAGAAAATGATCATTTAGGATTAATTCACGATCCTACAATTCACATAAAAGCAAAGTTATTTGAGTAAGGATCATCATATTCTGTAATTCCACTTCATTCTTCATAATCAAGCACTGCTAGTCCAGAACTTCATGAATATGAAGCTAACTTATTTGAATAAGCTTTAATATATTCTGGTGGCATACTTGGAAAACCTGTATTGATTCTATTTGTATTAATATAATTTGTTCTTGCAAAAGCTGAAGTTGGATAGTAACGATCACCGCCTCAAACAATTTCACTTTCTTTTTTATTTGATCCATAAACGTTATTAACGGCCACTGATTCAATTCATTTGCCTTCACTTTTTGGAGTGTTTGTTTTAATAATATATGTTCTATATGTCCAATCAGGTCTCCCTGTTGCTGTTGTTTCATGAAAGAATAATTCATTATTGTACGAGTTGTTGAATTTATATGCAACGCGTTCACTTGATAATGCTTTTTCATTATAAAGAATATCATCTGAACCTAAAGTTCTTATTTCTTCATTGTTAATTGATGCATTTTCACTTGATGTATTAATATGCATAATAGTTGGTGCTGATGACGCAGTTAACCCAAATACACTAAAAATTGATAATAACTTTTTCATTTCTTGCTCCTTTTTTCGTTAGTCTCATAACTAACTTATCAAAATTTTATCATTGATTTTAAGTAATCTTTTTTAAATAAAAACACTAATTAAAACTAAAAAGACTTATAATTATATTCAGTATCGGTAAAATCAAATGTTCTAAAATGAATCAAAAAATTTCTAAAGAAATATAGCTATGTAAAAATTAAAATACTTATAAATTATTATTTTATAAAGTTCTTGAAAATTGCAAAAATACTTATTAAAAGAACAAAAATAATGTATGTTTTATTGAGTTATTCAAATATGTTAACTTAAATTTTAATGTTATAATACTGTAAAAGATAATAGTGTTATTATGAAAAGAGAAGGCTTGATGCCATTAATTTAATTTTTTATAGTAAGTATTTTACTTTTTAAACAATATAAAATTCATTTTTAAGGAAAAAACTTTATGCAACAAAGAACAAAAATATTTAAACAACATATTGATACTGATTTAGGACAAATGATTGTTATTTCAGATGAAAAAAAATTATTTTTACTTGAATTTGCTGATAAAAAAAATTTAAATGAAGAAATATTAACTTTAGAGAATGAATTTAATTGTAAAGTTGAAGAAAAAATAACTAAAATTTCTAAAAAAATAGATAAAGAAATTAAATTGTATTTTAAAGGTGAATTAAAGGAATTTGAAACTCCCTTTTTAATGAGAGGAACTAAATTTCAAAAACTAGTATGAAGTGAATTATTAAAAATTCCTTATGGAAAAACAATTTCATATAAGGAATTAGCTACAAGAATCGGTAATGATAAAGCTTCAAGAGCAGTAGCAAATGCAAATGCAAAAAATAAGATTGTAGTATTAATACCGTGTCATAGAATAATAAATACAAATAAAGGTTTGGGCGGTTATAGTTGCGGAATTGAAAAAAAGCAAAAATTACTAGCACTAGAAAATCAAAAAAATAAATAGTTTATAATTAATGTAAATATAGTTTTGGAGAAAATAATGATTTATAGTAGTTCACTTAAAGCAATGACTGATGTATTATCAAATTTTAATTTTTGAAGCATTTTAATAGCTGCATCTTTTATTATTTTTATAGGTTTTATTTTTCAAAGAAAAAAATTAATATTTTCAGATTGAGAAAAAGTTGTAGTTAAAATAATTCTTTATGCTGCATTGCCAGCGTTAGCACTTAAAAGCTTTTTAATTGATATAAATACTGAAGATATTTGGGAATCTATTTTTATTGCTGTTATAGGTATAATATTTTATACAAGTTTGACTTTTGGTTCAAAATACTTTTTTATAGGTAAAACAAAAGCATTACAAGACGCTTTAGGAATGAGTATAGCATTTTCATCAGCAGTTTATTTTGGTGTTATGATCGTAAAAGCAATTTCACCAGATCAACAAAAAACAATTGATTTGTATTCATCATTATTTCTAATTGGTTTTTGAATTTTTATGTATTCTGCTGCAGATAATATAATGAAGAAGAAACGATTTAATAAAAATGAAATAGAAAATAGTTTATTAAATAAAAAAGAACCAAAATCATTTCTAAGTTTTATAAAAGTTTTTAAAAACCCAGTTATTATTGCAACGTTTGTAGGTATTTTTTTATGATTATTTCAATTAATACCAGGAGTTAAAATAATACATATAAATGATGAATATTATTCAATAAGTAGAATAGATAAATTCATACCCGGTTTAAGTCAAATACTAAATATATTAGCCCCATTAGCAAGCCCTCTAGCTTGATTTTCAATGGGAGCTGTTTTAGCAAAAAGTCAGATTAAAGAAGCATTAAAATCATCATTAGTTTGATGAACAACTTTTATTAAAAATGTTATAACCCCTATAATATGTGTCATATTGTTTCTTATTTTTAGTTTAATTCTAAAAGGCATTACAGGTAATTGAATAAGCTCGTTAGCTTTTGTGCTATGTGTAGCTATAATTGCATCCCCAACCGCTAATACAATTGTTGGTTATGCAATTATTTATAATAAGGAACCTAAAATAGCATCTCATGTAGGAACATTAACAATTCTAACAAGTATTATAACTATTCCACTTTGAATACTTGTTGCATCAGCAATAGGAGCAACACAATTATTTAGCTAAAAGTGAATTTTTTCAGTTCACTTTTTACTTTAAATTTTCAAATTTTTCTTTTGCTATATCTATAAATACTTGCTCATTTGTTTGTTCAAACATATAGCTTGCTCAATAAATTCATAAGTAATTCTGAAACAAGATTAAATCATTAATTTTGTTTAATTCACTTGAAGACAAATTCAATAAGTTTAAAAAAACATTTCATCTTTTCTTGTTTAATGATTCGCTGACAAAACTTGCATAATCAAATAAATAATGATTGTACATACCATATTCAAAATCAATCACTTTTCACCCTTTTTTAAAGTTAATAAAATTGCCCTTAACTAAATCGTTATGAGAAAAAACGGGTTTAGAATTATCTGATCAATAATTAGTTATAATCAAATCTACTTTATTCTTTATAAAATATAAGTCAAATAAACATTTTTTTGTATTTTTGATAAAGAATTCTGAAAATTCTTTAGGATTAAAAGTTTTAACATCAAGTAATTCCAAATTATGTATTTTGCTAATTATTTTTATGATTGATTTCATTTTATTAACGCAAATATCAGTATCATGAAGAGTTATAGCACTTTGATAAAAATTAGTTACAGAAATCATTTTATTATTCTTGAATTCCCATTTGTAAGGAATTATTATAAAATCATTTTTCATATTAGATAATTGCTCATAAACCTTTATTTCATTAATTCTATCAAGATATTTATTAACATAAGGATATGATTCTTTGATTAAATTATTTTCATTAACACTTATTTTATTACTTAAACCGTGAACTGCTTTCATTTTTATACCTAAACCTCTAAAATATATAATATATATTATCAAATTATCTCAGAAAGGCAGTCATGAATAAAAAAGAATTATGAATAGCTACTAATAATGAGGGTAAAATTAAAGAATTTAAGTTATTACTACCTGATTATGAAATTAAAAGTGTTAAAGACTTACCAGAATATGTTGAGCCAGAAGAAGATGGTGAAACATTATTAGAAAACGCGAGAATTAAAGCTGAGGCTCTTTCAAAGTATATTAATGGTTGAGCTATTGCTGATGATACTGGTTATTTTTTTGAAGCATTAAACGGTTTTCCTGGTGTTTATTCAAGAAGATGAGCATATCCAATAACTGATTTTAAAGAGATTTGTAAAATGATAATAAATAAAACAAAGCATTTAAATAACAAAAACATGAGCATGCAAACTGCAATCGTAATTTGTAATTATAATCAAAATGAAAGTTTTGAAGCTTTAGGTATAACAAAAGGTGTCATGGGAAATGAATTAAAAGTGTCAGATCATACATTTGGCTATGATTATATTTTTAAACCAGAACCATTTAATGTTTATTGTGCTGAAATAAGTGAAGAAGAAAAGATAAATTGTTCAGCAAGAGCATATGCTTTAAATGATATTAAGAAAATAATTGAAAAGGAAATTAAATAATGGAGAGACAAGTTAACATAGTTTTATATGAACCTGAAATAGCTCAGAATGTTGCTGCTATTATTAGAACATGCGTTGCTACTAATGCAAAATTACATATTATTGAACCATTAGGTTTTATATTTAAAAAAGAAGAATTAAACCGTGCTAGTGCTGGAACTTTTGATTTAGTTGAATATAAACTATATGATGATTGAGAAGATTTTTGTGAAAAAAACCAAAGTATTGATTTATTTTGTATTTCAAGATATGGTGAAAAACCACATAGTGATTTTGATTTTAACTCTTATGAAAAACCAGTTTTTGTAATGTTTGGTAAAGAATCAACAGGAATACCAAAACAAATTATTAAAGATAATTACGAAAATACTTTTAGATTGCCAATGTCTTCTCAAACAAGAAGTATTAACGTTGCTAATACTGTTGGGATAGTAACTTATGAAATTTTAAGACAATGAGATTATCCTACTTTAAGTAAAACTGAAGTGCAAAAAGGCAAAGACTATATTATGAGTGAAAGATGAAAAGATGAAAAATAATAAAAAAATAGCACTTTTTGGTGGCAGTTTTGATCCTGTTCATACTGACCATTATAATATGGCCAAAGCGTGCCATGAAAAACTTGGTTTTGAAGAAGTTTGAATTATACCGACTTTTTTAAATCCGTTTAAATCTTCAACCAAAACATCTAATAATGAAAGATTAAACCTACTTAACTTAATTTTTGAAAATGAAAGTTATATTAAAATTGATAAATTTGAAATGAATAATCAAAGAGTTACAACAACTTATGAAACTGTTTTGCATTTTAAAAAGATGTACTCTAATTATGATTTTTCTTTTGTAATAGGATCTGATAATTTAAACCGTTTAGAAGAATGAAATAATTTTGATGAGTTAATTAATTTAGTAAACTTCATTGTTTTTGAAAGAAGTGATATTTACAAAAAAGAAATTGCAAAAAAATATAATTTACCGATTTATCATTTTGAAAATAATTATTTAAGTTCAACAAAAATAAGAGAACTTGAAGATTTAAAATTATTAACTCCAAAAATTAATGATTATATTAACTATAATTTGTTATACCTTGATACCAGAATGAAACCATTCATGGATGAACAAAGATACCTACACTGTTTAAATGTAGGACAAATGGCTGCTAAATTAGCTAAATTAAACAATATTGATGAACAAAAGGCAAAAGTTGCAGGAACATTACATGACATTACTAAAAGATGATCTGAAGAAAAACAAATTTCGTATTTAACTAAGTATGAAAAATCATTGCTTGCTGAACCAAAACCAGTTTGACACTCATACACTGGAGCATTTCATCTAAAAAATGACTGATTAATTAAAGATGAAGAAATTATTAGTGCAGTTTATAACCATACAGTTGGTTGTGAAAAAATGTCAACTTTGGATATGATTGTTTTTTGTGCTGATAAAATTAGTGCAGAACGTGATTATGAAGATGTTGAATATTATCGCGAAGAATGTTTTAAAGATTTAAAATTAGGATTTATTAAGTTATTAGTTAATCAGTATGAAGCAGCAATTAAAACTCATGGAATTGAAGCTATTGGAGATAAGCTATTAAAAACATATAATTTTTATGTAAAAGGAGATAAGTAATGAAATTAATAATTGGAGCAATGCATGAAGAACTACAAGATTCAATTGATTTTTATAATTTAAATAAAATTGAAGATGAAAAATTCATTATTTATAAAAATGAAGAAATCATGTTTTGCATTACAGGTGTTGGATTAATCAATTCAGCAGTGCAATTAGCGTATATTTTAACTAAATATGAAATTAATTCAATAATTAATATAGGTACTAGTGGTGCTTGTGATGACACTTTAAAACAAGGTGATATTATACTTGTTGATAAAGTTTATAATAGTGTTGCTGACGCAACAGCTTTTGGTTATGCTTATGGTCAAGTTCCTAGAATGCCTAAATATTATGAAACAAATAAAGAGAAAGTAATTAATAGAATTGATTATGTAAAAATTAAAAATATTGCGTCATCTGATATATTTATTCACTCAGTTGATCAAGTTGATTTATTTGTTAAAAAAATAGATGATGAAATTAGTATTTTAGATATGGAATGTTTTGCTTATGCTCAAACAGCATTTTTATTTAATAAAGAGTTTAGTGTAATTAAAATAGTAAGTGATGTAATTGGAAAAAATGATGCCAACAATATTCAATTTAATGATTTTATTAAAATAGCAGGAAAAGAAATTTTGGAAATACTTAAAAAAATATTATAATAATACTATAGAACTAGAGGTGGATTTATGGCAAATCACAAAATTAAAGGTAGAAAAGAAGCTACAATTTTAAGAGAACTTACAATTATTATTGAAAGAGAAATGAAAAATGACATTTTAAGAGCTCTTTCAATTGCTGAAGTAAGATTAACAAATGATAGTGAAATAGCTAAAATTTATTGATCATTCTTACCGTTAAACAATGAAATAACAAAAGAATTAATATCAAGTGAACTTGAAGAAAATAAAAAAACAATTCGTATGAAATTAGCACATAAATTAAATACAAGAACTGTTCCAGATTTATTTTTTGAATACGACACAAGTTTAGAAAATGCTAATAGAATTGAAGAAATCTTAAACAAAGTTAATAAATAGTTAAAAATTAATCTACTCAGGTAGATTTTTTTTATTTTTTAAACTTAATAACTAGTATGAGAAAAACTAAGAATTTAATAGGAATAATTTTAGTTTTAATTCTTGTTTTTATAACAAGTGTTTTTAATATAGGTTATTTAGATAAAAAACAAGAATTTATTTTTAAAATAAGATATGAATTTAAAACCACAATAAGTAATTTTACATACCCAAAAAAATTACCTAAAAATAAGTACAAAAATTATTGATCAGAATTCCAAAATTTTAATAGTAATATCGGGTGATTTGAACAAATTAATATTGATTTAAAAAGTGATTTTATTATTTTGGATATTAAAGAAAAATATGTTCAAAAAGTAAAATTTAAAGAGGTTAATATAAAACAATTATTAATTTTTAACTTGAGTTTAAAAGAAACAACTGTTTTATTTTCAATTTTAAATCAATCTAAACCACCTTTAGTTATTGAAAGTGAGGTGAAATTTTTTTGTGAATCTAAAAATGACAAATTTTTATTTGAAAAAGGAATTAATAAATTTATTACATTTTAAACCAATAGTATATTTTTCATTTTTACTTTCAGTTGTATCAATTTATTATTTTATTTTTACGAATGAAATTATATATTTATTATTAACTTTATTAATAGCAGTTTATTTTATGTCAGTACAAGAAAAATATAAAAAATATTTTTTAATAGCTTGGATATTAATTTTCATATCCTTACTTTTGATTTATTTATATTGAAATTCAGATAGCTTTAAAAATGAACAAGAAATAATAGGTAAAGGAAAAATAATTAAATGTAAAACAAATTACATTATAGTTAAGATTCAGAATACAAAATTTTATATACAAGCAAATAAAAATAATTATGTTGTAGGAATGAAAGTCCATATAAATGGTAAAGTGAGTTATATAAATAGTACAGCCAATTATTATCAATTTGATTTTAAAGATTACTTAAAAAAGGAATATGTAAACTTTCAGATAAAAGTATCTAGCATAAAAGAAGTTAATAATTTTAATTTAAGAGTTTTAATATACAAAGTTTTTAAATTAAATGAAGCTCATGAATTAATAAAAACTTTGTTTTTAAATAGATATGATTCAAGTGATTTAGTTGCTTCAAATTTTAATGATTTAGGTCTAATTTTTTTACTCAACTTTAACATAATTAACATGCTTTTAATATTTAAATTTTTTAAAAAAAATAAAAGTAAAATAGTTGTTATATTATTTATTACAATATCGCTTGCTTGAAACTATATAACTTGTTGACCCTTAATTATGACAAGGATTATGATTAAACAGATTTTAAGTTTGTTTAAACAATTAAAAAACAAAAGTGAACTAAAAAATTTGATTGTAATAACATTATTAATTCTAATATTCCCAAATTTTATATTTAGTTCTGGATTTTGATATATTAACTTAATTGTTTTATTTAGTTATTTTATAAATAAAAAAAATAGCAAAATAATACAATTTATTTATTTTTACACATTGTTAAATGTATTAAATATTTATTTTAATTATCAAATAAATATAACATCAAGTTTTTACGCAATTTTACTGTCACCAGTAATAAGTATCTATTATTTAGTTACCCCATTACTGTATTTTATTAATAAAGATTTTTTAACAAACTTATACCAAGTTTTAGTGCTTATTATTTCGGCATTTAAAAAAATAAGTTTAATAATAAATGTTGGAAGCTATAGTATTTTATTTTTAGTTTTTGGTTTTATAATGATTGTTTGCATTTCATCAGACTTAATTACTTTTAAAATAAAATCCTTTTGAATATTTTTATTTATTATGTTTTGATTTTTAAATTGACTAATTAAACCTAGCGAGTATTTAGCAATGCTAAATGTAGGAAATGGTAATAGCTTTGTTTATCATAACAAATGAAATAATATAACAATAATATTTGATGCTGGAGTTGGGAAACAAAGAAGCTCTGAGTTAGTTAGTGATTTTTTAAAATATCAAGGAATAAATAAAATTAATTTAATTTTTATTTCCCACAATCATGAAGATCACTATAATAATTTATTTAGTTTGAAGGAGAAATTTAGAATAAATGAAATAATATATAATGATGATTTTATTAGTACTATTAAGATAAAAAATATTATTATAAATGCTTTTATTAATCCTAATGCTAATTCTGAAAATAATAAAAGTTTAGTTTTAATTGTAGATGTTGGCAGTATAAGAACAGTTTTCATGGGTGATTCTGAAAAAGAAACAGAGATTCACTTAATGAGTAGGATAGATTTTCTTTATATTTTAAATTTAAAAAAAGTGAATATTTTACAAATCGGTCATCATGGAAGTAAAACTAGTTCATCTTTTGATTTCATTAATTTGATAAACCCTGATTTTGCATTAATTAGTGGAGAAAATGAAGGAGGAAATAAAAAGTTTCCGCATCAAGAAACTATAAATACATTAAAAAGGTTAAAAATAAATTTTTATATAACAAATGGTTCAAATAATTTTTTCGTTTTATTTAAATCTATGAAAATCATAAAAAAATAAGGCAACTTATGTTGCCTTACATTATTCTTTTTTAGTTGAGAATTACGCTTGCATTAAACGTGATTTTTCTCTTGCAGCTTTGTTAGGTTTTAAGATACCTTTTTTAACACCTTTGTCAATTAAACTAACTGCGTGGTTAATTAAATCTGTTGCATCAGTAGCTTCATCTTTTTTAGCAGCTAAAGCTTTTTTAATCGCTGTTCTAATTTCAGATTTAATCGCTTTGTTTGAAGCTCTTGATTTTTCGTTAGTTAAAACACGTTTTTTTTGTGATTTAATATTTGGCATAATTTCAACTCCTTTATATAATTTTTAGTACAATTTAGATTATAACAAATAAGTAGATAAAATTAAACATTTTTATTCTTTAAACATTTTTATGTAAACATTGATATAAAATAAGAATAACATTTGTGGAGGTAATCATGCATTTTATTTATTCTGAAGATCATTTTTTGTTAACAAAAACTGTTAATAAATTAGTTAAGGGATTACTAATTGAAAAAAATTATGAAATTGAAAATTATTCTTTAATTTATAATGACATATCTGAAATATACACGACATTAAATACCTTTTCTTTATTTGGAGAACCAAAAATATTAATAATAAGTGATGCCTGATTTGCAACAGAAGAAAAAATAAGCTTGCATAGAAATTATTCAGAAGAAGCTTTATATAAAATTCTTGAGAGCAAAACAGATAATGTAGTTATATTTACTTTGAACAATGAAAGAATATCAAAGAGATTAAAACTAGTTAAATACTTAGAAGAAAATTTGGAATTAACAAATGTTAAACCTATGCAAGAAATTGAAGTCTTAAATTACATTAAGGCATTTTTTACAAGAAGTGAAAAATCAATAACAGATGAAAACGCTTCATTTATATTTCAATCAATTCCAAAGGATATGCAAACATTAACAAATGAATTAACAAAACTTTCTCATATAGAATCAGATGTGATCACAATTGAAGATATTAAAAATAACTTAACTAAATATATTGATAATGATATTTTTGAACTATCTAATGCTTTTGTAAATAATCAGACAAAAATATTTCTAAAATTGTACAAAGATTACTTATTATTGAATGACGATATATCAAAATTGGTAGCCCTATTAAGTTCAACTGTAGTTTTCTTTAGAGATGTAAATGTTATGAGACAACAAGGTATGAGAAATGATGAAATAGTTCAAATAACTAAAGCTCACCCCTATAGAGTTAAAGTTGCGTTATCAAATAAACTTAACATTAAAAAATTAAATGATAAAATTAAATTATTATATTCTATTCAACAAGGTGTTTTAAATAACACTATGGATAAAGATAATATAGTTGAATATCAATTTATAAAAAATATGGAGGATAAAAATGGATAATAAAAAGATTTATATTAGTATTTCTTATTTAATATTTAACATTATAAAAAACAATAAATTAAAATACTATTTAAGAAAAGATGAAGCTTTCAGAAAAGAAGTTATTAAACTAATTGATTTATTATTACTTTTAGAAAGTGATAAATTTAAATGTAGATATAACCGTAAAAAAATAGCTGCAGAGTTTGCTAAAGCATATGTAAAAATTACTAAAGTTTCAAACAGATTTGAAGCAACTGAAGAAGAAATAAATAGTGAAGAAATCTATGCTGAATATTCACGTGTTGTAGGTTTTATTAGTGAAAACTATAAAACAACAAGAAAAACACTAACAAATGAAGAAGAACTTTTTACAATCGAAGATATAGAATTAAATGGTAAATTAGCTGCTGATTTTGTTAAAAAAATGGATGAAAAAATAGCTGCTGAAGCAAAAGACAAAGCCGAAAAGGAAGCAAAAGAAAAAGCTGAAAAAGAAAAAACTAATCCTGAAGCTAAAAAAACAGCAACTAATTCAGAAAATATTAATCAACAAAACTTCAACAATCAAAACTTTAATCAACAACAAAATTTCTTTGGTGGAAATATGGGTGGAAATATGCCTCAAAACATTTTTTTGAATCCTAAATTTTATCCATTTAAAACAAAACCAAAATACATGCCATTACTTAAAATCATTTTAACTATATTGTTAGTTATTACTGCGGCTCTATTTACTGCTTTATATATATATGCAAGCACGGTTAAAATTGAATTAAAAGAAGGAGACTTATACTTTAAAGCACTTTTTGGTGATTTTGATTTAAAGAATAAAGATCACTATTCTAGAGAAGGGTACAAAGATTTTAATTCAATAAATAGTGTTTGAAATATACTTGGTAGTCAATCTGCAGGAATTTTCCCAATCATTTTTTCAATTATTTTATTTGTATGAATAGCATATATGGGATATTCGATTAGCAAAAAAACAGAAGATTCAAAAAGAAAGTATAGAATCAGTGGTTTTACGCTATTTATAGTTATATTTTTAATGATTTCAATTATTTCATACTCATTTTCAAGTATTTCAATAAAAAGTATAGAAAGTCAATGAGGATTTTTTGAAAAATTAAAAATTGTATCAAAAGATGCTGAAACAGGGAAAGAAACTGCAACTCCAGCGGATTTTGCAGCATTCTTTGATTTGATAAAAACTAATTTTTCAAGTCAAATAAGTGCAATTATAACAATTTCAATATTGACTTTAGGATTTTCATTTGTAACAATTTTATTTTCAATTTTTATGGTAATTATAAATCCTAAAAAAGATCTTCAAAAAATTATGAAAGCAAGAGCTGAGCAAACAAATGCTACAATGGCTGCTATGCAAGGAAAGCATTATGAAATAGATCCTTCATTATTTGACGAAGACGAACAAAACTAATAGTTAAATGATAGATTTCTATCATTTTTTTTATTTTATAAATCCATATTCTTTGTTAAGAAATGAAAATGTTATAATATTTAAAGCAAAAGGAGATTTTATGATTCAAAAACCTAGAGGAACTCAAGATTTATATTTAAATAATTCAAAAGAATGAAACATAGTAGAAGAAAAATTTAGAAAAATTCTAAATCTTTTTAACTATGGTGAAATTGTTACTCCAATGTTTGAATCAAAAGAATTATTTGTTAGAAGTGTAGGAGACACAAGCGATATTGTAAGCAAAGAAATGTATGAGTTTACTGATCGCAAAGGACGTGAGTATGTTTTAAGACCTGAAGGAACAGCACCAACAGTAAGAGCTGTTATTGAAAACAAATTGTACATTCAAGAAAACTTACCTTTTAAAGCATTTTACATAGGACCTATTTTTAGATATGAAAGGCCACAAGCTGGAAGATATAGACAATTTAATCAATTAGGTGTAGAAACATTTGGCATAGATTCAATTAGTCATGATGTGGAGTTGGTTTCACTAGGTCAGTCATTTTTAAATGAACTAAAAATTAATAATGACGTAGTTATAGAAATTAATTATTTAATAACTGGTGACGAAAGAAAAATGTATGAAGTAGAACTTAAAAAATATTTAAGTTCGTTTACTGATTTATGCTCAGATTGTAAAACAAGAATTAATAAAAATGTTTTACGTACATTAGACTGTAAAATAGATGCAAGTAAATTTATAAATGCTCCAAAAATGTTTGAATTTGCTAGCCAAGAAAATAAAGACAGATTGGGCGAAACATTTAATCAATTGAAACAACTTGGAATTAAAACACAAATAAACTTTAACTTAGTTAGAGGCTTAGATTATTACACAGGTTTAGTTTTTGAATTTAAAAATGCCAAAACTGACCAAGCTATTATTTCTGGAGGATCATACAATAATTTAGTAGAAGAATTAGGCGGACCAAGTTTGCCTGCTAGTGGTTTTGCAATTGGAATTGAAAGAATAATGTTAATTCTTAATGAACAAGGTATAAAAGTTGGAAATAATGATCAATTAGATTTATTTATCATACCTTTAACAGAAGAAGCACAATTTATAACTAATAAACTTTTAATGGAAGCTAGAAAAGCAAATTTAAAAGTTGATACAAATTGAAATATTAAGAATTTAAAAACAGGATTTAAATCCGCAGAAAGATCTAATGCTAAAAAAATAGTTGTTATAGGTGATAACTCTATGAAAAGTGATATTTATGCAATAAAAGATCAAAAATCTGGCAAAGTAAAAGAAGTTAAGTTTAATGAAATCGTTAAATATTTAAAAGAGGAAAGAAGAAATGAAAAGAACACATAATTGCAACCAATTAAACATAACAAATGTAAATCAAGAAGTTACGCTAAAAGGATGAATTAAAAAAATTCGTAAAATGGGTCAAATAACATTTATAGATTTAAGAGACTTTTATGGAATTACTCAAATTGTTGTTGGTGAAAAAAAACAAGAATTAATTGCTAACTTAAAACCAGAATATGTGATTTCCATAT
Organism: Mesoplasma tabanidae; assembly: GCF_002804025.1. Taxonomy (NCBI): domain Bacteria; kingdom Bacillati; phylum Mycoplasmatota; class Mollicutes; order Entomoplasmatales; family Entomoplasmataceae; genus Mesoplasma; species Mesoplasma tabanidae. The sequence continues at coordinate 472,866 of NZ_CP024969.1, read as the reverse complement.
CAGGTAAAGTAGTTGAACGTAAATCAAAAAACAAAGATATAGCTACTGGTGAGATTGAAATTGATGTTGAAACTATTGAGTTAGTTAATAAAAGTAAAGTAACCCCTTTTGTTATTGAAAACGACGTAGAAGTTTCAGAAGAAACAAGAATGTCATATAGATATTTAGATTTAAGACGCCAAAAAATACAAAGTAATATGCTTTTAAGAGCAAAAGTAAATAGTATTATTCGTAATGAATTTGAAGCAGATGGTTTTGTTGAAGTTGAAACTCCATACTTTGGTAAATCAACACCAGAAGGAGCAAGAGATTATTTAGTTCCTTCAAGATTAAATAAAAATACTTTCTATGCTTTACCTCAATCTCCACAATTATATAAACAGTTATTAATGGTTAGTGGTTTTGATAAATATTACCAAATCGTTAGATGTTTTAGAGATGAAGACTTAAGAAATGATCGTCAACCTGAATTTACACAATTAGATATGGAAATGTCATTTGCAACAGCTGCTGAAGTTCAAGATCAAATTGAAAAGGTAATTAAGAAAATATTCTTAGAAGTTAAGGGAATTGATTTTAAAGAAAAATTAATCAAAATGCCTTTTAGAGAAGCAATCGATTTATATGGTAGTGATAAACCAGATATTAGATTTGATTTAAAAATTAATACTTTAAATGAAATTTTTGCTAATACTGAAATTAAATTATTTGAAGGTTTCAAAGAAAATAATCTAACAATTAGAGGAATTTGTGTTGAAGAATTATTAAGTAAAAAACAATTAGAAACTTTAACGGAAACAGCAAAACAAAAAAACTTTAACAATTTAGCTTTTGCTAAATATGAAAATGGTACATGAAGTGGTTCAATTGCATCTACTTTATTAGATAGTGAAAAAGAAGCTTTAATTAAACAATTTAATATCAAAAATAAAGCAACTATTTTATTAAATGTTGCTAAATATGACAAAATATCAGATATGTTAGGAGCAGTTAGAAATAAAGCTGCTGAAATATTAAATCTAACAGATCCTAATGATTATAAATTATTATGAATTATTGATTTCCCATTATATGAATGAAGTGATGAAGAAGAAAGATATGTAGCAGCTCATAACCCATTTACAATGCCAAACATTAAGTCAATTGCTGATTTTGAAACTAATAAAGAAGAAGCAATTGCTGATTCTTATGATTTAGTATTAAATGGATTTGAACTTGGAAGTGGCGGAGTCCGTATTACAGATTCTGAAATTCAACAAAGAATGTTTGAAGCTGTTGGATTAGATGATGAAACTATTGAGAAAAATTTTGGATGATTTATTAATGCATATAAATATGGGGCCCCAAACCATGCAGGATTTGCTTTTGGAATTGATAGAGTAATTATGTTATTAACTAATTCTGAATCAATTAGAGATGTTATTGCGTTCCCTAAAAATTCAAAAGGCATTGATATGATGAATGATGCACCAAGTTATGTTGAAGAAAAACAATTAACTGAGTTAAATATTAAAACAATGAAATAAAGCAAATAAAGACTAAGCATTAATTGTTTAGTTTTTTATATTGTAGTAATTTAATCATAAAAACAATATAAACTAAAAAATGATAAAATTATTTAAAGGAGAAATGATATGAAGGGAATATTTGATGTAAATAATGCTTTAGTCATATTTGGAAAACCAATACCATTTTTATTTATTTTTATTTTCTTTGCATCACTTATGTTAGCTTCTTTGCTTATTTATTTAACAAAGTTTGTTGTAACAAAGACTAAAATGGATAAAAGCAGTAATAATTTAGAACTTGAAAAAATTAAAATAGATGAAGAAATAAACTCAATAATTAGAGAAACAAAATCAAAAGAAAGGGAAAATAAATAATGAATAATGAAATTATAAATGGAATTCAACAACCAAATCCAAATGAGCAAAATAAAATAAATAATCCTAATTATGTTAATTCAAGTGATTCAGTATTTGGTGATAAAAAATTTAGAGGATTAACTCCAGAATTTACCAAAAAAGAATTAGAAGCTGTTAATGTAAATAAAAGAATCGCAAAAGAAATTAAAATGGAAAAATATAAGATTGCTTTCTTAATGTTTGCTTCAATCATTTGTGCTACTGTTTCAATATTCTTTATTGCTTTAAATTATATAAAATTAAGTGATGGGCAAAACTTTTTGAAAATTGATCCAAAATTAATTCCCAGTGTTGCTATCATGATATCTATTTTAGTTTTAAGTTCTATAGTTATGATAATAGCTTTAATAGATTTAAGACATATTTTAATTGATGTTAAAGGTTATAAATCAGATTTATTGATGGGAAAAGAAAGAATCCCATTCTTTATTATAAAAAGTTATAAAAAAATAGTTAAAAGACATATATTTTTAAATTGAGCGTGTTTTGGAATTTATTTATACGGTGGTTTAACAACATTAATTTTATTTTTAATTAATAAATCAGATAAGATAAATTTAGATTCTGAAATAATGATTTTTATTGTTGTTTTATCTTTAACAGCTATAATTCAAATTTTTTCTTTGATGTTTAATTATTCAAGAAAAGGAAATATTGATTCATTTTATGGATATGAAATTATTCCAGTTGATCAACAACTTGCTTTAAAAAAGGCAGCAAATAAATTTTGCATGTTAATTTTCTTTACGATATTAGCGATTGTATTATTTGTAGTGTTTATTCCATACTTTATTATTAGAAAAAAGTCTGACAAAAAACTTTGATGATTCTTATAAAAAGTTTAATAAAAAAAGTTAAAAAATTAATTTTTTATAAAAGTCTTGTAATTTACAGACAAATTAAGATAAAATATTAATAGTTTATTGAATTGGAGTTGAAAAAATGGCAAGTATTATCGTACACGAGGGAGAATCAATCGAAAAAGCTCTTAAACGATTTCAAAAAGTAGCATCATCTAATAAAGCTGAAGCTAGAAAACGTGAGTATCACCTAAGTAAAAAAGAAAAAAGAATTTACAAACAAAAACAAAACCGTAAATATAAATAATTAATAATGGCAAGTAAATTGCTAAAAGATGCTTTATGCATCTTTTTTTTATGACAGTAATAAATGAGTCTTTAAAATATTTATCATATATAATTTATTTAATAAATGCGGAGGAAACAAATGAAAGTATTAATTTTAGGTGGCTGTGGAACATTAGGATCAGCAATAGTACAACAATTGAAAACTAAAAATAGCTCTTATCAAATAATTACTGCTGGAAGAACTTCTGGTGATGTTCATGTAGATATGACCTCAAAAGAAAGTATTGAAGCAATGTTTGAAAAAATTGGTAATGAGATCATATTATAGTTGCAGCGGGATCAGCAGCGATTAAACCAATTGAAGATTTGAGTAATGAAGATATAATGTTTTCTATCAATAATAAGATGTTAGGACAAGTAAATACAGTATTGATTGGAATCAACTTTATTAATGAAACAGGAAGTATCACATTGATTACTGGTAAAGCTAAAGATGAGCCTATAAAAGAAGGAACAATGTTAGCTTTAACTAATGGAGCTGTTATGGCTTTTGCAAAAGCAGCTGCTTATGATCTTAAGAAAAATATAAGAATAAATTCTATAAGTCCTTCAATTTTTGATGAGTCACTTAATCTATATGGAGATTATTTTAAAGGTATCAAAGCAATTCCTGTTGCAAAAGCAGCAGATGCATTTATTAATGTTATTGAAAGCGATATAAATGGTCAAGAAATAAAAGTTTATTAATAAATTTAAAAAGAATATTAAGTAAATCACTTAATTATAAATTAAAATTGGAAGTGCAACACTTCTAACCGAATGTCTCATAAAATTCCTGAGCTGATTTATAGTTCAGAATTTTACGAGGCATTTTATTTATTTCATTTAATATTTCTATTATATTATCATCTTTTAAATTTGTAAAATTAGTTTTCTTAGGTAAATATCTTCTAATCAAACCATTAAAATTTTCATTAGTTCCTTTTTCACAAGAAGCGTAGGTATTACATGTATAAAGTGGTACGTTTAATTCTTGTGTGACTTCATGTAAAAGATTAAATTCCATACCATTATCTTTAGTAATAGATTTAATATTTAAATTTTCTTTTCCAATTAATTCTTTTAATTTTTCATTTGTATGTTTCATAGTTTTATTTTCTAATTTAATTGCAAAACCTTTTCTGGTAACTCTTTCAACTAGTGTCATTATGGCTTTTGAACTATTGCCAGAACTAACAATTAAATCAATTTCAAAATGACCAATGTCTTTTCTTTGATTAATATTTTTAGGTCTATAAGTAATTGGAATGGAATTCATTTTTGATATTTCTCATAGATAATGCTTATATTTACTAGACTTTTTTCATCAAAACCTAGGTCTCAATAAATCTTTTGATTTAATTTTTATTTGCTTATTCTTAATTCAATTGTAAACAGTTTGGGTTGTTGGTGTTTTAATCCCAAGTTCTTTGGCTTTAAAAACACAAACATCAATGCTAAAACTTTTTGGATTAAAATTAACATAAAGAAATCTCAAGAATTCATTATATTTACTTATTTTATTTTGATGAGATAAGGTATTATTAATATCTCTAGTAAATTGTGAATCCTTGGCTTTATAAATCATAGCTGCTTTATTTCTTTTAATTTCTCTGTAAATAGTTGATCTATTTCTATTTAGTTCTTTAGCTATGAAAAAAACTGATTTATTTTGAACATTTAATAGATATTCAATTAAAGTTCTTTCTTTTAAAGATATTTGTTTATAATTATTCATGGTAACTCCTTTGGGCTTTGATCGGTCAGAAGTTGCTTTTTTGTATCAAAAAAACTGCAATTCCTATGAGATTATTTTCTCATAAGTGTTGCAGTTCCAATTTTAATTCGTAATTAAGTAAATCACTTAATATTCTTTTGTAATTTAAAGATTAATTATAAATCCATTATAAATATAAATAAAAGATTCAATGAAATTTGCTTGTAAGTAAGCTAAGTACATTATATTTAGAAATTGTTTTTCTGTAACTTCAGTTCTTTTTAATAAATTTGATGTATATTTAACAATTGTATTAATAATAACTCTAGAATCAAATAAAACATCATCGTATATAACTTCATTTTCAAAAATACCTTTAATAACATCTTTAATTATTTCATTTCCACCAAAGTTAGATAAAACTTCTCTTTTAAATTTATTTCACTTTTCAATTAAAACTTTATTTGCAAAACTAATGGCTTCTTTTTTATTAAATTTAGTTAAATCATTATCAACTTTTTCAGCATAAAATGAAGCTATTGTGCTTATTGATGTTGCATATCCATTAAGTTGCATATAATTAATAATTGACTTGTCAAATTTTTTAAAAGCATGTCTTTCACTAACTATTGTTTTTAATTTAGGCGTATAAAAGTTTAAATAGTTATTTACGCCCTTTATAAAATCATTAAAAGAAACTTCATTTAGATTATCAAATGTTATGTAATCATTTGGCTGCAATCCAAATTTTGAAATAAAAGTTTTGCATTTTTGTATTTTCTTATTTATTGGTTTATCTCATCACGAATTTAGTTCTTCTATGTGATCTAATTCACTTTGATTTAGTTCTTTTAATTTAAAAATTTGAATCATTATAACTCCTCTATTTTTTATTCTTTTTTATATTATAAGGTATAATTAAATATAATTATACTTTAAAAGGAGAAAGAAGATGAATAAGGAAATCGAAGTTGATTTTTTAGAACCAGGTTTAGCAATTGTTATTTCAAGTTTAGAAAATGTTGAAGCTGAGTTAAAAAACAAAAAGGAATTAACAAATCTTTTGGATAATCTAAATGAAGTTGAAGAGTTAGAAAACTTAACTAAAATGTTAAATGAACTTAAAGACATAGAAAAAGATTTAATAATAGAGATTAAATCTTTAAACCATAAAGAAGAATTTGAAATAATTTCAGATTTGCAAATAGCTATATCTATGAGCAAATTTTTAGCACCTAATGAATTTTTATTTAAATTTACAGATTCAATAGAAGCTAAAACTCAGGCAAAAGAAATAATTGTAAATCAAGAAAATATTTTAGAAATATTTAAAGAAGTAATAATAAAAAAAGTTAATGAAATTTATAATGAATCACTTTCTGAATTTAAAAATGTTTATGATAATGAAAGTGAATTTTTCAAAGTTTTAAAAATAGCAATTGAAGAATCTAATCTAAATGATTTAAGAGAAGCAAGTAAATTAATGATAAATTTACTTAAAATTGATAGAGCTATAAACGAAGAAAAAAAATATGAATTTTTAGAAATATTAAATAAAGCAGAATCATTAATTAATTTAATTGATATTTGATCACAATATGAAATGGATTTTGAAGAAGAATAAAATGGACTCAAAATTTATAATTGCAATTTGCATAATAATTTTATATGCAATAATACTTTTAATTGTTGGAATTCTGTCATATATTTATTCAGTTAAACACAAACCTTTTAAAGTAATTAATGATGAATATCTAAAAGAAATTGCTGAATACAAAAAAGTGGAAGACGAAATACTTAAAAAAATAAAACCTATTAAAACAAAATTTGAACTTTCAGAAAATGAAAGCATTTATTTTGTTGATGAATTAGAAGTTTCTTTTAATGAAATTGTAAATAAAAATAATAAGAAAAAAGAGTTTGATGACGAGTATGATCAGTACATTAAAAAACTTAAAAAAAATTATTCTCTTTTTAAAATAAAAGAAAAACAAAGTGATTTAGAAAAAACACTAATTTATGTAAGTAATAAAAGAATTGTTTTAGATAATGGCGCAGAATTTAAAATTATAAAATTTAATAATGTTATATTAGTTGAAAATTATATTTGAAATTTTAATGGTAAATATTTAAAAACTATTTACTTAAAAACGAAAAACGAAGAAATGTATTTTGTGTCTAATGACTTAAAACTAAAATCTATCATTTCAAAATTCAGATTGGAGAATGAGTAAAATGAGAATAATTATATTTCCATTAATAATAAGTTTATTTTTAATGGCGTATTCATTCTATATTGCTGTAAAAGATTGAAAATACTTCAAACAGATTCAAGAGTTGATTAAACAAGATAGTAAATATTTTCAAAATTTAAAATTATTATATATATGTTTTGGTTATTTGATATCATTAATAATATTTAGTTTTGTATTTGTTGTTATCACAATTGCTTGTTTAGTATATATGACAAATGTAATTTTATTAGTACAATCAATCATCTGTGTCATGTACATGATAATGCTAATTGCTTGGATAACTTTAATTCAAAATAAAATTAAATCAATATATGTAGTTGCTAAGAACAAAAAAATAGTTATATGAGATAAAGTTTTTGATATTGAAGAAATAGAAATAATTAAAAATGATATTAAACGTAAAAAAATAATTTTTAAAATTAAAGAAAATAAAGAATATGACATAATAAAAGTTTCATATCATTGAGAATTAAAGGACTTTTTAATTGAATTAAAAATGAAAACAGAATTTATTTAGGAGGTAAAATGTTTAAACAAAGTGTATTTATTAAATCTGCAGCAAATAAGTCTGGTTGAATCGAAGATAACATTCCAGAAGTTTGTTTTGTAGGAAGAAGTAATGTTGGTAAATCAAGTTTTATTAATACTTTAGCAAATAATAAAAAATTAGCTAAAGTAGCTAACACACCAGGTAAAACAAGATTATTAAATTTCTTCGATATTAACAATAGTAGTTTTAGACTTGTGGATGCACCTGGATATGGTTATGCTAAAATTTCTAATTCAATGAAAGTTGAGTTTGGTATTATGATGGAGGATTATTTAATAACAAGAGAAAATCTTAAACTTGTCTGTATGTTAGTAGATCTAAGACACAAACCAACAAATGATGATATTCAAATGTATGACTTTTTAAAAGCTAATGATATTCCAGTATTAATGATTGGAACAAAGTTAGATAAATTAAAAAGAAATGAAATTGCAAAAAATGAAAAATTAATAAAAGAAACTTTAGAGTTTGATCAAAATGATGTGTTTGTTAAAGTTTCAAATTTAGATAAAATAAATATTAAAGAGAGCTATGATGCTTTAATTAGATTATTAGAGGTAGAAAATGGATAGTTGAGAGAGTAGTCAGATAAAAGAAATTGAAAATAAGTTAGATAGTGATATAAAAACAGGTTTAACAGAAGAAGAAGCAAAAAAAAGACTTATAGAGAATGGTAAAAATGAATTACCAACTGCAAAGGTTACTCCTTGATGAGTTACATTCTTGCATGCGTTTCTTGAACCATTACAATTAATATTAATGTTTGCTGCTGTTATATCAGTTGTAGCACCATTAATTTCATCTCCTGGTGAAAAATTAGGTTTTCATGAATTTATAGATTTTGTTGTTATTATGCTTATTGTTATTGTTGATGCTGTTTTAGAAACAATTCAAACAGTTAAAGCTAGAAAGAGTGTTGACGCACTTAAGTCACTTTCTAAGCCAAAGGCTGTAGTTTTAAGAGAACATAATCAAAAAGAAATAGATGCATCTGATCTTGTAGTTGGTGATATTGTAATTCTTGAAGCTGGTAAATATGTTCCTGCTGAATTAAGAATTGTTCAATCAGCTGATTTCATGATCGATGAAGCAATTTTAACTGGTGAATCAGTTCCTGTTGAAAAAACACATAAAGCAATAAAAGAGACAACTATATTAGCAGAAAAAACTAATATAGCATTCATGTCAACATTTACTACAGCTGGTAGAGCTGTAGGTATTGTTATTGGAACTGGTTTAAACACAGAAATAGGGAAAATTTCAGAAGCTATTGATAAAAACGAAGAGTCTGAAACTCCGCTTGAGAAAAAAATTAGTAAATTTGGATATGTGATTAGTTGTGTAGCAGGTTTAATAGGAATTTTTGTTTTTTTATTATTATCTTTAGTTGGTGGATTTGAAGCATGAGCTAGTTATTTAATGGTTGCAATTACTTTAGCAATTGGTGTTATACCAGAATCATTGGCAGCTGTAATTTCTATTACATTGAGTTTTTCAACAAAAAGAATGGCAAATAATAATGTTATTGTTAAAAAATTAGCAAGTGTTGAAACTTTAGGTTCAGTTAATGTTATTTGTACAGATAAAACTGGTACATTAACTCAAAATAAAATGACAGTCAAAAAAGTTATTGATAATAATAGAATTATGGATTCAGATGAATATCTTGAATTAGATAAAAGTATTCAAAAAGAATTATTACTTAAAGCTTTAGTTTTACCAAATGATAGTATTACTGAGGGAAATGAAAGAATTGGAGATCCAACAGAATTAGCGTTAGTAGATTTTGCTGAGTTAATGGGAATTGATGAACTAGTTTACCGTAAGAAATTCGAAAGAATTGATGAAATACCTTTTGATAGTGAAAGAAAGTTAATGAGTACTTTAAATACTGTTGATAAAAAAACTATAGCATTTACAAAAGGTGCTATAGACCAATTATTAAGTATTTGTGATCATATAATGATTGAAAATAAAGTTATTAAATTAACTGAATCTCATAAACATGAAATTATGCGTGCAAGTATTAATTTAAGTGATGATGCATTAAGAGTTTTAGCTTTTGCTTATAAAGAAGTTAAAAATAATAAACTTGAAGAAAAGGGTCTTACTTTTATTGGAGCAGTTGCAATGATTGACCCAGTTAGAAAAGAAGCTGTTCAAGCAATTGAAGAGGCTCATGCTGCTGGAGTTGAAGTTTGTATGATTACAGGTGATCATGCGATTACTGCTTTAGCTATTGCTAGAGATTTAGGATTAGCTTATGATGAAAAGCAAGTTATTTCATCAGATAAACTTGATACTATGTCTGATGCAGAATTAGAAGAAGTTATTGATAACATAAGAGTATTTGCTCGTGTTAACCCAGAACATAAGGTTAAGATTGTTGCTACATTACAGAAAAAGGGATATATTGTCTCAATGACTGGTGATGGAGTAAATGATGCACCAAGTTTAAGTAAAGCTGATATTGGGGTTGCTATGGGTATTACAGGTACTGATGTGGCAAAACAAGCGAGTGATGTTATTTTAACTGACGATAACTTTGCAACTATTATGACTGGAGTTAATGAAGGAAGAAACGTTTATCAAAAAATTAAGCGAGCAATTACTTTATTAATGGGATTCAACTTAGCTAACGTTTTATCTATTTTAATAATTTCATTAATTTTTAAAATATCACCATTAGAAGCAACAAATATTTTATACATTAACTTAATAGTAGAATCATGTTTAGCTATTGCTATTGGAATGGGTCCATTAGATGACACTTTAATGAAACTTAAACCACAAGTTGGAAAAAATGGATTATTAAAAGGAATAATACTTCCTATCATTAAAATTGGAGTACTATCAGCATTATGTTCAGTTGCTTCATTCTTTATTGGAATGATGGCAACAGACATTAAAACTTGAAACAATGTATTTAACTCAGGCGAATATATTGGAAAAATAAGTTTAGATTCAACAAACTGATTAGATCAAATACATGCAATTATGAATAGTAGTTTATCAGCTATTGAAAGAAATAAACTTTTAGATGAATATATTGTTTTTGGAAGAACTGCAATGTTTATAACAATTGTTATGTCACCATTGTTTTTTGCTCATTTAATAAAAATATCAAATTGAAAAGCATCTAAAAAAATTAAATTACAAGTTTCAAAACCTTTAATTTATGCGTCATTAATTGCTTTAGTTTTATCAGTTGGAGTTATAACAATTCCAGGTTTAAATGAAAGTGTTTTAGGATTAGTGGGATATTCAAAAGAAACAGCAAAATGAACAAGTGATAATATTTGAATTATGTTTGTAGCATTTGCAATTTCAATAGTTCCATTTTTATTGATTTTATTAATTGATGCAATTGTATTTTACTCATATCATTTATCAGTTGGTAATTGACAAAAAAATCAAATGCTAATTGCTGAAATGATTAATCAAGATGTAAAAGAACAAAATAAAAAACATAAAAAGTAATGAGTTCATCTCATTATTTTTTGTTTATAATAAATTAAAATACAGAAAGCTAAACAATGAAGAAATTAGAAACTAAAACTATTTACTGAGGATTTCCTGTTTGTCTATTACCAATATTGGATTTAATACCTAATTCAACATCAAAAGCTTATGAAAATATTAAATTAAATAAAAAATTAATATTAAATGTTGTTCCATCACAAATGTGAAATAAAATTGAAAAAATAGCAAACTTCTCTGCATCAAAAACAAATGTAATAAAAGGAAAAGAGCTTGTTATAGATAAAATAGCTAAAACTAATTTAAAGTTGGTAAAAAGCGATTTTAAAATTGATTATATCGAAAATACGACATTATATATTGAAGCATTTTATGAAGGCGAACTATTAAAAAATGGAATCGCTAATATATGTTTAAGTGTAAAAAATATTTATATAAATGAATCAATGATCAACGAAGAAGGTTTTGTTGACGAAGATAAATTTGATGTATTGATTTATCAATTTAGAAAATACAAAAAAATTAATAATACTGAATTAGGAAAATCATTTAGATATATACCTTGTAAATAATAAAAAATCATTAAAAAGTGAAACTTCTACTTAAAATTGGAAGTTTCACTTTTTGTTAAAGAGTAAATATTATAAAATTAATATATTGAAATGGAGATAATAGAAATGAAAAAAGAATTAGAAGCTAAATATAGTTATGAAATAGTTGAAAAAAATAGATACGAATGATGAATTCAAAATGAGTATTTCAAAGCTAATCCAGATTCTAAAAAACCAAAATTTTCAATTGTTTTACCTCCACCAAACGTAACAGGTAAGCTGCACATTGGGCATGCATGAGATGGAAGTTTGCAAGATGCCATTATTAGATTTAAAAAATTAAATGGATTTGATGTACTTTATTTACCAGGGATGGATCATGCTGGTATCAGTACTCAAGTTAAAGTAGAAGCAAAACTTAGAGAACAAGGTATTAGTCGTTTTGAATTAGGAAGAGAAAAATTCTTAGAACAAGCTTGAAAATGAAAACATGAATATGCCGCAATCATTAGACAACAATGATCTAAATTAGGTCTTGCATTTGATTACAGTATGGAAAAATTTACATTGGATGATGATATTAATAAAATAGTTACAGAAATATTTGTTGATTTTTACAATAAAGGATTAATATACAAAGGTAAAAGAATAGTTAACTGAGACCCAATGCAAAAAACTGCAATTTCAAATGTTGAAGTTATTTATAAAGAAGTTGAAGGGTTTATGTATCACTTTAAATACATGATTCAAGGAACTAATGAATTTTTAAATGTTGCAACAACAAGACCAGAAACAATGTTTGCTGATCAATGTTTAGTTGTTAACCCTAAAGACGAAAGATATACATCATTTATTGGGAAAAATGCGATTAATCCAGTTAATAAGCAAGCAATTCCAATTATTGCTGATGATTATGTAGAATTAGATTTTGGTACTGGAGTTATGAAATGTACTCCAGCACATGATTTAAATGATTTTGAAATTGCTGTTCGTCATAATTTAGAAAAACCAATATGTATGAATGAAGACGGAACAATAAATGAAATGGGTGGACAAGAATACCAAGGTTTAGACCGTTTTGAAGCAAGAAATAAAATTATTGAAAATTTAACAAAAGAAAAAACTTTTATTAAAGCAGAACCTATGATTCATCAAGTTGGATTTAGTGAAAGAAGTAATGCAATAGTAGAACCTTATTTAAGTGATCAATGATTTGTTAAAATGGATAGTTTTGCTGACATGATTTTAAAGCTTCAAGAAAGCAATGATAAGATTAGGTTTTTCCCTGAACGTTTTGATCAAGTATTAAAAAAATGAATGGAAAACATTCATGATTGAACTATATCAAGACAATTATGATGAGGTCACAGAATTCCAGCTTGATATAACAAAGAAGATAAAACAAAAATTTATGTGGGTATGGAAGCGCCTAAAGATGCAGAAAATTGAATTCAAGATGAAGACGTGCTTGATACATGATTTTCATCTGGTTTATGACCTTTTGCCACATTAATGCGTGGAGAAGGATTTGAATCTAAATATTTTAAAGAATATTTACCAAATGGTGTTTTAGTAACCGGTCATGATATTATTTTCTCTTGAGTTTCAAGAATGATATTTCAAACAATTGAATATACTGGGCAAATACCTTTTAACGATGTATTAATACATGGTTTAGTAAGAGATGAACATGGAACAAAAATGAGTAAATCATTAGGTAATGGGATTGATCCAATGGATGTAATTGCTAACAATGGTTCTGATTCATTAAGATTTTCATTATTAACTAATTCAACACCTGGACAAGATATCAGATATAGTGATTCTAAAGTTAAAGCTGGTTGAAATTTCATTAATAAATTATGAAATGCATCAAGATATGTTTTAATGAATTTGGAAGAAGACTTTAAACCTTGAGAAGAACAAGCAATCTTAAATTCAAATTCTCTAAACGAAACTGATAAATGAGTTTTAACAGAATTTAGCAAAGTTTCAAAACAAGTTAATTACTTAATAGATAAATATGAATTTGCAATTGCTGGTAAAATGCTTTATGACTTTGTGTGAAATACATACTGTAGTTGATATATTGAATTTGCAAAAGTTAATTTAAATAATCCAAAAACAAAAGAAGCTACTCAACAAACAATTGTTTATTTATTAAAAAATATATTGATTATGTTGCATCCATACTTGCCATTTGTAACTGAACATATTTATAAATCATTAGACATGAAAAACTCTATTTTAGAAGAAAGTTGATTTGATAAAGAATTTATATTTGAAACAGATTACATTAATGTTGTTATTGAATTAATTAATTCAATAAGAGAATTTAGAGCAGCAAATAATATTAAGAATAATGTGGTTTTAAATTGAAATGCAACTAATGGTAATTTAGAAATAATAACTAAATATAATTTAGAAATAAATAACTTTTTAAATGAGTTTCTTAATGCAAATTTATCAATCAATGAATCTTTGATTAGCGAAACAACAAGTTTGTCTGTACTTGACTTCTTTATTGAAATTCCTAACGATGATTTCATTGATAAAGAAAAAATGTTAGAAGAATTAGCAACTAAGAAAAAAGAACTTGAAAATGAAATAAATAGATCTGAAAGAATGTTAAGTAATGAAAATTTCATATCAAAAGCAGCTCCTTCAAAAATAGAAGAAGAAAAAGAAAAATATGAATTATACAAACAACAATTAGAACTAATTCAAGATAAACTAAATAAAATGTAAAAAAACGGTAAAAACACCGTTTTTTTGTTATTTCTAAATAATAAAAAATATGTAAATAAAGTATAATTTAATAAAAGAGGTTAATATGAGAAGAGTTTCAATAGAATTAATAAATAAAATAAATAATTACATCTTAAAGCAAAAATTTTCAGCTGATGCAACTTTAGCAATCTTAACTAAAGAAATTTCAAATTATGATAAGCAAATTCAAGAACATATTAAAAAGTACACACTTTATTTAATATGATTGGATGATAATAAAAAAGATTCAACTAATGCATGAGAAAAATATGTTGCAAGACTTGAAGTTTTAGAAGCTAAGAATAATGTTAAAGTAGTTAATGAAAAACAAACAGAAAAATTAATTAAAGACTTACAAGATCCTTTTAGCAAAATTAATCAAAATAAACAAAAACGTAGCAGATTAAATTCTTTATCTAATAACCTATGAAAAAGACAAGAAGAAGAAAAACCAAAACAAATAGCATTTGAAGAGGTTTTATCAGATGAAGGTGAAATTTTAATTACAAATATTGTTAGTGAAACAATCGATAATGAACTTACAGAAGAAACTATTGAAGAAGTTACAGAAGATAACACATCAAAAACTTTTGAAAGTGAATCTGATGATGCTTCAGCGTTAATTGATTCAATTAATAGAACAATAAGTAATAATTTTGATAAAGCAGAAGAATTAAGCTTTGATGATGAATTAATAGATTTAACATCAACTTTTGAAGAATTAAAAACAAGTGGATCAGCTCATGATGGTGAAAAAACAATTAGTGAAATCATTTCAGCAACGTTACAAGCAGATAAAACACAAATTTTATTAGATGACTCAACAGATCCAATTTCTTATGAATCTGATAATGAAGATTTAATTTTTGAAGATTATGATGAATTACCTGAAGATGAAAAAACTTTATCATTATTTGATGACAAAATAGATGATTATTCAACAATCGATATTCTTGGTGAAATAGAGTATTCAGATGAAGAAGAACAATTAAATGTTTTAGATGATTCTTTAAAAACTGAGCATGATGATACATTCTTAAATACAGCTGATTTAAACGAGCAAAATGATGATTCTATTCAAACAGCTGATTATAATGAGTTAAATGGTGAAACATTATCATTTGAAGAACCTAACAAAGAAATTAGATTTAATTCTGAAGAAGATAAAGTTCATTTCTTACATGAAAAAGCATACATTAAAGAAGGTGTTAATAAACCATTTAAAAATGTTGTTTTAGAAGAAGAAACTGAATTAGTTGATTTCACTTTTGATCAAGATGTAATTAAAACAGAAGATTATGAAGAATTAGAAGAAGAAACATTAGCTATATTTGAAGAATCAGAAGATACAAAACATGATGATACATTCTTAAATACAGCTGATTTAAATGAGCAAAATGATGATTCTATTAAAACAGCTGATTATAATGAGTTAAATGGTGAAACATTATCATTTGAAGAACCTAACAAAGAAATTAGATTTAATTCTGAAGAAGATAAAGTTCATTTCTTACATGAAAAAGCATACATTAAAGAAGGTGTTAATAAACCATTTAAAAATGTTGTTTCAGAAGAAGAAACTGAGTTAGTTGATTTCACTTTTGATCAAGATGTAATTAAAACAGAAGATTATGAAGAATTAGAAGAAATGACAACAGCAAGTCTTTTAGGAACTGAAGAAGATAGTCTAAATAGCTTTGAATTTGATACAGATAACAGTATCTCAATAATTGATGAAGACGAGTTTGATTCTTATGATGAAATAGAAGAATTAAGTATTAAAACTGTTAATAATGAAGAAGTTCCTCATTTATCTGAGTCAAAAATTCTATATGGTGACATTGATGAAAATTTTGATCATGAAATTGAAAAAGAATTAACACAAATTGAAGAAACAATTAGCAATCTTGAAAGCTATACTGAAAAAGTTAATGGCGACCTTGATGAATTAATCTTTAGTGAAGAAGAAAGAACTCTATTTCAATTTGAACCAGAAGATTTAGATGTTGATGATACAATGTTTGAAAACGTTACACTATCATCTGGAATTGATCAAGAAACTAGCACAATGGATGCTTTAAAATTCTTAGACGATGTTGAAGATAAATATGAAAGTTTATTAACTCTTGATTTAGATGATGATAATGAAGTAAGTTCAACAATGGATGCTTTAAAATTCTTAGACGATGTTGAAGATAAATATGAAAGTATACTAAATCAGTCATTAAAAGATGAAACATTAGAAGAAAGTGAAACTGATTCAACAATGGATGCTTTAAAATTCTTAGATGATGTTGAAGGAAAATATTCAGATTTATTTGAATCAATGGATGATGATGAATTAGGTACAATTGATAACTTAAATTGACATTCTGATGATGAAGTTGATCAAATAGATATAATCAGACTTGATCATATAGCTAAAGTTGGAGAAATTATAGATTACAACAATACACAATATGTTGTTGTTGGTATGAGCGAAAAAACAAACGACTTAGGTGAAACAATTGAAACAGTATTAGTTAGTGAAAATGGAGATATCGATAACTCTATTGAATTAATAATTGAAATAAAATAAAAAACAATATTTTTTAAATCTTATTACAAGAGAAATGGATTTTTACATTTCACTTGTTTTTTTTTTTTTTTTGCAATAATTAAAATAATAGAAATGACGAGGAAAAAATGAAAGTATTATTAGGTTTTTTATGTGCTTTAAGTTTAACAACAAACGGTGTTATTTTAGCTGTTTCTTGTAGTAGTGAAAATGTAACAAATAAGAAAATTGATTTGCCAGGCTTAATTTTAGAAAAAGATTTAGGTAAATTAGAAAGTGATGATAAACAAATTGTAGAAGATGCTTTATTAAAACAAAATCCTAAATTAAAAATTAATGAAGTAAAATTAACAATTACAGCTATACCTAAAGGTTTAGAAATAAAAAAATACACAGTTACAGTTGAACCAATTGAAAATTCATTGGTCTATTCTGGTAAAGTTGAAGATATCACTTTTTACACAGAAGCTATTTATCTTGACGATTTGTCTAGCGTAATTTTAGAAAAAGATTTAGGTAAATTAGAAAGTGATGATAAACAAATTGTAGAAGATGCTTTATTAAAACAAAATTCTAAATTAAAAATTAATGAAGTAAAATTAACAATTACAGCTATACCTAAAGGTTTAGAAATAAAAAAATACACAGTTACAGTTGAACCAATTGAAAATTCATTGGTCTATTCTGGTAAGGTTGAAGATATCACTTTTTACACAGAAGCTATTTATCTTGACGATTTGTCTAGCGTAATTTTAGAAAAAGATTTAGGTGAATTAGAAAGTGATGATAAACAAATTGTAGAAGATGCTTTATTAAAACAAAATCCTAAATTAAAAATTAATGAAGTAAAATTAACAATTACAGCTATACATAAAGGTTTTGAAATAAAAAAATACACAGTTACAGTTGAACCAATTGAAAATTCATTGGTCTATTCTGGTAAAGTTGAAGATATCACTTTTTACACAGAAAAAAACTATCTTGACGATTTGCCAGGCTTAATTTTAGAAAAAGATTTAGGTAAATTAGAAAGTGATGATAAACAAATTGTAGAAGATGCTTTATTAAAACAAAATCCTAAATTAAAAATTAATGAAGTAAAATTAACAATTACAGCTATACCTAAAGGTTTAGAAATAAAAAAATACACAGTTACAGTTGAACCAATTGAAAATTCATTGGTCTATTCTGGTAAAGTTGAAGATATCACTTTTTACACAGAAAAAAACTATCTTGACGATTTGTCTAGCGTAATTTTAGAAAAAGATTTAGGTGAATTAGAAAGTGATGATAAACAAATTGTAGAAGA
This sequence comes from Mesoplasma tabanidae, assembly GCF_002804025.1. Lineage (NCBI taxonomy): Bacteria > Bacillati > Mycoplasmatota > Mollicutes > Entomoplasmatales > Entomoplasmataceae > Mesoplasma > Mesoplasma tabanidae. The sequence continues at coordinate 454,626 of NZ_CP024969.1, read as the reverse complement.
TGCTTTATTAAAACAAAATCCTAAATTAAAAATTAATGAAGTAAAATTAACAATTACAGCTATACATAAAGGTTTTGAAATAAAAAAATACACAGTTACAGTTGAACCAATTGAAAATTCATTGGTCTATTCTGGTAAAGTTGAAGATATCACTTTTTACACAGAAAAAAACTATCTTGACGATTTGCCAGGCTTAATTTTAGAAAAAGATTTAGGTAAATTAGAAAGTGATGATAAACAAATTGTAGAAGATGCTTTATTAAAACAAAATCCTAAATTAAAAATTAATGAAGTAAAATTAACAATTACAGCTATACCTAAAGGTTTAGAAATAAAAAAATACACAGTTACAGTTGAACCAATTGAAAATTCATTGGTCTATTCTGGTAAAGTTGAAGATATCACTTTTTACACAGAAAAAAACTATATTGATGATTTAACATACTATATAGATATAGATAGTGAAAAAGAAATAAGTATAAAGGGCTCTGCGCCAGATGGAACAAAAATAGTTACTAATATAGGTTATGATAAAAATGGTTTAGCATATAAATTGCCTAACTCCATAGAGCAAGTTCCTAATTCAGTAAGCAAAAATATAACAAGTTTTAAAAATTTATTTAGGTTTACTAAAAATTTTAATCAAGATATATCAAGTTGAGATGTATCTAATATTATTGACATGTCGTATATGTTTGCTTATTCAAGTTTTGACAGTAATATATCGATCTGAAATGTGTCAAAAGTGAAAAATATGGAAGCAATGTTTACTGGAACTAATTTTGACCAAACAGTTATTGATTGAAAAGTTTCAAATGTTACTAATATGTCATATATGTTTGCTTTAAATTATAATTTTGATCAAGACTTGTCAAAATGAGATGTTTCGAAAGTCACTAATACAAAGAAAATGTTTCAAAATTCTATTTTTAATCAAAATATATCAGAATGAAATGTTTCAAATGTAACTGATATGTCTTATATGTTTAATAATTCTAATTTTAATAATGATATATCAAAATGAAATGTATTAAATGTTCGAAATCATCAAGGGTTTGATGAAAATACAAATTGACAAAATGAATATAAACCAAAGTTTAAAGACATGAGTAAACTAAATTAATTAAAAAGTAGCCTGTAGAAAAGAAGGTTACTTTTTTAATTTAAATGCATAATTATTTTTAAATTTTATTAATAACCTCGATAAACTTAATTAAAAAATTTATTGAAGTAGACATTTGTGATATTCTAATAATTTCGTCAACATCATGCATTTCTAAAATGGAATCAAAATTTATTGAGCTTAATAATTTTTCTAGTTGTTCTTTCTTATCATTTAAATTTAATTTTTCAAATTCATTGATAAATACATTTTCTAAATCTAATAAGTTTGAACTTAATTCAATATCTTCTCTTATTTTTTTAAATCTTCTTTCAATATTAAAATCAACTAAAGAATAAAACTCAATTTTATTATTTTCATTTATTTCAACGTCATTACCCATTTTTTCTAGGATTCAGTTTAAAGATATAATTATTTTTTTATAGTTTAAAAGTTTATTTTGAATGAAAATAATGAATTCAAAAACTCTTTTTTTATTTTCTTGTTCTTTTGAATGATTTAATTTAAATGTTTGCTTTTCATCAATTAACATTTTACTTACCTGCTGAGTAAAATCTTCTATAAAAATATTTATTGAAGAAAGAACATTATCTAGTTCGAACAATTCTATTAATTTATTATTATAAATCTCATGCAAATTATTGAAATTATAATCATTACTCTGGTTCAATTCCTCAACTAAATTCATATTTTTAATGCAAGAATTTATATCATCAATTAATTCATTAATTAAAATGTTACTAGTTAATTTACTTAATATCATTAAAAATGCCTCCATTTAGTGTTTATAACCTATAAATAAGATTATACAACAATGAAATAATATATTAATTTGTTAAAATATAAAAAGGAAAAGAAGAGAACTATGAAGTATAAAAATTTGGAAATTAAAGATAATTCGATAAAACTGAATAAATACCAATCAATTCATTTTAATTTTGAAGGTTTACAAAATAAATTAAAAGAAATAAAATTTCCGGTTCTAATACTAGATACAGAATTTTTTAATCGTAGTCATGACTTTGAAAACATAAAACCTAAATTATACAGTGAAGAAGAAAAAGATATAGTTTATTTAATGAACTATTCATTTGCTAAAAATTTTAATGAAGTTTTAACTAGAAATAATCATAAATCAATAAACAGTTTATCAATTAAAAGAAAAATCAATGATGATAAATATGATTTTAAAAATCAATATCAGTCAATGATTAAAAGCTTTATTAATATGTGTGTAAACAAAAACATTAGAACAATTATTTTTGCAGGACAAGATAATGATAAAAAAATAATCGAACAATGAATTAATACATACAAAGCTTTATTTAAGAATAAAAAAACTGATTTATTTATTTTCAATAAAGATACAAAAAGCTATAAGTTAAATAGTTTTGATATATATGATGCATTAGAGCAAAATTTAAGTTTTTCTAATTATTCAAAAAATGGTGAAAAATTTTATAATGAACAAAACCTTAAAAAGGGTGATGTAGATGATTCTATTAAAATAAGAAGTTTAAAAAAATTCTTTGACTACACAGAAGAATTACATAATAAATATAATTTTAAAGATGATAACATAACATTCTTGTGTAGTAGAGCTTTAAAACTATTTAGTTTAGAAAATGTTTCACAATATGAACATAATAAATTATCTAAAAGTTTAAAAGAAGCTAGATCACATTGTTATGATGATGTATTAAAAATATTAGTTTTAATAAAGTTCTTAAGTTATATTATGAACAAACAAATGGGGGAAACATGAGCAAGTGTATAGGTTGTGGAATTTTAAAACAAAATAAAGATCAAAATAAACCTGGTTATGTTATTAAACCAGAAAATGAATATTGTTTAAGATGTTTTAAAATTAAAAACTATAATGAATTAATTAATCAAGAAATAAATGCTGAACAATTTATTTTAAAACTAAAAACTTTAATTCAAAATGATAAACCAAAAGATATAGAATTCTTTTATATAATCGATATTTTTGATTTAGAAGGAAGTAGAGTTAAAGAAATTGAAGAAGCTATTAAAAGATACCCAGTTACAATTGTAGTTAATAAAATAGATTTACTCCCTAAAGCTGTGAAACTAGCAAAAATAAGAAGATATATAACTGATCTATTCTCAAAAAGTGCTATATACGATGCAAACATTATTTTAAATACAAGTTTTAAAAATAATTTTACAAATAGTTTGTTAAACAAAATTAAGAAAACTAAAACTAAAAAATATTTCATTGGTAGTTCTAACGTTGGTAAATCTTCAATTATTAATTCACTTTTAAGAGCTAACAATTTGATACCTCAAATAGTTGAATCTAAATACTTTAATACAACATTAGACTTCATTCAAATTAAATTATCAAGTGATGATATTATATTTGATACACCAGGAATTGCTAGAAGCAATTCTGCTGCTAACTTGTTAGATAAAGAAGAATGAAAATATATTTACTTCAATAAAGAAGTTGCACAAAATACTTTTCAATTAAAACCATTTAACTCAATTTTTTATGCAGGTATTGCTTGAGTTGATTTTGAATGAGAAAGTGATGAAATTAACAGTTTTCATTTCTTCAATAACAAAGAAATCAAATTACATAGAACTAATACAAAAAATGCGTTTGATTATTACACAAGAAATAAAGAAAATATTGTTCCGTATAATTTAGACAATAACTTTGTTAAAAGAGAGTTTATATTTAGTGAAAAAGATATAAACAAAGAATTTGAAATATCTATTTCAGGATTAGGTTGATTTAACTTTAAAGTTAAAAATCCAATGAAAATAACAATAAATATTCCTACAAGCAATGTTGAAGTTGAAACAACATTAAGAAAACCATTAGTTTAGTATAAAATAAGTTTAAAGGGGTATTAAAATGAGTCAATCAAAAGAAATGTCAATGCCAGAAGTTATTCAAGAAATAAATCGTTTGGCAAAAATAAAAAAAGATCGTGAACTGACATCAGAAGAAAGCACATATAGAGAAGAATTAAAAGCTCTATACTTAAAATACTTTAGAAGTGGTTTTGAACAACAATTAAAAAGCACAAAAGTAATAGATGCACAAGGAAATGATGTAACACCAAGCAAACTAAAAAATGAAGGAGATAAATATGATAAACAAAAATAACAACAATTTAAATGCTTTAAGAATTTTAGGGGTTTCTGCAATTAATAAAGCAAATTCAGGTCACCCAGGTATTGTATTAGGGGCTGCACCAATCGTTTATACTTTATTTAACAAAATAATGAAACATAATCCTAAAAATCCTAAGTGATTTGATAGAGATCGTTTCGTATTATCAGCAGGACATGGAAGTGCTTTATTATATTCAGCATTACATTTAGCTGGTTATAATTTATCAATGGATGAAATTAAAAACTTTAGACAATGAAATAGTAAAACACCAGGTCACCCTGAATCTCACTTAACTGAAGGTGTTGATGTAACAACTGGACCTTTAGGTCAAGGAATTGCTATGGCTGTTGGATTGGCAATTGCTGAATCTCATACAGCATCAGTATATAATCAATCAGATTTAAAATTAGTTGATCACCATACATTTGTTTTATGTGGTGATGGAGATTTACAAGAAGGTGTAGCTCAAGAATCAATTAGTTTAGCTGGTAGATTAAAATTAAATAAATTAATTATAATTCACGACTCAAATGATATTCAATTAGATGACAAAGTTGAAAAAGCTCAAAGTGAAAATATGCACGAAAGATTTAAAGCTGCTCAATGAAATACTTTAAAAATTAATGATGGTGAAGATTTAGTAGCTATTGAAAAAGCTATTAATGATGCTAAAGCATCAGATAAACCTACATATATTGAAGTTAAAACAATTATTGGTATAGGAGCCACAAAACAAGGGACTAGTGCAGTACATGGTGCCCCAATTGGTTCAGATATTGAAACTGTTAAAAATGCTTTTGATTGAAAATATAATGATTTTGAAATCCCAAATGAAGTTTATTCACATTGAAACGAAAATATTTCAAAAAACTTATCTATTGAATCAAAATGAAATGAAGATTTAAATAAATTAAAAGCATTAAAACCAGAATTAGCAAAACAATTTGTGAATGCGCTTAATAAAGAAATTAATTTTGATTATGAAGAATTACTTGCAAAAGCACCAGAAAAAGCTGAAGCTACAAGAGTTAGTTCAGGAAACATTTGAGACAGTATAAATGCTCAAGTTAAGTTCTTAATTGGAGGATCAGCTGATTTAGTATCATCAACAAGAATTAAAGGTGCTGATGGTCAATTTGATGTTGATAACAGAAGTGGAAGAAACATTCTTTATGGTGTTAGAGAATTTGCAATGGGTGCAATTAACAATGGTATTCATCAACATGGTGGATTAATTCCGTTTTCAAGTGGATTCTTTGTATTCTCAGATTATATGAAACCAGCAATGCGTTTATCATCAATTATGAATTCTCAACAATTATTTATCTTTACTCATGATTCGGTTGCTGTTGGAGAAGATGGCCCAACTCATCAGCCAATTGAACAATTAGCAATGATCAGAAGCATACCTAATCATATAACTTTTAGACCAGCTGATTATGCTGAAACATTAGCATCATACAAAATAGCATTACAGGATTTAAAAAACTGCCCTTCAACTTTAGTTTTAACTAGACAGGATTTAGTTCAATTACCACATAATGATGTTTATGAAGAAGTTAAAAGAGGTGCATATTTAATGTTAGATCAACCAAATGCTACTATAACTTTAATTGCAACAGGAAGCGAAGTTGGATTAGCTATGCAGACAGCTGCTAAACTAAAAGAAGAAGGTATTATTGCTAAAGTTGTATCAATGCCGTCAACAAACTTATTTGATCAACAAGAGCAATCATATAAAGACAAAATTATTGATAAATCAACTTTAAGAGTTTCAATCGAAATGGGAACAACTTATGGATGAAGCAAATATACTGCTGATAATGGCTTAAATATTGGAATCGATATTTTTGGAGCAAGTGCACCAGCTAATACAATAATTAATCAATATGGATTTACAAGTGAACAAATTTTTAATAAAATTAAAAAGGTTATAAAATAATTTTAAAATAAAGAAAAAATAGAATAGAGTGAATTTATGGTACTATTAACAACAGAATTTTCAGCAGGAGGATTAGCAGGAATGCTAATTGGAGTTATCTTAGGAGCAATTATTTTAGGAGCAATTATTGGATTTTTCATTACTAGATCAATGGTTAAAAAACAATTAAAAGATAACCCACCTGTTACAGAAAAACAAATTCGTGCAATGTACATGAGCATGGGAAGAAAACCAAGTGAATCAGACATTAAAAAAACAATGCGTGCAATGCAACAAGCTAAAAAATAATATATAATTAAAAAACTCATTTAAAATGAGTACGAATTAAAATTGGAACTGCAACACTTATGAGAAAATAATCTCATTGGAATTGCAGCTTTTTTTATACAAAAAAAGCAACTTCTGACCGATCAAAGCCCAAAGGAGTTACCATGAATAATTATAAACAAATATCTTTAAAAGAAAGAACTTTAATTGAATATCTATTAAATGTTCAAAATAAATCAGTTTTTTTCATAGCTAAAGAACTAAATAGAAATAGATCAACTATTTACAGAGAAATTAAAAGAAATAAAGCAGCTATGATTTATAAAGCCAAGGATTCACAATTTACTAGAGATATTAATAATACCTTATCTCATCAAAATAAAATAAGTAAATATAATGAATTCTTGAAATTTCTTTATATTAATTTTAATCCAAAAAGTTTTAGCATTGATGTTTGTGTTTTTAAAGCCAAAGAACTTGGGATTAAAACACCAGCAACCCAAACTGTTTACAATTGAATTAAGAATAAGCAAATAAAAATTAAATCAAAAGATTTATTGAGACCTAGGTTTTGATGAAAAAAGTCTAGTAAATATAAGCATTATCTATGAGAAATATCAAAAATGAATTCCATTCTAATTACTTATATACCTAAAAAATATTAATCAAAGAAAAGACATTGGTCATTTTGAAATTGATTTAATTGTTAGTTCTGGCAATAGTTCAAAAGCCATAATGACACTAGTTGAAAGAGTTACTAGAAAAGGTTTTGCAATTAAATTAGAAAATAAAACTATGAAACATACAAAAGAAAATTAAAAGAATTAATTGCAAAAGAAAATTTAAATGGTTTGATCAGAAGATATTTACCTAAGAAAACTAATTTTACAAATTTAAAAGGTGATATTAAATGAAATAAATAAAATGCCTCGTAAAATCCTGAATTACAAATCAGCTCAGAAATTTTATGAGACATTCGGTTAGAAGTGTTGCACTTTCATTTACAATTTATACTCACTTTTATAACAAAGTGAGTTTTCTTTATTTATAATTAGGAGCTTCAGCTGAAATTTCTACATCATGAGGATGAGATTCTTTTAAACTAGCTCCTGTTATTTTAACAAATTTAGCATTTTGTCTTAAGCTATCTATTGTATTAGAACCAGTGTAACCCATTCCACTTCTTAGACCACCAACTAATTGAAAAATAACTTCTTCTAAAGTTCCTTTAAATGGAACAACAGCTTCAATCCCTTCAGGAACTAATTTTTTAGCTCCCTTTTGAAAATAACGATCACTACTTCCACGTTTCATTGCTGCTAAAGAACCCATACCAACATAAGTTTTATATCTTTTATTATTGATAATAACTTCTTGACCAGGAGCTTCTTCAGTTCCAGCTAACATGCTTCCTAACATTACAGAATGAGCACCTGCTGCTAAAGCTTTAACAACATCTCCAGAGTATTTAATTCCACCATCTGCGATTAAAGTTACATCTTTATTAATAGATCAATTATAAACATCATTAATTGCGGTAATTTGAGGTACTCCAACTCCAGCAACTACTCTAGTTGTACAAATACTTCCAGGACCAATTCCTACTTTAATACAATTAGCACCTGCATTGTATAATGCTTCAGCACCTTCGACTGTACAAATGTTTCCTGCAATAATATCCAAGTTAGGATATTTACTTCTAATTGACTTAACAACATCAATAATGCCTTTACTATGACCATGAGCTGAATCAACTACTAAAACATCAATACCAGCACTTATTAGGGCCTCTAGACGAGTTAAAGTTTCATCATTGACTCCAACAGCTCCACCAACTCTTAAAGAACCCTTAGCATCAATACATGCGTTTTTATATTCTTCAGAGGGCTTTGATGATTTAACTATTTTGATTTCTTTTGCTTGTTGTTCAATTGTTAAATTTTTATGAACAATTCCAATACCACCAATATTAGCAATAGCAATAGCTAGTTCAGATTCAGTAACAGTATCCATAGCTGCAGAAATGATAGGAATATTTAATTCAATATTTTTAGTTAACTTAGTTTTTAAACAAACTTCATGTGGTAATACTTCTGAGTAATTGGGCACCAAAAGTACATCATCAAAAGTTATTGCTTCATTTATAATTTTTCCGTTTAAATCTTTGTTCATTTTTACTCTCATTCTATTGTTCCAGGAGGTTTTGATGTGACATCATAAACAACACGGTTAACATTATCTACTTTATTTATTATTTCATTTACTACTTCGTCTAAAAACTCTCAAGGAAGATGTGTACTTGTTGCTGTCATGAAATCAATTGTATTAACGCTTCTTAACGCAACTACATAATCATAAGTACGATTGTCTCCCATTACACCAACCGTTTTAACAGGTAATAAAGTTACAAAAGCTTGTGAAACTGAATTATATAAGTTTCAGTCTCTTAATTTTTTAATGAATATAGCATCTACTTCTTGTAATATTGCTACTTTATCTCTAGTGACTTCTTCAATTACTCTAATTCCTAATCCAGGTCCTGGAAACGGATGACGATTAATCATTTCTTCTGGTAATCCTAATTTAAAACCAACTTGTCTAACTTCATCTTTAAATAAATTTCTTAAAGGTTCAATTAGTTTAAATTTTAAATCTTCAGGTAAACCACCAACATTATGATGAGATTTAATAGTTTTTGAACTAGCACCATGTGAAGAAGACTCAATAACATCAGGATAAATAGTTCCTTGAGCCAAAAAGTCAGCATCTTTATATTCTCTTGCTGCGTTAGTAAAAACATCAATGAAACATTTGCCAATTACTTTTCTTTTAGCTTCAGGTTCTTTAATATTTTTTAATTTAGAAAAGAAAAGATCACTAGCATTAACTAATTTTATATTTATGTCAAAATTAGTTTCATATGCTTTCATTACTTCATGACTTTCATTTTTTCTTAATAAACCTGTATCAACAAAAATACAAGTTAACTGTTTACCAATTGCTTTACCAATGATAGCTGCAGCAACTGAAGAATCAACTCCACCACTTAAACCTAAAATAACTTGCTTATCTTGAACAATTTCTTTAATTTCTTTAATTTGTTCTTCAATAAAATCATCTAGGTTTCAATCTTTTGTACATTTTGCAACATCATATAAAAAGTTTTCTAACATTTCTTTTCCTTGTAAAGAGTGAGTAACTTCAGCATGAAACTGAATACCATAAATTGGCTTAGTAATATGTGAAATACCTGCAATACTTGCATTAGAATGAGCTATTTGTTTAAAATCTTTTGGTAATTTAGTTACATGATCAGCATGACTCATTCAAACTTGAGTATTTGTATCAATATTTCTGAAAAGAGGATTATTTTTATCATCAATTGTAATGATTGCCTTACCAAACTCTTGTTCATTTGCTAATTCAACAGCGCCTTCAAAATATTGGGTTAATAATTGCATACCATAACAAACTCCAAGTATGGCTATATCTAAATTTAAGATTTCAGAGTCTATTTTATAAGCATTTTGTAAGTAGACACTTGATGGTCCTCCAGAAAGAATAATACCTTTTAATAAAGGGTATTGTTTTATTTTTTCGATTGAAGTATCAAAAGGCAATACTTCAGTATAAATATTAGCTTCTCTAACTCTTCTAGCTAAAAGTTGTGTATATTGACTTCCAAAATCTAAAATTAAGATTTGAGTGTTTTTCATTTTTAATCTCCCTTCAAATAAAAAAAGTGAGGTTTTTTATAGAAAAAAACCTCATGCTTATAGTCTAAGGATAGGTCCAGAGGCAGGTCGGTAGCCCATTATGCTACCATGTATAAGATTTTTATATTTAATTATTTTAATTTATTATATATTATTGCTATATTTATAATCAACAATAAAAGTAAAAATATTAAGAAGTTATAAAAAATAGTTTAAAAATATTAGATTCTATAACTAATTTGGTTAAAAAGTTCAATGTATTAATAAAAAAGAATCCCGCACATGCAAGATTCAAAAATATAGCTTATTTGTTAAAGATAAAAGAATTATTTATTAATTAACAATTCTTGAGGTGTTATTTCAAGACCTTCAATAAGTCTTTGAAAAACTTTAATTGTTATATTTCTTCTTCCTCTTTCAAAGTCAGAAATATAATTTTTTGAAATACTTGATCTAAAACCTAACTCTTCTTGTGTTAAACCCTTACTAGATCTGATTTTTCTTAAATTAGCTGCAATAATTAAAATTAAATCATTTTCTGCATTATATTTTTTCATTATTTAATTTCTCCTTTAAACCTTTTAATGATTTAAATTTAATTGCCTTATGTGAAGGAACAAGTTTTAATTCACCTGTTTTGATGTTTCTCATTGTTGCTTCATTAACTAAAACTGTTGAAAACTTAGCAAAATTATTAATTCTAATTACTGAGTCTTCTTTAATTAAATTACTTTCCATTAATTCAAATAAGCTATCTACAATTTTTTTAATTTTAACCTTTGTTAATTTATTTTCGTTACTTACAAAAATTGAATCAATTAGATTTTTTTTAGTAATTTTGTTTTTTCTTATTAAGGACTTTTTTTGAGTTATTTTACCTGCCTCAATTATATTCTTATTTTTTGATAGAGTTTTTGATCTATTTTGATCTTGATTATCATTTTTCATAATTAAAATTGCTTGATCTACTTTACTATCTTTAGAATTAAGATTCTTATACTCATTTTCTCTTATTTCATTGCCTATTTTTTTCATAAATAGAATTAATTCTTTTTTTGTCATTTCTTCTAAAACTACTTCATCAACATTTATATTATTTAAAATGGCATAGTTTTTAATTTTTTGAGCATTTTTAACTAATTCACTTAAATTTTCTTTAATTAAAATTGATCCATCTGATTTTGCTCTTTGTTGCAGCAAAGTCAAATCGTTAATATTTTCATTATTAATTTCATCAAAAAATGTTTTGTCTTCTTCATAATGAGGATAATCATCAATATCAAAGTTTTCAACTTGTAAAATTGTTTCATTTTCAAGTTCTTTTTTCTCTTTTTTTAGCACGTTTTTTGATTGGCTTTTACTTTTAATAATTAGAATAATTAAAGTAAGAATTAAAATAGGTAAAACGATAAGCAAAATAATATTAGCTACATAATCAATTATGTTGGGTAAACTTAAATTTGCTGGCGGAATTAGTCCAATAGATTTTAATGATAGTAAAATATTAGTATTGTTTACTAGTGCATTTACTATTTTGATTAAAAAGAAAATAACTATTGTTATTATCACACTAAAAGCTAAAATTACTTTACTTTTTTTACTTTTTTGCTTTTTATTTTGTTTTTCCATTAATTTCCTTTCTTAATATTAAAACCCTTCATTAAAAAAGAAGGGTTCAAAGGTATTTTTGATAAACCATTTCTTATTATAAATTTATTCGATTTATAATATCTTCTAAATCATTAATCAATTTATTTAGTTGCGAATTGATCATTTCAGCGTCTGATATACTAACTCTGAATTCACCTAGTTTAAGTAAATTTTTATTAGAGCTAATTTCTGTAATTAAATTTTTATTTAATTGTTTTTTAAACTTAATTAAATTTTCTAAATTAGCTTCTACATCATTACCACTAAAAAATTTTTTAATTTGTTCTGTCATAATATTTTATCTTTCTATTTTTAATCAACTATAGTGATTTGCTGAAGTTGAACATGTAGAGTTCTATTAGCAGCTTTGTATGTATTCTCACTATTTTTTGTTAAAAATACTACGTAATAACTAATGTTTTGAGTATTATTAATAGTTGTTCTAGTTAATGCGTGACTTGAAGAAACTAACTCATTTAATGAATTTGTTTGTCCTAAAATACTTTCAATATTCTGATTTAAGTTTTCTTGACTTTTATCAAAGAATAAAACTTCGTCAACATTAAATAATTGACCATTTGTATCAGAAACATAGTTAAATGCAGTTGTATTATTAAAGTACTGAGTATTATTAACAAATTTATTTATTTTTGCATCTTTATCATCGCCACTATAAATATTTAAACTTTCGACAAATTGTTTTTGTTGAAGTTTATCATTTTCGTGATTTCATTCTTGCGTAATTTCTTGTTTTAATAAATAGTCTTTTTGAATTTTATTTGTATTGATATTTGAATCAAATTGAATGAATTGTGGTTCAATATATTTTTTATTTTTACTTGTCAAGACATGTCACTTTAAAGGAGTCGATTGAATTTTTAATATTTCAATATTTGTTTTTATTTTATATTTTTCTTTTTCAATTACTTCTTTTGAAAATTCATAACCAACAGATGCTTTCAAAGTAATATTTACTTCATTTGTTCAATACATTGAATCAATAGATGTTTCAAATTCGTTTATAGCTAAATTAGTAACACTTTCAATTACAATTTGTTCACTTTTTAAAATTGTTTTTTGTTGAGCTAAAATTTTATCTTTAAAATCATTATAATCGCTAAATTTTTGAGTTTTAACTCAATTATTAATTGATTCTGTTGCTTCAGTTATAACATTTTCTTCTATTATAACTGGATCCACAATTGTTCCTTCACAAGCAAATTTTTTATTTTGTTCAGTCACATTATCATCAAATTCATAGTATTCTGAATCATTATTTTTAATACCGATTGTTCCACTTACTGTAAATTTAGTAAGCTTTGGAAGTGACGGATCAGATGGTGGAGTTGGTTCAATGAATTTAACTGTAACTGTTTTGAATACTACACCTTCAGACGGAGTTCCTGGAATATTTGCATTTGGTACAAATGCGTTTTTAACAGCATTTTCGCTTTTAAAATAAATAGTATCTAAAAAGTTTTGCAATCCTATTATGGTCATTTCCAAATCTTCTTTTGTTATTTTTTTCTTAGGTGCTGGTTTATTTCCACCAAAATTATAAATTAAAGTTATAGAACCTGTATATTTATAATTATTTTTTGAAGTACCATTACCAGTTAATACAATATTTTGCTGTTTATTGGTAATTGTTCCCTCTTTAATTTCATCGTCAACTTTCACACTAATTCCACCAGATATATCAATTTTTTGATTAATTAACTCTGCTTCCAATGCCTCATTATTTCAAGGTTCTTGGTCATCTTCTTTACTATGCAATATTGTAGTCAAAAATCTTTCAATTGAATCAATATTTTGTTTTTCTGCTTTAGTAGAACATGAAACAACAATTGTTGATGCTGAACTTGTAACTACTAAACTTGATAGCGCTAATAATAATTTTTTCATTTTCAGCTTCCTTTTCTATTTTATTTATTAAATTCTTTCAATAAATGTATATCTTCCAAGTGAAGCAAAGTCAAATGATGTTGATTCATCACCTATTGCAAAATCAATTAAGTTTGAAGAAATACCAAATTTTAGAGTTGATTCTCTTGTTGCTTGCATTGTTAAACCTTTCATCAAGGGAGTCCCATTTTGACCAGTATAGTTACTATCTTGTATGTATGCACTTCTTATATTTCTATATCCGATTTGAGTATAGTCTGAGTATGTAAAATTCATATATGTGATACCTGACATTTTTGCAATTAAGTTTTCTTCTTTAATTTGCTGAGCTTCAACTCCTGTGTTTAAACTCAAAGCATTTGTAAAGTCATTAGCATTAATTTTTCCGTTAACTGCTCCAGTTTCTTTTAAGTAATCTCAAATGTTGAAATCTGTACCATCTGATTTTTTAACTCCAGTTTCACCTGACATTTTAAATTTGTTTCTCATTTGTTGTTGTGATGCATTTGGTGAAGTTCAAATATCACTTTCTTGTATTCCATAGAATGTATGGAATACATTAAACATTTCTTCAATACCTTTGTAATATGAACTGAATATTTTTGATTGTGATGAGTCTGTTGTTTCAGATATTGCTGTTGCATTGTTATCAATTGCAATTGAATATGTAAATCCAACATCACTTAATCTTTGTGTATAACCATTATTTAATGAAATAGTTAGTCCTTTAATTGTCACTGTTTCGCTTGAAATAGACATAGCTAATAGATCATCTGTTCTTTCATTTTTTTCAACATTTATTGAATTTTCTGTTCTTTTTGTATATTCACTTATAATTTTTGAGTTATATTCACTTAATGTTTTTTTTCATTGTCCATCAATACCAGCATATAAAGTTTCATCACCGCTTACTTTATTACCTTCTATTTGAATACTTCCTGTAGTTTTTATTTTTCCAAAGAATGTGTTTCAAACTTCTCAGTTATTATGACCATAGTTTAATTGTATTTTTCCAGTATTGTTTAAATGATTTGTCTGTTCTTGTCTAATGATGTCGTTTTCGTTGTAGTAATTAACTTTAATAGCACTTACAACAGGCGTACCATTTGTAAAGTATTTAGATTTTACAGTAGTTGTCATTGATTTAGCAAGATTTTGATTATATTTGTTAATTGCTGACTTATAACTAGTTGTATTAGCTGTTAATAAGTCTTGAGTTGTTAAACTTGGTTCTAATGCTTTCAATGTTGCATAATCAACATAAACAGTTGAATTTGCTTCTTTTAACATATCTCCTGCTAATTCATTACTAATTTTGTTAATTGAAGCTATAATTTCACCATTGTCTGAAACAGTAATAACAATTGTTCCCCTTACAACTTTTGTGACTGTTGCTTTTTCAGCATCTTTATATTTGTAAGTTGAAGAGAAATTTAAATTTATGCTTGAGATAAACCCTTCTCCACTCATACCAGTAGCACCATAAGTCATTTCAGCATTTTCATAATCAAATTTAAGATCATCAATTCATTTTGAACCAAAACTACCTATTAAAACACTGTATGTTGATGTACTAATAGCATTTCTTAAATTTGCCATTGCTTTAGCTGGACTTAATAAAGATTCAACGTTTGAAGTTAAATCTTTTTTTTGATCAGAATTTAAAACATCATAAAATTTAACAGCTTGATCATCAGCATATGTTGAATTTTCAGGGTTTGTTTCACCACCATTTGATGCTTGTTCGTAAATTGACTTTAAATTATCTTGTTGAAAGAAAATTAAACCATTTTTTGAAGCTTCTGTATCTAATAATGTTGCTCTTGTTGCCATTGGAGATGAAACAATTGTTGAAAATTTATTTTGAACTTCAGATTCAAATTGTCTAATTAATTCTCTAATTGCTTCTTTTTCTTTTTCTTCTGGATCAGGTCTTTCTGGGCCTGTATTACCACATGAGATAACAGCCATTGAAGAAGTACCAACTACAGCGAATGATGATAATATTAATAATAATTTTTTCATATTTTTTCCTTTTCTTTTCTTAACGTTTTTTAATTTTTTAGAAATCGAATTTTCTAAATTTATATAAAGCAATTGAAAAACTCAATGTGCTTATTCCAAATAAAATAATCAAATAATATCAAGGTTTAACATAATTTGATGTGGTATTTTTTTCAATCATATTATTAGAAGTAAGTTTTATATCATATTCTGGATATCCTAAAAATAAGTTTTTTTGTTCTTCTAAATCAATTTTTGAAAAAGAATTTGGAGAAAATCAAATATCATTATTGTAGAATCCTAAATTTTTTGTATAAACCATTCACAACCCGCTATACAAGTTAAAATAGGATAGGCTACGCATTATTTTTCTACCTTTAATATAACTATTTCAGTCTCCTGAAGTTTTAGATATCGCATTTGAAGACATAATTATGTAGTTACTTGAATATTTAATAAAATATTCCTCAATGACCCTAGCTGAATACATTAAATTAAAATTTAATTGTTTTTTAACTAAATCATTTGCATTTGTAAATCTAAATCCATCATTACGGATTCCTGCAACCGAATATTCATAGAATGAAACAATATCTTGACTTTTCAATGCATAAGTTACTTTATTTTCTTCTATTTCTTCATTAGTTGGATTAAGTTTCTCTAAATAACTTGTCTCAATACCTGAACTTAAAAATAAAAAATCATAAAATAAATCATATTTTTCAAATTGAAGATTATTGCTAAAATATTTATTAATTTCATTTGTGAAACTTCTAAATTCTATTAATATATTTTTTGTATTTTTATCTACTGTTTTATTAATCAGTTGTTCTAATTGCTCATTTGTTATAAAAGTATCTTTTAATGTTATTTGCAGATTAAATTTATCATTAATTCTTCAAGTGTCTGGAACAGAAGCATCTCGAAGTGGTTTTGAGAATAAATCTAAATTAGTTTCTGTAATAATTACAGGATTAGGATTAATAAGTCCTAAGTCTTTTCACATTTGCATTCTATAATTTATATTGCTCGTGTTATGAAAATCATCATTTATCATTTCTTTTGAAAGAAAATAGTTGTACACATACTTAGATAAATGAGGATATTTAATATTTCCTTCATTTACATGATCATATAACCCATAAGCATCATATATATCATTTAAATGAAAAATGTCACCGTTTGTAAATTGTACATAATAACTTTTTTCGTTTGCTTTTATAAAAGACATGGGGATATTTGCTATAAATGATAGAGCCAACAATAATGTACAAATAATAGTTGTAGTTTGCAATGTAAATATAAAAATTAAAAATGTTATAAAGTTAATTAAAAAGAATGTTGCAAGCAAACAATACATAGCATATATTGATGTCATTCTAAGTACAAATAGATCGTAATGAAATAATGTAAATGTTGCATAAAATATATTAATTACAGTGAAACTAATTAAAATGTTAACAGCACAAATTAATATAATTAATAAATATTGAGCTATAAAAAACTTCGTTCTACTTACTTGATTAGTTAAAACAATATATGTTGTTTTATCTTCAAAATTTTTACTAAAGAAAAATTGAATCATTCTTAAAATAAACACAAACATTAAACAACAAACAAAAAATAATATATAAAAGTTGAATATTACAACTTGTGAACTTCCTGATTTTACAAAAGCTAATATAATTCCAACTAAAATGGAAATAAGAATAGTTGCTAAATTTAAAATATAAAATAATTTTTCTTTTAATAAACTTTTAAAACTAAATTTCATCAATTTAACAAAAGGAATTCTCCTATATTTGATAAGTTTTTCTTTTATAAAATTTTGTAAAGGATTTTTCTTCTTTTTTTCATAATTTTCTTCTACCACAGTACCTTCACCTCCTTTCAATGCAACTGACTAAATTAAATTGACTCAATTAGTGTTCTTTCAAATCAATAAAATTTTTCTGACTTAATTACAAAGCTTAGGTTTAAAAATGATAGATTAAAATCAACTGAAATATTACCTACGCCTTTTTTAAATTTTTTAAAATTAAGTTGAGAATTATTTATTTCAATAATTGGAATATTTTGCAATTCTTCACTATTGTTAAATTGAAAATGAAATGATGATGTATTTGTTTTATTTAAAAAAAATGTTCGTTCAGCTTCTGTTGAATAAGTTTCGCTTTTACTATTAAGCAAACTCAGTTGTGCGTTTACATCAGAAATACTTTTATCATTAGTATTTTTTATTTTAGAATTTAGAATGTTTGAGCTTTTTAAACTTATTAATTGCTTATTATCTGATAAAGAAGTTCATGTTGTTTTAGCTGTACCATAAATATCTTGAAAATCGTTTAAAGCACTTATTGTATTTTGATAAATCGCTTTAAAAATTGAATCTTTATCTGCTGATAATGTATTTTTTTCAGTTGTTTTGTTTTCTGTTTTTAAATAGGTGTCTTCGATGTTATTAGCTGATATTGCTACATAATATGAAATAGGGCTTATTGGATGAAAATAGTTAAATTCATCAAAATATAAGCAAAAGTTTTTAAAAGTTATTTCTCCATAGTTAACTACTGAATTAGAATTAATGCCAAGTTCTTGATTAAAATCAGATTGAAAATTATTAACTCAAGTCATGTATTCTTTATTTAAATAGGTGTAAATATATTTATTACCTATTACAAACTTATTTTCCAAAACAATTTCATCATCCATTGTTAGTTCACTAAAAATTGCTTTAAATAAATTTATGTTACTTATATTTGTTGTTGAAAGTGTGTCATCAAGAATTAATTCATCAGATCCGTATTTATTTTTGCGGGGATTAAAATTACCAATTTTTTTTATTGTTTTAAACTTTTTAAATCTGTCTTCATTTTTAAAAGCAAAATTATAATTTTGAGTTGTTTTAGTTAAATTAGTATTATGCTGAGAAATATAATTTAATAAGCTTTTTTCAAATTTATCAAATCTAAAAAGATTTTCAAAATCACTGTTTTTTAAATTAAATAATCTAGCATAGTCATTTATTCTGAGATCATAAGCATCAAATCATGCTCATTGAAATTTATTTTTAATAAGATTTTCTCTTAACTCATTAGTTGCAAACATTAAATTTTCAATTATGTCATTTTGATTTGAAATTGTTATAACAATATCTTCTTGATAATTGTTATTAATTATATTGCTGTTGATATCAATATATTGATAAGTAAATACTAAATCTAAATTAACATTTGCAATATAATTTTTATTTTCTTTATCAAAACTTAAGTATCCAAAATCTATGTTGTTAAAATCATAAGTTAATCCTTTAAATCAATTTTGATCTTCTTCTTTAAAATCCAAAATAATAGAATAAAAATTTAATTCCGGTTTCATTGAATTTAAAATTGTTTCATCTAGTTTACTATTTTTTGTAATTTTATTTAAATCATTAGTTAATGCATCTTTTTCTATTTTAGATAAAAGTTCATAATTAGAAGTTACATTTTGATTTTGTTTGCGTTGATTAATTTCTTGTAAATTAAACTGAGTAAAAAAGTCAAAATTTTCACTTTGTTGCATAACTTGGTCAATATAAATGATTTTATTTTGGTTTTCAACTAATGCATTATGAAATATTGTTTCAACTTCTTGCTTAAAAGATTCACCAAGAATGTAGTAGTCATATATTGCTTTATATTCTTGTTTATTTTCTTTTGGTTTTTGACCACAACCAGTAGTTATTAAAGCAAACCCTACAATAAATGCAGAACCTAATGATAGTATCTTTTTAAACATTTTATTTTAAGAATTTACTTGATAAATTTTGCATCATCAATACTTCGTTTAATTTGTTTTTTTCTTCTTGGATTTCACGTCTAACTCTTTCAAGTTCTAAAACATTTTCACGTTGTTTCATTTCATTATCAAATTTAGCTAACTTTTGATTCATTTCTTTTTCAAAAATCATTTCTTTTCTTAATTCTTCAAAGTATTTCTTTTCTTTGTATAAATCCGATTTAATTTTTTCTAATTCTTGATCCTTAAATAAAGCTGCACTTTGTTTTTGTCACATTTCTTGTTGCATATTAAGATTATCAAAACCATTATTTCATGTTTGTGGTGTACTTGCATATCTCTTTAAATTTTGTTGTTCACTCATTTGATATTTTAATTTTTCTAATTCTTCTTTCAATTTTAAAATTTCAAAATTAGATTCATTAATACTTGATGAACCTTCATTAATTAAATTAACTTTTGAAGTTATATTGCTTTGAAGTGCATTGATTTCACTGTATTGACTTTCTAATTCTTTTCGTCTTGATTGAGTTGAAATATTTTCAATTTCAATTTTGTCTAATACATTGCTTTGTGCTTCTTTCAATTTTTTTATTTCTTCTTCAAGTTCAGTTTTTGATTGATTAATTTCGCTTGATTCAATTTGAATTTGATGCATAAATTCTTTTAATTCTGAAATACTATTTTTAATTGATTCTTTTTCTGCAAAAGCTGTCTTATTAAATTCATCATGATATTCTTTAAATTCTTTAATTTTTTCCAAGTATTCAGATTTTGATTGTTGAACAATTTGTGTTTCTGCATTAATGCTTTCAACATAAGATTTTAAATCTATAAGTTTATTTGAGAATTCAGCTTTAATTGAATCAATTTCTTTATATTCACTAATTGTTGCAACAGCAATATCTGCTTGTAATTTTTTCAATTCATCAAATTTTAAATTTAAATCAAGTCTTTGAATTTCAATATCTTCTTGTTCTAATTCAATTTCAACTAAGAATTCTTCTCTACTTTGTTTTAACGCACTTAAGTCTTTATCTAAAACATCTCTTGAATTATTAATTTCATCAGATTCAATTTGAACTTGAGTTAAATAGCTCTTAAAGTCTTTGATCTCCTCTTGAATAATTTCTTTTTGAACAGCAACTAAATCCTTGAATTGATTTTCGAACTCTTTAAATTCATTCATTTTTAATTCAATTTCAGAAGTTAATGAATTTTCTGATTCAATCTTAACTTTTTCAATATATTTTTTTAAATCTTCAAGCTTAAGTGAAAATTCAGTTTTTATTGAATCAAATTGTTGATATTCATTAGCTGAAGTTAAAATAATTTCATCTTGTAGTTCTTTTAATTCATCGATTTTAATTTGTAAATCTGTTTTTTTAAATTCTAAATTTTGAGTTTCAGCTTCTGTTTGTTGTAAAAGAACTTTTAAATTAGCTGCTTCATCTTCAAATGTTCTTTTTGCTTGATGAATTATTTCTGACTCTAATTTAACTTTTGCAAAGTAATCTTTTAAATCATCGATATTTAAATCAATTTCAGTTTTTTGTTCAGCTATTATTTGATTTATTTCTGTTTTTAAATTTTTAAGTTCTTGTACTTTATCAAAAAAATCAGTTTTTATCGTATTTATTTCAGCTGGTGATAAGACTTTTTCACTAACATAGATTGTATCGCTTAAAACTAAAGATTGATAACTATCAGATGCTGAAGTACTTGAATCATCGCTTATTAAGACATGATCATTTGATAAACCAACTTTAATTTCATCTTCACTTAAATTTAAAATATTTTTATATTTGTCTTCTATTTTGCTTAAAAAGTCCATTGCGTTATCTAAATCAACTGATTTATTATTTGAACTATCAATTGTATATTCTTTTAGCGCTTCATATTTTGGTTTATGTGGTTTGTCTTTATCTTCTAAAGCTTTTAAAATAGCATCCATATTAATAGCTTGTGCTATTACATCTTTTGGTTGTACATGATGCTTTTCTAGAATAGCTAAGGCATCATTAAATGTTTGATGTTCTTTTAAACCAATAACTAACGAGTTAGTAACTAAATCAAAATTAAACGTTAAAATATTATGTTGATTTAACAGCTTTTCAACTTCTGCTAATACAACATCTTTCTCGAATGAAACATTTATTTTCTTGTATAAATTTAATTCATTTTTTGATCCTGAGAATAATAGTTTACCTTTTTCTAGAATTACAAAATTTTCAATTATATTATATACTTCATCAATGTTGTGAACTGTTAATATAATTGTGCTATTAAATTGTTCTTTGAACTCCTTTAGTATTTTGTAAGACTGCCCTCTTCATTTAGAGTCTAAATTTGCACCTGGTTCATCCAAAATA
This sequence comes from Mesoplasma tabanidae, assembly GCF_002804025.1. Classification (NCBI taxonomy): domain Bacteria; kingdom Bacillati; phylum Mycoplasmatota; class Mollicutes; order Entomoplasmatales; family Entomoplasmataceae; genus Mesoplasma; species Mesoplasma tabanidae. The sequence continues at coordinate 432,716 of NZ_CP024969.1, read as the reverse complement.
AGAATTTCTGGCTCTTTTATGAAACACAAAATTAAATTCATACGATTTTTCATTCCTCATGAAAATGCATTTAAAGGTTTATCCTTAGAATTTCATAAGTCAAACTTTTTTAATCAGTATTCAATTCTTGACTTTACTAAATTTTTATTTAAACCCATAACATTACACATATTGTATAAAAAGTCATAAGCTGTAATTGAATATAAAGAGAAATCCATTTGAGAGTAAAACCCTACATTAGAGTTATTTTCAATTGAACTGCTTTTCTTGCGTTCCTTACCATTAATATAGATATTTCCATCATAGTTCAAAGTAGCACCAAGTAATGAGTTTAAAAATACACTCTTACCTGATCCACTACTTCCAAGCAATGCTGTAACTTTTCCTTTTTCTATATTAAAAGAAAATGGTCCTATATTTATATCTTTAAATTTTTTATGAAAATGGTCTACTATCACGGCGCTATTGTTAAAATTTTTTAACATAACACTCTTTGATTTTGAAATATTTTTTTCCATTTTGTTTTCTCCTACATCATTTTTAATATTTTGCTGGTTTGACTTTTGACTTTTATTTTTCAAACCTTAGAGTTAATTATCTAAAAAAAAAAAAAAAAGCAAGTCTTTCAATAATTTTGTTGAAAAACACTTAAATTCTTATTCAGCCAGTAAGTATAATAAGAAAAAAAGTAAGCAATATATGCTTACTAATTAAAGTTAAAAAAATATTAAATTTTCAAAAGTTTATTAAACATGTTTATAATTGTAATTAAAAAGTTAAATTATTAGTTAAAAAGTAATTTAACAAATATAAAAAAGACACAATTAGTAAAATAACTGTGTCTTTTTGTAAATATTTTAAACTCTAATCATTATTTTGATTTTTCGTAATTAGGTTTCATAGTTTGTTAATTATTAATTAAGCGTTAACTTTTTTGATTGATAATTTTGCTTGAGCTTTTTCATCGTTTAATTCTAAGATTAGAACTTCAACGTCTTGACCAACTTTAACGAAATCGTTAATGTCGTTTACAAAAGTGTTAGCAATTTCACTAATATGGATTAAACCTTTGTATTGTTTACCGTCTAATTCAAAAATAGCAAATGCACCAAAAGGAGCAATATCAGAAATTTTAACTGAGATAACTTTGTTCATTTTGTCGTCTACTTTCTATAATACTGATCAAATAGATAAAATTATGAACTATAATGTTAAAATTTTAAGATTCAATTTGTTCAAATACTAACTTTATTATATCAATTACTTTCAAAATGTTGTAGTTTTTATTTTTTATCTTGAAAACCTGCACAACCTTTCAAGTCAATAATAGTTTCATAACCTAATTCAATTGCATGATCAAATGTTGCTTTTACACAAACTTCCAGAGCAACTCCAACTATTGTTAAACTAGTTATATTGTTTACTTTTAAATATTCATCTAAATTATTTGAATTTCCTGCTTCATCAAAAAATGCGCTATAACTTTCTGTATTTTTATTAGTTCCTTTTTTAATAATCTTATCAACTTGTAAATCATTAAAATATAAATTAGTACCTTTTGTACCAGTAATACAATGTGCACCTCATTCAGAAAAAGAATAATGATCAACAGGATGAACATCTTTAGTTGCAACAACAAGATTATTATTAGTTTTATATTCTGTAATTAATGATTCTATATATTCTTTTTTAGTTTCAGCAGTTGGTACGTACAATTTTCCACTTGGATCAACAAAATCAAATTGATAATCAACTATTATTAAAGCTTTATTCATGTAAAATACCTCTTTTTAATATTATAGCAAATAAAAATGCAGCAAAAATTGCTACATTTTAGTATTTTTTTGTTTTTTTGGATATATTGGTTCCTCTGTTTTATTTTTTAATTTAATAATATTTGTCTTGTGTCTTAGAACTAAAATGACCATACCTATTAAAATCACTATTTGACCTGTTAGCATTCCATCTGCAAAATTAGTTCCATGTATTTCTGAAGAAAACTTATGAAAGAAATTGTAAAAACTAAATACAATATGTTCATTCCAAGCGACAATAAATGAATCATAACCATTGAATATACTATAGTTCATTACTCCATAGGTTCAAGGTAATCACATTAACAATAAAATTGTTGCTGTTCCTATAATTGAAGATAAACTAACTTTACGGTATTTAAATGCAAATATTCATCAAACAATAAAAAATATTAAGAAATATAAGTAATTTACAACAATTAATAACCCTAAGAAACAACTAACAGCTTTACCACCTCTAAATTTAAATCAAATTGGTCAACAATGCCCAATTAAAACAAAAATACACGGAATAAAATAACTTGTTTTACTAAATAATTCATTTGGTATCATTGACAAACCAATAGCAAATGCTGCAGTTATTAAAACTTTAAATCCATCTAGTAATGCAACTGCTAAACCTCATCTTTTTCCTAATATTCTAACAGTATTAGTAGCTCCAGGATTGTTTGAACCAACTTCGTATATGCTTACGCCTTTAACTCATCTAGTAACAGGAACTGATCAAAGAACACTACCCAATAAATAACCAAAGATTGAAGCAATAATAATTCCTAAATAGGGAAACATTTAATCAAATCCTTTCAATAACAAATTTATTATATCAAATAGTATATTAGTTTTTTGTGTTAAAATTTATTGTAGTTAAATTACTGAATATATAGGAGAAACTATGAGTGAACAAATATTAAAAAGAAACTTAGACTTAACAGTTGAAGAACTAGTAAAACAAAATGCTCAACTAAAAGTAGACAACAAGGAATTTTACAAACAAGTAAGTAAAATTGATAGTAGAACTGCTGGTTGATTGAGATTATTATGATTCATACCCATTTTAGGTTGAGTTATTTACAACGCTTTAATGGCTGGAAGAAAAACAAACCCTAAATATTTAAACCAAGTCTTACCTATTAAAGAAAAAATAGCACGTAACGAATTTCAAGTTATTTATAATGAAAAATTAATAGAAGATAAAAAATAAAAAACCTTATGAACCAACATAAGGTTTTTTATTTTGCATACTAAATTTCAAATAAGTCTAAGAAAATTGTGTCATAAATTCTTTCCAATCAGAAAAGTTTATGAACAGTTGCTTTATTGAATTTAGCTTTCATTCTATTTTCAAGTAAATCAACATAACTCTCTCAAATTTCTTTATAGCGATCTAATATTTCATTATTAATTTCAATCATTCTGCCTTGATCTGGTCTAGTTAAATCATCTTTATTAACTAAGATAAATAATCCGTTTTTTGAAGTAATATTATTTTTACTAAATTTTAAGTTTAAATAGTTTTCTTCAAACTCTACATCTTCAAATAGAGATTTATTTGAGAAGTATTGGTCTTTAATCAATTTAACATAGTTTGCATCAATTGCTTTAGATCTATCAGCAATTTTGTTAAATGAGTTTAAGAATGATGGAAGAAGCATCATATCAATAGTTGTTCTTAGAACAGCTCAAATTAAAACAGAATTATCTTGATTTGAAACAAAATTTTGTTGAATTTCAAAGTTTACTAAAATAGTTATATAAAAATTTGAAGCAACAAAGAAAATTAAGAATCATATTGGTGTAAATGAAATTTCTCTAACTGCTTTAAACTTTTGTCTATCAACTTTTGACTTATATTTAAATACAATAATCTTTTTAAAATATAAGTTTTTTGAAAATCAGTTCATATATGTAAATTTTGCAAGCATGAATGCTGATATACCCAATAATATATATCTAACAACAGCTGCTGATGTTTCTTCAAGTACAAACGCTGAAAGAACAAATAATATTGTAATTACGCTTAACATAAAAACATCCAATATAAATAAGAATAGTAAATATGGTATTGTTTGTAGTAAAAGATTTGTAATTTTTTTATGAGTTTTGATTAAAGTTAATCTTTTTTCTTTTTCAGAAACTTCACTATTGTTAATTTTACTATTTAAATCAGAAAGTAACTCTTTAGTTTGTTTGACTTCTTTTTTTAGCGGTTTGACAATTTTAATTTTACTTTTAGCTTGTTTTTTTTCAGCCATAAATTTCTCCTTTTCACATTTTATAATTATAATCTAAAATAGAAATAAATTAACAATTTATTAAACATTAATTAGATTTTTACAAATATAATTAAATTAATTCGTAATAAGTGAAAAGGAGATAAAAATGACTATACATTATAATGAAATGCTAATGATGCTTTGAAATCAACCTAAAACGGTAGCTGTTTTTGCAGAATTTGATAAGTGGGATAAAAATGAGACAAATTTAATTGAAAAAGCAAAAAAAGACAATTTAAAAGTAATTTTAATTCAAAAAGAAACAAGTAATTTTAAGAATATTATTTCTAATAAAGGAATAGAACAAAAAGCTAGTGAATTAGATTGTGAAGTTGTTTTATGACACTCTTTTAGTCAAGAATATAACTATGAAAGAATAAAACAAGATTTAAATATTAAAAAAGTTTATGTACTAAGTAATAACTCAGATTTAAAAAAAATTAATGCTGCTTTTGATCAAAAACAGGTTGTTGAGTATGATTTTAAACTTAATGATGACATTAAAAAAAGTGAAGTTTTTTTAAAACAAGGAAAAATAAAAGAATATAAAAAACTTAATGGATTTAACTTTGGTTTTAAAGGTTTTGTAGAACATGGAAATCACATTGGAAGAACAATTAATTACCCTACAGCAAATATTATTATTAATGATGAATTAATTTTAAAAGAAGCTGTTTATTTAACAACAACTAAACTACCTAATGATGATAAAACATATCCAAGTATTAGCGCTTATTGAACTAATAAAAATGGTATTAATGTATTTGAAAGTCATCTTTTAGATTTTGACCAGGATATTTATGGATGAGGGATCGATATTGAAATTATAGATTTCATTCGTGAAAGTATTAAAGTAAACAGTTTAGAAGAATTAAAAGAATTATTAAACAAAGATAAACAATACGCAATAAATTATTTTAAAGGAGAATAAAAAAATGAAAAAACCAATCTTAGGTAGTCATGTTGGAATGAGCAAATCAAATAAGCATGGTGAATATTTAATAGGAAGTGTAAATGAAGCATTGAGCTATGAAGCTAATACCTTCATGTTTTATACAGGCGCACCTCAAAATTCTATACGTACAGCAACTGATAAATTACATATTGAAGAATTTAACCAGCTATTAGTGCAAAATAATATTAATAAAGATCATTTAGTTGTTCACGCTCCTTATATAATCAATATTTCAAATCCTGTTAATCAAACTACTTGAGATTTTGGAGTTGATTTTTTAAAACAAGAAATCAAACGTTGTGAAGATATTGGAGTGAAGATTTTAGTTTTACATCCAGGTGCTAGATTAAAAGGCAATTATAATGATGCATTAAATGCTCTAGTTAAGGGATTAAATGCTGTTGCTTCAAGTCAAAATAATGTAATAATAGCATTAGAAACAATGGCTGGCAAAGGTACTGAAGTTGGTTTATCATTAAATGATTTTAAATACGTTATTGATAATGTTGATGAACCAAATAAAGTGGCTGTTTGTTTAGATACATGTCATATGCATGATGCAGGATATGACTTTAATGATTGAGATTCAATAAAGCAAGAAATTAATAATACAATCGGAAAAGAAAAAGTAATTTGTTTTCATTTAAATGATTCAAAAAATCCGTTATTAGCACATAAGGACAGACATGAAAATATCGGTTATGGTTATATAGGATTTGATAATCTTTTAAAAGTACTTTGAGATGAAGAATATATTGATATTCCAAAAATTTTAGAAACACCTTATGTAGAAGATAAACCTCCATATAAAGAAGAAATTGAAAACTTAATTAATAAAAATTTTTCCAAAAAAGTTAAGTAAAATATGAGATAATAAAATAAAAGTAGGGAAGGTGATATTATGAGTGAACAAAAATTAAGTATGGTAAAAAGACGTACATATTTAGTACAAATGTTTTATAGATATTTATTAATGAATAATGATGTTAATTATATTAAACAAGATATACTAGATGAAACACAAGAAAAATTAGATGTTGAAACAACTTTAATAGCAAATAATATCGCTGAAAAACTTTCAGATCTGAAAAATGAAATTGAAAAACATTTAAGTGAAAATTGAAAATGAAATAGAATACCAACATATATTCAATCAATTTTAATTGTTGGTACTTATGAAATTATCTTTACTCCAACTCCAAAAGCTGTAACTATTAATGAATTAGTTAATTTAGTGAAAGAAAATGAAGTTGATTTTGATTACAAGTTTGTAAATGCATGTTTAGATAAGGTTATAAAACTATAATGGAAAACAAAATATTTTCAGTAGCTGAAATAAGTCAAATTTTTAAAGAAGCAATTGAAGGTAGTAATTATTTTAAAAATATATATGTCAGAGGAGAAGTAGGTAACCTAACTTTTAACAAATCAGGACATGTATATTTTTCTTTAAAAGATAATCAAAGTACTATAGGTGCAATGATATGAAAAAGTAATGCACATAAACTTACAAATTTAAATGTAAAAGAAGGAATGGAAATAACATGTTATGGAAGATTAACATATTATGTACCAAATGGAAGAGTTAGTTTTGAAGCAGTTGATGTGAGTGTTGAGGGAAAAGGTGATCTTCAAGCAATTTTTGAAGAACGTCTAAAAGAAATAACAGCTTTAGGTTGAATAGATGAATCAAGAAAAAAACCTATTAATCGATTTGCTAAAAATATTGGTTTAGTTACAACTGATTCTGGTGCTGCTATTAAAGATTTGATTACAACTTTAAAAAGAAGAATGCCTTCAGTTAACATTTACTTATTTCCAACAATGGTTCAAGGTGAGACTGCCCAGTTTGATATAGCTAAAAAAATACAACAAGCTAACCTATTTGAACCTAAATTAGATATTTTAATTGTTGGTCGCGGTGGTGGAAGTTATGAAGACTTATGAACTTTTAATGAAATGGAAGTTTTAAAAGCAATTGTTGATTCATCAATTCCAGTTATAAGTGCTGTTGGGCATGAACCAGATGTCACATTAAGTGATTATGTTGCTGATTTAAGAGCAGCAACACCAACAGCTGCTGCTGAATTAGCATCAATTAGTACTGAAGAACTTTTAAAAGAATTAGCGTATAACTATGAAAATCAAATTCGAATATTTAAAAATGTTTATAATAATCAACAATTAAAATTAGAAGAATTGAAAAAGCAAAATGTTTTAAAAATTAATAATAAATATGATATACAATTACTAGATTTAAACTATATTAAAAAGAGTTTTATTAATAATATAAAAAATATTATTACTAGAAATGAAATGTTTATTGAAAACATTGAATCAAAAACAGCATTATTAGACCCTAAAAAGCCTATGGATAAGGGATTTGGACTAATTATGGGTAAAGATAAGCAAATAATTAATTCAATTGATAAAGTGGCTATAAATCAAGAACTGAAATTAGTCTTAAAAGATGGAGAAATTGAAACTATTATTAAAGGAGTAAAGAAAAATGGAAAATAAAACATACGATCAGTTAATTACTGAATTAAAAGAAGCAACTTTAAAATTATCTTCAAGTGAAATATCAATGGAAGAAGCAATGAAAATATTTGAAGAAAATATTAGAAGAATTCAATTAGCAAAAGAAAAGCTAACTGAATACAAAGGCACTATTAACAAAGTTTTAGAAGAAAATAAAATCGAAGAATTTAATTAATGAAAAAACGTTTAGATGAAGTACTTGTAGAAAAGAATTTAGTTTCTACAAGAAGCAAAGCAAAAGAACAAATAGTTAATAGAAAAGAAGTATACGTAAATAATAATTTAATTACAAAAGCTGGTTTTATGGTTAATGAAACAGATTTAATAGAAATCAAATTAAAGCAAAGTACTTTTGTCTCAAGAGCAGGATTAAAACTTGAAAAAACAATTAAAGATTGAAAAATAGACTTAAATAATAAAGTTTGTTTAGATATAGGAGCATCAACTGGTGGTTTCACAGAAGTCTGTTTAGAAAATAAAGCAAGTTTAGTGTATGCAGTTGATGTAGGAACTGATCAACTAGATTTTTCTTTAAAAAATAATCCTTTAGTAAAAGATATGCAAAAATATAATTTTAGATATGCAAAACCAGAAGATTTTGATCAAACAATTGACTTCTTTTGTTGTGATGTGAGTTTCATTTCAGTAGACAAAATCTTGCCTGCATTAAATAATTTAATTAAAGAGCAAACATATGGTGTTATGTTAATTAAACCTGAATTTGAAGCAGGAAATGAGTTAGCTAAAAATGGCAAAGTAAATTTAAAATCAACTCATCTACAAGTTATTAAGAATTTTATACATTATGCTAAACAAAATGGTTTCTCAGTAGATAGACTCACTTATTCACCAATTGTTGGTAATAAAAAGCAGAATATTGAGTATTTAGGTTTTTTAACTAAAACAGAAAATCAAAAAAAATGAAAAGAAGAAGAATTGAATAAGGTTGTTAATCAATCTTGAAAATATTTAACTTAAAAAGGGAGGCATCCACATGAATCAAAAAGTAATTTTGCATCTTGATATGGATGCTTTTTTTGCAAGCTGTGAACAAGCACATGATAAAACTTTGAAAAATAAGCCAGTTGTTGTTGCACGTAATAATGATAAAAGCATTATTGTTGCTGCTTCATATGATGCTAGAAAATATGGGATAAAAGCTGGTACACCTATTTTTGAAGCTAAAAAATTAGCTTATGGAGAATTAATAATAAAAGAAGGTAATAGAGATTTATATGAAGAATATAGTGAAAGAATTTTTAACTTAATTAAAGATCAGTTTACTTATAAAGTTGAGATACTAGGAATAGATGAATGCTTTATTGATGCTACTAACATTTGAAAAAAATATGGTAATGTTAAAAATCTTAGTTTAGCTATTCAAACTGCAGTTTATCAAGAAACAGGTTTAACATGCAGCATTGGTGTTAGCTTTACTAGATTATTTGCAAAAATGGGCAGTGACATGAAAAAACCAAATGGAATAACTATTATAACTAAAGAAAATTACAAAACATTAATTTGAAACAAGCCAATCAAAGACGTTATTGGAGTTGGAACTTCATCATTAGAAAAAATGAAAAAACTAGAAGTCAAAACTGTTAATGACTTTATTAAACTTGATGAAAAAGTTATTGAAAATACATTTGGATTGGTGGGACAAAAAATGTATCAAAAATTAAATGGAATAAAAAATAACGAAATAGCTTATTGAGATACATCAATGAAATCAATTTCTAAAGAAAAAACTTTTGAAAAAAGAAATATGTCAATTGAAGACATTGAGGAAGTTTTATTTGGTTTAGCTGAAAAAGTAGTTATAAGAATGAAAAACAATGATGTACTTGCAAAAACTGTTTCATTATCAATAAAGTTTTATAACCAAGAAATAAATTTTGATAAAAAAGAGCATAAAAAGCGAAAGTCATATAGTGAAACTTTTATAGAACACACTGATAATTTAGAAAAAATATATTCAACAGTAAAGGTTATTTTAGATGATATCTACGATGGGGAATCAATATCATTAATAGGTATTGGAGTAGCAAATTTAATTGAAAAAGATAAGTTGATAAAGCAACAAAGTTTTGAAAACATAATTATTTAATGTATAATCATACTTAATATTAAAAGAAACAAAATAAATAATTTAGGAGACATTTTATGAAGTTTGGACTTAAAAAACAAGGAATAACACTTATTGTGTTGTCTTCTTTATATGGAGTTGTAGCTGTTGCTTCAACAATACCTGGAGTTGGAATTGAATCAATTAGATTTATTACTTCTGTTAAAAACCAATTAAAAATTATAATGCCTAAAAATAAATATGTTTTAGATCCATCAAGCCCATTATATAAACCCATTATGAACAATGTAATTAAAAATTCATATATAGCTGATGCAATATCTACAATTGATTCATTCAATGCACAAGAAAAAGAAAAGTTTACACCTTTATATACTGATTTTTCAAACCAATGATTTACTAATAAATGACAACCTATTATTGATCAAAAACAAGAAATCGACTTTTATGATATAGCAATGGATATTATTAAATTTGATCAAGCAATTGCATCAGAATTTCAATCATATGGTTATGTTAATACTGGAACTCAATGAATATTCCATAAAAATGGTATTAAAGAGATGTTTTCAAGTGATTTAAGACAAAATGCAATTAAACAACAATCTATTTGAGATCAAGATGAATATGAGGAACTAATTCAAAGCACTGGTCCTGGTTTAACAGGAATTAAAGTTAAACAATCACCAGGAACAAAACTTGTAAATAATAAAGTTTGGTTTTTAAACCAGCAAATTGATTCAATTAAATACGCAATTAACATTCAAACTTTACAAAACCCATTTATGAATAAAAATCTTAAAGTTGATGACGTTGCTGATTATGTAACTATTGATGATTTATATCACCCTAACTTTACAAGAGGTCTAACAATGGCACAAGCAACTTTTATTATTATGCTATCAGCTGTTGTATTAACTCCTACTGGTTTAGGAATAGGAATCTGAAAATATAAAAAATGAGAAAAAACTGAAGCTCAAGAAGGCACAGGTGAATAATATGAAAAAATTATTAGCAATTTTAGCAGCAACTGCATTAATCACACCAGTTATTACTAGTGTAGTTAGTTGTGGTGAAACTGAAGAATCAATGCGTAATAATCCATTATTAATTGGTAAAGGTATTGATAAATCAAAAGCAATTGATGATAGTCAACCAGGTAAATATGGCTTTACTAATTTTTATATTGTTGGTGATAGCTTAAGTGATACAGATGGAATTACAAATTTAGTTAAAACAAAATTTGCAAATTCAATGGTTGATATTAATATTAGTTTATCTGGTGCTTATGGATATGAAACAAGTAAAGGTGTTCATCATTCAGCATTTAGTAATGGTATGACTGCTGGAACAATTCTTTCAGAAAAACTAGGTTTTGGAGAAATGAAACCAAGTAACTTTTTGTCTAAAAAAGAAGAAAGCAATTATGGTAAAAATTATTCAGTTGGAGGAGCTACTGCTGCTAAACTTGATTTACCAACAGGTATATTATTAAACGATGCAACAATTGATAGACAAACAGAAGCATTATTTTATCTCAACATAAAATTAATAATAATGATTTAGTTTTCTTTGAAATTGGAGGAAATGATTTATTTTCATTAATTGGATTTGATGGAAACGAAGCTAAACAAGCTGAATTTATGAAAGACAGTATTGATAGAGTAAGAACAGGATTATTTAATCTTTTAAATAATGGAGTTAAAAATATTATTTTCATGACTCCACCAAGAATGGATTTTCCACCAAGATATCGTGATATTTTTAATAAAGCAAATGATCAAACAATTCAATCTGAAGAACATGAAAAAGCTAAAGCAAAAGCTGAATTTATTATTAATATTTGTAATGAATATTATTCAAAAATAAATAACGTTTTAAAAGAAGTTGAACAATATTACCCTGGCTCAATCGAATTATATGATTTATTCAATAAAACCGATGAACTTGTAAGTCAGTTTAAAGATTCTCTAGGTGAAGACAACAAAAATGCAATCATTGAAGAAGCATACAGTAATGGACAAGCAATTGAAGTTAAATTAAATAATGAAAAAATAACTTTTAATACTGATCCTAATGTTGATTTATTGCAAAACGTTAGTCAAGTTATTAACGAATTTAAAGGTGATATTATATTTGGAGCAAAAAATACTTTAGATATAACCATTTCAGCAACTAGAGATAAAAGTAGAATTTCAGATCGTGATCAAGCAATGAAAAATTATTTCTTTACTGATTTTGTTCACCCAACTAAAGAAGTTCATCGATTAGTTTCTGATATTCTTTTAGGTCATGCAGAGGAGTTGAGTAAAAAATGAAAAAACTAGTTTCATTGCTTTCTGCTATTACATTAACAGCATCAGCTTCAGTATCAGTTATTGCATGCGCACAAATACAACCACCTACAAAAAAAGCAGCTCTTTATAATGAACAAGATATAAATATTTTATTAAAGCAAGTCTCTAAAGTTTATTATTTAAACTCTAGTGAATCAACAAAATATGATTTTAATTATGTTTATCAAAATATGGTTAAAAATAAGTGAATTAAAGAACTAGATAAAACTGCTGAGGCTTCTGGACAAAATGGGATTGATAATACTTCACGTATCTCTGATATTCAGTCAGTTTATTTTGGTTATCAACTAATAAACAGTAAATTAAAAGATAAAAGTAAAATAGAAATAACATCAGGACAAACTCCAAAAGATCCTAATTTATTGATGAACTTATCAAATATTTATCCAACTTTAATTTCTTTTATAACTAAAGGTCAAATACTTGAAATGCTTTTATATTTAGCTGATTTAGGAATAAATATAATGCCTCAAATTATTTCAGAACAGGGAATACTAGATTATGCAGCGGCTTTATTACCAGATGCTAATATTAAAAAATTAGCTGAAGCTTTAAATCCTTCACAATCTAAATATAAAAATTATACAATTGAACAAACTTTAAATTCAGCTATTGTTGATTTTGGAAATGCTTTAAATGTTTTTGCGAACAAAGATGAAAGATATAAAAATTCAACAGCTAATGAAGCAACTCAATGAAGAGACCCAGCATTAAATGGTGTTGTTTTAGCAATGCAAGACCTTCCAAAGCAATCTAACATAAATTTAAACATAGTTGATAATTGAGATGCTTTATGTGGAATAATAAATTTTGCAAGAATTATGATTATTTACTTAAATAATTTTGCAACTCAAAGACTACTAGTAATTGATAGTAATCCTACTACAATTAACACTCTTACATGAAAAGAATTACAAGCTATCAGAAGCACAAAATATTCTAATATAAAAAATGAAATAGACGTCAAAAACCTAATAAGATATTTGAATAAAGCAGTTAGTGAAGAAACTGGTAATGAGTTACAAAACTTATTGCAATTTTTATTTAGAGGTCAACAAAATTATAAACGAATTGATGGTGGTGGAATCATTCCAATTCCAGACATAGATGGGTTTATTTCAAATTTTACTAATAAAAATTATAGTGATATTGGTTTAAGCGGAGTATTTAAAGCACTGTTAAATGGTACTTCAACGCCAGAAAAACCAATTGGTAGTATGCTTGTTGGAGGTTTAGGTCTAATAAGTTCAAATAACAATATTGTTGGAAATCTAAGTGAAAAAATAATTAAACCATTAATTACAACAGCATTAAAGGTTGCAGTTTCACTAGGAACAATTGATGAAAAGACAGCTAATTTAATTAATAGCCTAATGGATCAAGGTGTTTTAATAAACCCATGAGATGTAACTTGAAATAGTTTATTAAAATCACTAATGGACAAAAAGTTTAATGAAAATAAAACAATTAATGTTTTAGGATTCCCTATTAGTGGAAATTATACTATTAAAACATTTTTAAGTCGCTTAACTGACTTAACAACAACAAATGAGAATGATCCTTTAAAATTAGATTTTAATAATATTGGTAATTTAGTTAACCAATTACAGGGTGTTGTTAAAGTAGCACAAGAAAATCCTAAAGAGTTGATAACAAAATTAGGATACATTAGACCATCAAAAAAAGGCGAAGAAGCTTTTATTAAAAATGGTTCATTCTTTGATTATTTAAACAAAATATTAAATGACACAAAAGGAAGCAATGGTTTATTTGAAGCATTAAATGCTAAAACAGAAGAATTTAAAGAAATGCAAGCAGAGCTGAAAAAGCAAATGCAAGCAAAATTTAATTCAGTTGAAGTAACTAATGAAAATCAATTAGATCATAATACTTTTGAATATATTATAAATAATAAAACTATTATTATTAAAATTGTTATAGTAAAAAATAAGTATTCTATTTCAGCTATTAGTATTAAAAATTAATTAGCAAAAAAGACATTAATCTTTAAATGGATTAGTGTCTTTTTCTTTTTTCTTTTTAACAGCATCAGCTTTTAATAGTTCTTCAGCTTCTTTTGTTCTTTTTTTATTTGTGTTAACTATAACGTTAGCTTCTTCTTCTGTTAGCTCATCATTTTCAGAAATCATTTTCTTAATACGTTCTTTTTTAATTATTTGTGTTTGTTCATATTCTTTTCTTGCTACATAACTTTGATATCCTAAACGACTTATCATTTCAAAAACTGATCCTATTATTAAACCTAATAATATTATTACAAGCATCACAAAAAATAATACTGTTACATTAACCATGTTATAAGAAACTATAATAAATATCAGAGTTAATAAGAAACTTAATGCATAAAGTCCTAAAGATGACATAAAGTAAATCTTTTCTTTCTTACTCATCACATATTCTTTTTCTTTTTTTAAATCATAAAATTTAACAAATCAATAAAAACCTAATAAGATACCACCGATTAATAATAATATAATTTCTGTTATTAATAAAGTTGTTAAATTTCCATTAAATATATTCTTTTTAAAATCAAAATATTTAATTAATAATGTACTTAAAAAAAATAATCCTGAAGTTGTTGCCAAGTATTTTAAATATGTCTCTTTTTTACCCATTAGTTTCTCTCTTTTCTAACATAGTTTCAATTAGTGTTGTATTTCTTCTTGGTGGAGTTATTTTAATTGCATTAAAGAACAAATCACTATCACCTAATATTACAATTTTATCTTTAGCTCTAGTTACAGCTGTATAAATTAAAGTTTTATTAATAAAGCCTGAATTATATTTAGGATTATCAATAACTAATAAAACATTATTATACTCACTACCTTGAGTTTTGTGTACACTTGTTGCATATGATAATTTTACATCACTAAAGTTTTTAGGTTGTAATAATATTTCTTTGTCATTAAATTCAGTTAAAACATCTTTTAATTTACCAATCGCATTATAGTTAATTTTAATAATCTTTCCTACATCTCCATTAGCCAAATCCAAATCAGTATCATTTTTTAAAAACATAATTTTATCTTCAACTACAAATCGATAGTCTCCTCGATCATATACTTTCTTTTTGTCTTTAACATTTTGATTAAATTCATTTTGAATTTGAGCATTAATTTCATCAATTCCTAAACTACCTCCATACATTGGACATATTACTTGTAAATGATTAGCTTTCTTTTCTAAATCATCTCAATGTTCACCAACTATTTTAGTTACTTTATTCATTGTATTTTCATTATTATAATCAAAGTTGATTTCAACATTACTCATTGATTCTAAATCACTAATTTCTAATGTTTCATTTAAAACTTTATAAGCTAAATCAACAATTCCATTTCCATTTTTTTGTCTGTGAACAGTATCTAATTTAATTGTTTTTAAAAAGTCTAGTTCCAATAAATCAGCAAATGTATTTCCATAACCAACACTTGGCAATTGATTAGCATCTCCAACTAATACTACTTTTCTAACACGATCACAAGATTGGATAAAACTTGCAAATAATTTATTATCAATCATTGAACATTCATCTAAGATTACTAATTTTTGATTTAATGGATTATTTTGTGTAATTTGAAATTTATTTAACTCTTTAGCTTCTAATAACTTATGAATAGTTGTTGCATATGATTTTTTATAAGTTTCTCTAATTCTAGCCGCTGCTCTTCCTGTTGGAGTGGCTATTGCATAATCTTCAGTTCCACTAATACGACTAAATAATTTAACTATTCCTTTAATTAATGTTGTTTTACCTGTTCCAGGCCCACCAGTAATAATTGAAAGTTTATTATTAGCAAATAGTTCCAATGCTTTTCTTTGCTTTTCGTCAAACTTAAAGTCTTTAATTTTATTTTCATAAGCAATTTCTTGCTCTATTTGATCTATTTCTCATGAAATATTATCTTTATTGGCATTTTTAGTGGGTATATTAAGCTTAATTATATTATCTGCGATAATTTGCTCTTCTCTTCATGATTCTTCTGTATAAATACGATTTTTAGTTAATTTTAAAATGCCTTTTTCTTTAGCATATAAAATACCCTCAAATAATAAATCAGTATCTTGAATTTTTAGTTTGCGCATTAAACTTCTTGATAAATAATCTTTGTTTGTATAACTATCACCAGATGCAAATAAAAAATCATCTGCTAATTTTCAAGCTCAATAAGCAATTCTTTCTGGTGAATGCAATTGTAAACCAAAATGAACAGCCACTTTATCTAGTTCTTCAAATGAAGCAATTTCTTTGTCTTTAGCAAATGATAAAAATGAATTTGAAAAAATATTTTCAATAATGTCATTATCCTGATCAAAGTGATTATCCATTCAATCTAGAATTGAAGTTTTAAGGTTGTTTTCAAAAAAGATGTATCTTAGTCTCTCTTGGCCTTCTTGTCTTATGTTTTCTTCAATACCTTTCTTAATAATTGGAATATATATTGGATTTAGTCCAGGGATTTCATTTAATAAACTAATATTTTTAACCAATTGCGTAATTGCTTTATCCCCTAAATGATTTATTATAATTTCAGCAGTTTTATCTCCTACTCCAGGAAATGCTGGACCAGCTAAAAACTTAACTTGTTCTTTTGTTGAATGAATAGGTGCTTTTCGATAAGTTTGAACATTAAAACTTTTACCATAACGGGGATGTTCTTCAAAAGAACCAGTTATTTCATATAAAGTTTTTTTATCCATACTAGTTATTGATCCTTTAATGCTCATGTGTTGTTTAAGATTGTCTTCACTAGCAAATGTTCCTGTTCCTCAACCTGCATCATTTGAAAAACCATATTTAACTACATATCCTCTAAAAGTTAATAATTCGTTCATCTTCTCATCCTTTTTATTTATATATTTTATAACAAATAGGTTTATTTACCATTATTTATTTTTAAAGATTAATTTAAACTAATGTGTAATAATTATCATAACGGAGATATTATGATTGAAATAAAATTTAAAAATCAAAATGAAATAGATTCATACAATAAATATAAAGAGCTTAAAGGTATTGAGTATCATCAATATATTGCTAAATATTTAAACACTGATGAATACGCTAAAATTGCCGCTGTGATTCAATATGATCTAAGACTTAAATATATTCTTTATCGCTATATATGTTTTTTTGAAGAATATATTAGAGCTGTATTAATGAATTGTAATATTAGAGATATAGAATTCTTTTTGAAAGAGAATGTTAATATGAGTGAAGTACAAAACTTATATTTTAAGCATTTAGATAAAATCCAAAATAAGTATAGTGACAGACCTGTCATTTTAAGAAATGAATTTGACGGTATTAGAGAACTAAGAAATCAAATATCTCACTTTAAACCAATTATTTTAGATAATATCTTAGAAAACCAATTGAATATTAACTTTTTATATAATAATTTAACTAAAAATTACCAAGCAAACTTTAAAAATGAAATAAATATGTGTGGAAATGAAATAAATTTAGTTGATCAAGTAAAAATTAAATTTAATAAGTAAAAACTAGAAGTAATCTTCTTATAAATTAAAATTGGAAGTGCAACACTTCTAACCGAATGTCTCATAAAATTCCTGAGCTGATTTGTAGTTCAGAATTTTACGAGGCATTTTATTTATTTCATTTAATATTTCAATTATATTATCATCTGTTAAATTTGTAAAATTAGTTTTCTTAGGTAAATATCTTCTGATTAATCCATTAAAGTTTTCATTAGTGCCTTTTTCACAAGAAGCATACGTATTACATGTATAAAGTGGCATGCTTAATTCTTGTGTGACTTCATGTAAAAGATTAAATTCCATACCGTTATCTTTAGTGATAGATTTAATATTTAAATTTTCTTTTCCAATTAATTCTTTTAATTTTTCATTTGTATGTTTCATAGTTTTATTTTCTAGTTTAATTGCAAAACCCTTTCGGGTAACTCTTTCGAGAAGTGTAATTATTGCTTTTGAAGTGTTACCTGCACCCACAACTAAATCTATTTCAAAATGACCTACTTCTTTTCTTTTATTAATATTTTTAGGTCTATAAGTAATTGGAATAGAGTTCATTTTTGAAATTTCTCATAGATATTTCTTATATTTACTAGACTTTCTTCATCAAAACCTAGGTCTAAGCAAGTCTTTTGATTTTATTTTTATTTGTTTATTTTTAATTCAATTGTAAACAGTTTGAGTTGTTGGGGTTTTGATTCCAAGTTCTTTGGCCTTAAAAACGCAAACATCAATACTAAAGCTTTTTGGATTAAAATTTGCATAAAGAAATCTTAAGAATTCCTTATATTTATTTATTTCATTTTGATGAGATAAGGTGTTATTAATGTCTCTAGTAAATTGCGCATCTTTAGCTTTATAAATTACAGCTGCTTTATTTCTTTTGATTTCTCTGTAAATCGTTGATCTATTTCTATTTAGTTCTTTAGCTATGAAAGAAACTGATTTATTTTGAACATTTAATAGATATTCAATTAATGTTCTTTCTTTTAAAGATATTTGTTTATAATTATTCATGGTAACTCCTTTGGGCTTTAGTCGGTCAAGGGGTTGCTTTTTTGTATCAAAAAAACTGCAATGCCTATGAGATTATTTTCTCATAAGTGTTGCAGTTCCAATTTTAATTCGTAAGAAGTAATCTTCTAGTTTTTTACTTATATTAATTCTTCTAGTAGATTATTCAACTGTCTTTCCAGCTTTTTCTTATTTATTTTAAAATCTATTTCTTTTACTCTAAAAATAGGATAACCTTTGGTTTCTAAAAAACTTTGTCTTGACAGATCACTTAAATATTTATCATAACCTTGCCCTTCATGATATGCATAACCATCAACTTCAATCCCTAATATAAATCTTCCCTTTTCATTAACTATCGCAAGATCTATTGAATAGCTACCTACTTCATATTGTTTAATAATTTTGGTTTTTTTGTGAGTTTGTACTCTTTCTTTTATAAATTCCAAAACATCTCTTTCAAATTTTGAGTCAACTTCACCAAATGATTCTTCTATTTGAAACTTATCCTTTTTTGAATATTTAGTTTTTTCTTCATAGCTCATATCTAAAAAATTTAATCACTTATAAAAAGTTTGGAAATCTTCGCTTTTGCCAGATTTGATGTTTTTAGTGTCTATTGACTTAAGCACTATCATTTTTTCTTTAGCTCTCGAAATTGCTACATTCAATGCATTTTTTCCGCCTGCTCTAGCAACATATGTAGATGAAATATTTGTATTAGGATCGTAAACTATAGAAACAACAACTAAATCAGCTTCATCACCTTGAATATTCTCAATATTTCTAACCGTTAATTGTTCATCTTCTATTGCCTTTGATAAATTAGGTCATTTTTCCAATATTTCTTTTTCGATTATTTGTCTTTGGTCTGAGTTGAAAGTTAATAAAATTATTTTTTTGTAGTTTGTTAATTGTTCATTAACTACTTCAATAGCTCTTTTAGCTTCTTTAATGTTAATTCCTTTTTCTCAAATACCATTAATATTCTCAACTTCAATTGATGTTTGTTCTTTTTTAACTTCATCGTCTATAACTTCAAGGTCTGAGTTATAGAAATTTTTAGATGAAAAGGACATTAATGAAGCTGATGACGACCTATAATTTTGGTTTAACATTATCTCATAAACACCTTTATTTCTTACATAATCTAAAAGAGAATTAGCATTTTCAGCTACGTCTTCTTCTTCATCAGACTGATCTCTTGTTTCAAATCAACTTGTTGGTTGCATTTGTTGAGGATCACCTGCTAATATTTTTATTTTTGATAAATATAGAATAGGCAAACCAATTTCAATAAACATTTGAGATGATTCATCTAATACTGCAAAATCAAAATAATTTCTTTCTCAATTGATAAATGTTGTTTCTGGTGTTGTTACTATAATTGGGAATAATTCTTTTATTATACTTATATGGTCATTTAAAAATTTATAAGGTATTCTCCTTGCTGCTCTAGCAGCATTTGCAAACCTTTTATAATCATCAAATAATGATTTATTGTAGTATTTTCAAGAATTAATTTTACTTAATATACGCTCAGATAAGATGTTTACAAGGTAATCCTCATCCATTTCAATGTTTGATATTTTGCTTGAAAGTTTCTCACATTCTTTTAATTTTAATAAAGTAGATAAATCTGTTTTACCAATTAAATCTATAAAACTATCAATTTTAATATTTGATTCATTTATTATTGAGATAGCATTTCTGCATAATTCTTTATATTTTTTAGAATATATTTTTAAACCTAAAACTTTTTTAACTATTATTTTGTTAATTTCGTAAAAATCTTTTAAAAATTTTTTCTCATTATCTTTAAATTCAGGATAAATTCATTTATCACTTAAATTAAATGCATTAGAAAGTAAATTCCAATTATCTTTAAAAATTTCCATAATTTTTAAAGAATTTAAATATTTATTATTTTTTTTCATTTCAGATATAAAGTTAAGAATGTCTATATCTTGTTTTTCTATTATTTTATTAGCTGATTTATTAATTTTTGTTTTTCTGTTTTCTACATGTTTTACAAATTCCTGAAGTGGGGTGTAAAATTCTTGCTTATCCATTTTATTGTCATTTAATATAAAAAGAACGAAAAAAGAAATTTTATTCAACCTTTTTTTCAGCACATCTAAAGCAGCTTTCTTTTGTGACATAACAATAGCTGTTTTATTATTTTCTAATATATTAGCAATAATATTTGCGATAACTTGTGATTTACCGGTTCCAGGTGGTCCTCAAATAACGGTATTCTGGATTAAAGAAGAAATTAAAGCTTTATCTTGAGAAAAATTACTTTTTTGAATTCTGATAAGATCTGATGACTTATTTAAAATATAATTTTCTACATTTTCATCATATACACTTTTATCAGGGTTAGCATCAATAATTTCATCCAAAATATCTTTTTTAATTATTTCTTGCATTGTTTTTCTCAAGTGGCCACCCGAAGGTTTAAATAATCCTAAAACAACACCCGGTTGAAATTCTATAATTCTATTTAGAATATCTTCTCTTTTAATATTTTTAAATTCATCAGACATTTCAAAATCCAATTCATTTACGTTAAAATAATTTAAAAAATATTTTTTAATTTCATTAATTTCAATTATTTCATCAAATTTTGAATTATCAAATATATATCCTTCCTCTTCAAGCATGAAAATAAGTTTTTCATTTATTTTTCAATTTTCTTCGCTCTTTAATTTAACATTGTTTTCATTAATTTCCAATTGACATTCTTTTAATATTAATGGAGCATATATTTCTTTTTTACTTGAAACAAACTTTATAAATAAAGTTCCTACATGCAATGCTCAAATATTTTCTTGCGCATTTAAATCATAAACTTTTCTTCTATATAATTTTCATCTTGTTTTTTCTTTTTGTTTTTTTTCTTTCAAATCTTTTAAAAGTTCATTTTTTTCTTCTGAAAAACTTTTTTCATTTTCAAGCAAAATTTTACTCTTATTGAAAAGTCTAAATTTATATTTTTCGTAAGCATTAATAATTTCATTATGGTCTTCACTTCTTGACACTTCATTTATTAAAGACTGTATGTCTTTTTCTTTTATTTCTAAGTTAAAAGTTTTTTGACCTAATATTTTTTTTGATACTTCTTCTCCAAACTTTGAATTAATATCGAATATTTCTGTATTATTAACTTTTGTAAAAAGCGCCTGATCTCTACTCTTTATTAAAAGAAGATTATTAAGAAGTTTTGAATACTTTTTTTCTCCTTTTTTTGAATTGTTTGAAATAGTTGACATAAATACCTCTCTTTTTTAAACTCTTTTTAAATTTTATTATATTTTATATAATGACTAAGCTTTTTTGAAAAAAATATTTTTTTTATTGTAGAGTACTTGATAACGTAGAATAGTTAGTATACGATTATCCTTGAAAGCAAAAGGAAAATATAAAAATGAATAAAAAAACAACTAAAATTATGGATAAATGACTAAATCTTTTATCTAAAAAGCTTTCTGGTTTAAAAACATCAGATCGCAAAGATATAATTGAAAACTATCGAGATTTATGAAATGAGGAATTATCATTAAATAAATCAGCTAATGAAATTTTGTTAGGTTTAAGACCTATTGATGAAATAGCAAAGGAACTTTATGAAGAATTTGAGGTAATTAAAAAATCTAAATCAGATGTAACTAAGATTAAAATAGTTAATAGTAAATCTGAAGCTACTTCTTCTTGAATAAAGAGTATAAATAATGGATTTATAAAAATCTTTGGATTTACTTATTCAGTGATGGCAATCTTATTATCTTTTATCTTTTTTATATCATTTGTCGCAATTATTATTTTAATTCCTGTGGCATTGGTTTTAGCATTTATTAATTATGAGTTCTTAGTGGTACTACCACTAGCGATTGGGGTTATGGGTATTGGTATAATTTTAGCAATATTCTTCTATTTTCTAAGCAGTTCTTCTTACTTAACTGTTAAAACTATCTTCAATAAATGATTTGGTAAATCTAAAGAATTTAAAGATAAAAAGAAAATTTTAAGTAGACTAATGCTTATAATGATAATTATTGGTGGAAGTATGGCTGGTATTGGAGCAGTAACATCAACTGTAGGAAATCATAGTATATATGGATCAGTTTTATCAGGAAATTATCTAAATCATAGCGAAGTTGAAAACTTTCAATTAAATGAAACAATTACTAAGGCTTTTGATGGAAAAGAATCAGAGTTTAGTGCTAAATCAATAGTTTATGTTGATTTTGATTGAGGTTTAACTCCTTGAACAATTTTTGAAGCTAAACAAGATAAAGATTTGTCAAATAATCAAATAGCAATTCAAAAGCATTTTAACTTTAAAGAAAGTTTAGGTAACGAATTTAAAATAACAGAAAAACCTGAAGCTAGTTATTGAGAAAAAAATGAAAATAGCTCATATGACACAGGAAGATTATATTTGAAATTTCATATCTCAGCGCCTTGAAATGCTAAATTCCTTTCAATAACACCAATTAAATACGAAATAGCATACAATTTTAAAATTAATGACACACCTGTTGAAAATATTATTGTAAGATTTTAGTGTTATGGATAAAGAACTTAAAAAAGGTATATTGGAGATGTTGGTGCTTAACTTTCTATCACAAAAAACTTTTTATGCTTATGAATTAAATAAAAAACTTAATGAGGTTGTTGAAACTAATGAATCGACAACTTATGCAATATTTAAAAAATTAGTTGATAAAGGTTTTTGTGAACACTTCTTTGAAGAATCATCAAGTGGACCAATGAGAAAATGTTATAAAATAACTTCTATTGGTAGAGAGCAATTAATGAATCAAAAAATAGCATGAAAAGATATTTCAGATAAAGTTAATTCTTTAATATCAGAGTAGTTAAATATGAAAAAAACTAGAAGTTGTTTCTTCTAGTTTTTTTCATATTTGCTTTCTTATATGGTTTATTTTTTTTAATTAAAACTTCGCTATTCATTCCTAAAATATGTGTATCATATTTTTTAATATATTCAGATTCAACATCATTTAAGCTTTTTCCAATTTTATTTCAATTTATAATGTCATATGTTTGACTGTCTTTAATATCCCTTTTATCGTATTTTTTAGATTCCAAAATTTTAAAATAAATATTACTATTAAGCTTTATCTCATTTTTATCTACCGGATTATCAATTAAAAATCTTGCTATCTCATAATATTTTTTATAAATTTTATTCGCTTTATAATCTAAAGAAATTTTAAGTTCTTCAAAATTACAATTTATTTTCTTGTCTTCTTCTTTAATTAAATTAATAGCATCATTTATTCCTGAGATATGTTCTTTAATTCTATGTATAAATCCTTTTCTAGAAGTTTTACCAATGTATATTGGAAAATAACTAACATGTTTAATATCCAATTCATTAATATTCATTTTAGGAACTATTACCATTGCATAAATACCATTATGTGTATTTATTTTTTCATATAACTTTTTATCATCAATTTCGCATCGATATTCCAGCCATTTGTAATTAAATCATCTTTCGCTTTCTGCCTTTTTATCATCAACTGAATCTCTAATTTCTTGGCAAAATTCTCTGTAAATTTTTTGTCCTTTTTCTTCAAAATGTTTATTAATATTTGTAAAATTAGATTTATTATTTATTTTTTCTGTATAAAAATTACTTATACTTTTATTATTGCTTTTTTTCAATTTTTCATTAATTTCTTTAAGTTTGTTAATATCTTGTTTATATTTTTCTATTTCGGAATGTAACTCATTTTTTTGTTTTTTCATTTTATTGTTCTTAATAATTAAAGAAATAAAAACAACAAAAACTACAATTAATCCTAATGTAAGTAAAAAAAACATTTCCATTACCTCTTTACTTTATTTTTCGTTTATATAAATTAAATATACCTTAAAATTCATAATAAAAAGTTATATTTAAATTAAATAAAAGTAGTTATTAAATAAAAAAGCATTAGTATTTATTTTACTAATACTCTTATATTTAATTATTTCTGTTTATTTCTTATTACTTCTCTTACAAAATCAATTGTTATTAAAATATATTCTTCTTGATGATCAACTATTGAACTGCTATGTTCTGAATCTTCAAATATTTTAATTTTAGTATTATTTGAATCTTTACTTTTTTCACAATACATAACTATTGAATTATTGTAATCAATAAATGAATCTAATTTACCATGAATAAATAAAACTGGCAAATCTCTAAATGAATTTAAATTTTTCTGCAAATTCATGTCTTTCAAATTTGTTTTTGAATATCTTTTAAAGAATCAATTAATTTTAAATGATGCTATTCATCAAGGCAGTCAGTTAAAGTATTTTTTTAAGAAAAATCTAATTTGTTCTACTGGTTGAGTTAAAGCACAATCTGAAATTAGTCAATCAATCTTATTTACTTGATAATATTGTTGTGCTCAATAAACAGCTGTAGCTGCTCCCATGCTTACTCCAATAACACCAATTTCATTAACTTGATTGTTATTTTTAACTCAGTTAATAACTTCATTTAAAACCTTTGAATTAGTTACTCCAAGATCCGAATATTTACCATATGTTTTCCCATGTGCATATGCATCAAAAGAAATAACATTATAGCCTTTTTTATAAAACTGAATTGCATTTCTAACACCCATAAACTTGTTTCTTTTAAATCCGTGTAATGCAACAACTCATTTATTAGAATTATTTCTCAAAATTAAACAACTGATTTTTGTTTCATCTGACCCTATTTCAAATTCTTCAATTTGATCTTTTGATAGCTCTCAATTTTTTAGTTTCTTTTCTTTGATGTCTGTCAAATAATGATTTAAAGTATTTACTTCTTGCCCATTTTCATTTGTTCCCACTCTTGGATACTTAAATAAATAAGGAGTAAAGAATTTTGACAGTAGGACACTAATAATAAACACTATTGGAAATAAAATAATCATTCCTAAAACTTTTAAAAAAGTATATTTATATTTTCTAATTTGCTTTTTTGCTTTTTTGTAATTTATATTTTCCATTATTGTTTCCGCCTTTAAACTTTAATTTAAATTATTTTAACTTAAAAAATAAAAATGATAAACAAAGTATTGTATTTTATTTAGAATTTATTGTATTTTCTTTTTTTGATTTTAAAATTAATTGTGTTTTTTTCATATATTCAATTAATTCTTTTTTTGTTAAATTTCTTAAGTTTATCTCTTGAAATTTTATTGGTAATTTGTTTTCTATTGCAAGACTTCTTAATTTATTTGAATATTTTTGTAATTCATATCTTTTTTCTTGAATTTTATTTGATCCATCAATTTTAGATCTTTCAGCAATTGATAGAGTTGAATTATTTTTATTATCCAAAATTTCTAGTTCATTAGATAAGTATTCTTTATACTTGTTTTCCATTTTTTGAATATATTCTTCTGCTTCTTCTAATAAAATTATTTTTTTATTATCTACATTAGATAATAATATTTTTTCTTTTTGATCTAAAAATTTTTCTAATTTATTAATTTTAAATATTTCTATTATTATAATTATTAAACAGAATAAAACTCCAGCAATAATTAATCAATTAATTAATAAATCTCAAAAAATTGGAATAATAAATCCATATGAATCTCCCACTTTATATACTAATTGAAATTGAATAAATGAGCTTGAACCTATTGGTCCGATAAACATTGATCAAGTAATTTTTGAATTATTAAATCAGCTATCAATAACTTTGTTATTCAAATTATCAAATGATGATATTATATTTTTTCACTCATTTGTTCCATATATACTTTGATTTATTATTTTAAATATAAATCCAATTACTATAATGAAAATCATTATCAATAATCATAAACAAATATTTATAAACTTAAATTCTTTAAATTTTTTTATTTTTTTCATTTTTAAGTTACCCTATTACTCTTTCTTTAAAATTTAAAATTTGGTTTTTTTGTATTTTCTCAAGCAGTAAAACCTTTTGAGAATAATTCTAAAAAATCTTTCAAATTGGTTCCTGGTTTTTCGGCTTTCACTTTGGAAACATCTCAATTTGATAAATCATAATTAAATTTATCGTTATCACCTGAATTAGTATATGATCCAAACATGCTATCCATTTTTTCTACATTTGATACATTTCAATTAATTATATTTACAGTCATTTTTTCACATCCAGCAAACATATTTGCCATATTTTTAACTGCAATTGTTTTTCAGTTTGCTAAACCATAACCTGTAAAGCTAATTGCTCCTTGAAACATTCCTTTAAAATTTAAACTATTTGATATAAAATCCTCGCTAAATTTTCAATCAAGTGGTTCGTTAAAATTTTTAAAATTAGTTGCTTGATTAAACATTTCTGAAAAGTTTCTACCTGCTAAAACAGTTCATTTTCCTAAATTTTTATTGAATTGACTAGCTTTCATAAACATTCTAAAAAATGAATCACATTTAGAAACATCTCAGTTTGAAATATCTTGATCGAATTTACTTGCGCCTTGAAACATTTGTTGCATATCTGTTACATTTAAAGTTTTAAAATTACTTATATAACTATTAAAGGAACTTGCACCTGAAAACATATATGACATATTAGTAACTTTAGTAGTATCTCAATTTTTTAAAGATTGATTAAAATTTTTTGCTTTAGTAAATAATTTTTTCATATTAGTAATATTTGAAGTATTTCAATAGGTAACATTTATATCATTAAAATTAGAGCAATTTTCAAAAAGTCCACTATTATTTTCTTTATTTTCATTAACAACTAGAGTTGTTACTTGAGATGGAAGTCATCTTGTTACTTTTATTATATCTTTTGGCATTTTAGAAATTGAAGTACTAGTACCAAATTCATCAGCATATCAACCAATTTGATAAACTATTGAACTTTTATAATTATCAACACTATTAAAATTTTGTTTATCTAAATATTCAATTTGATTATTT
The DNA here is from genome assembly GCF_002804025.1 of Mesoplasma tabanidae. Lineage (NCBI taxonomy): Bacteria > Bacillati > Mycoplasmatota > Mollicutes > Entomoplasmatales > Entomoplasmataceae > Mesoplasma > Mesoplasma tabanidae. The sequence goes on along the minus strand of NZ_CP024969.1, from coordinate 405,204 downwards.
TCACTATTTAAATAAATAATACCTTGTTCTTTTTTTTCAAAATGAATATTTGAAAAAGTTATGTCTATATCAGTTGAGAGTTTAAAGTTTTCTTTATCCTTTGATTCAATAACTAAGTGCTTTTCACTTAAATCAATAGTTAGCCTTTCAGACATCGCATCATCATATGTTAAATAAACAAATGCTTCTATTGTTTTGATGAATTCATTTTCTATAACTTTAACATTATCAATACTACTTAATTGAACCAAATATTCTTTCAGTAAATCTACTTCTATTATATTTCTTGCATCTACATTTATTTCAATATTGAAAATACCATTAAATTCAGCTTGATCCCATATATATTCAGTTTCATTAATTTCTAACTTTACTTCAAAAGTTAAAGGTTTAGTTAATATTTTAGAGCTTATTACTTTTACATCTCCAGAATCTACACCTTCAATTTTTTTTCAAGCATTATTTAATGCTTCGATGGCTTCAGCTTCTGTCATTTCATCTTTAACTGATTCTTTAAGTGTATTTTCAGTATTTTCTTTTGAAATTTCTTTACGTGCATCCACATTTATTCCAATATTAAAAATACCATTAAATTCAGCTTGATCCCATATATATTCAGTTTCATTAATTTCTAACTTTACTTCAAAAGTTATCGGTTTAGTTACTATTTTCGATGTTACTACTTTTACTTGGCCATCTTTCACACCTTCGATATTTTTTCAAGCATTATTTAATGCTTCGATGGCTTCAGCTTCTGTCATTTCATCTTTAACTGATTCTTTAAGTGTATTTTCAGTATTTTCTTTTGAAATTTCTTTACGTGCATCCACATTTATTCCAATATTAAAAATACCATTAAATTCAGCTTGATCCCATATATATTCAGTTTCATTAATTTCTAACTTTACTTCAAAAGTTATCGGTTTAGTTACTATTTTCGATGTTACTACTTTTACTTGGCCATCTTTCACACCTTCAATATTTTTTCAAACATTGTTTAATGCTTCAATGGCTTCAGCTTCTGTCATTTCATCTTTAATTGATTCTTTAAGTATATTTTCAGTATTTTCTTTTGAAATTTCTTTACGTGCATCCACATTTATTCCAATATTAAAAATACCATTAAATTCAGCTTGATCTCATATATATTCAGTTTCATTAATTTCTAACTTTACTTCAAAAGTTATCGGTTTAGTTACTATTTTCGATGTTACTACTTTTACTTGGCCATCTTTCACACCTTCAATATTTTTTCAAACATTGTTTAATGCTTCAATGGCTTCAGCTTCTGTCATTTCATCTTTAATTGATTCTTTAAGTGTATTTTCAGTATTTTCTTTTGAAATTTCTTTACGTGCATCCACATTTATTCCAATATTAAAAATACCATTAAATTCAGCTTGATCTCATATATATTCAGTTTCATTAATTTCTAACTTTACTTCAAAAGTTATCGGTTTAGTTACTATTTTCGATGTTACTACTTTTACTTGGCCATCTTTCACACCTTCAATATTTTTTCAAACATTGTTTAATGCTTCAATGGCTTCAGCTTCTGTCATTTCATCTTTAATTGATTCTTTAAGTATATTTTCAGTATTTTCTTTTGAAATTTCTTTACGTGCATCCACATTTATTCCAATATTAAAAATACCATTAAATTCAGCTTGATCTCATATATATTCAGTTTCATTAATTTCTAACTTTACTTCAAAAGTTAAAGGTTTAGTTAATATTTTAGAGCTTATTACTTTTACATCTCCAGAATCTACACCTTCAATTTTTTTTCAAGCATTATTTAATGCTTCGATGGCTTCAGCTTCTGTCATTTCATCTTTAACTGATTCTTTAAGTATATTTTCAGTATTTTCTTTTGAAATTTCTTTACGTGCATCCACATTTATTCCAATTGTATTAGTACAAGAAACCGCTAGTACTACTACATTAGTTGTTACTGATAGTGTTAATAATAGTCCCAATAATTTTTTCATTTTATTTACTCCTTTTAAAAATTAGGTTTTTTTTCTGTTTGTCAAGATGGTGTATTTAGATCAAATTCATTACGTCTATCTTTTAAAACATTTTTGACATTTCATTTTGATAAGTCATTATTAAATGAAGTAGCATTTGCAAAAGTCCTATTCATTTCTCTAATTTTGCTAGTATTTCATAAATTTAAAGGTTGATTATAAGAAACTGCACATTCAAACAAAGAATTTATTTGCAATATATTTGATGTATCTCAACTATTAATATTTTGATTAAAATTTTTACTGTCCTTAAACATGAAATCTAAATATAAAATATTTTTACTAATTCATTTAGGAACTTTTTCAATAGTATAAGGCATTCTGGCAACTTGTCAGAAACTATTTTTTTGATTAGATACCTGACTATAACCTATTTGATAGCATTCTTTAGAATTTTTATTAATTAAATCATCACTATCTTTATATGAATAAGCAATTAATTTTTCATTTTCAAGCAAAATAGAATCATGAAGGATTTTAGAATTTTGAGAAGAAAATTCAACATTTTTTACTTTGAATATTTTATTTCCAAAATCATTAAATACTTCTTTTCCTTCAGATGAAAGTGAAATTTTAATTTCTTTTTCGTTAAATTCAAGACTTAGAGACTTGTACTCATAATTAGTTAAATTCAAATATAAAATAGATTTAATTAATTCGTGTAAAGAATTAACATCCTCAGTATTAAATTTTAGTTCTTCAAGTTGAGTTAATAGATTAAATGATTTATCAATATTCATTTTTTCTAATTCACCTATTTGACTGGCTTTAACTTTAAAAATACCATCAAAATATTCATTATTTCACTTATAATTTTCTTTATCAGTTATTTCAGTTATGACAATAAATGTTTTCTCAGCAAAAATTCTACTTGCTCGATCTACTTTAACATCTTTGATACTTACATTCGAATAATCAAAATTTTTTAATTTTTTAATTGCTGCATCTTCAGACATTTTATTTAAGTCAAGACTATTAATTTCTTCATTAAATTTTTCAGAATCTATAATTGAATATTCACCTATCTGACTTGCTTTAACTTTAAAAATACCATCAAAATTTTTATTATCTCACTTATAATTTTCTTTATCAGTTATTTCAGTTATGACAATAAATGTTTTCTCTGCAAAAATTCTACTTGCTTGCTCAACTTTAACATCTTTAATACTTACATTTGGATAAGCAAAATCTTTCAATTTTTCAATTGCTGCATCTTCAGACATTTTATTTAAGTCAAGACTATTAATTTCTTCATTAAGTTTTTTAGAATCTATAATTGAATATTCGCCTATTTGATTGGCCTTAACTTTAAAAATACCATCAAAAGATTCATTATCTCACTTATAATTTTCTTTATCAGTTATTTCAGTTATGACAATAAATGTTTTCTCTGCAAAAATTCTACTTGCTTGCTCAACTTTAACATCTTTGATACTTACATTTGAATAATCAAAATTTTTTAATTTTTCAATTGCTGCATCTTCAGACATTTTATTTAGGTCAAGACTATTAATTTCTTCATTAAGTTTTTTAGAATCTATAATTGAATATTCGCCTATCTGACTTGCTTTAACTTTAAAAATACCGTCAAAAGATTCATTATCTCACTTATAATTTTCTTTATCAGTTATTTCAGTTATGACAATAAATGTTTTCTCTGCAAAAATTCTACTTGCTCGATCAACTTTGACATCTTTAATACTTACATTTGGATAAGCAAAATCTTTCAATTTTTCAATTGCTTGCTTTTCAGACATTTTATTTAAGTCAAGACTATTAATTTCTTCATTAAATTTTTCAGAATCTATAATTGAATATTCACCTATCTGACTTGCTTTAACTTTAAAAATACCATCAAAAGATTCATTATCTCACTTATAATTTTCTTTATCAGTTATTTCAGTTATGACAATAAATGTTTTCTCTGCAAAAATTCTACTTGCTCGATCAACTTTAACATCTTTAATACTTACATTTGGATAAGCAAAATTTTTCAATTTTTCAATTGCTTGGTTTTCAGACATTTTATTTAAGTCAAGACTATTAATTTCTTCATTAAATTTTTCAGATTCTATAATTAAATATTCCCCTATTTGACTGGCTTTAACTTTAAAAATACCATCAAAAGATTCATTATCTCACTTATAATTTTCTTTATCAGTTATTTCAGTTATGACAATAAATGTTTTTTCAGCAAAAATTCTACTTGCTTGCTCAACTTTAACATCTTTAATTCTTACATTTGGATAAGCAAAATTTTTCAATTTTTCAATTGCTTGGTTTTCAGACATTTTATTTAAGTCAAGACTATTAATTTCTTCATTAAGTTTTTTAAAATCTATAATTGAATATTCGCCTATTTGATTGGCCTTAACTTTAAAAATACCATCAAAAGATTCATTATCTCACTTATAATTTTCTTTATCAGTTATTTCAGTTATGACAATAAATGTTTTCTCAGCAAAAATTCTGCTTGCTTGCTCAACTTTGACATCTTTAATTCTTACATTTGGGTAATCAAAATTTTTCAATTTTTCAATTGCTGTTTTTATATCAATTTTTTCATTATTTATTTCTTTTTCTAAAAGTAATTTAATATCTGAAATATTTATTTTGATTCTTTTATCATTTTTTAATTGTGAAGTATTAACTAATTGAACAGAAACAATTATAATTCCACCTGTTAAAAATATTGTCAAAAAAAAGTATTTAAAAAAACTTGGCTTTTTCATTTTAATGTACCCTCTTAGTTATTTATCTTATTATGATTTAAACAAAAAAAAAAAAAAAGCAAGTGTCACTTAGCTTTTAATATTATTTTCTTTCACTTGCTTTTTTAAATTTAAATATAATTAGTATTTTTATTATTATTCGATATTATATACTCTTAAATTCAGCTGTAAGGAAATCATCTATTAACATTTTTTCAAATTTACCAACACCTACAAATTTATAAAGCTTTAAATATAAACTTTTTTTACTTAAGTTTTGTTGATCTTGAATAAATAAGTATTTTTTAATATTTTCATTTTCAAAATCACTAACTATTTTATTTTTAATTGTCATTTTTTCAGGTAATGATCAATAAAATAAGTTATTTTCTTTATCATATTTAGTCTTTTTACCATAATTACTACTATCTTCATCAGCTAAAATAATTTGTTTTGAATTATCAAAAGTCAAATAGCCTGCTTGAAATGTTAAAACTTTCATTTCTGCTCGATAATGTAAAAAGTTAGTGCGATTAACTAAGGATAAAACTTGTTTTACAGTATAAGTTGAATTTAATTTTAATCCTTCTTCTATTTCATTTTCAAATATTAATGTTTCAAATTCAAGTTTATACTTAAGAATCATCATTAATTCTTCAACTATTACTTTATGTTCATTAATAAAGTTTTTAACTAAATCGCTAATTTGTAAATAATTAGGATAAACATCTAAGAATTTTTCCATGCTAGTTATTTCATATAAGCATGAAGTTATTAATAAATTATCTAAATCAAGATTAATCTCATTTTGTGTCAATTGATTTGATAATCTTTTATAAAAATAATCAATAATTTTATAGTTATTTAAAAATAAAAACTGTTTTAAAATATTCTTATTTCTATTTGTGTTGTTTTCGTTATCTTTAAACTTATTAATTTGTTTAGCAATTGGTATAAATAAGTTATCTAAATTATTATAAAAATCAATTAAAGTTAAATCATAATCCCTCAATATGTTATTAAGGGCTTTTTCTTTAAATCTTTCATAATATTCAACAATATATGATTTCATTGAGTTTTTATTTAAATATCAACTCTTCATACTATTAATAATAATTTCTTCTGTATGTTTTTCTAAGTTAATTGTGCAATTATAAGGTAAACCTTCTTTAGCACTAATTGACTTACTACTTCTAATAGCTGGATTAAATAAATTTCTAATTCCTAAAGTAATATCATATTTATTATCTATATTAGAAATTAAATCATATACTTCTAATTTATTTTTAAGTTCAGTTTTTCTTAAACCTCTACCTAGTTGTTGTAAATATACGGTTTTTGAATTAGTTGGTCTTAATAAAATAATTGTATTAATCTCAGGAATATCTACTCCTTCATTAAAAATATTAACTACACATAAATAGTTAATTCTTCCTGTACTAAATTCATGTAAGATTCTTTTACGATCTTTTGTGTTTTGAGAAGTTAAAGCTTCTGCTTTTAAATTCTTTGATTTTAAGTAATTTGAGATATTAATAGCATGTTCAACAGTAACACAAAAGATTAATGCTGTTGGTCTTGCATAAATACCTAAATATTTTTCAATTGTTTTAAATAATAATTCATTTCTAGAATCAGTATTAACTACTTTAAAAATATCTTTATCAGAGTTTAAATCAACTCCTTGTAAATTAGTATTAGTATCATCTATACAATAATAATCAAATGGACATAATAGTTTTTGATCAATAGCATCTCATAGTCTTAATTCAGTAGCGTATTCATCATCAAAATATGTCTTGATATCTTTATTATCTTCTCTTTCTGGTGTTGCTGTTAAACCTAAAATTTGTTGAGGTTTAAAATAGTTAAATACTTTATCAAAAGTATTTGCTGCTATATGATGAGCTTCATCATATACAATAATGTCAAAATCGTTTGGTTTGAATTTATCTAATCTTGTTGATAAAGTTTGAATTGTTGCAAATAGATGAGTTGGTTTATCACTATTAATACTTCCATCATACATAACTTCACCAAATTCATTATTTTCAAGAACATGGCGATAAGTTTTAATTGCTTGGTCAACTATTTCTCTTTGATGTGCTAAAAATAGGATTTTAAAACCCTTTTTAGCTTGTTCTGTTTGTCTTTTGTAATCAAATGCAGAAACTAGTGTTTTACCTGTTCCTGTGGCCATAATTACTAAGTTCTTATTTTTATTAATATGTCTTCGATAACTTAGTTTATCAATAATTTCTTTTTGAAATTTATATAAATATTTTTTAGTTAAGTTATTTGATAATAATTCTATTTTTGATTGAATAGCTGCTTGTTGATTTTCTTTAATCTTTTGAATTAATAATTCTCTTTCAAACTCATCTGAAAAATCAACAAATTCTTCATTTCATAAATTATCAAATTCATTAATCATTTTATTAATTAATTCTTTATTATTTTGCTCTGTTATTTTAATATTTCATTCTCTTCCAGAAATCATTCCTTTAACAGTTAAATTAGAAGAACCCATAATTGCAGTTGAAAATTCATAATCTCGCTTAAAGATTGAAGCTTTAATGTGAATTCTTTCACTAGTTCTTTCTAAGTTATCTTCTATTTTAATTTTGATATTAGAATACTTATTAGCTAATAATTTAAGTTCATTTAAATTATTATATTGAGCTAGATCGTCAAATGTTGTTGAAATTATTTTAATTTGAATATTGTTTTTTGCACAGAATTCAAAAGTAGGAGATATTTTATTAAGAATACTTTTAGATATGAAAGGGTAGATTAAATAAACTTCATTAGAAGTTAATATTTCATTATTTATTTCTTCTAATAATTTTTGTTCATCTTTATTTGTGAATAGTTTTTCTTTCATAATTTGATTCCTTTTAAAATATTTTCTCATAGTTAATAAATATATAAAATAAAAAAACAGATTCTTTTAGAAACTGTTTCTTTTAGAATTGTTTTTTAATTAATGAAGTTATTTCTAATTTTAAACATAATATCATTAACAGCTTTTTGATATTCATCATTGTAAAAAATTGTTGAATATTGTTTTTCTGTTTTAGAATCATAGTATGTATAAATATATTTATCAAGATAAATATTATTGCTTTCACCATTGACTTTTGAATCTTTTAAAATTGAGTTCATTGCATCATTTTCTGTTGGAAAATATATTTCTGTTTTTGTATTTTTATTAAAAACTTTATAAATTTTATATTTACCATTTGAAATAGTACTATCATATGACATTTTATAATCTCAATCTCATGTTTCATATTCATTAATATTCACCATTTTTGAATCTAATTTAATTTGATTTTGCAAATTTTGAACTGCTTTTTCAGCAGTATAAGCTTCAGTTATATTTTTACCAAAAACGTCTCTTACTATGTATTTCTTTTTCAAAGAAGGATTAGCATTAAGTCATTGCAATTCTTTAGCTTCTTGAAGACTATTTGCTAATTTTGATCCATCTAAATTAGAAAGATTTTCTTCAGAACCATAAGAGTATTTCAAGATTGGTTCAAATTGACCAGATAAATATAAATAATTATCTAGTTGATCTTTACTTGCATTAAAATTTTCTCTCATTTTATAACGTATTTCACCATTTTCTTGAACAGCATTATTTTCAATAATATCTTCTTTTATTATTTTATAATCAAAATAACTTTGAATTACTGAATAGTAATTATTTGATCCAATATTATACATTTTGTCTTTATACACATTACCTACATTGTTTTTAGTGAATGTTTCACTTCTAACTTCATCATAATTAAAATCAATTTTATTATTTTTAGAAAAATTAGTTAAAACATCATTGTAATAATAAGTATATCAGTCATGAAAAAATTTCTTTATTTCATCATTTCCAATTCCTTCTAAATTATATCTTAATGGTATACCATTTATTTCTGAAATTTTATCAGTTTTTGATACATCTTTATAACTTACAATATTAGATTTTGTCATATCTCTGTAGTTATATGAATCAAAACTTGGTGCTTTGCTTGCACCACCTGCTCCCTTGTATTTGGGAAGCAATTTTATTACTGCAGTTTGATATTTTTTCAAATTCTGATTATAAATTTCAAATTTTCTTGTTCAATAATATCTCCCTCAACTAGTACCTCAACCTACACCTTCACTTGCTTTTTCTCATTTACTTTCATTTTTAAAATCATCTATCATTTCCTTTTCAGATTTGTATTCTTTTTTAAATTTTATAATTGGTTTTTGTCCTTTTTTATATATTTCTTGAGCAGAACCATTTAATCAATCAATTCTAACTTCATTACTGCCTGAAATACTAAGTTCTAAACTGTTTTCAACTTTTAAATCACTTATTTTATAAAAATAATCATTTGTAAATTCATGTTCAATTTCACTTCTCATTTTTTCATAAAATGGAGAAAATGATGTAATTGCTTTTAAACCAAAAATATTTAGTGGTTTATTTAATTTTTGTCCACTTAAATTAGTTTCAATGTTTGTATAAAATGCGTCTTCAAATTTATTAGTTAATAAATAAATATCTTTTGAATTAAAAGCATTATAATATTTATTTTCATACATATAGTAAAGCGATTTATGAATTTGCATATTCTTTTTTTGATTAAGTTTAGCTTCTTCAGGTGAATCAAATCATCCTTCATTATCATAACTATATTGTTCTTTAACAAGACCCAAATTAGTGTATGTATCTAAAGCATCTTCCATTGTTTTCGCAATGTTACCATATGCATCTCTATAAATTTGAATAAATTTATTTGGATCAATATCATATATCTTTGTTTTATCCAATGTTTTATTTTCAGTATCTTTAATAATTTTATTAGGATTAGAAGATGTTAAAATTGGTGTAATAGTTGCGTTTTCTAATAAATATTTTTTGAAAGCCTCTTCACTTGAAAACCTTTCACCATTATAATCAATAAATTTTTGCTTACCCAAGTAAATTTTATCTTCTTGTATTTGATTAAGTATTTCTTTTTCAAATTCAGAATCTAAATTTTTAGATATTGAAACTAAATTTTGACTAAAAGGAACACTTACAAATGAAAATGCTCCAATACTTGCAAATAATGTTCTAAGCATAGTCAACCTCCTTAATATTTAAATTTATTCATTTGTCAAATTCAACTTTACTTATAAAATCTTTATTTTTGTATTGATAAGTTTGTAAATTTTCAATGTAATCTAATTCTGTGTAATTTAAATTATTAAATAAGTAATCTTGTGCTTCTCATTTTGTTTGAAAATATTTTTTTTGATTATAAAATTGTAAAACAAATATTTCATAATCTTCCCCTATATTCTCTTTTAATTTATTAAAAGTTGTGGTCTCTAAAAGATCACTACTAATTACTTTTTTTGTATCTATCAACTGATTATTTTTAATGAATTCTTCCATTTCTTTAGTTGATGATTTAATAATTTTTTGATTGTTAATATTATATGTATAAACTTTTGTATAATTTTGAACATCTTCTATTTTTTCATTCATACTGCTTATTGCTTCTTCCTTAGAAGCAAAACCACTTCCAAAACCATCTAAATAATATTCATTAGCGGGTTTTTCAAACTTATTTTCAAATATTTCTTCTAAAAATATTTCTTTTTCTTTATTCAAATTTTCATTATATTTTGTTTGAGATATGTGTTCATGTTCAATTTCACAATTAATATCACATACCTCTGGTAAATCTAACATTTTTTCATCACCTAAAATATTTGCAAATATTTTTTTAGTAGGTAAATATTTTTCGGGTTTTAAGTATATTTGTCTTTTTAACTCTTCAATAGCATAATTTTTATTTAAGAAATATTGATTATTAAATTCAAAAACTTGATTATCATTTGTAACCTGATTATACGAACTAGTAGGTAACATATAACTTATTGGTGCTTTAAAAAGTTGAATTGTTGAAACATTAGCTTTTGTTTTTGAATAAATATTTGTGAAAGGAATTTTTCACTGCAATTCTCCATAATGTACAGAATGAGTAGAGTCAATAACTGCTTCATAATTTACAAACGATAAAAAACTTGCCATTTCTCCAATACTTCATACAGCTGAACAAATTGCAATAACAGCATGAACAGGAGTATATTTAGAATTGTCTATTTTTAATATCTCATTAAATGTTTTATCTTGCATTAAAGCATCAGCAACATCACTTTGAATTTTGTTAGTTTTTTCAACTAAATTTTCCTGTGTTTTTGTTTCGGTTTTCTTTAAATCAATAATTTCTTTGTTGATATCTGATAAATTGCTTGAAAGTTTTAATGTTTTATCAACAAGATTTTGAATTTGCTCAATTGAATTTTCAAAAATTTTAAAAACTATTTTATCAAAACCACCATCATTATAAAAAGCATCCTCATTTAAAAAAATAGAATATAAATCATCAAATGATACACCATCATTCATAAAAACTTCAGCGCCTTCAACAATTTCTCCATTAGAAAGGTTCAATCTTAAAAAGTTTTTATTTTCATCATCTGCATATTTTAACAAATCAACTATTACGCTTTTTATTGTTCTTTCAAATTCAGGAAAATCATCACCTGAAATACCAGGAACATTAAAAGTTTTTGCATAATTAATTAATCTTTTAAATACTATTAAAGCTTTATCAAACTCTGTCATTGTATTTCCATTTGAAGAATGAATATTTTCAAAACCTGAATTAAAATCTTGCATTTTTCTATGACTTATTGGCTTTTCTTTATCATATTCATTTATTTGAATATATTTTTCTTTTAATTTTTCAATATTACTTAAATTAATAGTTTCTTTATTTTCTTTTAATTTTTTAAAAGAACTCGATAAAAAACCAATTAAATTAAAATTTTGATTTTCTATTGTTTCATTTCCTAAATCTTTCATTATTAGTAATTTAGTAGCATTAATTATGCTAGCTATATAGTATGAATTAATTCCAAAAAGTGCATTAATATCACTATTGCTTATTGCTTTTAAATTTATTATTGATTCTATTCTTTCAGAACTTTCCAAATATTTTGGACCGCTAAAGTAATTTAAATTACTTGTAGTTGATGATTGATTTATTCAATATGCAGATTTATTTGCATTAGATATAGATTTAATGTTTTTATCTATAATTGCAAAATCCAAATTATTCATAGCGAGTAAAAATTCTTCATAATTTAAATCTGAAAATGATTTTCCTTTATATTCAAATCCACGATATGTATTATTTCTTAACCAAGAAATAATTTCTTCTTTTGTTTGTTCAATCCCACCATTTGAATATGCTTTAACTTTTGATGTGGATTCTTCTAATTGCTTTAGTTTTGAATCTTTGTAATACTGTTGAGCATTGTAAAGATTATCAAATATTTGTCCATCTATAGTAAAGCCTTCATTATAAGTCTTTAAATAGCTTTCCATAGCTTGATCACGTTCTAAATATGAACTTCCATTGTTTCCTTTATATACATCTATTATTTTCTCTTTTGCATCTAATTCTACTAAATTTGAAAGTTCTCCTGCATTATTAATTAGATAATCAGATGGATTTCTTTTAGTATATGTTTTTGAAATTAAAAAATTACTGTTGATATAATCCATAAATTCATTTTTATTATCAAAAACTAAATCATCAATTATAAATTTTGTATTATCAAATTTATAATTATTTGTAGTTGAATTTTGATATAAATATTGATAAATTTCTTCTTTATTATAAAAAACTAAATCATCAAATTTATATTTAATTTTATAATTTCCATTTTTGCCTAAAATTGGTACTAAAATTGAACTTGTTATTCCTGATATTAATAACGTACCACTAAGACTACATAAAATAATTTTTCCTTTTTTGTGCATTTTTGCCTCCTTACAAAATTAGTATATATTTTAATAACAAATAAATATATAATTAAAATATAAATATTTTATAATAAAGAAAGGAAAACAATTATGAAAAAAATATTACTAATGTTATCATCACTAACATTAATAACACCAGTTACAAGTCTTGTCATTTCTTGTGATAATAAAAACGAAGACAAACAAGATTTTGACATGCAAGAATTCATTAATTTAGGCTTAGCAGTACCAGGTGAAAAAATGAATGAAGAAGAATGAGATGTTTATTGAAATAGTATTATTAAAAAAGAAAAATACTACGGCGAAGTTTTTGATAAAGAAGAATATGAAGAAGCAATTAAACGTGGATACCAACGCGCAGAAAATTGACGAGCAAATGATATTGAAAGCTATAGAAAATGAAAATACGAAAATTTCAATTATCAAGTGTGATTAATATGCAATTCAATAAATAAAAATGTAAATTCATATATCAGAATTTATTTTTTAAATAATTTAAAGGAAGCAGATAAAGATATATTAATATCTGATAAAAATATCATATTAAGTTCAGAATATAGTAAATTAAATTATAATATTTTAATAATTCAATGATATGACTGAGCACTTGAAAACTATCTACCAAATAATTAAATAAAAGGAAAACAATTATGAAAAAAATATTACTAATGTTATCATCACTAACAGTAATAACACCAGTTACAAGTCTTGTCATTTCTTGTGATAATAAAAACAAAGGAAAACAAGATTTTGACATGTAAGAGTTCATTAATTTAGGCTTAGCAGTACCAGGCGAAAAAATGGATGAAGAAGAATGAAATGACTATTCAACAAATAATTTAATAAAAGAAAAACATTATAACCAAGTTTTTAATAAAGAAGAATACGAAGAAGCAATTAAACGTGGATACCAACACAGAGAATATTGACGAGCAAATGATATTGAAAGTCATAGAAAATGACAAGACGAAAATTTCAATTATCAAGTGTGATTAATATGCAATTCAATAAATAAAAATGTAAATTTATATATCAGAATTTATTTTTCAAATAATTTAAAAGAAAAAGATAAAAATTCTTTAATTTTTCGTAAACAAAGTTTATTAGATTCAAAAAATAGTAAATTAAATTATAATATTTTAATAATTCAATGATATGACTGAGCACTTGAAAACTATCTACCAAATAAATAGTAAATTTTTTATTTATTTTTAATCGATATTTTAATCATAAAAATATTATTTTAACTAAGAAAGAACAACAAATATTTATGATAAACAAAAAAAATAAAGAAACTTTTTTTTCAGTTCAAAATATGTCTAAAAGTTTTAAGAATAACGCTGGAGTTGAAAATATTAATTTTAATATTAGTCAAGGAGATATAGTTGGATTAATCGGAGATAACGGTGTAGGAAAAACAACAATAATTAAGTTAATTTTTAATCAATACAAAAATGATACAGGTTTTATCTCTTTTAAAGGGAGCAAGGATTTAAATTATTTAAAAGAAATAGCATTTTTTCCTGATCAAAATAATTATCCTAAACATTTTAACATTGTTGAATTTGCAAATTATTGTGCAAATCTGAAAGGAATATCTAGAAAAGAAATTAAAGTTAAAATTGATAATCTTTTAAAGGCATTAAATCTTTTTAATCATAAAAATAATAAATTTGATGAATTATCAGCTGGTATGCAAAAAAGAGCATTACTTTTATCAATTCTTGTAACTAATCCAAAAATTATTATTTTAGATGAACCAACTGCAAACCTAGATGTGCAATCAAGAATTGAGTTTATTGAAGTTTTATTATTTTTGGTTAAAGAATTTAAAACAACAATAATTATAACTTCTCATATAATAGATGAATTAAATGATTTTATTACAAGAGCTATTTTCATAAAAAAAATAAAAAATAAAGGTCATATTGTTTATGATAAAGACTTTGATAAAAATAAGCAAAATTTAAAAGAAATTTATGTTAGTTTAACTAAACAAAAAAGTTTAAATTATACAAAAATAAAGAAAATTTTATTAAAGGAGATTAAAAATGAAAATAAATCTTAAAAAATATTTAAATTTTGAAAAAATTGAATTAAACTTTCCTATTTTTAGAAGAATATTTTTAAAAATATTAACTTCAAGTTTTTTTATAATTAGTTCTTTTTTCTATTTTCTTTTATTTATTTCAGTATTGTCTTTATCAATATTTTTATTAAAACATAATGATTTTAATCAAAATGCTTTTTATATAACTTGATTGCCCTTTAGTATTTCAATTGTCTTTTTAACTATACATCAAATTGTAGTAACAAATATAATTAATAATAGTGAAGTAAAATCATCTGTTTTTTTTATTGAGATAAGAGCAGGTATAAAAAAACACAAGATTTTCTTTGAAAGATTTATAGCTAATGAATTAATTACTTTTTTTGTAATTTTATTAACTATTTTTATTTATTGTTTATTTGGATTAACTTCTCCAAATATATATTCAAAAACTTTAATTTTAAGTGTTGCACCTGGTTTTTTATTATTATTTTTCTTTAGCCTATTTATTCATTCAATTTTATCAATGTTTTTATTCTTTTCTCCTTCTTTTAATGGAATCATCGGAATGTTAATGGGAACAGTTTTTATTGTTTCATTTTTAATTAGTAATATTTTTGTACCAATTGATATAAATAAAAATAAAGATATAAATTTAAAATATAATTTTTTGTATAGACTGAATGAAATTGAAAAAAAATATGGAAATGAAAAATCTATTATTGGAAGATCAACAAAGGATATTTATAATTTACAAATTATTTTCAAAGATGATTTAGAATTTGAAAATGGTTTTTATTCACACTACCAATATAGTTTAAATAATCATTACAATTATAATTTTAAAAATGAATCTTTTAAATCATTAGATAAATACATTTTTGAATTATTAAAAAATGGATTAATATTAGAACTAAATAATTTAAAAGTTTATCGTTCTTTTAATTCAACAAGTGAACAATTGAATATAAATCTTGAAAATATTGAGAATAATGAATTTTTGAATTTTTTATTCAATATTAATTCATATAGCACTCAACCTGTAGCTAATTATGAATCTTCACTTTTTAGAGCATATGATAAATTTGAAAATAAATCAGATTCGTTTTTAAATGGAACAAATGGTTTTTTCAGTTTAATTGATTTAATTAAAAAAGAATCTAAAGATAATGAAATTATTGAAATTGCATGTCTTGTTGAAGATGTCGCAAAATATTCTTATACGCAAAAATACGAATCAAATCAGGTCAATAAAATCGATTATGCTTCAAAAGAGTTTGAAAATAATGAAGATATTAGTATTTGAAAATATGATAATAAAAAAACTGAATACAATAATGAACTATCAATGGATTTTACAATTTCTGATGGAATGAGAACTTTTTCAAAAATATTTGCAGACTTAATAATAAGTAACTGTGAATTAAAAAATGAATTTTTAACAAAAAATGATAATTATTTTTCAAATGATAAATATAATAATATAAGTAAATATAATTCTTACTTTAATCCTTTTGTAGGGTTTACTAGATCTTTTTTTCATTCGTCATTAAATAATCAAGTCAATGTTATTGATGAATGAAAAAGTAATACTTTCATAGTCGAAAATAATAGGAAACAAATACAAGATATTGTTAATACTAACTCTGGCGAAACAATTAAAATAGATACTAATGGAGCATATGAATTTAATTCAGATTCAAATAATTCATTTTCAAAAGAAGAATTAGTAGAAAAAATAAATAATGTTTTTGAAAGTAAAATTAAAAATATTGATATCTTAATAGATTCAAATAAAAAAGTGCCCGTTGAAAGAGAAGGGGATAAGTTAATTGTTAGTTTATATGTATCTGAAAAAAACATGATTAACTATACAGGAATAGTTGAAATGAAAATATTATTTAAAATTAAAGATGTAAATAATATTGAAGATCAAAAAGTTCAACTTTTAAAAAGTTTTACAGATGAATATATTGGCTATTCAAAACATTTCATAAATTTAAAAAATGGAAAGATTTATAATTTTATTCAAAAAAGTGGATCTAATTTTTCCGCAATAATATATTATTTTGAATTCATATTTGTAATAGTATTATCCATTTTTATAAGTTTTACATTTTTTAATAAAAAAATTATAAAATAAACTTGACTTATCATTTTTTAAAAGTTATTATAATAATGTACAAAAGGATCTCTGAACTAAAAAGGATCCTTTTTTTGCGTATGTTAAATAGAAAATAGGCTTTAAAATGACAAAATGACATAGATTTATCCCTTTCATCAAATGTGCCTTAAATAATATATGTATTTTGCATGTATACAAAATTAGAGGACACTATATCTATGTCAATCAACAAATAAAAAAGTGGGATTGCCCACTTTTTCTAGACCCCCCACTTTTGATTTACTCCCTTTAAAATAATAAAAAACTTAGATTTTTCTAAAGCTTTAAAAGAATTCATTTTAATTAATTCATTATATGAAATTTCAGAAAATGAAATTAAAAATAAAATCGATAATATTATAGAATTAAGGCATTTAATTTTTCACCCTGAAAGAAAAAAGAAATTTAAATAATTATAGTGAAAGTAATTTAATTGAACTATTATCTTTATTTTTATACAAAGAACAACTTCTTTTATTAATTGAAAATTTAGATAAATCTACTAATGAAAGCGAATATTTGAGACTTTTTTTAAATAAAAAACACACTCAATTAACTTCAAGTTTAAATGATGAATTTTTAAATAGATATTTAATTGTTTTTTTTAGATGACTTAACAATAACAATGATAATGGACTAAAAGAAATGTTTTCATTCTCTGAAGAACTATCAACAAGCAAAAATATTTGAGATTTAGCAAAAAATGAACAAATATCAATTATAATAAATTATTTTTTTAAAATTAAATTTAATTTAAATCAAAAAAATAATTTAAAAATAACTTTTGATTATGAAAAAATGAAAGTTTGTTTTAATTTTAAGAACTGAGAAAACAAAAATATATTTATTATATTAAATAAAATAACAGATATAAAAAAAATAAACCTTATGGACTTAATAAACATATATTTCAAAATAAAAAAGAATTCACAATTGAAGAATATAATACACTTATTCATCAATTTCAAAGTAAAAAAAACAAAAATATTTTAAAATTAAACTCTAGAAAAATAAATTGTAATAACTTTTATAAAAAATATAATTTAAAAATAAATGATAAAAATTTGAAAATAATAAGAAATAATTATTTTCATTTTTGTTATCTAACTGATAAAGATAGCGAAATTATTTCACAATTATTATATGCTATTATAAATTTTGAGGATAAGGATGAAAAGAGAATTGTAAAAGTAAATAAAATAGTAAATAATTTTACTGCTTTTGACATTGAACTAATTTTTCAAAAACTTTCTTTATATGAATAAAAAAACTAATCATTGACCTGATTAGTTTTTTTAAGTTATTTTTGAATTGATGATCAATCACCAACAAATATTTTACTAAAATCATATTGATTTTAGTATCATAGACCATGAGCTAATAAAGATTTATTAACTTCTTTTCCATCTAATGATTTTCCTCTATCATCATTCATTGATCACATTGATAAATAAGCAAGTCATTTTTCTTGTGCTCAGTTATATAGTTCTTTAACATCTTCATCAGTAAACACACCTTCGACTGTATCATTAACCCCAATCATTGGAGTTGCACCAATTAAACTATATAATTCATTTTCATTAACTGATTCTTTAAAATTTTCTAAAATTGATCTTTTTAAATTAATTACAGTATTATCAATAGCTTCTTTTGCTAAATCAAAATTAGTTTTTCCTTGACTTAAAGCTGTTAAATAAATAGGGTCACCATAATCCATTAACATTAAATTAACTACAGGTAAATCTGATATTGAAAGCCCTGCTGCTTCATATTCTTTCACAAATATATTAATTACATTATATCCTACACTTGTTAAACCTGATGGTAAAACAGGTAAAGTTACTGAAAAATCTCATGTTGGATCTTCGCTTTTCATTTTAGCCAAAGTTTTAGCTAATAAAATATTATCAGCATTTAAGTTCTGTGCATTTCCTTCAATATCAAAATCAATTGATTTAGGCATTTCGTATTTTTTACTACCACCATATTTTTTAGCAACTTGAACTAATTCTTCATGATAGTCTATTAAACCTTTTTCTAAATCTTCTTGAGCTTTTTTAGAATTATTTTGATTTAATGTATTGGCTAATGTTCAAGGGTTTTTTTCAGTATATCCGCCAGTAGTTGCCCCACCATAAGCTACTTTAATATTTTTAAAATTTCCAGCATCTGCAATAGGTTTTAGCATTTTACCTCATAATTGAGTTTCTTCTCATCATTGGTACGATGCATTGTCCTTAGATTGTCCAGCAACTGATAATTCTAAATAGTCATTATGTTCATTAACTTGTTGAACAAAAGCTAAAGTTAAATGATCTAAATGCTTCATTTCTGAAATATTATTTCCTTCATATAAACCAGCATCTAAATAAGGTGAAAAATATGTATTATTATTTGCTTTATGTTTATCTTTAATTTTAATGCCTTTTCTGTTTGGATTGGCTTCCTCTCATGTTGCATAAGCGCTTTTCCCTTTACCAGTTGGTGGTGGTGAAACTATGTTTTCTCCACTTTCAGAACCACCAGCACCAGAAACACCGTTTTCTCCACCAATGCTTGGCCCTTCTCAACCACCGTTTTCTCCAGGTTGTTGATTTGCTTCATCTAAACCATTATTATTTCTAATTCGTATATCATAATCAATTCCACCACGCTTGATAATTTCATTTATATCATTAGTGTCCTTTTCATTAATATTTGTTTTTGTTCCGTTTAAAGCACCCGCAAATGAATATTTTGAAAATCCCATTTCTGATCTAATGTTTTGATAAAGAGCATTTAAATCTCCTGTATTGTTACCATTAGCTTTATATTCACTTGGAATATCTCTTGATAAATAAAACATACCAACTGCTCCAAAATTTTCTTCACTAGCAAATTTTCTTAAGTTTTGAGCATCTTTAGTAGTAAAACTTCAATTTGGAACTTCTGCTCTTCTACCAATTCAAGGAGTAATTTTCATTCTCTTTGAAACTGATTTTTTATCTTCTTCAGAAATCCCATTAACAACACCTGAACCATCTTGTTCTCATGTAGCATTTGCTGTAATTTTAGCATTTGGATTTAAAACATTGTTAAGTTTAATTCAATTATCTCTTGTTTTAACTGAAGCTTCTTCAATTAGTTTTAATTCTCAATTTTAAACATTACTTTTTTCTTTTTCAGAATAGCCATAAACCATATTTAATCTAAAATTCGTTCCTAAATATTTTGTAAAGTTATATTGTGGAAAAGCCTCATCGCCAATTAGTTTTAAGTTTCCTTTTTCATTTGGATTATTACTAAAAAAACCGCTTTTAATTGAAACTCCATCTTTTGAATAAGTAACTAATGATAATTGAATATCTAATGCAGAATCACGTTCTATTAAAATCTTTAATGCTGAAGCTAAAAGTCTTTGAGAATCAGCATATTGTCCTGATGCAGATAAATATGGGGCAGCAAAATAAAAATCTAATTTTTTAGTTTGATATTTTTCTCCATTTTTTTTAAATACAGAAGCTAATTCTTCAGGAGTTTTATTATTTTGTCATGCTGTATGTCAAAATGAATTTGCAAATGGGCCAAATGATATTCTGACATCTTCAGGATTTAAATTACCTGTTTTTTCATTTCCTTTTCATCTTGATTGATTTGCATTTGATTTAGAAGTTCAATTTCTGCATCTATCATTACGTATTCTGTTTCTGAATCTTTTTCATCTAAAATACCATTACCACGTTTTGAAGGAGCAGCATTTCACATTGGAACTAATTCGCCTGTATAACTTGCATTTTGCATCAAACCTAAAGTTATCTCAGTATCTTGCGTAAAAATGTTTTGATTACCTTCCAATTCACCCAAATCATTATAAACTGCGTTTGTGTCTTTTAAAGATTCAGTTGCTTTTTGTGTTCATGCTTGACTTACGCCTTTATTTTTTAATAAATATTCAGATGTGTCTTCTACAATACCAATATCAGCATATGGTGTAAATTGTAAATTTTCTGATAAGTGAGTATTAATTACATCTTTTGAACCTAATGTTCATTGATCTTTACCTAACAATGAGTAAAAACAATACTTAGTTGCCGAATTTAAATAGTCAGTTTTTAAAACTGTTTGTCAATCTTGATTTTTAACTGATTTTGTTTTAGATTCAGCGGCTTGGTTATCATTTTTAAGTATAAAGAAAACTTTATATTCAACTTCTATATTTTCATTTAAAATAATAGCTAAAGTTGAGGTTTTATTTAAAATTCTTAAGCTGTCAGAATCTAAGTTTGTAACTTTTTTTCTTAATAGATATAATAATTGTTTCATCATTATTATCATTAAGTTCACCTAAATTCAATTCTTCTCTTACTTTTTTAATAATTATTTCTTTTGAAGAATTATTTTTAATATATTTTGAAACATCTATAGGTTTAATTATAATTAAACCTTCTTTTCATTAATCTGATGATTCAATTTTTATAGTAACATCCATATTTAATTCAATATTTTCTAATCCTTCAATTTTTTTCATTGAATTTAAAATATCATTTCATTAATTTTATTTGATATTTGAATATCTAATTCAATAGTTGCTAAGTCTACCAAATTTGTCTTACCTGGTTTATCTGTTCTACATGAAATTACAGCTGAAGCTGAAGTAACGGTAAGTGTAACAGGTGCCAAAAGACTTAATAATTTTTCATTATATTTTATATCCTTTCTTTTTTTAAACGTTTCAAAAAGTCAATAATTAATAGACAAAATAAAAATGCTAACTTTATAGGCTAACATTTTTATTTATTATTATATTATCTCTTTCATTTTATTCCTTTTCTTTGATTTTAAAAAGTTCATTTTTTATATTTGATTTTATGTTTTCTGTTGTTGATGTTAAAATTCTAATAATTGGAATATTCTGCATTTTTAGAGCTTTATCTTTTATTTCATCCCTTCAAACTTGCTTTTGTCTTTTATGAAATGTTAAACCATCTACTTCAATAACTAAAATAGGTGCATGACTAAATTTATCATAAAGTAAAAAATCTACATGAGCTCAATGATGTTTTAAAAATTTTAATTCTCTTTCATTAAATTCTTTTGAATCAATTGCGTCAGGAACTAATAAGCTAAGTTTTTTAAATAAAGTTATATCTAAGTGTTCATAATATTCTTCTTTTATAATTTCTTCTAAAATATTATGCACAATAATTTCACTAGGTTCACTTGTGCCATTATTATGAGATAAATTATACTCTTCTATTGCTTCTAAAAGATCGTTATTAAATTCTTTTGACAGTATATAAAACTCAGAATTTTTAGCAATGTTTTTTATAGTATTAGGAAAATTATAATTAATATATTTTAATAAATCTTTAATATCATTGTCAGCTGTTTGTTCAAGATTACCAGCATATGCTAAGATAAATTTGCTTTTTGCTCTTGAAACTGCAACATTAATAAGTTGGGCATTAGAAACAAAATCTTTTCTACCATTTATTTTAGCTTTTGTTACTGCAAATAAAATTGACTCTTTTTCTTGTCCTTGAAACTTATGAATTGTGTTAGCAATTATTTTTTCAGATCCAAAGTTTTTTGCTAATAAATTTGCTTGATTTCTGAATGGGCTAATAATACCAATTTCATTTACTTCATTTTTATTCAAATATTCTTTTATATTTTGAATTTCTTTTCTAGTTGTTTTTGAAGTGTCATTATAATGCAATGATTCTCCTACAATTGTTTCAAAAGGATTTGTGTTTTTATTATTTTCTGTCATGATAATTAGTTGATTATCATAATACTTTTCATTACAAAATCCAATGATTCCTGGATGGCATCTATAATGTTCTCTTAGCAGTTGAGTTGGCACTTTGTTTTTATATATTGTTGATAAAGATTTTAAAATATTATTTCCGAAATATTCATAGCCCTCTTCAATTTCAAAATTATTCATTTCAAAATATTTTTTAAATAGTTTATTGTCAACTTGCGGTAATTGCTTAAGATCTCCGACAACTATTATATTTTTTGCACATGCCATAGCCCCAATGCAAGCTAACATATCTGTTTGTGAAGATTCATCAATAATTAAATAATCATATAAAACTGAACTATTTTTTGAATTTATTACAGAATATATGGTGCTTAATACTATAGGTCTTTTTTTAATAAAGTTTTTAAAGTCAGAAACTTTTTCAAACCTATTAAAATTATTATAAGTTAATTTTATTTCATCTTCTAACATAAAATTTTTATAAATATGAGTTAATAAATTTTGTTTTGATAATTTTATTAAATTTTCAACTTTATTCTTTCCTATTTTTTTTAAATTTTTACTATCATTTTTAATTGCAAATTCTAATTTCTCTTGCTTTTTCTTTAAAATATGAAAATACAATTCGACAATAAAATCACTTTCGAAAAAATCTTTTTTTAGTTTATAAGTAAATCAGATTTTAAATTTAAATCATCTAGTGAATTTTTCTTTTCTATACATTTTTAAATTTAAATGAAGTTTTTTAAGTTTTTTAAGTGAAAGTTTTTTTAAATCCTTATCATTTTGCATACTTAATTGAACATTTAGTTTGAATAATTCTAATTCTTTTATTACTTTACTTAGCTCATTTTTATTTTTTAGAATAACTTCATTTAGTCTCTGAACTTCTTCGATCTCAAAAACTAATTGATGAATTTTAAATTTATTTTTAGCAAAATCTTTTTTGTTAACTCAATAATCAGAGTTTTCTAAACAATTTTTTCATGATTCCTAAGCATTAAAAATTTCAGCTTGATATTTTTCTGAAAAATATTTTTCATTATTTTGTTTTTTACCCAAAAAACTAGTTAAAAATCAAATATCATCAATCTCATTTTGTTTTTTACCTTGTTTATTAATCTTTGCATGCATTTTTTCTACCACATTATCAATTGCTGAATTATTATTAGAAACGACAGCTGCTGTTTTATTCTCCATTAAGATATTTGCTAATATGTTTAAAATTGTTTGAGCTTTACCTGTTCCTGGAGGTCCTTGAATTATTGAAATATTTGATTTAAATGCGTTTTCAACTGCTTTTTTTTGGCTATTATTAATTCCAAATGGATAAATAAATGTTTTTTCATTTCAATTTTTATATTCTTTATGGTCTGCATTTAAAAAATAATAAAGAATTGATTCTTTATTTATATATTCATATTTTCTTAATAAAGTTTTATTTATAAAGTATTCAATCTTTGAATAAGGATTTATTTTTTGCTTCTTTTGTTTCTCTTCTTTATTTTCTTCATCACTAGAATCAGATTCTTCTCATTGTTCTTGTAAGTCCATACTTATATCGTTTTGCTCTGTAATGTTATAAAGATCATTTGCAACTCTAACTCAATAATTAAATTTTTCTTTTGCCTTTAACATATTAACTCCTTAAAGATTTATAAAAAATAAATTTATTTAATTTTAACACTTATAACGTTTTATTTTTTGAAAAATATTTAATGCTTTTAAGTTTAATTTTAAAACACTTAAAAAGTTATACATAGTATAAAATAAAAAATCACAATTCAAAAAATGAAACGTTTCATTTTTCATTTTTTTTGTAAAATTCATACTATAGTGAACAAATAGAAAAGAAAAAGACATACAACAAATTAAAATTAATAGTAAGGCAAAGTTTATTCCTTATATTGATGCTGCTTTATACAATGGTGATAAAGTTGAAGATATTCTACAACAAAACAAAAATATAGATAGTTTGACTTTTACTTTTGCAAATCAAGATAATAAAAATCAAAATAAATTATCAATATCATTTTGCTGGTTTAGACAAAACTACTGAAGGATATAAATGATATATTGAACATAAATTATTGCCTGACTTTTTAAAACCTTTAGCAAGTAGGGGCTTATTTAAAAATTCAAAAGTTTCTTATGGAGGTTATAACGCTGGAGAAGATCCTGAAAAAAACTTACCTTGAATTTTAGCATGAAAACTAGCTGAAGGTGATGAAGCTAAAGCACAAAAAAATGTTAGAACAAGCATTTATTGATTTCCAACAAGAATTAGCTAATTTAGTTGGTCAAAAAAATGGTTAAAAAGATAGACTTTGATATTGAAGGTAGAGCTCAAGATAATAAGTATAAAGATGAGACTGTTTTATTATCTAGAATAATAGCTGCAATGAAAAAAGCTGATAAAGAATGAGACTTTTCAGCAACTGTAACTGTATTAAATGATGGATTAGTAAGCGGTCCTAATAAAAGAATGCAAGTTGTTGAAACATTTATTCAAGAATATGCTAAAGCTGGTTTAAGTGTTAATGATTTACCTAAATTTAATTCAATGGTTATGGATTATGATATTTATGAAACAGCAATAGCTAAACTTTGATTTAGCTAAACAAGCAAATGAATCAACAATGCAACAAGTTCAATCAATTATTAAAACAGAATTTAATCAAACAATAACTGATGCTCAAACTTATGCCATGATGGGATCAACTTCAATGTTGGTATAAATGATACTGAAAAGGTGTTTTTACTCTAGAAGACGCTAAAGATTTCTAAAATTAAAGTCATATAATTGGTGTTGATTATATTTCTATGTAATCAATTAATGAAGATAGAGGTTTAAATTATCCAATTTATGATGATACTAATTATCCAGGAGTAGTAGTTGGAGGAAAACCAGCAAATAAATCACAAACTTCGCATGAACTTTTATATCTTAATGAATATGACTTTACAAGAGTATTGTCAGGTGACTGAGAATTAGTTTAAAAAGTGATAAGAAAAAAAATTCTTTAATATACATAAAAAAGCCAATATTTTGGCTTTTTTATGTATATTAAGTTTAATCTTTCTTATTCAATTAAATTTTATTAAAATACGTTTAAAAATTTTAAACTAAAATATGTTTTACATTATTTAATTATTTATATTTTATTTTTTAGAATAATCTGGGTAATTTTTGTTATTTTCTGTTTTCATAATTAATCTCCTTTAATTATAATTAATATTATTTTATATTATTTTTGCATTAAATCAATAATTTTTGAATTTTTATCATGTAAAATTTTTCTTCCAATAATTATTGATTTTTTTTCTTGATCAAATAAGCTTTCAATCAAATCAAGATTTAATGGTTTTTCAAGTTTCTCATCGGTAGTTAATAAAAAATCAATTTCTTCTATTTTCTAAGTTTTGAAAATCAATTCCCTTATAAAATAAATTTGGATTTATTTTAGAAATTTTAATAGATTGAATTAAAACCCTTTTATATTTTACAAAATTTTTATACTCAATTTCAAACTTTATAATATTTCCAAAAATATCTGTTGTTATAATTTCACCTATTACAAATTTATCATAACCATGTAATTCAAAAATTTTAAATTTTTCAAATATTTCTTCTTTACCATCCATTTGTTTATCTAAATCACATAAACCAATGAATATATCTATATTTTTGAAATTATTATTAAAACATCTCTCTGGATTTATTTTACTTAATCACTCATTTTCAAAAATTAAATTATTCGAATTTGATATTGAATTCAAAATTTTCATTATAGATGTCTTACCCACATTATTTTCACCAACAAAAAAATTAATTGTTGATAAATCAAAAACAACGTTTTCAAAAGATCTATAGTTTTTTATTTGTACTAATTTCATTTGTTTTACTCCTCTAATAGATCACTTAGATCTAACTGAAATTCATCTTTAACTTCTTTTTTAGGTTTTGGTTTACTTGGAGTTCCTAATACTGAAGAAATATCTCCTAGTAAATCGCTTAAACCACCAGTTAATGATTGAATACGTTTTTCACTTTCTTCTTTAACATTTTTGCTTACCACTACTTTAGCTGACACTTTACCTTTATTGGCTTCTTGACGTGCTCTAATTTCTTCTTTAGATACATATCCTTCAGCATCATCATCAGCATTTAAAGCACCTGGGGGCATATCATTTGGTTTAACCATATTAATTTCACTTAAACTAGCAAATGCAACATCTTTAATATCAAAATCTCCAGTTACACTAGTTAATTCAATATGACGATATTTATTTACGTTAATTTCTTGATACATATCTTGAGTATCAATTGCTTTAATAATGTTTTCATTATTTGCATTAAAGTTAAATGCAAATGTAATATATTCAGTTCCACGTTTACGTTCTGGTAATACTCTTATTCCACGTTTTGGTCTAATATAGATTGGTAAATCTTCATTTCTGAATTTTTTAACTCCATCTTTTTCAGTTAAATACATAATAGTATCTTCACTAGTTAATCCTAAACCTGCAACTATATAATCTTCTTTTAAATTAGCTGCTTTAACTCCTTTTGAATTAGTTCCTTGAACTGGAATATCTTCAATATGGTATCTTACTCCATAACCATTTCTTGTAATAATTCCACAAGTTCTAGTTTTTGAAGTAATTAGACTAGCACTAACAATTTCATCAGCTGCATCTAATTTCATAATTCTAAAAGCACGAGTAAAGATTTTTGTTTCTAAATCTTTAACTGGAATACGTTTAATATTTCCGTTTTTACTTGTAATTAAGATTTGTTGTAAAGCTTCTACAAAATCTTTAACTACAAATGCACTAACAATATGTTCATTTGGATCCATTGTAGCAATAGTGTTAACGTGAACTCCCATATCTCTTCATTTACTCATTGGTAATTTATATAAAGGAATTGAATAGTATGTTCCTTTGTTAGTAACTAAGATTAAATGTTGTAAGTTACTTACTTCACCAGCTGCAATTCACATATCATTTGGTTTTCTTCCAAATACAGCAGGATCATTTTTACTAATTAATTTTGATTCAATGGCTTTTAAGTATCCATCTTTTGAAATTCATAAGTTATATTCATGTTCAACTAACACTTCTTTTTGTTCAACATCTAAGTTTTCAATACTATCTTCAACAATTGATCTTCTTGGAGTTGGGAATTGTTTTTTAACTTCTCTTAAACGGTTAATAATTTCATTATCCATTACTTCTTCACTATTTAAAATTGATCTTAAGTTAGCAATATTTATGTCTAACTCTTCTTTTTCATTTTTTAATTTAACAACATCAGTTGAAGTTAAACGATATAGTCTCATATCAACAATGGCTGCTGCTTGAGGTTGAGAGAATACAAATTTAGAAATTAAGTTTTCAATAGCATCGCTTCTATTTGTTGAACTTCTAATTACTGAGATAACTTGTTCTAAAATGCTCATTGCCTTAATTAAACCTAAAATGATTTCTAAACGTTTTTCAGCTTTATTTAAATCAAATTGAGTTCTAAATGTAAATACTTCTTTATAGTGAGCAATATATGCATGGATTAATTCAATAATTCCTAATTGTTTTGGTTGTAAATCAACAATAGCCACATTGTTATAATTATAAGAAATACTTAATGGAGTTGATTTAAATAAGAACTTTCTAACTGTATCTAAATTAGCTTTATCACTTAAATCAATTGCTATTCTTAATCCATTTCGATCAGTTTCATCTCTTACTTCTAAGATTCCTAAACCGGGATTAGCATCAATAACATCTCCAATTTTTTTAACTAAATCTTGTTTAACAACTTCATAAGGAATTTCATCAATAATGATATTATTATCTTCTTCATGTCATTTTGAATTAACAATAACTTTACCTTTACCTGTTGTAAATGCATCTTTAATACCATTACGTCCTTGAACAGTTCCTCCAGTTGGAAAATCTGGTCCTTTAACAATTTCTAAAATAGTATCTATTCTAGTGTTTGGAGTTCTAATTAATTTAATAGTTGCATCAATAATTTCACCAAGGTTGTGTGGAGGCATATTTGTAGCATAACCAGCAGCAATCCCTGTTGATCCATTAACTAGAATGTTAGGAAAATAACTTGGTAAAACAGTTGGTTCTTTTTCACTATCATCAAAGTTAGGTGCAAACTTAACTGTATTTTTGTTTAAATCATCTAACATTAAATCACTAATTTTAGCTAAACGAGTTTCAGTATAACGCATTGCAGCTGCACTATCACCATCAATAGATCCATTATTTCCTTGCATGTCAATTAAAGGCATTCCTAGTTTTCATCATTGACTCATACGAACCATTGCATCATAAATTGATGTATCACCATGTGGGTGGTACTTACCAATAACTTCTCCAACTACTCTAGCTGATTTTTTATATGGTTTATCATAAGTTAGGTTTAACTCATTCATTGCATATAAAATACGTCTTTGAACTGGTTTTAAACCATCTCTAGCATCTGGTAATGCACGTTCTTGAATAATGTATTTAGCATATCTACCAAAACGTTCACCCATTAAGTCTTCTAAAGCATAACTAATTATTCCTTTTTCAGATTCAATATTTGAATTATCTATTTTTTTTGCCATGTATATTTCTCCTTTCTAGTTATTTTCATGTTTTTCATTTAAGATGATTGCATCATCATTATCTTCTAAAGTGAATTTAACATTTTCTTGAATTCATACTTTACGTTTTTCAGCATCTTCACCCATTAAAGTTCTGAATGATTTTTCTGCCATTAATGCATCTTCAATAGTTACAACAATTAATTTACGTTCTGCTGGATTCATTGTTGTTTCTCATAATTGATCAGCATTCATTTCTCCAAGTCCTTTATAGCGTTGGATTTCATATTTTTTAGTAGCTGTTTTAGCAAAATCAGCTAATTCTTGTTCATCTCATAAATAAATAAATTTACGATCTGCAAAAGTTAATTTGTATAATGGTGGTAATGCAATAAATACATGCTTATTAATAATTAAGTCTTTCATATATCTGTAAAAGAATGTTAATAATAATGTTTGAATATGTGCTCCATCAGTATCAGCATCAGTCATAATAATAACTTTTCCATAATTAATATCACTAACATCAAAGTCTTGACCAATACCAGCCCCAATTGCAGTAATGATTGTTTGAATTTCTTCATTTTTCATTAACTCTGTTAATTTAGCTTTTTCAGAGTTAATAACTTTTCCTCTTAAAGGTAGAATAGCTTGGAATGTACGATCTCTTCCAGATTTAGCGCTTCCTCCAGCTGAATCCCCTTCAACAAGATATAATTCATTAATTTCTTTTTTTCTACCTTGAGCTGGTGTTAATTTACCTAGCATTGCTCTTGTAGTTTTTTTACCTTTTGAATCACGAATAGCTTGTCTTGCTTTACGAGCTTCTTCTCTAGCTCTTCTTGCCAACATTGCTTTTTCAATAATTTTTGTAGCTGGTACTTTATTTTCAATTAATCAAAAGTTCATAAAGTCATAAGTAACTTGTTCAACAGCTGTTTTAGCATCTGGTGTTCCTAACTTACCTTTTGTTTGTCCTTCATATTCAATTAAGTCTTCAGGAATTTTAACAGTAACAATAGCTACTAATCCTTCTCTTAAATCATTTGAATCTAATCTTGGATCTTTATCCTTTAAGATTTTATTATTTTTAGCATAGTCATTAATTGCTCTAACTAATCCTGATTTAAATCCTGTGATGTGTGTTCCACCATCTCCTGTTTTAACATTATTAGCAAAACCTAAAATAGTTTCATTAAAGTCTTCAGTATATTGAATACAAATTTCTGAAGCGATTCTTTTTGATTCTCCAGTAATAACAACAGGATCAGTAATATGAGTAAATTCACTTGATAATTCTTTAACAAATTCTACTAAACCATTTTCAAATTGATATTCAACAAATTTATCATTAACTTTATCTGTTATTGTAATTTTTAAACCTGAATTTAATAAAGCTGATTCTTTTAATCTTTCACTAATTGTTGTAAAGTTGAATTTTGTAGTATTAAAAATTGAATCATCTGGTAAGAAGTTAACGATTGTTCCACTTCTATTAGTTGTTCCAACTTCTGTTAAAGGAATATTTAATTTTCCTCCATTAGTAAATTCAATTTCATTAACTTTTTTATCACGATAAATTGTTACATTAAATTTTTTAGATAAAGCATTAACAACAGATGACCCAACTCCATGAAGTCCTCCTGATGTTTTATAACCACTTCCACCAAATTTTCCTCCAGCGTGAAGTACGCTAAAAATAACTTCAGGTGTTGGTCTTCCTGTTGAGTGCATTCCAATTGGAACTCCACGTCCATTATCAGCAACTGTAACACTTCCATTTTTTTCTAAAGTTACGTTAATTTCAGTACAATATCCTGCTAAAGCTTCATCGATTGAGTTATCTACAATTTCTCAT
Source organism: Mesoplasma tabanidae (assembly GCF_002804025.1). Taxonomy (NCBI): domain Bacteria; kingdom Bacillati; phylum Mycoplasmatota; class Mollicutes; order Entomoplasmatales; family Entomoplasmataceae; genus Mesoplasma; species Mesoplasma tabanidae. The sequence continues at coordinate 374,155 of NZ_CP024969.1, read as the reverse complement.
ACTAAGTGGTGTAATCCTCTAACATCAGTTGAACCAATATACATCCCTGGACGTTTTCTAACAGCTTCTAAACCTTCAAGGACCTGAATGGCCGATTCATCATATTTTACTTCTTTTGCCATGTATTCTCCCTCTACACATAATGTCTCATAATATATTAATTATAAATTAATAAGTGTTTTTTTGCTTTTAATAAAAGAAAAAAGCACAAAATGCGCTTTTAATTAGTATTTTGTCTAGAAAAAACTGTTGAAGCTTCAGAAGGCACATATATTGAATAACCTATACTTTTTTTATTTAATTCTTCTTCACTATTCAAAAATTTGTTTAATTTAAAATTGTAACAATATATCTGAATTACAATTTTACCATTATTTGAAGGATAGAACTTAACGTTTCTATCACCTAGGTATTTTGTTTTAAATAAATTTTTATTAGCTTTTATTTTTTCTAAACTTATATCAGAACCAGTTCCTTCTAATTGAATTTTTCCATCACTATAAACTGTTCTGTAATTTTTGTCTTTAAAATTATTCATTAAAACTATTTTTACAGATAAATTTTCAAAGTTTTCAAATCTTTGTAAATCTTTTTCTGAAATATCTAAGTTTTTTAATAGATAAATATAAATATTTTCCTTTTTAAAATCTTCTCAATTTTTATATCACAATGTCATTTTATTTTCTGTTCCATAAATTTCTAATGAACCTTCATCATTTATTTTATCAATATAACTATATTCAAATGAACTAATTTCTCTATCTATATATTTTTTTTGACTTAAATTTCTTGAAATATTATCTTTTTGAACAAATGCTACAGTTTTTCTTGTTGGGATTAGCGTTGTTTTATGTTTTTTATCATTATTAAACGGTAAATTTATTTTCAAATCATTTAATTCTTCTTTAAAATTAACATTTTCTTTCAATTCAACTTCTTCAATTCATTCTCATAAATTGTCTTCAAGACATTTTAAAGCAAAAAATGCATCAGCTATTTCCTCTGTCAGATAAACTTTAATTAAATGTTTTATTTTTTGTCTGTATCCAAATCATCTTGCTCTTTGCAAAGTAGTGTCTGCATTGTTAGTTGATTTAGCAAATCTAGAAAAATATACAGTCAATAAATTTTCAATTGTTATTCCTCGTTCTAAAAGATCTGCCCCAACAATTATAGATAAGCATGAATTATTATTCTTAATTTCTTCAAGATTTTTACCATAATCTGAACTATTATTAGCTATTATGCTTAGTTCTTGCAATGCTTCTTTAAATATTTCTGTATATTCTCCTTTGTCGCTTTCTCATAAGTACTCTGTTCCATAAATTTTTTTATATCCTTTGTTAATAAAATCTAAAAAATAAGTGTATGAATAAGAATTAAAATCCTCAGATGACTCATTTAGAACATCATTTTTTAATTTATTTATTAAATTTAATATATGTTGATGATCACTTTTCTTTCTTTCCGCATGAACAAGCATTTCAGTTTTTTGAAAATTTTCAGAATCATCATTTATTAATTTAATCGATGCATTTATATAATATGAAATAGCTTCAGCTAATTTTGTATTATATATATCACCTAATGTATCTTCAGAGTCTATTTTAAAAACATCTTTTTCAGTCTCAGATATTATTTCTAAGACATTATTTACATCTTCACTATTATGAAAAAAATCCAATCCCATATATCCTTTTCCAGTTTTTGTTGATTGAAAAAAATCTGGAGATAAATCTTCATCAGCAGGAATTAGCATATTAGCATATGGTGTACCAGTAACAGTTAAAAATAGAATATTTGATCTAGATTTTAAAGTTTGACTAATTATATTGTTTCATCTAGTTTTTTTAGAATTATTTTTTTTAGTTTTATTATTATCCAAACTACCTTGATCACCTTCATCATCAATTACTAATATTTTTTCATCACATGGAATTTCATCTCTTATAAATTTAGAAAAATTTTCTAAATTTTTTGTTTCTTTTAGAACTGAAAAAATAAGAGGTTTATTTGAATTCATTTTTATTTTTATTTCATTTAATTCATTTTCTTCGTTTAATGATGAACTATTATAAATATTGACAAGTTTTGTTTTTAATCCTCTTTCACTTTTTAGATTTCCAAATAATTCTTTTATTCTATCAGTATTTTGATTTCTCAATTGTTCATCTTTACCACCAATTAAAAATATATATTTATAGTCTTGACTTAAAGCTAATGACATTATTCCTAAAAAGTTTGAAGTTTTACCAGATTGAACTTTACCAATTAATAGACCTTTTCTTTTGTTGCTATTGTTAACCATATCTAAAATTTTTTCGGCAGACTCTAGTATGTTATTAACAGATTCATCACCTATTTTATTTATATATTTTTTTATAAAATTTTCTTTGTAAATACTTTCCATTATTGTGTTTCACTTTCTGAGTATTCAAGAAGCATATCATTTATCTGTCTTGTTAATTTTCTTGAATCTATCATTTTACTATTATTTTCATTTTCTAAAATAAAAAGAGATGCAGCATAGGCTGTTGTAAAAGTTTTCATAAATATTATGAATTCAGCTTTTTCAGAAAAAGGTTTCAATGCTTTATGTTCTATATTTAAAATAACTGTATAGTTTTCGTTTTTATCTATTTTTATATCAATTCAATTTTTAGGTGATTCAGAATCATTAACCATAAAATTTAATTTTTTAGTTTGCGAAACAGTTTCAAATGAATAAACTGAGTTTAAATTTTCTTGCTTTTCTAAAACAACTTTTTTAAATTCTGAATTGTTATCTAAGATATTTGATTCTATTGTATTTTGTATCATTTGAATACTTTTATTTTGACTTTCTTGAGTTAATTTAGCATTTATATCAGAAACCTTTTTAGCAGGTTCTACTTTTCTAAGGTTTGATGCTATTTTTATATATTCGTCAATTTCTTCTCTTAATTTATATTTAAATATTTCTTCAAGTCCATCATCTCAGCTGAAACTGTCCTTTGCTTGATTGACTGGGAAATTATCTAAATTTAATTCACCGATTATTCTTTGATATGCAAATGTAGAGGCATCTCCAACCAATTCTTTTGGTCTATAACCATCAGCTAATGCTCCTTCTATTACTCTTCCCCTTCTTAATAATGCAAAACCGGAATTAGTTCTAGAACCTACTTTTAAAATTCCAACATAACCATAAACATGATATTCCTTACTATTATTTGGATTAATAACTGAAAATGATATTTCCTTTTTAAGTAAACCTTCATTAACCCCTTTAATTTCATTGTTTTTAAGATATCTTAGTTCGGGTTCTTTAAAATCAAATGGTTCTATCATTTTAAGTTGATCGTTTTCAAATCTTTTGCCTTCTATGTCTGTTCAATATTCACCATTCTTATCTTCTATTCAATAAATTTTTATTTTTTTGGAAAGTATATCTTTTCTATACATTCCTGTTAGATGATTTACAAGTTTTTCTTTTTCATTTTTACTTGCAAAATATTTATTTAAATTTTCAAGAATTATTTCAGTGTAGTGAGCACCTGCATTAACTTCAATTGTTTCATATTCCATTTCAAAATTGTGATTATTTGTATTACTCATTTTTTCTATATCTAGTGTAAAATTATACTCATTTTTTGAACCTAATTTTGAAGTTTTAACAGTTCATTTTTTTGAAAATCAGCATGCTGCTGTTTTTAAACCCATTCCAAATTCATTTCTACCTTGTCTGTCTTCTGGGGGATTTGCCAAAGTAATAGCTCTTTTAAATTCTTCTAACTCCATCCCCATGGCGTTATCCCTTATTCTTAAATATCTTTGCCCTTTTTCATTTGTTCCATAAATAATATATATTCTTAAAGAATATTCTTTATTGTTCTTTTTATAAAAATTTTCTAACTTTTGTTCATTATTAAAATAACTTGCTGTTGAATTATCCACAAATTCTGCGACAGCATAAGGTGGTTTATAAGAATATCTTTGATATGTTGCATATATATTTGTTGATGGTTGTAAATCTATTATATTTTTGCTCATATTTTACTCCTTGAAATTAAAAGTGTTTTTGTATTGTTCTATTATTTTTGTTAAATCGCTTTCTTTATAAATTTTGATAAAATCTGGATCTACTTTTTTAAAATAAATTTCTTCTATGATTTTAATTGCTTCAATTTCTTCAGAAAGATGAATTTTTCTATGACAAAGCGGACATAATGAAATTAAATTTAATTCACTGTCTAGTGTCTTTTTATAGTTCATTTGAGTTTCATAATTGTATGGTATAAAATGATGAACTTCAAAATATTTTAATCCATTACTTCTATTTATAAAAGTATCAGTTGTTTTGCAAATAAAACAAATCTGATTTTTCTTTAGAAAATCTAGCACTAAATTATGATCTCTTTTTAGTTTTATTTTATTATCTAAATTTAAAACATCTGTTTCATAGTTAAAATCCGGTATTAAATTATCTACATTTAAATCAACAAAATCATCCAAAAATAAACTATCTAAAGTTGTACCTTTATTGAACTTAAAATTTTCTAAATTATTTTTCAATAAATTAATTACAAGTTTAGGATCAAAAATAAAAGTTCTTAAACCAGTATTTTCTTCAGCTATTTCACTTTTACTATTAACAATTTTTTTAATATTTTCAAATCCTATTCATCACGATGAATTGTTTTTACTATTTTTAGCGTGTTTAATTTTATTTTTGTATTTTTCATTTATTCTATTTGAAAGTGTTGATATATAGTCATCACCTATATTCAAAATACCTAAAAGAAAAAAAGGTTCGTCATTTATTTCTTTATTTACTTTAATATGCAGTCTTTTATTGTGATTTTTTTCTATTCCTGAATTTTTTATTTTGACTAGATTTAATTTAAAATGATTGCCCATATAGTTTAAATTTAATGTATGTTCATCATTTTGCTTAAATTTATTGTTTATTTTCGAACTTATTCCTGTAATTTGAAATAAACCATCCTCAGCGATTTCTCTAATTAAACTATCTACAACTTTTAATGAATCTGCCTGAATTTCCTGAAATTCAGAATCGTCTTGTTGTATAACTTTGCCATTTCAAAAATTTTGGTATTTATTTTTATTTTTTTCCATAATTTTCTCACAAATGTTCTATTAATTGTTTTACAACCTCAACATTAATTGAATTACCAAATTGTTTATATGTTATATAATCACTTCTAAAAGTTCCATCTCTTTTTATTGATGAATAATCAACGAACTTTTTATTATCATCAACTGAATAAAATGATTGAAGTTTACCAACTTCTTTAGTGCTTAAATATCTTCATCTATGAAATTTTTTATCAAAAACCAGAGGAATTTGAACAATAGCCACTAAAGTTTGAAATGAATCTGATTTTTTACATCTAATTCCAGACTGTCTTAACTGAATGATACTTTCTTCTATATTGACGTTATCAATACCAGCTTGTCATTCAAATTTTTTCTCTCTTTTAGCAAATTTATCAACTTCATGAATTTTTGACCATTTATCTATAAATTCTTTGTTTCTGTCATATATATCTCACATATCTAACAAATATTTTTTTCTCCAGTCTTTTATACCAATAAGAGCTTTCTCTCTTTTTTCTTTTGGCATTGTCATTTCATCAAACCATATTGGAGGCAATGTTCTATTATCTTTTTTAACGATTTTTTTAAGAAATTCTCCTCAAGCATTAATAGCTCTAATAATTTTTTCGTCAGATAATATATATCTTTCATCATATTTATTTTCTAATATCTTCATTTCCTTTTGATTAACTTTTTTAAGTTCAGGAGTTTTCAAATATTCTGTAGCAACTAATTCTTTTCTTACACCTAATATGTATACTCTTTCTCTTTTTTGTGGAACACCGACTTTTTCAGCTGAAATAACCAGTTTTTTTTCTGTTGTTACATAACCCAATTCTTTGATGGTATTCAAAATAACTGAAAATGTTTCACCATTGTTGTGGTTAACTAAATGTTTAACATTTTCTAAAATAAAAAAATTAGGTTTTTTTTCTTTCAATATTCTAGCTATTTCAAAAAACAGAGTTCCTCTAATTTCATCTAAAAAACCTAAACGCTTACCTGCGTTAGAAAACGTTTGACATGGAAAACCAGCAAAGAGAAAATCATGATCAGGAATTTCTGATGATTTTATTTCTCTTATATTTTTTATTTTGTCAGATGCAATACCGTAATTATATTGATAAACTTCTTTTGCCTTTTCATCAATTTCACTGGCTAATACGCAAACGGTTCTATTTTTATCACTATTTAATGCTCTTACAGCGGCTTTATGAAATCCACCAATACCAGAAAAAAGATCTATAAATTTAATTTCCATTATATCTTGCACTCTTCCTTTCTGTGATATCTAAGATAACTTATTAGTTCATTGTTTATTATATTATTGTTAAGTTTTGATTCATTTTTTATAAAATCTTCAACTTTAAGTTTTTTCATGTTAATTATTAATTCTCCACTATCTGAAAAAGAAATATACTTCTTATCAAAAAGCGCATCGTGTTCAGGACATAATATTAAACCATTATTAACATCATAAGCTTCTTTTTTTACGCACTTAGAATAAGGTTTAATATGACTTGCTATTAAAAGTTCTTTAATTTTAAAATTACAATTATTAATTGAACATTTTTCACCATTCTTTTTAATTAAATTTTTCTTTCATTTTTTTTGTTGATTCGAATCTCTTGTTAAAATTTCAATTAATCTCTTTTTATCTTCTTCATTTATAAACAAATCATTATTTTTTAGTTCCTCATATTTTTTGTATAAAATACTTTGTATATTTTTTGCTTCAATGTAATCTTCTCTTTTAATATATTCGTCAAATTGCTCAAATGGTTCTAAACCATAAAATAAATTTAACAATACCTTATCATTTAATAGTATATTTGAAATTCTTTTTTTTGATAATTGTTCTTTCTCAAGATCATCAAGTTCCATAAATGTTTTAAAGTTATTTATTTTTTTATTTCCTCATGTTGTTGCCCCACCTGCTCAAGCACCTGCATTATTTTTATACTTTATCATTCCTAATGAATCAAAAAAATATAGATTACCGACTTTAAAAACAAATGAATCAATAGTTCTTTGACCTGATGAATCAGAATTCAAGTAATCATCAATTGCAATTAGAAAGTCAAAATTACTATTAATATTTCAATATTCTCTATTTATTTTTAAATACGCATTCAAAACATAGTAAAGTTCGCTAAAGGTAAACTTATTATTTTTAAAATTTTCAGGTATGCTATATTCTATTTCATTAATTGTTTGTATTTTGCTATCTTGCAAAATTTTACTTATTGCTTTTTTACTAAATTTAGAATAATAATAACAATCTAAAATTAGCGATAAATTAACTTTAGAGTTTATATTTTTTATATATATGTTATTTTTATCTTCTTTTTTATAATCAAAAAAAAGCTTATAGCTAATAATTATTTTTTTTAATGTGTATATATCAATGTTTCCTATTTTATCCCCATTACTGTCAAAGATGTCTTTATTTAATTTATTAATTATCATTTTTATTGCCTACCAAACTAAGTATTTTTGTTGCCACTAAATCAACTGCAACATCATTACCTTCTTTATAAGGAATGATTAAATCAGCATATTCAATGCTTGGACCTATGAATGCATCATGCATTGGTTTAACTTCATTTAAATATTGATCAATAACACTTTCTAATGATCTGCCTCTTTCATTAACGTCTCTTTGTAAACGTCTAATAAATCTTAAATCATTTGCTGTTTTAATGAATATTTTAATATTACCAAGTTTTCTTATTTCTTTTATCGCCAATGCAAAGATTCCGTCAAGTATAACAACGTCACTAGGTTTAACTGTTATTGTTTCATTTGTTCTTGATGAAGTTTTAAAATCATAAACAAACATTTTTATAGGTTGATAATCTTTTAATGCATTTAGGTCATTTAATAATAATTCTGTATCGACACTATTTGGATGGTCAAAATTAATTTTTCGTCTTTCTTCTAAAGTCAAATCTCCGAAGTCTTTGTAATAATTATCCATTGAAATATGAGTTACTGATTTACCTTTAAGAATTTCATTTGCAATTCTATCTGCAACTGTAGTTTTACCAGAAGCAGTTCCTCCAGCAATAAGTATTAATGTTACTTTCTTTGTTTGCATAATATATTCCCCTTATTAAAAAACTTTATTATTAATTTTATCAAAAATACTAAACTTTTATTATTTTAAAATAAAAAAATCACCGGTTAGGGTGATGTGTCTGGCTAAAATATAATTGATAATTAAGGAAAGGCGGTGCCAGACACTTTTTAATTATATACTTATTGGTGCTTATTTTAAATACTAAGATTATTTATTTTCATAAATTAAACTACTTAATACATATGTTGGTGCTGTTTCTGCTCTTAGTATATTAGTTCCTAGACTAACATTTTTAAAACCTATTTCATGTAGAATTTTAATTTCACTAACATCAATTCCACCTTCACACCCAATAATGAAACTAATTGAATTGAAGTCTTGTGATAAATATGTTTTAAGTTCCATATTTTTTTCTTCTTCTCAAGCAACAAGATTTAAATCGCATAAGTTATTTTTTAAATCTTTTAAGTTAGTTATTAAATTATTGACAACAGGAATTGTTGTTCTTTTTGCTTGTTTAGCTGCGGTGTCACAAATCGCTTGTCATCTTTGTAATTTTTGATCAATCTTTTTTTCATCAATTTTAACTACATTTCTCTTAAAAATAACTGGTATTATTTCATCAACTCCAAGTTCTGTTGATTTTTGTAATAAATAATCTCATTTTTGTTCTCTTAAAACTCCAGCTATTAAAACTTTTTTAATATTACTTATTATTGTTTCTACTTTATTAATAATTTCAACCACTACAGTATTATCTAAAGTTAAATCTATAATTTTTGTTTGATAAACTTCTTTTTCATAAACACATTCAATAATTTCATTTTCTTTTAATTTAACAACATTTTTAATATGATGAACATCACTATTATTAATAATAAAATTATTATCTTTTTTAATTTCTACAAAATATCTAAACATTTATCTCACCTTTAATAATTGAATTAAAAATATCATATTTTTCTTTATCTGGTCTAAAATCTTTTAATAATTGATTTTTAGGATCTTTTTTATAATAATCATTTAAAAAATTGTATCTTTTAGGATCTTTTAATCTAGTTAAAGCTATTTCTCTTTCATTTAAATATTCTTTAACTTCTTTATCTCACAGTTTTTGATACGTCTTCTTTTGATCTTCTAGTGTTTTAAAATTAATTGTATTTAAAATATTCAAGTTATTTGTATATTGGTTTTTACGGTTATCAGTTAAAATAAATAATTTTTTCTTAAGTTTTCTAATAGACATTAGTTTATTTTTTGCTATTAATTTTTGAATTACTAAATCTAAATATTTTTGATCTATTTCATATGTTTTCATTCTTTTTTCTTTAACTATTTCTAGATTATCTAATTTAATTAGTTTTTGTTTTACTTTATCTTTATATTTTTCTTTTAAAGGAAGTAGATCGACATCTTTAATAATAGAACTGACTCATTGTTTAGTAAACATCATAAATTTATATGCTTCTCTTGCTTCACCATCTTGAGAAACAAAATAAAGATTTGTTTTATCAAATCCAGCTTTAACAACTTTTTGTAAAATATCTTTAATAACGTATTTTTGAATTTTTAAATCTTTATACTTAATTTCATTTTCTGACATTTTTATTTTGTCATTCATTCTATTACTCATATTGTTTATTTCCTTTCTTTTAATTATTTAAAATAATTACTATTTCAGATAAGTTCTTTTTAGTTAATATATTAGTTTTAAATTGTTTTATTTTATTTTTGTCATCAATATCTTTTAAAGAAGCTTCAAATAATAAATATACTTCAAATAATGAAATTTGTTCATTAATATTATTAATACGATTATTTAATCTTTTTACTATTTTTTGTGAATTAATATCTTTTTCATTTTTTAATAGTTCAATTGTTTTAGTATTTAAATTTATATCATTAATAGCTTTATTTAAACTTATATTACCTGTTATTACATACTTGATATCTTTTCTAAGTGCATCAGTTTTCATATCACCTTCAGTTTGTGTTATGTTTGTTATCTTTTTATAAAATGCTCCTAAAAATGGAGAAACTATTACTAAAGCAGCAGAAATTAAACTTAATAAATCTAGTGCAATACTATTATCTGTATCAGTTACAAATAAAAACACTATTGTTGCAATAGTTACAAATACTAATATAAAAAATGATGTATAAAAGATTAAAAAGTTATGTATATAATTTCTTTTTTCAATATATGACTTAAAGATTAAATTTTCTTTAATTGTATTATTAAATTTCTTTATAATAATTCGTCTTCTAATTACAAATACTAAATTATGACATATAAATAATATATACCCAACCCCAGCTGTTAAAAAGATCAACCATGATCACTTAAATGAAAGTATAACCATTGCTAATATAATTAGAGCTTCAAAACCTAATAAAAAACCGATTGATAATTTTAATTTTCTTATTTTACTTTTCATTATTCTTTTCCTTTTAATATATTATATGCCTTATTTATCAATTTCATCATTTCTTCTGCTTCTGGATCTTTATTATTATCGGGATGATATTTCTTAGCTAATGTTTTATAAGCCTGTTTGATTTGCATATCTGAAGCATTTAAACTAATTCCTAGTATTTCATAAGATCAGAAATCACCACTTGAATTTGAACCTAATATATTTTTTTGTGAGAAATCTTCAAATCTATTCTTTTTATTAGAAAAATTAATTTGAATTGTTTCAAAATCAATTTCATATTTGCTTAATATAAATTGTTTTAGTTTCTTGATAGTTAAAATGTAATTTTCATTTAATTTGTAAATTATTTCATTCATTAACTGTTCAATTTTTTTTAAATCAATTTTTTTGAAGTTTTCATCAATTGATTTTATTTTGTTTTCAATGATATTTTGATTCATTAAAACTTTTAATTTAAATTCCTTGTATATACTTGATGAAAAATCAGTATCTGTAAATTGATTAATGTTGTTTTCAATATTTTGTATTTCAAATGATAACTTATTTGTTAAATTAATAGTTTTATTTGAAAAATGTTCATAAAGAAAGAGCAACTCTACTTTAAGTTGCTCTTGTATTTTTAAGTAATTAATAAAACTAGCATTATCTTTTAACATTAAAAAACCTCTTATTAGTTATTTTACTACTTATTTAATTAAAAGTTTTAACGATGCGTCAATTAGTTTATCCACTTTGTTATCAATCTCTGATGAAATTGATAACATATTAAATAATTTTTCTAATAATTTTTCAGTTTCAAGATCATGAATTATTTTAACTTCATTTATTATTTTTTTAAGACCTTGATCATTTAAGCCAACCATTGTTGTTCCTGTTGAAAATAATTTTTTCTTATTGTAAAAATAATTGGACATAAAAAACGACAAATTGGAAAATTTAAACTTTGAATCGCTCTTAATGCCCCACATTCCATTTGAAATAATTAAATCCTTATTTAAACTTGAAAATAAAATTTTTCTTTCTCCTAGCAATTTTGATATATACAAAGTATTTTCTTGCACTCTTAATTTTGCTCTTGAAGGTAATTTTGAATAATATTGTTGTTTTTTTATTTTATTGTTAAAATTTCCAATATCTGCTGTTTGAGAATAAAATCCCTCAGTAAATTTTTCTTCTTTTTGTTGATATATTTCTAACTTGTTTGATTCTAAGTCATTTGCAATTATATTTTCCGAATTTTCTGTTATAAGTTTTAATATTAAATTTAATAATTTTTGATTTTTTTCTTTTAAAACTTCAAAAGGTTCAATAATATCAATTATTTTTTTAACATCTTCTTTACAGTTGTTAAAACTATCAATTCTTACACAATTGCTATATTTTAAAAACAAATTTTCAATAGGTTCAATAATATCAATTATTTTTTGCTGTTCTTTTAAAGAAGGCAAATCTAATAATCAATTTTTCAATATTTCAGATGAAAGATTTACAAAAACAGCACCATTGCCCAACTGAATTAATCTAGGTCTATCAATAATTAACTTGTACAAAAGATATTTTTTTAAAACTATATTTTCATTCGGTTTTAGACTTAAAAAACCATCATGATAAGCAATTTTTTCATCAGTTAATTGTAAAAATGGCACTCCAGGAGTAGCTGAATTAGTTATAAATAAATCATTTCTTAAACCTATTAAACCTTTGTTTTCTCAAGAAAGATGTACAAACTCTTTAGTAGTCGAAATTGAGTTACTTTCTAGGTCAGAAATTTTAGCTCATCTTAAACATTTTTCTTTAGTCAACCATTGAGAAATAGGCCTAGGTGAAGAACCTCTTTTAACTTTGCAAATGTCTCCAAGTTTATAAATAGCCATTATTAAACCTCCATTAGTTAATTTATTATTATTTTATACTAATAAGATAGGAGAAATTATATGAATTATGAAAAATATATTATTTTTTTGCGAAAAAATAATTATTCAAAAAACACAATAACAACTTATGAAAATATACTTAAAAAATATGCAATATATTTTCACAATATAAGTTTGTTAAAAAAGCAACTAAAAAAATATTTTGAAGTACCAAACACAGCATGGACTCACTATAATGTTATTTGTTCTTATATGAAATGATCAAATGATAAACGACTAAATAAAATGAAAGAATTAAAATTACCAAAAATACCTAAAAAATATATGGAAGTTTTTACTAAGGAATATCTTTATTCAAAAACTGAAATAAATTCTTTTGATGATGAAATTACTAGACAAAAGAAAATAACTTTGAGATTTTTATTTGAAACGGGTTTAAGAGCTTCTGAACTTTTCACTGTTGAATATATAAATGAACAATACATACGAGTTCTTGGAAAAGGTAATAAAATAAGAGATGTTTTGCATAATAATTATACAACTATTAATATGAAACCATTTTTATACACTACAAAAACCCTTAGATTATGAGTTAAAGAAATTTTGGGAAAAGAATTTACGCCCCATTCAATAAGAAGAAGTTTTGCTACACATATGTTAATTAAAGGAGCTAATCCAAAAATGGTAATGTCTCAACTTGGACATGAAAAAATAGAAACAACTTTTAGATATTTAAATTTATCATTAGAAGAAAATTGAAAAATATACAGCAGCTATTTATAGATGCTGTTTTTTAATGGCTATTTATAAACTTGGAGAAATTGGAACTTTTAAAGGTGGAATATCGACATTAAAGAAGGATAAATATGATAAAGGTATTTATTTTATAAATTATATGGATATTTTTAATAATGTTTTTATTGATAATACTAAAATTAAGACAATGAGACTTTATGATGCTACTGAAGCAGATATAAACAAATATAGGGTAAATTTTGGGGACATATTATTTACAGCTTCTTCCGAAAAAAGAGAAGAAATTGGCATGACCTCAGTATTTTTAAATAATGAGTCAAATATTTTTAATGGCTTTTCAAAAGTTTTCAAATTTAATGATAAGTCACATTTTAATCCCAAATATTTAGCCTACTATTTTAGAACAAAATTTGTTAGAGATCAAATAGTATCATTTGCAACAGGATATACTAGATATAATATTTCCCAAAAAGATTTAGAAAAAATAATATTAGTTTTACCTTCTCTAGAAGAACAAGAAAAAATAATTGATATTATTGAACCTATTGAAAAACAAATTGTTTATTTTGAAAATTTAATTCTTAAATTGGAATCGATACTTCGTCAATATTCAAAAAAATTATCATCTAATGAAAAAATGATTAATATAGTTAATTTTGACAGAGGTGTTGTTTTAAAGAGTGAAAATTTCAAAATAGATAAAAAAATAACCGGCTTTATAGATGTGCGATCATTATCGGAAGGTATTTTTACTAAGTATGTCGATTTTCTTCCTAATTCTTTTATATCAGATGTTTTATTATCTTTAGATGGAACCCCTGGAAGGGTTTCTTATTCAATTGAGGGATTTAATGGATATGCATACAATTTAAAGTCTAATAAAATTTCTAAAGGACAAATATTAGTAGATCTAATTAATGAAAAAAATCAAAAAATAATATTTGATAACTCTCAGGGTACAACAATAAAACACGCTTCTAAAGCAAAAAATAAAATGTTACACTTTAATTCGAAACAAGAGATAGTTGATCCTATTTTTAAAATTTTAGTGGGATCCAAGCAAGTCAAAACTAAGCTTGAAATGATAAAGAGTCAAATTATTTTATTACTTATTAAATAAAAAAGCTTTAGAATCTATTCAGACTCTAAAGCTTTTTTTAATGCTTCTTCTAATTTTGGTGATAAGTCTTCAAACTCTTTAAGTAATTCAAAAACTTCTGATGATAGCTTTTCGATATCTGCTTTAACAGCTTTTTTATCTATAACTTCTTCCTTAGATTCTACGTATCTACCAGGCACAAAAGAATAATCATTTTCGATTAATTCATCTATTGTTATAGTTTTAGCAAAACCTTGAACATTAACTTCTTGACCTTTTAAATGGTTATTGTATACGTCTTCAATATTTAAAATATCATTTTCTGTTAATTCTCTTAATTTTTTTGAAATCATATTTCCTTCTATATTTGACCCGGCAACCATAAGTATATTTTCATTTATTTTCTGGTTATTGAAAATTCAAATACATGCTGGAATGCCTGTTGTATAGAATAGTTTATCAGGTAATTCAATTATTGCATCAACTTTGTTTTCTTTAACAAAGTTTTCGCGAATTAATCTTTCTTGTTTTTGAGAAGATGATAATGAACCATTTGCTAAAACAATCGCCATTTTTCCTTGAACAGATAGTTTTGACAACATATGTGATAGTCAGCTGTAGTTAGCATTACCAGATGGTGGCATGCCTCATTTGAATCTACTATCTTCCTGTAGTGAATCAAAACCTCAATTTTTCATGTTAAATGGTGGATTTGCCATAACAAAATCAAATTTTTTATTTTTGTGTTGATCATTTGTAAATGTATCAGCATTTGTTTGACCTAATACACCATTATTATCCGTGTCAAACAATGAGAAACCGTTTAGCACTAAATTTAATTTTGCTAATTTTCAAGTAACAATATTATATTCTTGACCATATACAGTTATGTCTTCAATTTTTCCATCATGTTCTTGTATATATCTTTTAGCTTGAACCAAAATTCCTCCAGTTCCACATGCTGGATCATAAATAGTACCTTTTACTGGCTTAATTAAATTAACCATTAATTTAACTATTGATGTAGGTGTATAAAATTCACCACCCTTTTGACCTCTATCTTTAAAAAATTTACCTAAAAAATATTCATAAACTCTTCCAATGATATCTTCATTATCATCTTCTGACAAATCTTCATCAGAAAATATTTTAATAACATCTCCAAGCTTGATTTGATCAATTCCTTCGTCATTAAAGTTTTTATTAAATATTCCTCTTAAAATTTCATTATCACTTTCTAACTTGACAAATGCGTTATCCAATCTTTCTCCAATTTTTTCGCTATTGGCAAACTTCATAATATATTCTCATGTAGATTCTTCATGAACCACAAAAGTTTTATAAGAATAATATAATTCTTCTTGAGTAAACATTTCAGGAGTCATACCTTCATTAGCAATTGTTTGTAATGCCAAAACATTTCTATCAGAAATGTATTTTAAAGTTAGAATTCCCAAAATTGTGTGCATATATTCTTCTGCTGATGTGTTACCACGCATTACATTGGCAGCTTCTCACAATTTGCTTTCAATTTCTTTAATATTTTTAGCCATTTTAATCATCCTTTCTGAATGCTTTTTTATTTGCTTTAATGTTATTTGTAACTTCTTTAATTAAACTTTCTGACAAATTATATAATCCATCTGGTGGATATTGATATTTAGTCTTCAATAGTTTTTTAAGTTCTGTTGTAATTTTAGATTTTATTCTATTTTCATATAAATACTGATCACTGTTATTTTCACGAACTACTTCTCTTAAATCTTGCGCTATTGCCCTTAATGTCTCAGAGTTTTTATTATATTGTAAAAATTGATCGTTTGATAATATATCATAAAATATTTGTAATTCAATATCTTCAAATTCAAGAGGTTTATTTTTTTCCTCCTTAATTTCTTTTGAAAGTATAATAAGTAACTCAATTATTTCTTCAATTTCTCTTGAGCTTTCTAATTCTGAAATTATATCTTTTAATTTATCAGAAACTAATTTAGCAAAATATGGTTTTATTTTTGAAATTTCATCAATCTCCATTTTAATAGCATTTGCATAAAGAGTTGCCGCAACCCTTGGTTTTGATTTAAATAATTTTTCAGCTTCTGATGTTAGTACAGTTGCAACTTTATTAATATCTTTAGTCATTGTTGATTCGTCTATAACAACACTAGTATCAGCAGTATTTACTGCATTTTTAATAGCTTCTTTGATTGATTCTATAGTTCAAGTTAGATTATTGTCATTTTGAATTGAAGAACTAGTAATTAAAGAATTTATAGTTTCAATACATTTAGAAATCAATAACTCATCTTCTGTGATACTTGTATAAGATATTTTATAAAATCGTTTTGCTTTTCTAGCTAATTTTATAAATTTATTTTTTTCATGAACAGAGAATAATTCAATATTTAGTAATTTATCATAGGCATCTATTACAAACTCATATTGCTTTTTGGAATTTAACGTAGGAAAACTTCTAATGTTGTTTACATAATGATCATTCACTATATCAAATAATTCATTAAGTTTTTCTTTAGCTTTCTCAATATCATCTATTTGAACATCTATTTTAGTTGATGAGCCATTTGCATATTGAATCAAAGCATCTGAAATGTATTTTCATATTCCAACAAAATCTACAATTAAACCAGCTTCTTTTGTTTTTTTTGTTATTTTATCTTCATATGTTCTATTAACTCTAGCTATTGCTTGCATTAGATTGTGTCATTTAATAATTTTATCTACATACATTACATCTAAATCTGGAACATCGAAGCCTGTTAATCACATATCTACAACAATTGCTATTTTATATTTAGATTCAGGTTTTCTGAACTCACTAGCAACTTTGTTCATGTCATTTCGATTTACAATAGAAGAAGCCATTTCAGCAGAATCTTTATTAGATTCTGTCATAACTAAAATTGTTTTATTTTTATATTCTGGATATTTAGAAACAATATTTAAATAATATTTATACGCAGCATTCCTACTATTAGCAACTATCATTGCTTTTCCGTTTAAAATATCTTTTCTTTTATTTAAATGCTCAACCATTTTATCTGCTTTAGCAGCAATGATTTGTTCATCTTCAAATATTATAGACTTATTAACAGCTTTTAATAATGTTTCTATTTTTTGTTCTGAACCAATATCATTCGGGTCTAGAGTTTCTTTATATTCTTTTTGAATTTTATCCATTTCATCAAGATATTTTTTATCTAAAATTAAATTTGGTTTTCACATTTCATAATAAATAGGAACAGTGGCACCATCTTCAACAGCTTGATTCATAGGATAAGTATCTATATAGTCACCAAATACATTTCTGGTGTCTTTTTCCTCACCCATTAATGGTGTTCCTGTAAATCCAGTTATTTTAGCATTAGGAAAAGCTTCTCTCATGTATTTAGCATAACCAAACTTAACTATAAACTCTTCTTGTTCCTTTGACATCACTCGTTCACCATTTATATTGTTTTGAGATCTGTGAGCTTCATCCACCAAAATAAAAACATCATCTCTATTAGTTAATACACCTGTTTCCTCTACGAATTTCTGCACAGTAGTGAAATAAATTCCAAAATGTTTTTTATCATTTAATTCTGAAACTAATTCAGCTCGTGATGAAATACTTTTTGCTTTATTTCTCAAAAATGTTTCAGCATTTAAAAATCTTTTATAAAGTTGTTGGTCTAAATCTTTTCTATCAGTTACCAAAAGAACTGTGGCTGTACCAAAAACTTTAATAATATATCTTGTTAAAAACACCATAGTAACTGATTTACCAGAACCTTGGGTATGCCAAATAATTCCACCCCTGTTATCTTTAACTTCTTTCAGATGCTCTATTGTTTTATTCACTGCTCTAATTTGATGAGGTGCTGCTAAATATTTTACAGGATTTTGATCATCAGAATAAAAACTAAAATTGAATATGATATCAATCAAATTTTTATGATTAAAAAGTTTAGTAACAGGATTTTCATCTTTTCCTAAATTTCAGTTATTTCAACCATAAAAATGTTTTAAGCCAGCGGTTGTCGAACCATACTTTGTAGATGTTCTATTAGATAGGAAATTTATAACATTAAAATATCAAAGTTCAGGTTTAAAATGCTTCAAAGATTCATTTTGTTTGAAAGCATCTTCTATATTTTCATTAGCAAGCGGTTGTTTCAATTCTAAAACAGCTATTGGTAACCCATTTACAAACAATACGATATCGGGTATTCTCTTTTTATTGTACCCGTCAGTTATTTCAAATTGTCTATAGTAACTAAAAATATTTTCATCAACATTTTCTGATATTAATTTAATTGTTAAATTTCTTTCTTGAATTTCGTCATAAATTCTTATTCCGTTATTTAAAATTTCCATACCTTTAATATTCAGGTTTTCTCATGAGTCAATATTTTTATTAATTTCTCTTATAACTAATTCTGCCTTGTCTTCAGAAACATTATTAATTTTTTGTATTGATTCATTAAGAGCTTTAAAATTGATGACTTGTGAATAGTCATTTCTATGAAAACTTTTATCTGTTAGTTTTTCTCAACCTAATAGTTGTAATTCTGATTCAACTTCTTCTTCAAAAAATTTTTCATTTACGATCATAAGCACTCCATTTTTATTATTAATTATATTATAACTTATCTAATTTTGGTAGGACTAAAAAATGTCAAATATACCAATATCTCACATTTTTTTATTTAACAACTCTATTTTTGATAGTATTTTATTTTCTATGAGTTTTCTCATTAAACTGAATATAAAATTCTTTATTTATCCAAATAAATTTTTTTAATTTTCTGTTTTTATTAAATACATTGGTAGAACATCTAAGAAATCTCCAGAATCATTTTTAGCTTCTATTGTAATATTGCCGTTTTCTTTTAACCAAGAATAAAAATCCATCATTTCTTTTTCTTTGATTAAACTATATTCTTTAAATAGTTTATCCTCTGTATAAAATGTTTTATCAAAAATATTTCAATATGCATAATTTTCATTTTTTAAAAATGTCATATTTAATTTTTCGTTTTTTTTGTATTTTTTCATAACTTTTTCCTTTTTTGTCTATTTTATTAAAAACATAAACAGCCTATTTCTTAACTTCTTCTTCCTTATATCCTTCAACAATATCGCCTTCTTTGATATCATTAAAGTTTTTGATTGTTAATCCACCTTCTGAATTAATTTTAGCTTCTTTAATATCATCTTTTAGATGTTTTAAAGTTGCTAATTCTCCAGTATAAATAACAATACCATTTCTAATAATACGAACTTTAGATTTACGTTCAATGCTTCCATCAGTAATATGGAACCCACCAATTGTTCCAATGTCAGAGTGCTTGAATGTTGCTCTAATTTCAGCTGATCCAGTAACTACTTCTTTATATTCTGGATCTAACATTCCTTTAGCAGCATCTTCTAATTCTTCAATTACTTTATAAATAATGTTATGTAAACGAATTTCAATTCCTTCTTCTTCAGCTTTTTTACGTACAACTGCATCAGGTCTTACATTAAATCCGTAGATTAATACAATTCCATCAGTTACAGTTGAAGCTAATGTAACGTCACTTAATGTAATAGTTCCAACAGATGCTCTAATAATATTTAATTTAACACCAGGGATGTCAATTTTAGTTAAACTTCCTTTAAGTGCTTCAACTGAACCTTGAGTATCAGCTTTAACAATTAAGTTAATTGCTTTTAACTCACCATCGTCAATATGTTTTTTAATAGAATCTAAACTAAAGATTTGATTTGATTGACGTTCTGCTGCTAGTTTCTTTTCAGCTTGTGCTTCAGCAATAGTTCTAGCCATTTTTTCATCATTCATAACAATGAATTTATCTCCAGCACTTGGAACTTCATTTAACCCATAAACAACAACTGGTTTACTTGGTCCTGCTTTTAATACTTTTTTATTAGTTTCATCTTCCATATGTTTAATATTTCCATATGTAGTTCCAGCGATAATCATATCTCTAATATCTAAAGTACCTTCTTTAACTAGAATAGAAGCTACTGGTCCTTTTGCTTTATCTAAATGAGCTTCAATAACAACTCCTTTAGCTAATTTATTAGGATTTGCTTTATAATCTTGCATTTCAGCAATTAATAAAATAGTTTCTTCTAATTGGTCTAAACCAATCTTTTGTTTAGCACTACCTTGAACAAATGGAATATCTCCACCATATTCTTCAGCTACTATTTCATATTTCATTAATTCAGTTTTAACACGTTCAGGATCTGCTCCTGGTTTATCACACTTATTAATAAATACAATAATAGGTACATTTGCTAACTTAGCATGATCAATTGCTTCTTCTGTTTGAGGCATAACCCCATCATCAGCAGCAACTATTAAAATAACAATATCTGTTACATTAGCTCCACGACTACGCATTTCTGAAAATGCCTCATGACCTGGAGTATCAATAAATGTTACTTTCTTACCATCTTTGTTTTTAACTTGATAAGCTCCAATTGCTTGAGTAATTCCCCCAGCTTCTCCACCAACAACATTTGTATTTTTGATAGAGTCTAATAAAGTAGTTTTACCATGGTCAACGTGACCCATAATTGTTACAATTGGTGCTCTATGTTCTAAATCTTCTGGTTTATCTTCTTCACTAGCATCTAATGCTTCAAAAAAGTTTTCTTTAGTTAAAGATTCTTCTTTTCTAAAGTCAAAACCAAACTCTAAAGCAAGCTCAGCCATTTGCTCTTCTGATAAAACAACATTTTGATTTAACATTAGTCCTTGTGTAAAGAAATATTTAAGTATTTCAGCAACACTTTTTCCAATTTGGTTCGCAAAATCAGCAATGCTTAATGCTTCAGTATAAACAAATACCCCATCAATGATTCCAGTTGCAACTGTTTCATTTAATTGTTGTTTAATTTGTTTAGCATGTTGTTTAGACATTTCTTTTTTGTTTACTTGTTGTGGTTTTTTATTTGTTTTTATATTTTTAGCCATGTAAAAATCCCCTTTCTTCTATAAATTGTTTTTAATTAATTTAATAATATTAATATCATTAACACCAATCGCTACAATTGTGGTAGATCCACACGCTTGTGAAATTTCATCAACAGTTAATACATCATCAATAAATTCAATATTGTAAAATTTACATTTATCACTGAATTTCTTTTTTTGACTAGTACCCATATCTGTTGATAAGATAACAAATTTTACTTTGTTTCTTTTAATTGAATCTAATAATTTTTCACCTTTAATTAATTTAGCAGAGTTATAAGCTAATCCAATAGCATTTAATAATTTAGTTTTGTTCATTAAATAACTTTTCTAGTTCATCATAAATGCTTAAATCAACTTTTGTTTTTAATCCTCTGCTTAAAAGGTTCTTTTGTTTAGCGATTTTAACTGAGTTTAAGTCATTTTTAACATAAACTCCACGTCCATCTGCTTTATAAGTTAAATCAATAAAAATTTCATTATTTTTATTTAAAACAACTCTAATTAATGCTGATTTATCTAACATTTCTTTACTAACGACATCTTTTCTTAGATTATTCTTGATCATATAAATCTTCGTATTCGTCTTCTTCAAAATCTTCTTCATCTTCATCATTTAAAATATCATTAAATGATTCTAATTCAGATTGAATTGACTCTAAATCTTTATTTTCTTCAACAACTGCATTTGTTTCTTCGATTAACTCTTCAACTTGATTGTATTCTTCCTCAACTTCAGCTTGGAAACTCATTAATTCTTCTTCATTGTTTGCTTGTGCATTTCTGAATGAATTTTTGTGGTATTCTGGTTTAACTGTTTGTGAATTGATTTTACGTTTGTTTACTTCGTTAATAAAGTCTGGGTTGTTTACTTCTTCTTCTGTGATGTTTCCATTTCATAAAACATCCATGTTATCAGTAATAGCATTTTCTAAACTGTAAATGTTAATACGACGTTTTAATAGATTAGCAACTAATTTAGCAGCCATTCCACCTTTACCAATAGCTAATGATAATTGTTGGTTAGGAACTACTATATCAAATTCACCTTCAACTTCATTTACAGAAATAACTTTAACAGGTGCCATTGCGTTAATAATAAATGGAATGATTTCATCATCTCATTTAACAACATCAATTTTTTCTCCTCTTAATTCTTTTGAAATGTTATTGATTCTTGAACCTTTAACTCCAACAATAGCTCCAATTGGTTCTACATCTTCATCATGTGATAAAACAGCAATTTTTGCACGTTTACCTGGTTCTCTTGAAACTGACATTACTTCAACTAATCCTTGAGCAACTTCACTAACTTCTTTTTCAACTAATTTAGCTAAGAATTTAGGTGCTACTCTTGAAACAACTAATTGTGAGTATTTATTTTCTCTTGCAACTTCTTCTAATAAAACATCAACTAATTCATTAACAACAAACTCTTCTCTGTTGATTGTTTTTTGGTTTCATAATGAAGTATGCACTCCATCAATATCTAAAATGTATGAAGTTCCTTGATCGTTCATTCCAACGATTTTACCTCTAACAATTTCACCTTCTAGTTGAATAAATTTTTCATAAATCATTGCTCTTTCAGTAGCTCTAATTTTTTGTTGGAAGATTTGTCTTACTTGTCCAACAGCTACTCTTGAGAATTCTTCATCAAAATCAATTTGTTTGTATACTTTATCTCCAACTTTAGCTTCTTTATTGATTTTTAAAGCATCTTCTAAAACAATTTCTAATCAATCATCTTCGATTTCATCATCAGTTGCTACTACCATTAATTCTTGGAACAAGTTAATTGATCCTGTTTGTTCATTAATTTCAGTCTTAACTACAGCTTCTGTATCAAAAAATCTTTCATAAGCTTTTTGGAATCCTTCTTTAATTCCTTCAATAGCAACTTCTTTGCTAATGCTTTTTTCACTTTCTAATGAAGCTAATGCTTCTAATATTTGTGCTCCGTTTACCATATTTTCTCCTTAAAATTTAACTGCATATCTTGCAAACTTTACTTGTTCATATTTAAAGTCAACTTTTTTCTTTTGACCTTTTAAAAAGTAGGTGATTCTAAATGTATCTTTGTTTACATCAAAATCTAATAGAATACCTTCTATTTCACTACTTGCATTTTTTTGTTGATTTAATTCAACATGAATGTAACTGTTAACAGCTTTGATTAATTCATCTTTAATTCTGATTGGTTTTTCAATTCCAGCACTAGCTACTTCTAGCATATAGGGTTCACTTAATCCTGGGAAGTTTTCTAAAGCATCAGATAATTTTTCATTACTTGAAATAATTGAATCAAAGTCTAAAGCTTTGTTTGGTTCAGTTATATCTTCAACTAAGATTTGCAAAACATCACTTTCAAAATCAAAGAAATTATTTATTTCATATATTTGTAAGTTATATTCCTTCAAAATTGATTCAGCAATCTTTTGGATTTCATCTTTAATAGATGCAAATTTTTTCACTTAAAATCTCCTTTCAAATCAATAAGAAAGCAAGACCGATAAGTCTTGCTGTTTCGTATTGTTATTTATATTATAGCAAAATTAAAATCATTTATCATAATTTAATACATACAAACAAAAATGTTTATCATCAAAAATGTTTTTATAAAATTTTAATGCGTAATTATATTGATTAAATGGACTATTATAAAGTCATAAGCCATCAAAATAACCTTTGTCGTTAAACCTATGATAAATAAATGATTCTTTTTTACATAGTTATGATAAATTTGTTCTTTTTGTTTTATTTTTTGCAAATATGAATATGTTTCTGATGTCATTTCATAAAAATTTTCAAAGCTATTTCAAAACATATCAAAAGTACTATTTTCACCGAAATAAAAATAATAATTAATAAGGATATTAACATTACTTTTAATTTTATTATTATTTTTAATTTCTGACAATGTTTTAAATACTGCTTCATCTTGATCAAATGAAAATCCAAAAATATCTATCTCTAATACTTCATTATCATTATCACCTATTTTTAAATCATTAATTGTTTTTATAATAAAATCAGAATCGTTTTTTTCATCTATTCCACCAATTATTATATTATTTTCTTTAAGTGTTCCATGAATATGTTGAACATCATTTCTTCCTGAAATTTGTTCAACAAAATCAGTATAATTAAAAGATATAATTTTATTGTAATTGTTTAATTTAAAATGTATTCTTGTTTTTTTAAAATTACTTAAAGAATCTAAATTAAAATCTTTATAGATTTTGTTAATTAAATTGAAAAAAATATTTTAGTTACTTTTTTAGCAAAATTTTGTTCAATTTTTATAGGATTTAATGTGTTTAATGAAAATATTATTAAATACTCGTAAAAAGGCTGAGCAAAACTTTCTAAGCCAATTTTTATATCTCCTTTTGTACAATAATAATTAAAAGTATATTTAGATTGTAGTAATGCTGATAATAATTTATTAATTATTGCATCTTTTTATGTCAAATAAATAATTGTTTTCAGGTAAATTAATTGTTTCAATTACCGAGTTTTTAAAAATATTAATAACTTCTTCTCTTTGCTCATCTTTTTTTAAAAATATTAAGTCATTTAACTCATTTACTGAAAATTCATTTAAACCTATATTTATATCAAAGCCATTACCTACTATTAAAATTTTATTAACATTATATTCCATATTCATTAAACTCCTTTTTTATTTTAATTATAAATCTAAATAAAAAAAAGAATCTTTCGATTCTTAAATTTCCTTTACAAAATCTTTTAATTCAGATCTAAGTTTTTCACCACTTATTTTTGTGCTTTTACCAAACGCCATTGTAATGAATGGAGTTTCATAATCATGCATTAAACCTTCTTGAATTAAAAATTCAGCTAATCCTTTTGCATTAAATCCACCAATCATACAAGTATCAACATCTAAACTAGCAGCCACCGCTGTAGCTATTCCAGTTGTTATATAAGTTTGTTGACTTGAATAGTTATCTAATTGTTGATCAGTTAATTTGCCACTAAACAATGATTTATTGATATTAGCCCCATAAGTACTTCTTCCTTCAGGGTTTCCTTCAAATCTTAAATCTAATGAATGATTTGTAACTTCTTGCAACCCTTTATGATTTACACCCAATACAATAATAAATTTTGATGCATTAACATAGTTTAATTGATTATAAAAGAATGGTGTTAATTTCTCACGCATTTCTCCACGATTAATTACTAATAATCTTTGTCCTAAAATACCATATGAAGATGGTGACATTCTCATTGCTTGGATAATATCATTAAAATCAGCTTCAGGTATTTCATAATTAAAATTAATTAACTCCAGCATATCTTCTTTATGTCGTTAATTCGACTAAAAAATTTTTAAAGTTTAAGTTATCTATTTTAATTCCATGAATAAACATTTCTAATTATATTTATGGAACTAGCATTAAATATATTTTTTATTGTCAGTATTTAATTAATACTATTTTATTAAATATCTTTAAAAAGTGTTTATAATAAATTTAATCCATTTTAGTAAAAATGTGATTGAAAAAGGAAGGCATATATTTATTATGAAAAAAATACTTAGTTTAATTGGAACAACTGCAATATCTGTTTCTGCGTTAGCAACTATAACTTATTCCATAAATACAACAAGTTCAATAAATAGAGAGATAAATCAAATCGATTTTCAAGAAGTTAATTGAAATGATGTACAAGAAGAGTCACTAGTTTTATTTAACGATATTAAAATAAATAATGGGAAAACAATCTTAACTAGAAATTATAAAATGTCAGAATCTTCTGATGATTTAGCAAATACTGATCAAATATTTCAATTTGCACAAGAAGAATCATTGAAAATTTTAGAAAAATTTAAAAATGAAAAAACTGATTTAACCAATGCTATTGATTATTTAAAAGATAAGAATAGTGAATTTGAAAAAACATATGAATCAGCATTAAACGAAAATGTTAATCAAAATATGAATCAAAAGAGTTTTGATAATTTAAACAAAACTAATGAAATTTTAAGCAGAAGTTCTCTTAAATCTGAAACTTTCAGTTTGTCAGCAAATTTAGAAAAAAATAAGGAATTAGTTAAAAAACTAAGACTTGCCAAAGTAACTTTTGCAACTGCTTCAGCGACAGCTGCTGTTGCTGCTGCTGGTTTTTATGCAGCTGCTTGATGATTTGGTATAACTCTGCCTTGAGCTGTAGGATGTACAACAGCTAGCGCTTTTTGTGGAACAGCAGCAGGTGGTATATCTTTAGCATTGTTGAAATATGATAAAAAAATGAGTGACTTAGACAAGACTTCCTCAGCAGTCTCTGGTGCTATTTCGCTTGCCCATGTTTTATCAAGAACTACAACAGCAATTTTATACACACTAACTGCATCTGTGACGTCTCTAACTTGATGTTTTCCAGCATTATTATCAGTTATTAGTGTGGCAGGAGCAGTAACTGCTTGAATAAGTTATAATAACTTCTAAGGATGACCATGGTTTTAAATATACACATTTGAATTTTCTTGAGTTTTATAATTTTAAGTCTTGGATGAACTTTTACTGCATGAATTACAAACTATTATAACTTAGAAGTTAGATATAAATGAGTTTACAAATATTTTGATCGTTCTTTAGAATTAGATAAATTACCTTTATTTTTAAAAAGTGAAAAATGAAAATTATTTATTGTTTATTATTTAAGTGCTTTTTTTGCTTCAATTAGTTACGTATTTTTTTTATTTTTAGTAGCTAATTCTGAACAAATTTTTATAATTGATATTATATTAATAACTATAGTTTATTTAATATCATTAGCATTAATTATTGTTATTTTTATTAAATTTAAAAATAAACTTAAATCAATGAAATTTCATTTAAAAAATCAAAAAAACAAGTATTTTGTTGATAATTTTCAAGAAAGTAAAAAAGCACAATATCAAAACTTTAAATTGTTTAACAAAAATGATGGCAAAGTTTCTGTTTATAATTCACCTTTTCAACTTAATCAAAAAATATTTCAAAAAAAACTTAAAAAAATTTCTTTTGATAACTCATTATCTGAATTTAAAATTTTTTTAAATTATTTAAGAGCAAATGCAAACTTTATTCACAGAATTTATAATAAAAAAGAAATCATTATTTTCGTTAATGATAAAGAAATTGACATAAAAAATTTTGAATTTATTTTAATCGAAAATTTTAAGTACATGATTCAAAAATATAAAAATTAAATAGTTGAGAATTGCTTAAATTAAATGTAGCATCCTTGCGAATATATTTATTTATATTGCAACTTCTAATGGCTTTATTAGTCAAGGAGTTGCTTTTTAATTATAATTCCAAATAAAAAAAGAATCCTTCGATTCTTAAATTTCTTTTATAAAATCTTTTAATTCAGATCTAAGTTTTTTGCCACTTATTTTTGTACTTTTACCAAATGCAATTGTAATAAAAGGAGTTTCATAATCATGCATTAAACCTTCTTGAATTAAAAATTCAGCTAATCCTTTTGCATTAAATCCACCAATCATACAAGTATCAACATCTAAACTAGCAGCCACCGCTGTAGCTATTCCAGTTGTGATATAAGTTTGTTGACTTGAATAGTTATCTAATTGTTGATCACTTAAATTACCACCAAATAAGTTTTTATTGATATTAGCCCCATAAGTACTTCTTCCTTCAGGGTTTCCTTCAAATCTTAAATCTAATGAATGATTTGTAACTTCTTGCAACCCTTTATGATTTACTCCCAATACAATAATAAATTTTGATGCATTAACATAGTTTAATTGTTTGTAAAAGAATGGTGCT
This sequence comes from Mesoplasma tabanidae, assembly GCF_002804025.1. Taxonomy (NCBI): domain Bacteria; kingdom Bacillati; phylum Mycoplasmatota; class Mollicutes; order Entomoplasmatales; family Entomoplasmataceae; genus Mesoplasma; species Mesoplasma tabanidae. The sequence goes on along the minus strand of NZ_CP024969.1, from coordinate 346,009 downwards.
AATTTCTCACGCATTTCTCCTCGATTAATTACTAGTAATCTTTGTCCTAAAATACCATATGAAGATGGTGACATTCTCATTGCTTGAATAATATCATTAAAATCAGCTTCAGGTATTTCATAATTAACATCAAAATCACGAGCACTTCTTCTTTGTGTCATTAATTCTGCTAAATTTTTCATATTGTTCTCTCAGTCTATCTTTTAATTAAAAAAGTCAAATTCTAATTGTTCATCTTGTGCTAATGTATCTAAAACATTTAATTGCTCAAATATTTTCATTTGTGTTTGAGTAATAGTTGTTCTTGATGTTAGATCTTTAACACTAGTTAAAGGTCTTTCACTTCTAGCTTTAATAATTGAATCAGCCACAGCATCTCCAAGTGAATCAATTACTAAGAATGGAGGATATAATGTAGCTTCACCAGTTGTTTCATCTTTTTCAATAATATATTTATCTGCTAAAGATTTTTCAAAGTTTAAATTAGCCATTTTAATTCCACGACTAAACATTTCTAATCCAATTTCTAGAACTGGCATTAATGCTAATTCCTTTGTAGTCATTTTATCTTTTTTATTTTTTCTTGATTCTAATTCTATTAGTTTTTCTCTAACACCATTATAACCACCTAAGAATGTTTTTAAATCAAAAGCATCAGCTCTATTAGTTAAGAATGTTGCATAGTATTCTGCTGGATAATAGATTTTGTATCAAGCAATTCGATAAGCCATTAATACATACGCTGTAGCATGGGCTTTAGGGAACATATATTTAATTTTTAAACAAGATTCAATATATCATTCAGGAACATTATGCGCTAGCATAATTTCTTTTCATTCTTTTCTTAAACCTTGTCCTTTACGTACTGATTCCATTATTTTAAATGAAGTAGTAGCATCAATACCTTGTCCCATTAAATAAACCATAATATCATCACGACAACCAATAACAGTTGAAATGTTTGCTGTATTATTTTTAATTAAGTCTCTAGCATTTCCTAATCAAACATCAGTTCCATGTGATAGTCCTGAAATTTGTACTAGATCAGCAAATGATTTAGGTTTTGTTTCTCTTAACATTGATCTAACAAAACTTGTTCCAAATTCAGGTAAACCAATAGCTCCAGTTGTTTCTCCATTAATCTGTTCTGCTTTAATGTTTAAAGCAGAAAGATTGCTAAATAATGAATATACTTTTGGATCATTTGTTGGAATATTAATTGGATTAACCCCAGTTAAATCACCAAGCATTCTTAATGCAGTTGGATCAACGTGTCCTAAAATATCCATTTTTAATAAATTATCGTGAATTGAGTGGAAATCAAAGTGAGTTGTTTTTCATGAACTAGATGCATCATCAGCTGGAAAGTTAACTGGGGAGAAATCTTCTATTTCAAACTCTTTAGGTAAAATAATAATTCCACCAGGGTGTTGACCTGTTGTTCTTTTTACCCCTTCAACTAATTTTGCTTGTCTTTCAATTTCAATTTTTCTTGGCATGTCTTCTTCTAATACACCAGTTTCTTCATAAAATGCTTTTACATATCCAAAGGCAGTTTTTTCAGCAACTGTTGAGATTGTTCCGGCTCTAAATACATTGTTTTCACCAAACATCTCTTTAGTAAAGTTATGCGCAATTGGTTGATATTCTCCAGAAAAGTTTAAATCAATATCTGGAACTTTATCACCATCAAATCCTAAGAAAGTTTCAAATGGAATATCGTGTCCATCACCAATTAATTTTTCATTACATTTTGGACAATTTTGTTCTGGCAAATCATATCCACATTTAATTTCGATTGGAGTATTAAAATCAGAGTATTTACAATTTAAACATCTATAGTGTGCTTTTAATGGGTTAACCTCAGTAATCTTTGAAGCTGTTGCTACAAATGAAGAACCAACACTTCCTCTTGAACCAACAAGATAACCATCATTATTAGATCTTTCAACTAGTAAATGTGAAATTCAATAAACAACAGCAAATCCATGTTTAATAATTGATGTTAATTCTTTTTCTAAACGTGCTTCAACAATTTCAGGTAAAACTTCTCCATACATTGCATGTGCAGTTTCATAACATTTATCTTTTAATAATGTATCTACGTTTTCAATGTTTGGTGTAAATAAACCATCTTTAATAACTACAATATTTGGATCAATCATATCAGCTATTTTATTTGTATTTGTAACTACCATTTCTTGAATTAATGCTGCATCATTTAATCATGCAAATTCTTTTAACATTTCATTTGTTGTTCTTAAATATTGATCAGGATAATCAATTAATTTATTTTTATTTCTAAAACTAAATAATGGATGTCTACTTCCTCCAAGTCCTTTAGCATTAATATAAACGTCACGAATTTTTTTTAATTCAGGTCTTGTATAGTGAGCATCACTTGTTGCAACTAACATAACATTATGTTTTTTAGCTAATCTAATAATTTTATTAATTACGTTTATTAATTCATCTTGTTGTAATTGGTTATCATTAATTAAATTCTTATAAACGCTTAGAGGTTGTATTTCAATATAGTCATAAAAAGAAATAATTTCTTCTAGTTTTTCATCAGTTCCAATTCTAGCAATTTCCATTACTTCTGAGTTAACACACCCTGCACCAATTAAAATATTACTTTTTTCTTTAAATTCTTTTAATTTTTCCTTAAATACTTTAGGAGAGTTAAAAAAGTTATCAGTATGAGAAATTGAAACTAGTTTAAAGATATCTTTTAGCCCTTGTTGATTTTTAGCTAATACATTAACATGAACTCCGCGAGATCTTAATAAGTTAACGTTGTCTTTATCATTTTTTGGTTCTAATTTCATTAAGTCATTATCATAAATAATTGGAGTTGTCAGTTTTAATTCAGCAATTATTTTAAAGAATAAATCATTTAAAACATCAGCATCATAATCTCCACGGTGAGCTACATGCTCATCATATAAAATTCCAAATTTCTTACATACAGCACCAAGTCTGTGAGATTTTAAAGCTGGTCTAACTAATCTAGAAAGAGTAAGTGTATCAATAACAGTATTATCTAATTCACCATAACCTAAACGCTTAGATAAACTATTTAAAAAATTAAAGTCAAAGTTTGCATTATGGGCAATTAAAATACTATCTTTAATTAAGTCATAAATTTTAGCAAAATCATCATCAATATTTTTCTTATCTTCTAACATTTCTGGTGTTATGTTTGTTAAATCAATGGTAAATTGTTTTAAAGGTTCTTTTGGTTTGAATAAATAATCATGTTTAACTGTCTTTCCAGTAGTTGGATCAAATACAACAGCACCAAATTCAATAATTTCATTAAATTCAGGCGATAAACCTGTTGTTTCTAAGTCAAATACAACCATTTTTCTTTCTCTTATTTTTAGACCTTTGGGATTTTTAACAATTCAATAATCTCCTTTTTCAATCATATTCATTTCAAGACCATAAATTAGTTTTAATTTATCTTCATCTGCTTTATTTTTATTAATTTTTCTTAACTCATTATACGCATCAGGAAATGTTTGAACATTGATATGATCAGTTACAGCAATAGCTTTTCAATTTCATTTATCAACCATTTGTAAATAGTCTTGAATTGATGAAACTCCGTCCATTGCACTCATTTTTGTATGTACGTGAAGTTCAACACGTTTTTGATTAGCTTCATCTTTAACTGATGATTCTGAACGTGAAATTTTACCTATTTTATCAATAATAAAGTTTTGTTCCCTATCAAATTGAGAATATGATGTTTTACCTTTAACTGCAATTCAATCACCCTTTGCAATTCTTTTTAATCGAATTTCATCAATTCTATCTGATGCCAATTCCTCTTCAGTTAAGGGGTCCATTATTGTTCTTTCTTCTTCTTTGCCAAAATATATGCACTTAATTGATGAATTATTGTCAGTTAAACCTATTGAATAGATCTTACGATTATTAGCTTTTGAATCTCTAATTTCAATGCTCATAACTTTACCATGTAAAACTATATTTTGAGCATCTTCTTCAATGTCTTCAAATGTTTCATAACTTGGCTTATCTAATGACTGATTTCATTTTTGTGAATTTTGTCTAGAAATAATAATATTTTGTGATTTTTCAGTTTGTTCTGGTGCAAACTGCTTATATTGTTCTTTTGTTTCTTGCTCAATTTTTAATGATTGTTTTATGTACTCTTCTGTTTTATCTTCAACTTGAATATCATAACTTAAATTTTTAAATCCAAATTGAGATAGTTTAGCTAAACAATATTCCATTTCAATTGTTAACTGATTTTTTAATTCATTAGAATCAACAACAAATTTAATTTGATTTTCTTCATCATCATACTCAAATCCTTCTGATTCAATAAAATTTCAAATAATTGTTTTGTTTTGAGATTTTACGTTTTTAATAAATTCAATATATTCACAAATTATTTCTTTGTCTATTCTTTGATGCTGAACATTTAAAATTAATTTAATTTTAATATCTTCTGCTCCTATACATTTTTCGTGAATTTCACTTAATACTCTTATTGGTAAAAAGTTTTTTATCTTCAATGACAACTTAAGTTTTGATTTAACTGAACTTATAGCAGTTTTTTCAATTTCAGAATGTTCAAAATATGAAAGCTCACCTTCATTTAAGTTAATTTTCAATTTTTGAAATAATTCTAATACTTTATTGTCTGACATATATTCTCCTTTTTAAAAAATAAAATCTTTAATTGTTATTACAACAATAAAACTTAATAATAAAATAGCTCCAGCTGCATAAATTATTGTTTTTGTTTTTTGACTAACCTCTTTTTTAGTAACTCATTCAACAAGTGTTTCTCAAAATTTATATCCATCTAATGGTGGAAAAGGAAGCATGTTTAACATAAATAAGTTAGCAGATATTGATGAAACATAAAAAATTCGACTAGCTGTTATTGATGTTGTTACTGCACTAGTTGTTCCTATTGATGATTTTGCAATACCTACAGGACCTGAAATTGCACTAAAGTCACCAGTAAAGAATTTACCAATTCCTATTACAAGGGAAAATGCTTGATTTCAAGTTTCAACAAATGTATAACCAAATTTTTGTCCGCCATTTTTAAAATGTCTATCTGGTGGAGCAATTGCAATACCTGTAATTTGACCTGTTCTCTTTCATTCAGAAATTGTTTTATCATTACTTATAGTTATAAATTTTGTTTCTTTTGTTTCTTGTATATCACCAGAGTAATCATTAGCTAATTTTACATACTTAAATTGATATTCAACAGAACCAGAATTAATTTCACTTTTATGTAATTCATTTAAAATATTATTTTTTCCGTCATTAAACATTTTTGAAATTTGTAAATATGTAGGTGCTAAATTTGATTTATTTTGTGTTTTAAAACTAAATATCTCTGGAACAGATTCAATTTTTACATTTCATTCAGTTATAGCAATTTGTAAATCATTGTAAATATATTTGTTTTCTGTTTCAGGTGGTAATGTGCCTTTATTTTCATTTGCATATATAATTTTATAAGCTATAGAACTTGTTGCAAAGTTTTGACCATAAAAATTTGGATCACTTGGTTTATAACCAACACCAAACATCACTGAGAATATTAGGATATAAGCTATAAACAAGTTAACTAACGGTCCAAATAAAATAAACAGTGTTTTTTTTCATTTAATAGCATAATCAATTTTGCGAGCATCAGGAATTTTTTCAAACTCTTCTTCTCGACCTTTTGGTGGTTCTGCAAAATCACTTGCAATAGATACATATCCTCCTAAGGGTATCAATCTAACAGAATATCAAGTTTCTTTTCTTTTTATTACAAATAATTTAGGACCAAACCCAATAGCAAATTCAAAGACATATGCCTTTGATAATTTTGCAACAATAAAATGTCCAAGTTCATGAAGTGTAATCAACACTAATACAACAATAATTGAAATTAATATAGATAAAATTACTATAAGTACACTTCCCATATGAACTCCTTTAATTAGTTAATTAATGTAAATAAATACATAAATAAGAATACAAGCATGAATGAATCAAGTCTGTCTAAAACTCCACCATGTCCTGGTATTAAATTTGAAAAATCTTTTATATTATTTTTTCGCTTAATCAGTGAAAAGAATAAGTCCCCTAATTGTCCTATAAATGATATTAAAGCTGCAAGTAATATGTATAAGAATATAACTATTCCTTTCCCTAAGTTTTCTTCTATGTTACTCATATAGTCTTTAAAAACTGCATGAGAATTCATAAAGAAGAAAAATAATATTGCCATTATAACTGCAACAACAAATGCAGTCACAAAACCACCTATTGCTCCTTCTCAACTTTTTTTAGGACTTATTACTGGAGCCATTTTGTGCTTACCAAATGCTACTCCAAATATATAAGCAAACGTATCTGTTAAAATAACAATTAATCAAATTCAGATCGCAGTAATATATCCAAACTTTATACTTGAATATTCTTGAGAAATATAATCATTAGATAATGAAATATATGTAAAACCTTTTAAACCAAAAATTATTATTAATGAAGTTCCAACTATCATCATAAGTTTTCTCATTTCAATGCCTGATAAATAACCAGATGTAAATGAAATAACTAAAAATAATATTAAATATATAATCTGCATATATCATGCTGAAAAAATTGATTTTAAAGCTCATCCTTGATATATAAACAGCTGTTCTAAATTCATTTTAGAAGTTATCGGAGCTAAAAATATTGCTAAAGCTAATATTTCCATTATTGTTATAAATCACTTATTTTTTATTTTTAAAGATGTTGCTAATTCGTAAATACAAAAAATTAATATTGATATTGAAATACATAGCATTACAACTCCAAGGGACTGACTTACAATTTTTGCTGTATGAACATTTTTCAAATTAACTCATAATTCTTCACTTAATATTGCTGTTGAAATAAACAAAATTATCAATGCTACAATAATAATACTTGATGCAAACCTTATAAAAAAACTATTGTTTTTTAAATTTAGAAATCTACTTTGATTTGTTTCAATTTTACTACTCATAAGATTCCTTTCTCTGAAAATATAATTACATTAATTTTAACAAATTTTATTATGCTTTTTAATACATAAACTTAGTTATTTTTTATTAGATTTTTTATTACGTTTTTTATTTTCTCTTTGATCCAATTTTTCAATCTTTTTATTTTTTAATTCAATTGCAATTTTTTCATCAAGTTCCTTTTTAAATCTATTAAGTTCTTGTAAATCTTGTTCTTTTCTAATTCTGTATTTTTCAGCTCTTTGTAATCTTATTTTTTTAATACTTGGGATTTCTTCACCATTTTTATGTGCTTCCAACAATATTTGATCTTCTTCTTCAATTTTAAATCTAAAATTTCTTATTAGCATTGTTATAAGGGTTCCTATAAAAATACCAATTAAAGCGAATACAACTAAGAATATTAATTTCAAAAATATTGCAAATCCACCAATTGATAAATTATCAATTCAAATGCTATTAATTATTAAACCCGCTAAGCATAATGCAATAGATATTGTAAAAGTAAAACTATCCTCTCTTTGTCACTTTAAAAAATAGGTTATTAAGTTAAATGTTAAGGCTATTAATACATATCCAATACATATTAAAGAAAGTAAAAATTCTTTTAATGGTAAAAAATTGTAATAATTATGATATTTCGTTGTGTTTCATGAACTACCTATTAATATTCAAATTACAACGTATGGTAAAACAACAACCAAAATTTCAAAAGCAAAACTTATTCAAATATTTGTTCTTTCAAGATTAAATTCTCTTGTCTTATTTCAGTCTAAGCCTTTAATATCACTCATCTGATTCACCTTTTTTCTATTCTTAATTATATCAAAAAATAAAAAAACAACCTTACGGTTGTTTTACTTTTTAAATGGAGCAGGTGAAGGGAATCGAACCCTCACAGTCAGCTTGGAAGGCTGAAGTTCTACCATTAAACTACACCTGCGTCTTAGACACATAAATATAATATAAAAATTAAATCTACGTGTCAATAATTTTTAATGTTTTTTTGAAATTATTTTCTTAAACCTAATTTAGCAATAATTTCTTTATATCTGTTAACATCTTTTTTAATTAAGAAGTCTAATAAGTGTCTTCTTTGAGCAACTTTTTTTAATAAAGTTCTTCTTGTAGGAACATCTTTTTTATGTTCTTTTAAATGTTCAGTCATGTTAGCGATATCTTCTGTTAATAAAGCAATTTGAACTTCAGCTAATCCAGTATTAGCATCACTTCCACCAAATTCTTTAATAATTTCAGCTTTTCTTGTTTTTGAAATCATGATCTGTCTCCCTTTCATTTTGATTTTTAGTGTTTCATCAAAGGTGTATTCATGGGAGCGAATAGCATCTCTGGTGAACAATCACTTTTTATATTATAGACTTTTAAAATTATTATTTCAATAAATTAGTATCAACTTCTAGTTGATCTTCTATTTGATCAATTTTATTCTCTCTTACCAGTTCTTTAATTTTTGAAGTTGATATGTTTTCATCTCTTTCAAAAATGAAAACATTTTCAGTACCAAAGTTTTCTTTTAAGAATTGCACATCTCCAGCTTTTTCAAAACCAAATCTAAAATCACTGCCTTCAACTAATTTAATTACATTAAGCTTAGTTTTTAAAATTTCAACAAATTTTTCCTTTGATGTTTTGATTAAATTATCATCAACGTTCAAAATAATTAACTTGTCTATTTTAAAATTCTCTTCTATAAAATTAATTTTTTTTTCTTCATTTAGCAAAGTATATTTTTCTTTATTTGGTTTATGACTAAAAGTTATGATAATAGATTCTAAATTATTTTCTTTAGCTATTACTTGAGCTTTATTTATAATGATTTTGTGATATTTATGCATAGCATCAAACATTCCTATAGTAACACAGGATTTTTTTTGACTTTGAATTATGTTATTTATATCAGTTCTGAAAACCTTCATTAAATATTCAAACCTCCACGTTTACATTTAAATAAATTATCTTTTTCTCTTTCATAGCAAGCAATTAATTGATTTAAATTATTAGAAATAAAAACAATATCTTTTTCAATTTGTAACTCAATTTTTTTGCCATGTTCAATATTCAATGTATCTTCTAATTTAATAATTTCATAATCTGCCATTTTAACTGCATCAGCCATTTCAATTAAGTTTGATTCTTGGCATTCGTCTAAAGAAACTGAATCACCAATTTTAAAGTTTCCAGACTCAATTCTATTTAAGCGTGTAACATGTGCTATTGTTTTAAGTTCTTTTGCTATATCAACAATAAGACTTCTTATATATGTTCCCTTTGAACAATAAACAGTTAATGATATTTCATCATTTTCAAAATTATCAAAAATTAAAGAATTAATTTTTACAGTTCTTTTATTAACTTTTACAACTTGATTTTCACGAGCATACTCATAAAGTTTTTTACCTTCTATCTTTATTGCTGAATACATTGGTGGTTCTTGTTCGTAAGTAAGTCCATTAAACCTTGAGATAACCTTTTCTATTTCCTGCTTTCCAATTTCAAAGCGTTCTTGTTCTTCAACTGTTGCTCCATCACTATCATAAGTATCTGTTGCCTTAAATAATTTCATTGTTACTTCATAGGCCTTATTTTCATTTAAAAAATAATCACTCAATTTTGTACCACTGTTAATTAAACAAATGACTAAACCCGTAGCTAAAGGATCTAATGTTCCGGCATGTCCTATTTTCTTAACATTTAATTTTCTTTTAAGTCTTTGAATTAAATGATTTGTTGTTAAACCTTGAGGTTTATTTAAAATTATTATTCCTGATTTATTCATACTATTTATTTTATCTTAATTAAATGAAATTATTGGATATAAAAAAATAAGATCATCATATCTTATTTAAAAATTTTCTTATGCAGTTGCTTATATGTTATATTTTTTGTTCATATATCATTACTTATTATTACTTCATCATTTATTTTATATTTATTAATTCTTTGTTTTTGTTGCTTATAAATTCTATATGTTTCTTTAAAAGATTTTTTATCTCTTTTTTTAACTCTTAAAAGTGTTGTAATTAAATTTGATTTAACTCTAATATATTTATCAATTTCAAGATCTAATTCTGGCAATAATGCTGCGTCTATAACAATATTTCCAGGATTTGTTTTAATGATTAATGAAATTTGATTTTTGATTTCAGGTCAAACTATAGAGTTTAATTTATTTAAGCTTTTTTCATCTTCTGAAATAATTTTTCTCAATTTACTTCTATCTAATTCATCAACAACAAAAGCATTAGGGAATAAATTTTTTATTTGTTTTTGAATATCCCTAGAATTTAAAATATCTCTTGCAATTTTATCAGCATTAACAACCTTAAATTTAAGTTTTTTAATTTTGTTTGAAATAGTTGTTTTACCAGCACCAATAGTACCATATACTCCAATTATCATGTTATCAACCACCCATCAATCTTAATTGCTTTTCAGCTGATACAAGTGTTACAGTTACAAGTGTATTACTACTTTCATTGATAACAAAAAATATGTTTGTGTTTGATGCTGATAAATATAACATTCCATTAATTTTAAAGGTTTTAGTAGAATTAAAAATATGATTTTTAATTGCTTCTTTTACTTCTCAATCTTGCTTATTTTGCAATTTAAGTCTTTCTTTAGCTCTTTGTAGAGCGTGAACTGAATAACCCATACTTGGTTTGTAGTAATAACTCATTCAATCACGCCCCTTTACAATATATTTTAATCTAAAAATACTTGATTGGAAACTACTTCTAATTATTTTAGTTAAGACTTCATAAAAAGAGTATTTCTATTTATAGTAACTCATGCTTTAAATTCATCAGCAAGTTTAATTAAGAACATGGGATAAAATAGAGTTTAAAAATTCTTTTTTAATAATATAACAGTTTCCTTATTAAATATTGTTTAATATGATTGGATTCTCATCGAAATAATAAATTTTATAAAATACAATGAAATTTAAAAGTTAAGCTTCATTTTTATAATATTTACTTCTTAAAAATATTTTTCACAAATTATGAACCAAAAACATTTTATGATACATAAAATATAAATTAAAATTGGAAGTGCAACACTTCTAACCGAATGTCTCATAAAATTCCTGAGCTGATTTATAGTTCAGAATTTTACGAGGCATTTTATTTATTTCATTTAATATTTCTATTATATTATCATCTTTTAAATTTGTAAAATTAGTTTTCTTAGGTAAATATCTTCTAATCAAACCATTAAAATTTTCATTAGTTCCTTTTTCACAAGAAGCGTAGGTATTACATGTATAAAGTGGTACGTTTAATTCTTGTGTGACTTCATGTAAAAGATTAAATTCCATACCATTATCTTTAGTAATAGATTTAATATTTAAATTTTCTTTTCCAATTAATTCTTTTAATTTTTCATTTGTATGTTTCATAGTTTTATTTTCTAATTTAATTGCAAAACCTTTTCTGGTAACTCTTTCAACTAGTGTCATTATGGCTTTTGAACTATTGCCAGAACTAACAATTAAATCAATTTCAAAATGACCAATGTCTTTTCTTTGATTAATATTTTTAGGTCTATAAGTAATTGGAATGGAATTCATTTTTGATATTTCTCATAGATAATGCTTATATTTACTAGACTTTTTTCATCAAAACCTAGGTCTCAATAAATCTTTTGATTTAATTTTTATTTGCTTATTCTTAATTCAATTGTAAACAGTTTGGGTTGTTGGTGTTTTAATCCCAAGTTCTTTGGCTTTAAAAACACAAACATCAATGCTAAAACTTTTTGGATTAAAATTAACATAAAGAAATCTCAAGAATTCATTATATTTACTTATTTTATTTTGATGAGATAAGGTATTATTAATATCTCTAGTAAATTGTGAATCCTTGGTTTTATAAATTATAGCTGCTTTATTTCTTTTAATTTCTCTGTAAATAGTTGATCTATTTCTATTTAATTCTTTAGCTATAAAAGAAACAGATTTATTTTGAATATTTAATAGATATTCAATTAATGTTCTTTCTTTTAAAGATATTTGTTTATAATTATTCATGGTAACTCCTTTGGGCTTTGATCGGTCAGGAGTTGCTTTTTTGTATCAAAAAAAACTGCAATTCCTATGAGATTATTTTCTCATAAGTGTTGCAGTTCCAATTTTAATTCGTATTTTATGATACATAAAATGTTTTTATTATTCATTATGCCCTTTTACTCTAAAAAGATTGATTCGATATTAAAATTACCATCATTATTTCTTAACTCATACTTGTTATTGCCTTTTTTATATACCATACCAAAAATAATATTGTAATTTTCATTTATTATAAAATCTTTGTAAATGCTGAATGCTTGTTTTTTTTCTTCTATTTCATCATCGTAAAATTCATCTTTTGTATCACATATTATATATTTATTATTCTGTTTTATTATAAAGTCTGGATAAAATTTTCTTATCTTTCCTGAAGAGGATACATAATTAAAAAAATACGAATTTTGATCAGTAGAATTTCTAAAAATTAAATTCAATTTATATTTATCTTTTATTTCGGTTAAAAAGTTATAAAAATTTTGTTCTAAATCAGAATCAAAGTCTTTTTTCCTCTCTTCTATTGAATATAGCGCTAAATCTTTATATGGTGTTAAATTGTAATCTTCTCGTTGTCCCAAAGAAAATGCATCATACTGCATAATTTTTGGAAGCAAAAATTTTTCTTTTTCAATAATTAAACTATTCTTTATTATTGAAAAAATTATTTCTTCTATTTCTTTTCTAAATGTAGGAACCTTTATCATTGTATAAAATAAATCTTTTATTTTTATATTAAATTTAACTGACAATTCTTTGGATAAAATATTAATAATTTCAAAATATGAATTATTTTTATATTTAAATAAAGCTAAATTTTTAATTTCTAATAGTGTTAAATTGTTTGAGTTTAATTGTAATTGTCTACCTTTTAATCACTCATTTTTCATTTTTTTATTTTCCGCTAAGTTTTCAATGCTTTCATTATAAGAAACAACGTAACTGAAATTATTTTTAGAGTTATCATCTATTGTTTTTTTTATATTCGCAATAATTTGTTCGCTACTCACAAATTTTTGCACAACTTCTGAAGTATTAATTCTATCAAATTTTAAATTATATTTTAATCTAACAATATTTATAGGATTTTCAAATTGCTCTTTAAAATTCTCTTTGACAAAAAAATCTCTTTTATTTATTTGTTCACTAAAATTAATTACCATTTCTTGTATCAATTCATCGGAGTCTGTATAAACGAAGCAATTATCAATTAATTCATTATTATAATATTTTAATAAAGGGTTCCTCAATACTCTACCGATAGATTGAATTTTAAAATTTTCTTCTTTTATTGACCTTAATCTAACATACATATTAGCTCTAGGTATATCTCAACCAGTAGCTATTGCTTGTTTGAAAATAAGAATGTCTATTTCTGAATTATAAGTATTGATTTCTTCCTTTGTATGAGTTTTTACCTTATCTAAATAAATAGCAATTTTATGATTTGGTATTTTTAAATAATTTACAAGGTAATCAAAAATAATGTTCTCATCAATTATTGTGTTAGATTTCATATCAGGTATTTGAATTAATATTAAAGGGTTCTGAAAAATTTTGTTAATTCTATATGCATTTTTAATTTCCTTTTGTTTGCTAATAGCAGAGCTTATATATTCTCTTCATGATGGATTTGAAATTTTTAAATCAGAATTAATGCTAAAATTTTTTTTAACTATTTTTTCTTCTATTGCCATGGAATAAGAAACTTTATAATCAATTTTTTCATTTTTTGATATTGTGGCAGACATTTTTATTACTTTGTCAGGTTCAATTTTAGAAATAAAGTCTTTACCTATTTTTGTATTATTTAAATGTGCTTCATCGATTATTAAAACAACTTTTCTCTTTTGATTCTTTGTTCTGTCTAAAGTTTTTCAAAATGTATTGTTTTCAGAAATTTCAGTTGTTATCTTATTATCTTTTTTTGCTAAAGAAGATCAACCAAAAAAATAAACGCTATCTTTTTCAAAGATTCTATAAGGCATTATTAATGAATTAGTTGAAGTAGACTTATTATTAATAATATTAAAACTTTTTATATTTTTTTTATCCATTCATAGTGCCATTTTTTCATAGCTTTGTGAATATAATTCTCCGGCAGAAGGAGCTATAAAAATAAAAGTGAACTCTTCATTTGGATATAAAACATTATAGTTTAATATCATTTCAGATATTAAATTAGCTATAACAAAAGTTTTTCCTGTACCTGTTGGTGCCTGAAATGTAAATGAATTTTCAAGTTGTAATGTTTTGATTGCTTTACTTATTATATTTTTTTGAAAATTTAATAATTCCATATTATTTATTTCCCTTAGATACTAAATCTATATTCAATTCTGAATTTAACTCTTCCATGTACATTTCTTCTGATTCAAATAATTCTTCAAATTGTCCGTCCAATTTATTTAAGCTTGCTAATTCTAAAAATTTAAAATTTTCAGAATATTTTTTATGAAATTTAGGATCTATTTGCTCTATACCTAAATTTTTAATTATTTGATCATCAGCGTTACTTATTAGACTATATATTCTTGGCAAAGTAACTTCTTTGCAAATGTTATTGTCATTGTTAGTGACTAGAATAAATCTTCTTTCCCCACCGTCTTTTTTATTTAAGTTCATAACAGCTTCAGCAGTTGTTCCTGAACCACCAAAAAAATCTAAAACTGTAATTTGATCATCTTGAACTAAGTTTATTAAATACTCCATAAAACCAAGTGATTTTGGATAACCAAATTTTGGATTATTTTCCTCGTTTTTTCCTATTATATCATTTAACAATCTGGCTCCATTAGAAAAAGCAAAGTCCTTTTCATCCATAATTGTTGTAGGATTTTTAATTTCTAAAGGCTTAGAACATATTTTGTTGGTTTTTAAATCAAATATGATTTTACCTTCTTTAATTTCTTTTGAAACTCTTTCAAATGTTCGCTGTCAAACTCTTCTGACATTTTTAGAATCTTTTGGTCAAATTACTTCAAAGCCAAGATTTTTATATTTTTCATCTAAACTATTTATTAAATTTTCATTAAATAATGAATTTTCAATTCTTTCTTCATCCTTATTGTTTCTCATTTGAAGGTACTCTTCATTTGTTATCATTGAAAGTTTTCCATTAGAAACTAATATAGGATAAAACCTATTTGGTCTTTCAGTTGACAAAGAATTGTTTCCTCCCCTTTGCAAAGGAGTTAATGTTTCATTGTTACTATTAACAATACCTATTTTAATATCTTCATACGCATTGTTCGTATAATTTTTTGTATAACATAAAACATACTCATGTTGTCTTGCAAATCCTTTTTTAATAACTCTGCCATTGGGAAGTGATTTAACAACTATTGTTGCCAAAAAGTTTTCTTCACCATAAATCTCATCCATCAAAACTTTTAAGTATGCGTATTCCTTGTCGTCTATGCTTATAAAGATTAGTCCATTATCTGAAATTAGTTCTCTAGACAGTGACAATCTTTTCTTCATAAACGATAATCACTTTGAATGTTTCAAATTATCATTTGAAACAATGTATTCATTGTTATAGCGAATAGAAGAATCCTTATTCCCTGTGTTATAAGGCGGATCTATATAAATTAAATCTATTTTTGTATTGGCATCTTTTAAACATTCTAATGCCAAAAAATTATCAGCATTTATAAGAATATTTGAATTTGAATTTTTGTTATTCTTTAAATTATATTTTTTATTTTCTTTTAAGTATAAATAATTATCATTTCTAAAATTAATTATATTTTTTCCTTCATAATTTTCGACTACATCTGTGTAATATAATTTAAGCCCTAAAGTTGTTTCTAACATATTTTCTTCAACTAAATTAAGCTCTTCTTCACTAAGTTTTTTTTGATTTTTTATTCTTAAAATTAAGTCATTCAATTCTTGCTTGTTCATTTTTTTACTCCATTCATTTAATAATATTATAAATTAAAAAAGTTTATTCAGTTTAAACTACTCGTTAATTTCCAATGAATCATAATGATTATATCTAAACGTCAAAATTAATTTATTTTTTGCTCTTTTTGTGTTTTATTTTCTTCTAATATAAAAAACAAAAAATTGAACTAACAGTTCTCGTTTAAAAATATTATTTATTATTATATGCTTGATTTAACAAAAAAAGTATTTTAATTAATGCTTACTTATGCTCTTAGGAAAACCTATTTAATACTTTTAACTGATCTTTCACAATCAATGATATTTGCGATTGATTTAATTGTTAAAATAATCTGATTTAATTGAGCAGAACTTTTAACTTTAATTGTTAATTCTCCATTAACAAGTAATGATTTATCATCAACACCAAGTTTGACATTAATTGTTGTTGCTTTTAAGTTAGATAAGGCTCTTGATATGTCATATAAAAGATTTGGTCTATCAGTTGCAAAATATTTTAGCTTAGTTGTATATAAACTATTTTCAGCTACTGCAGAGTTTCATTGTACTTGAACTAAACGTTTTGTTTCTTCACTAGCATATAAGTTATAGCACTCTTTTAAGTGAACTTTAATACCATTACCTGATTTAGTAACATAACCTATTACATCTTCATAAGGTATTGGTAAACAACAACTTGCAATTGATGTTTTAATGTTTGTAATCCCATCAATTACAATATCATTTTTTAAACTTCTATCATTTATTGTTTTTGATTGAATGCTTCTTAATGCTTCTTCATCTTTTGAGAAGTTATGGTTAATAAAGAATTTGTCAGTTGCTTCAACAATTGACAATTCACCTTTACCAACACTTATTAAAAATTCTTCTAAATTAGTATAACCAGCTTTTTTAACAGCTTCTAGAATCTCACTTGATGATTTTCTTTTTCATTTAATTTCTTTTTGATTAATATAAGAGTTAATTAAGTTTTCTGTTTTTCTAGCTAGTTCTTTTCTATCTTCATCAAATGAATTATCTTCTTTAAGTTTATTACCTAAATATTTTCTAATTCTATTTTTAGCATTTGAAGTTGTAGCTATTTTTAATCACTCATGTGTTGGTTGTTGTTTTGATGAAGTTTTAATTTCAACTACTTGACCAGACTCTAAAACAGTGTTGATAGGTGAAAATATTCCATCAATTTTAGCTCCAGTTGTTTTCTCACCAATTTCAGTGTGAATTCTATACGCAAAGTCTAATACAGTTGCTCCATATGGTAAAGTGATAACATTCTGAGATGGAGTTAGTACATAAATCATAGAACCAAAAACATCTTTTTGTAATTGATTTTCTAGTTCTCTTTCTTTTGAATTTTCTTCTTCGTTAATTTGATCTGTTAAATCTAAAATTCTACTAAATATATCAATTTGTTCGTCAATTTGTTTTTGACGTTTAGCAATATCAACTACTTCACCTTCTTTATATCTTCAGTGAGCAGCAGCACCAGCTTCAGCAACATCATCCATTTGTTGAGTTCTAATCTGAACCTCAAAAAACATTCCCTTGCTATTACTTAAAGTTGTATGCAATGATTGATAAACGTTATTTTTGGGTGTTGCAATATAATCTTTAAATCTACCTGATAAAGGTAAATATTTTTGGTGTAAATAACCTAAAATTTTATAACAGTCATCAGTTGACTTGGCAATGATTCTAATTGCAACTAAATCATGTAATTCTTCAAACTGTTTTCCATTCACATTCATTTTTCGATAAATTGAGTAAATTGTTTTTTCTCTTCCAAAAATATCAATAATTTTTATATGTTTTTCTTTTCTTAAGAAAAACGATATATCTTCAATTGTTTTTGCTATATTTACTTCCCTTGATTCACGACCTTTTTCAATTAGATTCTCAATATCATCAAAATCTTTTAGGTTTAAAACTTTAAATGCCATATCTTCTAATTTAGATTTAGCATTTTTCATCCCTATACGATGAGCAATTGCTGCATAAATTGTTAATGTCTCTTTAGCAACTACTCTTTGTTTTGTTTCTGGTAAGTTTTCAATAGTTAACATATTATGCAATCTATCAGCAATCTTAATAATGATAACTCTGATATCTTTTGCCATTGAAATGTAAAGTTTTCTCAAATACTCAGATTTAATTTGTTCACGATTTTCTTCAGCAAAATAACTTACTTTTGTAACTGATTCAACAAGTGACGCAATTTCTTTTCCGAACTTTTCTTCAATTTCTTCAATTTTAACTGGTGTATCTTCAACAACATCATGCAATAATCCAGCTTTAATTGTTTTAGGTCCCATTTGTAATTGGGCTAAATAATAAGCAGTTGAAAGTGGGTGGTAAATATATGGATCTCCATTTTTACGTTTTTGCTCACTGTGCATTTTTTCAGCAAACAAATAAGCTTCTCTAATTTTGTTTAATGCTTTTCTATCCTTAATATATTTTTTTAATTCATTTTCTAAAGTTGCATAATCTTTTATTTCAACAATATTTAAGTTTGTTGAAGCTCTTTTACTAGTTTTTCTAGGTAAAGCAATACCAGCCATAAAATCACCCATTCTATTTTTAAGATTATAACAAAAAAATAGACTAAAATAAGTCTATAAAACTCTTATACATTGAATTTTTATTTTTTACAAAAACATCTATTCAAATGATCATTAATAATTCCTATTGCTTGTAAAAATGAATAAACAATAACTGGGCCTACAAATTTGAAACCTCTTTTTTTCAGATTCTTTGATACAGCATTTGAAAGTTCTGTTTGTGCTGGCAATTCTGCTATTGAATTTCAATCATTAATTATTTGTTTATTGTTTGTAAAACTCCAAATATATTTGTCAAATGAACCAAACTCACTTTGAATTTTAACAAAAGCTTCCGCGTTTGAAATGGCAGCATTAATTTTTAATTTATTTCTTATAATTTGTGAGTTACTCATTAATTCTTCTATTTTATTTTCTTGATATATAGCAATAATTTTATAATCAAAATTATTAAAAGCTGACTTAAATTCATCTCTTTTTTGCAAAATAGTTAATCAGTTTAAACCAGCCTGCATGTTTTCAAGTAAAAGCATTTCAAAAATATAATTATCATCATGATTTGGTATGCCTCATTCATTGTCATGGTAATTATTTAAAATTTCATTTATTGATCAATCGCATCTTTGCTTAGCCTTCATTATTTTGTCCTTCTTTTCTTAATAAAAAAACACCTATATTAATTATAGGTGTTAATCTTAATATTTTACAAGTTTTTGCACTTTGTACTCATGTAATAAATTTTCATCATGTAAGACAGGTAAATCAATTAAGAATGATACTCCTTCAACTTTTCCTTCTTGCATTTCAACTAATTTAACTATTGCTTCGATTGTTCCACCAGTAGCTAAAACATCATCAATGATAACTATTTTATCTCCAGGTTTAATATCGCCTTTATGCATTTGTTGATGATTAGTCCCATATTCTAATGTATATTCGATGTCAATTACTTCACGTGGTAATTTACCAGGTTTTCTAACTAATACAAATCGTGTATGAGATTTATAAGCTACAGCACTTGCAAATAAGAAACCCCTAGCTTCTGGCGCAACTACAACATTTGCACCGCACTCAACAACAAATTTTGCCATTTCATCAATTACATAAGCAAAAGCATCAGCATCATTTAGTAAAGGTGTTACATCTTTAAAATCTATACCTTTAATTGGGAAATCTTTAACATTTAAAATGTATTTTTTCAAATCCATATTATTATTTACTCCTTTTATAAATTAATCATTAATGTCTTTAACTATTTGTTCTTCTTGAGAAACATTAGTTTGAGAAATGAATTCTTTTCTACCATAGTTTGCAACTATTCTTCGTTTTTCTAATCATATTAATAATGGTAATGACATTGTTAGAATAACAATATTTGCCACAAACACACCAATTAATAATGTAATTCCAACTCCAGCAATTGATGGAATTGTAATAGCTAAGATGATTGCAAATATTAAATAGAAACCAGAAATATAAATTAATCTGTTAACTCCAAATTTTAAAGAATCAACAAATAATGATTTAACAAACTTATTATCTTTTAAAATCATTGTTATTTCTTTTCTTCCTGCTTTTTTAACAACTTTTATTTGTTTTCTTAAAGGTTTTAGATCAGTTTTATTTTCTTTTCTAATTACTTTAATTTGTTTTCTTAAATCAGCAATTTCAGGAGTCTTATTTGTTTTAAAGAATGCTTTAAATGCATCTCAAACATAGAATTTTGATTTTTTAATTAATTTAATATTAACAATTTCTCTTCTAATATCTTTGATACGTTTTTTATTAGCCTTATTGAAAGCTTTTTTATTATAAATAGCTTCTAAAACTTTATGTTTAATAATTGCTTGAGCATTTGCTTCATTTTCAAACTCGTATCTTAATTCATTTTTATTTTTAATTGAAATTAAAGTTTTTGTTTTACCAAGAATGAATATTACAGACATTATTGTAAATGCTACTATTGAAACCATTGTTACTAATATTTCTGTACTTAATGGAACTCTAAACATTATTACAAGAGATGCTGTTATTAAAACAACAACTACAAGTGCTAGTGCTAAAGCTACATAATAAGTTCATTTGTATCTAATTAAAATATAAGCAATTAATATCAATATTAATAATGCAAAGGCAACAATTATTTGATTAATTTGTCCATAAGCTGTAAACGGAATTTGATACATTCCTAAAATTCCTTTTGAAGCATTTGTGTAATTACTTCCTAAACGAGTTTTACCTGTAAAAATACCATTTAATAATCTTTTTGTTTTTGTAATATTTGTTTGATTTGATAATTCAATTTGAATGTATGGCATTAAATCATCATCAGAAATATTTTCATCTTTATGTCCATAATCAGTTCCAGCTACTACTGAATTTAATTTAGTGGTTCCTTTATATCCTGAATAAAAAGTTTTAACTAAATCATTGCTAAATATATATTCAATTGTATATTTGCTTAGATCTGCTACGAATTTTTTATCATCTGCTCCAGATTCAATATCATTATGATTAGCAGCTTTTGCCATTGCTTCAGCTTCTGCTCTAAATTGATCAGCTTTTTCTTTTGATTGACCTTCTTCAATTTTTAAAACTACATTGTCAAAATTATTTCCTGGAAGATTATATAAATACTCACCATAAACAATATAAGTATTGTCTTTACCAAATAAGTTTGAATAATTAGGACCTACTGTAGCAGCTACAACTGCACCAATCACTGAGAATACTAATAATAAAACTATAATAATTCTATTTATATTAAAAATTCAGTTTTGATTACGTTTTGTTTTAGCTTCTTCAACCACAACTACTTCTTCATTGGTTGAAATTACTTTAGCAACATCACGATTAACTTTTAAGAACGCAATTCAGTCTTTTTTATATCATCGAATTTTTTTATCTGATTTTTCTAACTTCTCTATTTTTTGATTTAACTTAATAGTTTTTTCTTTATTTTTCTTAACTAGTTTTAATTGATAATTTTTTTCTTTATTTTCAATTTTAGTTTTTAAATTTTCAATTAAATCATTAATTTTTTTGATCTTTAATAACTCTTTTGAGCTAATTTTATCTTTATTAGTTAAAATATTTAATTGATATTCATATTTTGATAAGTTAATTTTTTCACGAATTGCAACACCTGATTTAATATCTTTTGTATCAATAGGTAATCATAATGGATGGTGTTTAAATATTTCAAGTTTAACTGTTAAATATAGCATTAATCTAAAGACTACAATTACTAAAACTAAAATTATTGCTGTAGATACTGTTGCAACAGTAGCAAAGTTTTTTAATGAACCTGTTCCAACTCAGAAAATAATTAAGTTAGGAATTAATATTAAGATAAATGAATCAAGTATAATTCCTAAATTTTCTCTGTATGATAATTTAAATGATTCAGTAATAGATCTTTTTTCTTTATTTAGATGTTTCTTAAATGCTTCTATTGTCAGAATACATGATTCTAAAACAAGCCCAACCATCACAAAGATTAAAGTATAAATTTCTATACCTATTGCTATACCAAATATTGTTGGAGTAAATAGTGTTACAGCCACTGAAGTTACCGCAATTATTAATGTATAAATACCTAATAATCTATATGCAATAACTAAAAATACCATTGTTATAATAGCTAAAATTAATAAGAATATAATTGACGCTAATAACATGTAAAGAGTTATTTCTGGGTTAAATTCAGTTAGCTTAATTACCTTAAAACTAAATCCTGAAGTTGTTTGAGAAATTGAAGCTTCAATTGTTTTTGCAATAGTTGCTGATCTTGTTTTTACTTTTAATTGACTTGTTGCTCCATTATAAACTACACTTGGTGTAAATGAAGCTCTTGATAGTGATTCTGATGCTGCTGAAACACCTGTTTGAGTTATAGAATCATTAATCATAATAAAGTTTTTTTCAAAAATTGATTCATCAAGATATTGTGAAAATGTTGAAGAAGATGATTTTTGGGCAAATAAAACTTTTGACAACATAATATCATTTATTATTTTTGCAACATCATCAATTCTCATTGATTGGCTACCAGAATTACCAGCATATAATGTTAAATTTTCTGAATACTTACCTGCTTCTTTACCGTTTTCGGCTTTTTTAAAGTCATCTGTTGTTGAATTAGGGTCAATAACATATTTATTAACATTATTTGTAAAGCTATAACTGTAATTTTTTGGGCTTGTTTTGTTTCCATAAACTCCACCATAAAATAAAGCTTTTAGTTCTTTAACGATAAGTTCTGTATTATTTGATGTATTAAATAACATTTTTTCATCTGTTGCACTGTCTGTTCATCATTTATTAAAAGTTCCTGAAATTAATGAAGTAGATGGCATTTGTCCATCTGAAGTCATATATGAAACTGTGAAAAAATCATCAATAACAGCTTTTTGTTTTGCATCAGCATTAGGATAGAAACTTAGTACTGGTTGAATAACACCTGTATAATAATTTTCTAAATATTTATCTAAATCTTTTTCATTTGGTGTTTGTAAAAAATATTCTCTTAAGTTATTTAAAATAGTTTCAAATGAAGAAATTAATGTTAAACTTGCAGGAGTTGAAGCTCCACCTTCAGATGCTGTTGTAGCTGCTGTTAGATTTTTTAAATAACTTCCATTTGAACCTTCTTCAAAAGTTAAGAATGGAGAATTTTGTTGACCAGAATTATTTTGAGATTTGTCAGGAGTATATTTAACTGAACCAAAAATTTGAGAAATTGCTAATTTATTTGTTATGTTATTGTTACTGTCATAAATTCCATTTTCAGAACCTGTTATTTTTTTAACAGAAGCATTATCAAATAAAACATCAGTATATGAATTATTTAATTGAGTAAATGCCATTAAACCACCATCTTGCTCAATTGCATTTATAAATAATTTTGGATTATTTTGATATTGTTCCTTAGTTGCTCTAATAGAAACTCTATGTTGTCCAACTATTTTAACATCAATTGTATTATCAGAAAATGGTGACAGTTTCTTTTGTAAAGAATCAGCTGCTAATTTAGCATCACCGTTTGGTGTAGTTGCTGATCCTGGTGAAGTTGAATTTTGTTTTTCATCATACACTTCAATAAGAGCATCATATCCACCAGAATACCTAGTATTTAAGTTAGTTTTATTAGCTATACTTAATGAAGAGAAAACAATTGAAATTATTAATGAAAAAATAATCAAAAGCAGACAAAAGGTTTGCGCTATTTTTTTAAATGAAGTTTTTTTATTATTCATTTATTTACTCCTCCTTGTCTGAAAAGTTAATACTTAAAATAAAAAGTATAATCTATAAAAGATTATACCTCATTTTGTATATTATCACCATTTTTTTTCAATTTCTTATGTGTTTTAATGATAGTGTTACTTTCAATCTTTTTCATTAATTTACCATTATTCAAGAATTCTTCTGTCAATGCTTTATCACGTAATTCATTATCAAAAGTATAACTAAAGTTCTTACCTTTAACAGAATTGCTGCCAATAATGTTAATAATCATATCTTCATCAATTTTTAATAAGTAATCTTCAATTTTTTTAAAGTATAACAATGGCATTGAAATCATAATTAAATCTTGTTCTTGATCATTTCATGCATTTTTCTTAGAAGTTACTGTTCTTCAAATAAAAATGTTGTTAGTATATCCAACACTAAATAAGTATTGTTGGATGTCATTAATTTTAGTTGTTGAAATAAACAAGTTTAAAACTTTGTTTTTTGGATAAAGTTTATTAACTGTTAATCCTTGAATAATAATTAATATTAAAGAAGCAAATAAACTTGGACCTATGATTCATTTAAATTTCATTTTTAAAATAAGCGATGTTGTATAAGTTGAATCAAATTCATTTGTAGCTGACACATATTTTGAAATATTGAATCAATCTTCATTATTTCAGTTTCCATTTTTTAACATATCTCAACTTTTAAATAAATCTGAACTATTTTTGTCAGTCGCACTAAATATATTATCTAACTTCATACCCAAATCAGAACTTATTAATGAATTTCAATTATCATATTCATTATAAACAGCACTTAATTTAATTGTTTGATCAATATCTTCAGTTTTTAAAATAATTGTATTTAAACAAATAACTATAAATAAAATAAAAATATTAATTTTAATATTTAAAGAACCAATATCTTTATTTAATTTTTTTGAATAATAATAAGTTATTCAATCACTTCCACCAGTTGATGCATTTCCTTTATATGTTATTGAATAACTAAATCCATTAATCATTCCACCAAAAATTGCGAATGCAAAAATTCAAATAATTGCTCCTCATGCTCCAGGAAGTGTACTTATTAAATTGTAATCAATTAGTAAACTTAACTCATTAGGATTAATATAAGGAATGTTTTGTAATATAAGGTCAAAAAAAATTGAAACAATAGAGTAAATTAATGTTAAAGTTGAAAATTTTCAACCAATCTTTATGAACCCAAAAATTACTAAAGGAATATTCATAATAAAATAAATTATAAAATAAAGAGTACTTGCAGATACTGTAATATTATTTGCTCCAATAATAGAGAAGAAACGAGCAATAGCTCCCAATCCTCCTGGGAAAAGACCAGCATTACCTGTTATGGAAATGAAATAATCAATTGCTATTGTTGAAAGAAAAGCACCAATTAGAACATATAAAAGATCATTTCAAAAACCTATTGCGTAATAGTTACGTACTTCAAAGGCTTGCTTCCCTTTATTAAACTCAGCTTCATAGTTTTTTTCATAACTGGGATCATTTTTTATTATTAAGATTTCCTCGGGAGAAAGTAGTAATGCTTTTTTACCATTTGACGAATAAATTTTTATTCTTTTTTTTCTTGCCATACCTACTTTTCCTTATATGTAATTAATTCTATTTTTAATAATACTAAAAATTAAAAAAATAAAAAGCGGATTTATCCACTTTTTTAAATATTAATCAAATAATTCTTCACGACGTTTTCTATATTTTTCTTTTTTTATTTTATCAATGCTTTTCTTAATATGTTCACGGCGTTTTTTTCTTGTTATTTCATCAAGTTCTCTTTTTCTTTTTTTCTTATATCCAGGTTTAACTTTTTGATTACTATATTTAGCAATAACTTTTTTTGAATCAGTATCTAAGTCTTCATAATGCTTTGCCTTTTTCTTATTTTTACTTCTAATCTCAATAAGCTCATTGTTGTCCATTCTTAAGCGAGTAAATTCAATTCCTATTTTTTCAAGTGATTCAATTTTTTCTTGATTTTTAACATTATATAAAACATAACTTTCACCAGTCATTTTACTTCTTCCGGTTCTTCCACTTCTATGAATGTAATATGAAAGATCTGTTGGCAAATCAATTGAAATAACATGGCTAACTCCTATAATGTCAACGCCTCTTGCAGCAACATCGGTTGCTACAACAAATTTAAACTCGTTATTTTTTATTTTCTTTAACATGTTCATTCTAGTTCTTGGTTGTAAATCACCATGCAATTCACCAACATTTTGACCTGTTATTTCTCTAATTAATTTTACATATTTTGGAATGTCATCTTTATGGTTAGAAAAAATTAAACATAAATACGGATTAATTGAATTTAAAATGTTTGTTAAAACAGGTTCAATTTCTTTATTCTTTGTATCAATTAAAACATGTTTAATATTTTTACTTGATACATTTTTTTCAGTTACATCAATAAAATGAGCATTTCTTGCATATTTAGTAACAAAAGGTCTTAATTGTTCAGGGATGGTTGCACTAAACATTGACAAATTGACATTTTGTTTTGCTTTTGAAACAACAAAGTCAACATCTTCAATAAATCCTAAGTCAAAAATCATATCACATTCATCAATTATGATGTAATCTGATGTTGTCGCT
Organism: Mesoplasma tabanidae; assembly: GCF_002804025.1. Lineage (NCBI taxonomy): Bacteria > Bacillati > Mycoplasmatota > Mollicutes > Entomoplasmatales > Entomoplasmataceae > Mesoplasma > Mesoplasma tabanidae. Next base: position 319,524 of record NZ_CP024969.1, on the reverse strand, counting down.
TTAAGATGATTTTGTTCATATAATTCCTTAATTCTTGTTGGAGTTCCCACAGTAATTGTTGGTTGTCTTTTACTTAATGACTCAACTTGTTTATTGATATCTTCTCCACCAATAAATAAATCTACTTTAAGCTGAGTTTCATTTTTTGTAAATGGTCTAACATTATCATAGATTTGCTTGGCCAATTCTCTTGTTGGAGCAATTATCAAAGCTTGTACATTTTGTTTATCTTGATCAAATTTTAAGTTATTTAAAATGGGTAGCAAAAACGCATGTGTTTTTCCTGTTCCAGTATGAGAAAGAGCAATAACATTTTGATGTTTTTTTATTAGTGGTATTATTTCTGCTTGTATTCTTGTTGGTATTTCAAAGTTTATTTCTTTTAATGTGTCATTAATGTATTTCTTAAAACCAAAATCACTAAATTTTCTTTCATTATTATTTGACATAGTATTGTTCCTTTATATCTACTTTCTCTATTTTTAAATCCTTAAAATTATTTAATAGTCTTTCTTCAATATCATGAATAAAGTAATTTTCCATATAATGCCCAACAACAATAAGTAGGACATTGTTATCATTGGCATAAATTCAATCACTTCATTTAGCTTCACCTGTTATAAATATAGAATCTTTAATTTGCTGTGAAATTATTGAACTGGCTCCACTTCCTTGATTAATTGAAAATTTAGAAGTCTTAAATTGATTATTCGAATTTATTTGTAGTGTTTTTGTATTAAAAATATTTTTCAGGTTTTCAATTAATTCATTTGATGTTATTTCCTTATTTAAATTTACTTCTAAAAATTCTTTATGCAACAAAGGGAATTTAGCTTTCTTTACATTAAACTTTTTTTCTAATTGATTTACAAAAGCATTATATCCACAAATATCATAATTTGTATGAATTGAAAATACATATATATTTTCTTTTGTTAAAAATTTAATAAGTTCTTTTTTAAAAGGATTTTCTTTTTCCTTATGTATTTCATTAAACATGAAAGGATGTCTGGTAATGATAAAATCTATTTTATGATTTTTAATTTTATCAACAGACATTTTATTTAAATCTAATGTGATTAAAACATTAGAAATTTCTTTGTCAAAGTCTATAACCTTTTTGTTAAATTTTTGAATTCCAACATTATCTCATTCATATGCTTTACTAGAGGGAAACTTTTTATCTAAATATTTAATTAATTTTAATAATTTCATTTAAGTATCCTCTAATTTCTGCAATTCTATTTTTAATATCATTATATGAATCATAATGTTTTACTTCATCTATTTTACTTAGTATTTTTTCATACTTTTTAATTTCATTTTCATAATATGTATTTATTTGTTTATTATTTTGAAAAAAAGTTTTGTTTCCGAATAAAATATCTTTTTTATTAACCAAATTATTATGATTTTTTTCAATAACAACGACTCAATATCCTTTTTGACTATCAACTATATAATCTTCAAAACTTATTGAATAATTTTTATTTAACACTCAATTTCTAATGCTACTAATTTCTGTATTAGAACAAATAATATATTTATCAATCTTTTCATTATCCTTTTTAATAATTTCAAGGATTGTTGTACTGCCCAAACCGCAAATTGAAACAACATCAATTTTTTCAATATTTTCACTAAAAACAAAATCCAAACCATTGCTTAGAATAGTTTGTATTTTCTCATTATAATTATATTGTTTAATGTTTTTCTTAGCTCAACTTAAAGGTTCTTTATTAACATCAACTGCATAAGCGAACTTAGTTCTTTTTTCTTTAACTAAGGTAATTGGTAAATATGCATGATCAGTACCAATATCTGCAACAACATTGCAACAATCAATTAAATCAGCAATTGTTCTTAGTCTTTTTGTTAACATATTAACCTTTATAAAATTCTTTTAAAACTTTACCTGATTTATTAGTATTAGTTGGTTGTTTTAATTTTCTTATTGTTTTTGCTTCAATTTGTCTAATTCGTTCTCTTGTAACATTTAATTCTTTTCCAACTTCTTCTAAAGTTTTTGATGCTTCATATTTTAATAAATGATCTTGAATTATTTTACTATCAACAGTTCTAATTTTTTCAACTGGTGTTTCTAAATGAATGTCTAATTTTTTAATTGCTTTAGCTAATTCACCAGCAGTTTCATCATTACATTCTTCAGCCAATCTAATTAATGTTCTAACTTTTGTTGGAACTATCCCATATCTCATACGAATAACTTTTTCTTCTCTAGCTGGCATATCTTCAAACACTTTATCAATTACTTCTCTTAAGATTTCTTTTTCAGTAAAATCAGTTGGAGAAATCATATCTTTATCTTCTACAAAGTCCCCAAAGTGAGTGTCATCTTCATCACCAAATGGTTTTTCTAAACTAACAGGTTCAACAGCAATTTTTTTAATTTCAACTACTTTTTCAGGTGTCATGTCTCCACCCATTCTTTCAGCTACTTCTTTTGATGAAGGTTCTCTACCTAATTCTTGTGTTAGTTGTCTTTCAATTCTTGAAAGTTTGTTAATTGTTTCAACCATATGCACAGGTATTCTAATTGTTCTTGCTTGATCAGCAATAGCTCTTGTAATTGCTTGACGAATTCATCAAGTAGCGTAAGTTGAGAATTTAAAACCCTTTTCATAGTCAAATTTATCAACAGCTTTAATTAAACCAATATTTCCTTCTTCAATTAAATCAGCAAAGTCTAACCCTCTATTTAAATGTTTTCTAGCTACTGAAATAACTAATTTTAAGTTAGAAGTGATTAACATATCTCTTCCTTCTTTTCTTTCTTCAAGATCTTCTGAATTTGCTAATTTTGCATAAACTATTTCTTGATCCTTAGTTAAGATTTTTGTTTGTCCAATTGTTGAAAAATAAGTTTTAATTAAATCTTGAATTTTAGTCTCATTTGAAATTGAACCTACTCTATATTTAGTTGTTCCTGAGTCTTTTGGTCTTCTTCCTGGACCTTTTCTTTCACCAATTAATTCATTAGCATATGCATCATCATCTGTAACTTCTATATCTTCTTCGGCATCTTCATCTAAATCAATTTCTTCATCTAAATCAATATCTTCTAGGTCTGTAAATTGTATTCCTTTTGCTTGTAAATCTTCTAATAATTTCTCATATTCATTATCAGTTGCATTTGCAAAAATTTTGCTAAAACTCATTTGAACTTCTTCTGATGTTATTTCATTATTATTATGCTTTGCATATTCAACAGTTGATTCATAAAAATCTTCAATTGTTTTAATTTTTGCTATCTCTTTTTTATCCATATATTTTTTCATGTTGTACCTCTTTCATTAGTTACTTTTATCGTTAAAATTTTTTAATCATTCTTCTCTTTTTTTAATTCTTTCAGATAAGATGTCCATTAAATTATCACGATCACTTTTACTTAAATTTTCTGCTTTAAGCATTTCTTTAATTTCAATTATTTTTTTCTCATTAGAATACATTTTCAGTTTTTCAAATGAATTTTCAATTAACTTATAAGTATTTATATTTTGTTTTATTCTTAACATTAATGGATCTGTTTCATATTGTTTTATTTCTTCTATAATTTCTGCAGAACAGGTATTAGTTAAAATTTCTTTAATTTCAGATTCATTGTAATTAATATTTTCTTCGTAAGAATTAATAATTTTAGATATAATTCTACCAAACTCCTTGTGTGGAAATTTAACTTCTCTAATTTTTTCTTTCACTAAATCTAAATTCTTGTTAGATTTTATCAAATCATATAATATGGTTTTTTCGGCTAACTCATATGCTTTTAATGAAGCTAATACATTAAAACTTGTACTAGCTTCAGTTTTTACTATTGCTTTATCTTCAAAGTTTTGTTGTATAACTTCTCTTCTGTTATTAAAACTATTTGATATTTGATGTTTTAATATTTTTTTATAAAAATTAATAATTGCTTCTTTAGATAAACCTGTAATTTTTTCAAGTTCATCAATTGAAGTTTCATATAATATATTATTATTACATTTCAAAACAAATGAACATATTTCTTTCATAAATTCTTCTACAGAATTAAAATCATTTGAGTTAACTTTGGGTCATCTTTTTGAAATTATGTATTGAAGAGGATTTAAAGCTTCATTAATCATTTTTTCTATTTCAGCTTTTCTTCCTTGTTTAATTAGTTCATCTGGATCGTTATTAGTTGGATTATTAACAACCATAACTTTCTGATTATTTGAAATTAATGTTTGCGATGCTTCAATATTGCCTTTTATTCCAGGCTCATCTCCATCTAAAAACATTTTTACAGTTCCCTTAATGCTTTTAAATAAATTTACATGATATTGAGAAAGTGCAGTTCCCATTAAAGCTATTGTATTATCAATTCCATTTTTATGTAAACTTATAACATCCATATATCCTTCTAAAACAATTAACTCTTTTTTAATCCGCGCAGTTTTAATTGCTTCGCTAAAGTTATATGCTATTTTTCTCTTTGAAAAAATTTTTGTTTCTTTGGTATTCAAATATTTAGGTCTATCTGAATCAGATTCCATGATTCTTCCGCTAAAACCAATTAACTCTTTATTCTCATTTCTTATTGGAAATAATATTCTATCAGCAAAAATGTCATACATTTTTTGACGTTCTTCATTATAAGTTCCTAAACCTGCGTCAACAATATCAGATATATTATAGCCTTTGCTTATTAAATGGTCGACTAAACTATTTGTTTTTGGTAAATAACCAATTTCAAAGAACTGTATATCATCATTTGTAATATCTCTTGAGTGTAAATACTTAACAGCAGTTTTAGCCTCATTTGACCTTAAGTTTAATTTGAAAAATGCTATTGCTTCTTCATTAAGTTTAAAAATAATCGCTTCATGATTTTGTTTTAAAGGCACGCTACTTTCAAACTTAGATAAGTCATAGTTTAATAAACTTGCTAATTTTTTAACTGCTTCTTGAAAACTTATATTGTCAAAATCTTTAATAAAATCTAAAACAGTTCCTGAAACTTGACATGAAAAACATTTAAAGAACTTCTTCTCAGGAGAAACTGACATAGAAGCATTTTGATCTTGATGAAAAGGACACAAACCTCAAAAATTTCTTCCTTTTTTTGAAAGTAATACCCTTTCACTAACAATAGAAACTATATCAGATTTCTGAATAATATCATCAATTACTTCTTTTGGTATTAACATGGTATCACTTCCCTTCAAAATTAAAATTTAGATTTTAAATATCTTTCAAGTTCGTTTAAGTTAATACGTACTTGCTCCATTGAATCTCTTTCTCTTACTGTAACTGAATTTGTTTCTGGAGTATCAAAGTCAACAGTTATTACAAAAGGTGTACCAATTGCATCCTGTCTTCTATATCTTTTTCCAACATTACCAGTTTCATCATATGTAACATCAAAATTATTTAATAGCTCTGAATATAAAACCTGAGCTTGTTCATTTTGCTGTTTTTGTAATGGCATAACAGCTATTTGATATGGAGCTAAGTTATATGGCAATTTCATCACTATACGTGAATTCCCTTCACCTAAATCTTCTTCATGGTAAGCTTGTCATAAAATAGCTAACATCATTCTTTCAACACCAACACTTGGTTCGATTACGTGCGGCAATATCTTTTGATTAGTTGTTGGGTCTAAATAAGTTAAATCTTGTTTGGAAGTTTCTTGATGAGCATTTAAATCAAAATCCCCTCTATGAGCTACACCTCAAAGTTCACCTCAACCAAACGGAAACTTAAATTCTATATCACTTGTTGCTGTTGAATAATGAGCTAATTCATCTTGTTCATGATTTCTAACTCTGTAATTATCTTTACTAATTTTTACTTTTTGTTGTAAAAATACCTCAACTTCATTTAGTCAATATGCAAATCAGTCTTTTTCATCAGAAGGATTAAAGAAAAACTCTAATTCCATTTGTTCAAATTCACGAGTTCTAAAAATAAAGTTACCAGGTGTTATTTCATTTCTAAACGATTTACCAATTTGACCAATTCCAAATGGCAATTTTTTTCGTAAAGATCTTTGAGCATTTTTAAAGTTAATAAAAATACCTTGTGCTGTTTCAGGTCTTAAATAAACAGTTGATGATTCATCTTCAAGTACGCCTTGATTAGTTTTAAACATTAACGCAAACTTTCTTATTTGTGTAAAATCACATGCTTGACATTTAGGACATTTGATATTTTGCTCTTTTATGAATTCTTCCATTTGTTTTTCAGTCATTACTCCAGCGTTAATTTCTGAATTAAATTCTTCAATTAATTTATCTGCTCTTCATCTACTGTTACATTTTTTACAATCTATTAATGGGTCATTAAAACCATCAATATGACCGCTAGCTTTTCAAACATTTGAATTTAAAATAATTGAGCTATCTAAACCTATATTTAATGAATTTTTTCTAACAAAATGGTTTCATCATGCTTGTTTTAATTTATTTTTAACTTCTACTCCTAAGGGACCATAATCTCATGAGTTAGCTAGTCCTCCATAAATTTCTGATCCCTGAAAAATAAATCCTTGAGATTTTAAATGGGCAATTAATTTTTCCATATATTTTCTCCCTTATTGTCTATATATAAAAATAACAAAAGTCAGCAATTGGCTGACATTAAACTATTTCAATTATAAATTATTTTACATTTAAATACTATTGTTTGTCAACACTTTATAAGTGTACTCTCAAAACGTATCTTCTCTATATACTTCTTTCTTTAAAATCTCTTTTATTGGGTAAGAATAAACTCCTAATTCGTTTATATAATATCCTAAAATTAACTTCGACAAGATTATTTCATATGAAACATTTATTGAAAATTTTTGAATAGTAAAAAATGTATTATTATCCATTCTTTGCAAATACTTAATAAATTCAAAATCTTGTTCTTCTTCATTTTCATTAATGCAATTGGGACAAACAAAACCAAAATCCTTAAGATCAAATTTTCTGTAAATTTTGCTTGGTTTGTTACATCTATAACATTTTTTTAATTCTCAATTACCTCCAAAATTTTTTAAAGAATAAAACAAAAATCAAACCATAGATGAAAAAGGATTAATTTCATCATTAATATTTTTTATAGATTCTCTTAGCATATCAAATCACTTTGAATCTTTATTATAAAAAAGTTCTTCTTGAAGAATAACTGAAGATATAATACTTGCAAATAAATAGTTATTATAAGATTTTGCAATTTTAAAGTTATCTCTTACTAAAGTTCCAGTTTTTAATTTTGATATAGATTGAATTTTTCTTGATTTAAATATCTCAAAATCAGCTTCTGAAAATAAATTAAGTGAATAATTATTTTTACTTGAAGGTTTGTTTGCTCCAAGCGCAATAAAGCTAAGTTTACCAAATTCATTAGAATAAACTGTAATTATTTTATCATTCTCTTCATAATTAAAAGAATCTAAAACAATAGCTCTTATTTTAACTTCACTCATTAGTATTTATCCTTGTCATATCCCATCTTTTTAATTAAACTTGCAGAATTTCTTCAGTTTTCTTGAACTTTCACAAATAGTTCAAGATTTACTTCTTTTTCAAAAAGTTCTCTTATTTGTTTTCTTGATTTGTATTTAATATCACTAATTTTTTTACCTTGATGACCTATAATAATTCCTTTTTGTGATTTTCTTTCAACAATAATTGAAGCTACAATATTAATTTCATCTTCTGTTTCTTCAAGCTCATCAACTAATATAGCAACTGAATGTGGGACTTCTTGCCCTGCCTTTAAAAGCACACTTTCTCTAATAATTTCTCTGATTGCAAAACGATTGGGTTGATCAGTTATTGAATCTTCATCATAAAAATAATGTCCAGTTTCAGGTAAAAAATTAACAATAGTTTCAATTAATTTGTCAATATTAATGTTTTCAGTAGATGAAGTAATTATGATTTCATCAAAAATTTGTTCATACGTGTTTCATTCAGTAGCTTTTAAAAATAATTTTTCTTTACTTACTACATCCGCTTTTGAAATTACAAGAATTTTTTTGATATCAGACTTTTTAGATAACTCATTTAAAATAAATAAATCATTTTTACCAATTGTTTCATCAGCTGGTGCCATAAAAACAACTACGTCAACTTCCTTCATGCTTCTCATTGCACTTGAATTCATAAACCTGTCAATTTGGTTTTTTGAAGTATGAATACCAGGAGTATCAACAAAAATTAATTGATATTTTTCTTCTGTCAAAATACCTCTAATATTATTTCTTGTGGTTTGGGCTTTATTTGTGACTATTGAAATCTTATGACCAATAATTTTATTTAATAAAGTTGATTTCCCCACATTTGGTCTTCCCACTATTGATATAAATCCTGATTTAATTTTACTCATGTTTGTCCTCTATCTCTTTATAATCTTCTTCTGTAAATTTTATTGTGTAATTTATTTTGTTCAATTTTAGTATCTCATCTTGAATAAAAAACATCTCTTCTTCCTCATTTTCATTTGTTTCATGGTCATAACCTAATAAATGCAAAAAACCATGAGTAAATAAAAATCCCATTTCCTCTTTAAGCGTATGTTGATATTTTATGCTTTTTCTTTCAGCTTCTTCTATACAAATGAATATATCACCAATTTCTTGATAGCCAAGAGCTTTTATTTCTTGTGGCGACATTTCTACAGGAAATGATGTTACGTCAGGAATATATGAGTGATTTCGATATTCTTGATTTATTTTTTGAGCGGGTTCACTGTCTAAAAAAGTTATAGATAAATTTATTTTATTTTCTATGTTTAAATATTTAATGCCTGAACTTATTATTTCCTCAGCTAATTTTTCTCATTTTTTTACTTTTAATTTAGTCTCATTTATAAAATCAATATTTACCATTCTTATTCCTTTTAACTTTAATATATTAATTTTAAGATAAAATTACAAATTTATCATCATTTAATTTGGTAAAGATAGATAAAACTAAAATTATTTCATCAAAAGTTAATATTTGAAAATCATTTTTTATTAATATAACTTTTTTATCAATATAAAAAATACTCAATAACTTTATAATTTCTTTTTCAATTTGAGTATAAGTTTCAGGTTTAACAAGTTTTGTTATCTTAATGAAATGTCTATCTAAAATGTCTTTTATTTCTTTGATGTTAAATACATTTATTTTACTTGCTTTTTTAATTGCAATATTTTGATAGATAGTTCCAAAGTTTATCTTTTGGTCTTTTGCATAATACATTTGCTTGCGTATGTCTGATCCTCTTAAATTATTTATATTTTTATTGTTTATATATACCTCAATGTTTATATCACTTTTTGTTTTATTTATATTTGCTAGATCAATATTTGTTTTTTCAATATTTAATTTATTTTTAAATTCAATTGTTCTTTTTTCGTTATTTAATAAAATTTTAATATTAGTTATTTTTTCATCAAATTTTATTAGTTTAGTATCAATGAATATTTTTTCGAACTTAATAATAGATATTCTATATTTGTTAAAACCTAAAATAGTTTGACCAACATTATAAATATTTGCTTTGCTAAAACTTTTTAATAATAAAATTATAAAGAACAATGAAAAATTCAAATTTCCTTGCCTTAATAGCATTCAGCTAATAATATAAACAAATATTAAACTTAATTTATCTCAAAATTCAATAAAATTATTATTCACTGTGTTACTTTCTTCTTTTTGATTAAGTTTTAAGACTTCATCAAATGCTTGACATTCATTACCAGTATTTTTAATATAATCAATGTTATTTAAAAACATAAATCATTCTCTATCTGAATTAGATATTTCCTTAGTTGCAATTTGATTTATCCATGTATTAATTACAATATATAAAATATCAGCTATAAGAATTAATAAAAATATTTCTTTAGCAATAAAATATATAAATAATAAACTGATCGCCTCTGAAATAATTGATGCAAAACTACTTTTAAGACTGTAATTTTCATACTTAGAAACTCAATTTATTTCTTGATAAAGATAAAAAAGATCAGACATATGTTTTGTTTCAATTAGTTTGAGCATTTTTGCTAATAATTTTTGCTTTCTTTTTTTAAACTCGTTATTTAATATTCGCATTGAAATATTTTTAAACAAAATATTTAAAACTAACAAAATTACAGGAAATAAATAGATTAAAAAATCTTGTTCATTTTTATTAAGAGAATTTGAATACATTTGCAAAAACTGAGTATCTATAATAAATAAAAAAGTCGAAATTAGACTTATTAATAGATAAAGTATAAAATCAAATCCAAATATATTAATTGCTCTTTTGAAATTAAATTTAAAATCTGTATTAAACTTTTTTATATTTGGTTTAAATGTAATTACATTATTGTTAAAAGTAATTAAAAAATCTGTTAAAGATTGCTTTTGTTTTTTCTCTTTACTAGGGTCATAAATTACTAAATCATCTTGCAATATTTCTTTTATAATTACAAAATGTAATAAACCATCAGAATTAACAACTTGTGCTAAAAAAGGTGTTTTATTTCTAAGTTCTAAAAAATCTTGTTCAATCCTGAAAGCATCGCCTTTTAAATAAAAATTACTAGCTAAATCAATAATGTCATAAAAACTAATTTCATCATCATTAATTGATAAGTAAAATTTAATTTGTTGAAGATCAATTTCGTATTTGTAAAAGTGATTTATCATCATTGCTATGCAAGCTGCACCACAATCTTGATATGATGTTTGTTTAACTAACTTCAAAAAAAATCACCTCACTATATAAGTAAGGTAATTTTGTTAAATTATTACAAGTTGTTGTTTAATTTTTTCTTTTTGTTCTTTGCCTTGAAGGTATTCAATAATATTTAAAGCAAACGGAACAACTGTACCAATGCTAGTCCCAGTTATTATATTCCCATCAATTAAACTGCTTTCTTCTCTAATAATAGCTTTTTCTAAGTATTTATTTGATGAAGGAAATTTTACAATTTTTACATCATTAATAATACCAGCTTGTCCTAAGATTTGTGGAGCAGCACAAATTGCGCTTACCATTTTTTGTTCTTTATTAAATTCTTTTATTAAATTTAATAATTCTTGGTCGTCAAATAAATCATTAACTCCTGGTCCACCTGGAATAATTATTCCATCATACTCATTAACTTTTAAATTTTTCATTTTAAAATCTGTTTTAACAATTATATTATGAGAACCTTCCTGAAAATCAGAGTTATCAATATTATAAATATCAACTTCAATATTTGATCTTCTCAAAATATCAATTGTTACTATAGCCTCTGATTCTTCAAAATTCTTATGCAAAATTATTGCTACTTTTTTCATAAATACTCCTTATTCGTGTGTTTCATTTAATAACCCTGCAGGGTCACCTTTTCTTACTTTTCTTGTTATTACTGATAAACTTCCAAAAAATGATAAACCAATTATAATTGCTGATACAATAAAAGGTCATCAAGTTATAGCCATTGGAATTGCTAAACCATATCAAGCTAATATTAATGAAACTGAAGACATCGCTCCTGCTGCTAATAATGTTGAAAATAGTCAAGCCAGAATAGATAACACACTAACAACTCCGAATGAATATTTCTGGGTTTTTCAGTTTGAATATCCAAATGACTTCATTAATATCATAAACCTTTGCAATGATGCTATATAAATATCTCCAATAAGCATTATTAATAATGATGCAGTAATAATCACAATTATAATAAAGAATGCTCCTAAAATAATTGCTAAACCAGTAATTTGTTTTATCAATTCTTTTTCAGTTGAAAGTAGTTTAGAACTAATAATGCCTGTTTTAACATAACTATCAGATATATTACCAATTGGTGATTGGCCTATCATTAGTAGTCCATTATTTTCTGAAGTTCCTTGTCAAATACCTGTTGTCAAGTCAATTGATTCTTCAACATTTGAATATTTCATATTACTTCACATATACTGACTATAATTTATTGATTTTTCACCATTAGATAACATTTTTGTTCAATCGTTTAAATAGATATCATCATTATCGTTATGTAATTCGTATCTGTCAAATTCACTTACTATTTTATTTCCATTATTATCAGTTATTGTATGACCAGCTTTAACTTTTGGATCATCTTCAAAAACATTGTTTTTAACATCTTGTTTTTTAACTAATGAATAATTAGAAATTATGTTAGCAATTTTTTGATCCATTAAAATCATACTTGCATTATATGAATTTAAAATATCAACAACTTTATAATCTATTTTTAAATTTGAATTTAGATATTTAATAGTATCTTTTTCTTGCTTTAATAAGTTATCTCTCATCGCACTTGCATATCATACATAATTAGACTCTTTTTCAATTATATTTCCTAATCCTTTATTTTTATAATCAGTTCTTTTGTAACTTAGTGAATATGGTTTTATTTTAATATACTTTGAACCTTGAGCATCTGAATACATACTTTCTCATGCATTTTTAACGCTTTCTGGTATCTCAGTTGCTTCAATATTTTCTTTAAAATATTTAGACTTATCTGGTGTCTTTGTTGATTCATTTGCTCAGTTAGTGTCTTTTGATATTAAATTTTCAGGAATAAACAATTCAATATTTTCATATTGATAATATGGTCTAACATAACTAATTCCCTTTTGCTTATCATCAATTGCAAAATCATTAAACATGTATGCACTATTATCTAATATCACATTTGAGTTTTCTTCAGAATATTGAATTTTGTATGTAAATTTATTATTGTCAAGATTTGCAGGGTCTAAATAAGTTGTATCCTTCAAAGCACCTGTTCTAAAATTGTGAATATCCAAGTCTAAATCTTTAATACTTAGATTTTTATTATAGTAATCTGAGTTTAAAAAGTCTGAGTCATTATATACTCACGCTTGTTTTGGTAAAGTTAAAAATTCATTGTCATTTTTACTTTTGAATTTAAGTTGGTTAGCAACAACTTTTTGATTTTCTAAACCTTTATTAAGTGATAAGTCATATTTATTTTTTGCTTGACTATTAGGCATTATAGGAATTGTTAGTGTTTTTGTATTTGCATTATAGTAAACAAAATTATTTTCAAAAATTGATTTTGACATATCTCATTGGTTATTTACAAGCAATTCAATTTCACTAGCAGTTTTTTCACTTAAAAATATTTTGCTATTATTCAAATCAAAGGCTTTTTGATTAGCATTTATTCCTGTTAAAGAAATATTATCAAATTCATTCGTTTTAACACTAATATTTGTTGCTAAAGAATCTTCATTTTTTGTAACTTTTTTAACATTATATCCAAAACCATATTGTTCCTTACGTGAAGGACTTTGCAAATATCTTTCAACATATGGAGGAACATTTTTTAAAATAATTGATAAAATGTCTTCTTTTCAATTACCAGATGATTCACCAGCTCCACCACCTAAAATAGCTCCAAGGATCATTGGAATTGCATCAGTTAAGTTTTTTGTTATGATATTAAACTTATTATAGTTTTCAATGTCACTATTTATTCTTGAATAAGCATTTGTTCCATATGCAGTAGCATCATAATATGAATTCATAATAACATTTAGTGCCTGATCAATCATACCAACACTAAATTGTGAACCTATACCATTGGCAAAGTTATTACCAAATTGTTCTGTAACTAATTGAAACAATCCTGTACTATTAGGATTTAGTTGATCATTGTTTAAACTTGTTGCAGCGTTGCTTGAATCATTAACTATATATTTAAAAGTATTTGTTATGCTACTTGTACCATTTTGATTTTTAGAATAAATGTATTTTGATAATGGTGAAACATCAAATGATGAATCATAACTATATGTTGGATTTGCATAATATTGCATTAGTGGTGAAGATTTAAAATTTAAATCAATTTTTGATAAATCTTCTGTATAACTAATTGTTGATTTTGATAATGGAGCATTATATACATTATCTTCAAATCTATGTTGGTTACTATAGTTTAAATGGTTATAGTAACCATTTTTAGTTGTTTCAACTAAAGCCGGAATTGATAAACCAAAGAAAACTAAAAATGATGACATAAAAATAACAAAAACTGTTGTTGTAGTGTTTTTAATTGCAGATGCACTTACAATTAAACTAAATCTTAAAGTAAATTTAGAGTTTGCAAAAACTCTATTTATTCAATTTATTAATAATGCTTCTTGCTTAATTTTTCCAACCTTGTTTAACATTAGTGTTACATCTTCTCTTGTTTCAATATATGCAAAAATAACTGAAAGTATAATTATTGCAAAGCCAAATAGAAATACTCCTATTAATAGTGATGATAATGATATTGAAATTTGTGATAATTGAATACTGAAATAGGGTACAAACATTTTTATGAAAACTAATTGTATAAATGTTCCAGTAATTCATGCAGCAGGTATTATCAATAATGTAATTATTAAACCAATAACAGCATATGAGCAAGCAATTGGTAATGAATTAACACCCAGCGCTTTTAAAATAGCAATTTGTTTTATATTTGATTTAACCATTTTTTTAATATAAATAATAACACCTAATAATGAGGTAATCCCAACAATAATAGAAATTGATATCATTATGATCAGTAAACCAGAAACTATTGATGGTTGAAGAGTTCAATTCATTTTATAAGCTGATTCATTAAAAGTTTTAATGTTTTTTGAAAATGGAGTGAAAGAAGTGAAATTTTCAATATTTTTCTCTACTTGTTTATCCTTAGACCATAAAAAATAATTAATTGTTGTATTTACTATTTGTTCTCTTGACGATGATTGTGAATTTTCAACTATTGGAAAAAAAGTTGCTTCGCTGGCATATATAATAGCTGAGTTTTTATATTGAGGAACTGGAACGTTTTCATCAACTATAGGATAGTAAGAGAATGTATCAGTTGCTATACCAACAACAGTTAAAACTTGTGGACCTAACTTTATTTCTGAATTATTTTTAATATTATGCGCTTTTGCATATTGTTCTGATATTAAAATTTCACCCTTATTTAAAGGCAACCTTCCACCTTGATTTTCATTAAGAATTTTCAGATTAGTTTTATTATATTCATCTAAAACTACAGCTTTATATTGTATTTGGTTTAAATTATCAAAGATACTGAATTCTTTTCTAAATTCTATTTCAAAATTCGAATACGCTGCTGCAATTTTTAAAAATGTTCTATAATTATTTATCATATTATTTGTTCATGGGCTGTCAACTTCAAAAGCTGAATAATTATTTTGCTTTCAAGTTACTCATTCAATGTTTCTTTCTGAAAATAAACTTGCAAAAAATTGATCAGACATATTGGAATTATTTATTGCACTAAATTTACCACTCCAATCATCATTCAAGCTATTTGAATTCATACTTAATGGATTTAAATTAATATTTTCAATAGATGCTTTTGTTATTCTATTATTTTCGTCTATAAAAGCAACAATAGGTGTAGATTTACCTTTCAAACCATTTTTTTTGATTTCTTGATAAACATCATTTTTCGAAGTAGAAGAGTTAACATATATATAATTTTTATCTTTAATTTTACCAATTTCAATAACATCATCAAGTTTGTTTTTTTCATTGACTATTCAATTTGAATTTTCAGTTTTCTGACTCCATTTTGTTAAATCCTGACCTGTAATAAATTGAAATAAAGTTTTTCCTCTAAAAGCTCTATCAAATTTTCAATTAGAATCATTCAAAAATTCTCTTATAAAAGCAAATAAACTTGAAAAAGCATTTGAAGCGTATAAATAGATATCTTTATTTTGAATATTAATAACATCGTTAATTTGATTTCTACTATTATTTAAATCATTTAATTCAAATTTTTCATTATTTTCATTAATTTTTTCATCAAATTTTATTTTAGAAAGATTACTTTTAATGTTATTAAGATCATTTTCAATAAAAGATTTATCATCAATTTCATCAATATAGCTAATGATTGGGACATTTTTTAAATAATTAACATTTGAATCATCATGATTATAGTAAAGATCTAAGTCAGTATAAAAACTTTCTAACATTAACATTCTTGTAGTTCAGAAAAATGCTGTAGAAGTAAAAGCATTTCAGTTACTAGAATCATCCTCATTAAAAGTATTTGAAATAAACGTATTTAACATTCTGTTATCTTTTTCAAAGGCTTCTGTAATAAACGTTCTCCCATAAATGGAATTAAAATTTATATTGATAGTTTCATTCGAATCAATTACAGTTCTTGAATCTTTTGGCAAAAAACTTAACATTAACTCTTTTGAAACTTTATTTGTTGATGGTTGTCCTTTCATAAAAGAAAGCTGATCTGAAAGCTGATAGTCAAATTTTTCAACATTTCCAACTACTGAATTATATGTATCATTAAGTCTGTCTCTAATTGTTAAAGAACTAGTTAAAACTAACACTGACATAAACGACAATAATAAAATACTTAAGAACTGAATCTTAAACTTGAAGATTGATTTTAAGCTTTGCTTAAAAAATAAAAAATTATTTCTAAATTTATTCATTTCTTTGCCTTAAACCCTTTAATAAAATTATACTATACATGCAAAAAAACTTATTACACCCTTTTGAATAATTCAAAAAGTTATAATAAGTTAAAAGTTGTAATTATTCGTTAGTTTCCATTAATAGTCGAGCAGGATCACCATTTCTAACTTTTTTAGAAATTAAGATTAAACTTCCAAAATATGAAATAGATACAACAGCTAAACTAGCTACAAATGGTCATCAAGAAATAATAAACGGTACTGCAAATCCAGCCAATTTCAGCATTAATATACCAATGGCTATTACTCCACAAGCTAGTAATGTTGCTAAAATTCAACCAATTACAGAAAGTATGGTTACTGTACCAAATGAATATTTTTGAACTTTTCAATTTGAATAACCAAATGATTTCATCAAAATCATAAATCTTTGATAATGTGTTATATATATATCACCTATTAATATAATTAATAAAGACGAAGTTATAATAACACTTACAATGATTAACATTGCTACAGAGATTGCTAATTGCGAAATTTGAGCAATCAGATCTTTTTCAGTACTTAATAATTTTTGATTTTGAACTTGTAGTTGTAAGTCTGATTGAGAAATATTACCTATTGGTTTTTGTGAAAGAAGTAAAATACCATTATTTTCAATTGTTGTTTGTAAGAATCCAGTTGTTAAATCTACTGGTTCTGCTATATTAGAGTATTTTGCATTGTTTCACATCATTTGAGTGTATGCTAATGAGCTATAACCACCATTTAACATTTTTTCATAGTTTGAAACAAATAAATCTTCTAAGTCATTATGAACATAATATTTATCATACACAGAAATAATTGTGCCTGATGAACTAGGTATTTTTTCTCCAGCTTTAAATGCTACTTCTGGTTCAAAGAAATTATAATTAACATCATATTTTCTAGAAATTGAATAATTTGCAATTAAGTTAGCCAATCCTTGATCAACAAGCGTAACACTTCCATTATATGAATCTAAACTTCCAACTGATTCTAAGTTAATTTTTAAATCATTATTAACATAATTTACTTTTGTATTTTCTTGTTTAAGAAGTCCTGATCTAACTGAATTTAAATATCATGAACTATCACCAGTAGTATCAATAATATTTTCCAATCCTCTATTTAATGATTCTTCTTTTGTTAAACTGTATTCCATTGAATATGGATTTATTTTCACATAACCACTATTTTTAACTTCATCACCATACATAGATTCTCAAGCATTTTTAGTTTCCAAAGGAACTTCAGAATTCTTAATTTCATTATTATAGTATCCTTCAAGTTTCTTATTCGCTGAACCATCTATTCAGTTTGCTCACTTGTCAAAACCATTTACTTGTTCTTGATTTAATAAGTTTTTTGGTAAGTATAGTTCAATATTTTGATATTGATAATATGGTCTAACATAAGATGAACCTTGTTCATTTTCAACAGCAAAATCATTAAATAAGTAAGCATCATTAACTAATGTATTATCGTCTTTGTAAAGATATTTGTAAGTGAATTTATTATTATCCAAGTCATAAAGACTTAAGTAATTTGTGTCTTTAATGTTAACACCTGTTCTTTTATTTTTAATTTCATTTTGTTGTTCAGGAATTCAAGATTTTTTATAATAATCTGACTCAATAAAATCTTTGTCATTATATATTCAAGCTTGTTTTGGTAAAACTTGATAAGATGTTTTACCATTCTTATTAAGTTCAAATAACAGTTGATTTTGTTTTGTTGTAATATCAGATATTACATTGTCAGATTTTAAATTATATTTATTTAATGCTTGTTTATTTGGTGCTATTGGAACAGTTAGTGTGTTTGTGTTTTTGTCATAATATTTAAAATTATTAAATACAATATCTTGTTCAGTTTTCTCACCATTAATTACTTTATTAATTTTCCCCAAAGTTTTGTCATCAACAAATAATTTATTCGATAATTTTTCATTAATTGAGAATGCTTTCTGGTTTTTCTCTAAACCTGTTAGTTTCACGTTATATTTGTCGTTTGAAACATTTATATTTGTTGCAAAAGTTTCACTATCTTTAAATATTTTCTTAACTCCATATCCAAATGAATACTGTTGAATTCTTGAAGGGTCTTGAATATAATTTTGAACAAATGCAGGAGCAGATGCTGATATAACTGATAAAATTTCTTCTTTTCAGTCATTAGTTTCAGATGAACCACCATTTCCTAAAATACTTGATAATATCATTGGAATTGCTTGAGTTAAGTTTTTAGTAATAATTTCATATTTTTGCTTTGACTGAGCATCTGTTAATGATATTTCTTTTATTTGGCCATTTGATGGATTTAAACTTGTTACATCATACAATGAATTAGAAATTAGTCCTAAAACTTGTTCGATAGTACCAATTGAAAATTGTGATCCAATTCCATTAGCAAAGTTATTACCAAACTGTTCAGTAATTAATTGGAATAAACCTGTTTTTGCTTCTTCATCAGTTAAAGTTGAAACTTGCTGATTCGCAGAATCAGAGACTATATATTTAAATGTATTTGTATATATTGGTTTATCTTCTTTCATTCCTTTATATAAATATTTAGAAATTGGTGATGTATCGTAAGTTGACTCAAAATAGTTTGATGCATTTGAATATCCTGTAAAACTTCCTTTTGTTTTATAGTCACTATCAATTATGCTTGGGTCTTTTGAATAAGATATAGCTCCTTTTGATAAAGGTGCATTTGAAACTGGTTCAATATAACTATAACTGTTAGAATAATCAACATTTCTATAATATGCAGCTTCACCGCTTCTAACCATTGCTGGAATTGAAAAACCAATTGAAACTAAGAAGGAAGTTATAAAAATAACAACAGTCATTAAATAAATGTTTCTTCTATTTGTTGATGCTAAAGTTATACTAAATTTTAAAGTGAATTTAGATTTATTAAAGACTGTATTTTTTAATTTATTTAATAATCATGAACTATGTTTTTTCTCTTCTTCAACTCTTAATATTTCCATTACAGGCTTATTGGTTAATCTTCAAGCAGTTAAGAAAGAAATCATAATTGAAAGAACACCAAAGAATGCAAACCCTAAAATTAAAGGTAAAATAGAAACTTGAATTTGATATAACTGAATACTAAAATAAGGAATAAATAAATGAACAAAACCAGATTGAACTAAAAGCCCTATTCCTCAACTGATTGGTATAATAAATAAAGCTATAAAAACTGCTTGAGCTATATATGAAATAGCAATGTTTTTAGGTTCAACACCTAAAGCTTTTAATATACCAATTTGTTTTGTATTCGCTTTTATTGATTTTTTTAATGAAATTATCAAACCTGCTAATGCTACTATTCCAATTATTAGTGAAAGAATTATAGTGAAAAGACTATAGGCTAATACAACTTGTGGCTGTAAAATTCATGAGAATCTATATGGTGATTGTTCAAAAGCTACACGTTTTTGTGAAGGTTTAAATAATTTTTCAAATCTATTTAAATCTGATTCTTTATTTAATCATATAAAATGTTTAGCTTGTGTTTTAGAAATAGTTTCTCCATGCCCTGATGGTGAGTCTGTTTCGATCATTTTAAGAGTTTCTCTTGTTCCATAAACTATTGCACCATTTTTTGGTTGAGGGATTGGTAAATCATCATTTACAACCGGGTAATATGAAAATGTATCTGTAGCAAAACCAGTAATAACTAAGTTTTGAGTACCAATTTTAATTTCTGAAAATAATTTTATTTTTCTTGCTCTAGCAAATTGTTCTGAAATTAAAATCTCTCCTTTATTTAAAGGCAATCTTCCACCTTTATCAGGATTTAAAATCTTTAAGTTAGAATGATTCATTTCATCTAACATAACAGCTTTATACTCAATTTGTGAAACATTATCAAAAACTGAAAATTCTTTTCTTAATTCATAATCGATATTAGAAGCAATAGCAGCAATTTTCATTTGTGTTTCATATGCAAATTGTAATGTTTGAGCAATTCTTATATTTTCTCCACCATCGCCTAAATAGTTAGCACCATTTAAAATTCAATCTAAAGAACTTTTATTAAATATTGTATCAAAATCTCATGAAGGCATATTAGGTGTAAAAAACATTGTCATTCTAGAACTTCAATTATCATTACTTGCATTAGATTGAAGACTAAAATTGCTTATATTAACATTTGAATTTGATAGTTCTTGACTATCACCCATTACAAATATCGGTGATGTTATACCTTTTAAACCATATTTTTTAATAGCTGATATTATTGATTCTTGATCCCTTGCTTCTGAATTAATAACATTATTTAATTGTCCACTTTTAAAATTCAAAGTGTATTTATTTTTTTCATCTACAATGTATTCATTACTTATTGGTTCATTACCATGTTGATTACCAGTAATTATTTCATAAATTTCAGGATTAACTTTATTACTTTTTAAATCACTTTGCGAATTAAATTTTTCACCTAAAAAGATGTTTAAATCAGCAATGTATGCTGCTAGACCTGTAAAAGCAGTGTATGTAAAAGTAAAAAGTTCTTTACTCTCTATTTTGTTAATATCAAAACCTTGATTATTTATTATTTTTCCTTCATCATAGTTTCATTTTTGAGCTTCTTCACTGATATATTTATAATCATTAATAATTAGTTCTTTATTTAATGTTTTTGCATACTCATATATTGGTGTTTTCATTAAACTTTGAACTGACTCAGAATTTGTATCTTGATTGTTTAACGCCTTTACTAATTCTGTATAAAAACTATCTAAAACGATGTTTCTAAGATTTTTTGAGAACTCAGCTGAAATAGGATCAATATTAATAGTTGAATCAAACAATGCTTTCATTCTTTGGTCTTCAAAAGCTTTAGTAATAAAAGTTTCACCATTATAAATTTTATTAAATGTTAAATTGAATCTTTCACTAGAACCATTGATTGTTGTATATGAATCATTTGGAGTAAACATTAACATTAAGTTCTGAGATGTTTTATTTGAACTAGTAGTTCCTGTTTTACCAAAAAATTCATCTGTATATTCATAATCAAATTTATCAACACTTTTAACAACTTCATTGTATGTATTATTTAATCTATCTCTTAATGAAATAGAAGTAGTCAAAATAAAAATAGATAAGAAAGAAAGAATCAATATAATAATAAATTGAATTTTAAACTTAAATATACCTTTTAAACCTTGCTTGAAAAGCAATCAATTACTTGTTTTTTTCATAGATTCTTCCTTTCTCTTCATATTTAATATTTATTTTCTAATTATTTGTGAAACATAGAAATAATTATTTCCTAATCATTCACTAGCTGGTGTTTTATCTCTTTTAAGAGTTACTTGATAAGTTTCTTTTATTTTGTATTTATTATTTTTATAAATTAAATTGTATTTAATTTCAGCATCTTCATGAATTTTGTCAAAATTAGTGTAACTGATTATTTGCGATGTTCAATTATTTTGATTTATAAAATGACCAAAATTATCATCATAATATGCTTTTTCTGATACTTTAGACATTCATGAAACACCTTCAAGTAAAGTTGAAATTAACTTAACTGTATTTTCACGTTTTTCAGGCATTTCTACTGGATTATCGCCATCATTTTCTACAACACCATGCCCATAAGCCTGAGCAATTGAGTCAAAAATAGATCCTTTTTTGAACTGATTTGAGTTTTCGGGATTTAATCCTAAAACATTAATAATAGCTTTAGAATCTTTAACTTCTTTTCCATCAAACTTAACTGTTTTATTTTTTAGTGCCGCAGATACAACTTTTAAAGTTGCAAATAAATTATTAGGACTTGAAAGCACATTCTCATCTTGTATTTCTATTGATGAATATGATTTGTTGAATAAAGACAAAATTATTTTTCTTATAGCTCCTAAATCTAAGAAATATTCATTACCAGCAATAGGATCAATGAATTGTTTGGAAATTGCTTCAACAATAGAAGCAATTGTTGAATTTTTCATTCCATACAAGAACTGCAAGTTATTGTCATAGTTAACATTTAACATTTGAGTAAATATTATATCCATTTTAGTATTAAAAATTGAGCTTAAATCTTTAAAGTTCTTAATTACAACATCGCTAAAAATTGCTTTGCCATTTTCACTTTTAGTTGTGAAATAATTGATTGTTTGAAAAATACTTTTTAGTAAACCTCCATCATATAAAGCACCAAATGGATTTTGATTACCTGAAAGAGCAGAAATCTTTTTAAACGGAGCAGAGTCAATTACGACCTTGCCATTTTTTTGATTGATTGAGTCAGCAAGATAATATAAAATGTCACCTACAAATAATATTGACTTATCTTTTTCTGTTAATGGTCTAAACACTGCTTCATTAATAACTGTCTGAATAATTGCAAAAGTACTTTTATCATCACTTGCCAAGATTTCTTGTAATATACTTATTAATCTTAATAATTCATTAATTATTCCAGCTGGTAAAGAATTGTTGGATTTAATTATGTCTCTTAAAAGTTTAATAATTTGTTCAATATTTAACCCAAACATTCTTGAATTATCAGATCTTTTACTTACAGCTTTTTGTTTTGTTTGTGGTGAAGTTGAACTATTACCTGCTAAAACTTTAAATAATGGTTCAAAAATAATATTTGATTTAGGTTTAAAATTATTTGTCTGAGTTGGAATACCTAATAACACAACAACAAGATTTTTTGCTTTTTGAGTATCTCTACCTGGATTTAAGAAATTATTTAAAATTTTAAAAGTTTTATTAAGATTTATTTGGTCATAATTTTTTACGTCTTTTTTATCAACTGTTTCAGTTAAAATTCTTGTCAAATCATCACTTGAAACAGTTTGATCGATTATGTCAGCAAATTCTTGTATATATCAAAATACAGTGAATATATATTGAAGTACAGAAGCAACAGTTTTAATAGTTCCACCTATTTCACCTTCATTTACTTCATTAGTCTCAGCATTGTCTTTTTTCAAAATTGATGATCAAAAATTTGATGAAATTTCATTAATAGCTTCATATTTAGTTTTTCCTATTTGTTTTTTTAAAGGGTTAACCAGTGTATTGCTAATATCAGGCAATTTTTCAACTTTTCCAGATATTTCATCTAATGTTTTTGCTAAACTCTCTTTTGTTGAACCTGGTAATTGATTTAACAATGTTGCTATGTTGTCATTTAAAAAACCAGCTTCAGCAGTGCTAAAATCACTACCAAAAATTATACCAAGTAATGAAGAAGCTAAACTTGCTGTATTAGTTATTGAACTTGAACCAGTTTTAGTTCCTTTATAACTTTCATTATTTTTAATACTTGTTGATGTAATTAAATCAACTCAATCACTACCATAATTTTTAAATAAATATCTATCCATCTTAACATTATCATCATGGTTATTACCATTCATTGATGGAACTAGATCTTCTTTGGGCAAAAACTGACTAGCTTTCATAGTACTAAAATTATTAATTAAATATGAATATTGAAAATTTGCATTAGTTGTTGAATATTCAATACCATTTATTTTTTTACTATTATTTTTATAACCTTCAACAACTAGATTAGAATTAGGTGCATTAGTTGAAGTTAATATTTGAGCTTCTGCTGATACATTAGCAACATTAATTATTTTCTGAATACTTTTAACAAACTTGTCTCTAGCTTTAATCGTATAAGTACAGCTTACGGTTGCAGTTGATGAAGCCAACATGCTAAAAGCTGTTAAGCTTAAAAGAACTTTTTTCATATTAACTCCCTTTCCTTTGTTGATTAATATAAATTAAAAAATATTTATATTATTATACCATTTTTAGATATTTGAAATAAAAAAAGGCAAATTTATAAAGCAAAAAATAAAAAATAAGGGTATAAAAACCCTTATAGTTTGCTATTTTTTAATTATTATTCCTCTGTATCTTGTTGTTGATAAAATAGTTTCTTTTATTCCTTGAACACCAAACCCTGAATCTTTAACACCTAAGAAAGGTAAAACATCTGGGCCTCTTTGCGTTCTTCGATTAATATTTACAGTACCCACCTCTAATTTTTCAGCAACTTGATAAGCTAAATCTATATTTTTTGAATAAATTGATGTTTGCAATCCAAAATTTGATTTATTAGCAACTTCAATTATTTCATCAATTTCGTTTATTCTAATAATTGGTAGCACTGGTCCAAACGGTTCTTCTCAAGCAACATTCATATCAACACTAACATGGTCTAATAACGTTGGTTGTAATAGATTTTTGTTTCTATTCCCGCCATAAACTAAAGATGCCCCTTTAGTAATTGCATCATTGATTAAATCAGTTACAAAATCAGCACTTTTTGTATCAATCATTGGTGTAATTATTGGATTTTCAGAAGGTAAACCAATAGTTAATTTAGCAATTTCTTCTTTAATTAATGGCGCTATTTTATTAGCAATAGCATCTGTTGTAATAACTCTTTTAATTGCAGTGCATCTTTGTCCTGAATAACTAAATGCTCCAGCAACTATATCTTTTGCTATATTTTCTAAATTGTGATCATCAAGTAAAATTGCTGCATCTTTTCCACCAAGTTCTAAAACTAAATCTTTTGAACTTGAAATTTGCATTAATCTTCTACCAACTGGTACACTACCTGTAAAAGAAATAAAATCAATTAAAGGATTAGTTACAATAACATCACCAATATCTCTACCACGTCCGGTAACTACATTTAATACACCTGCTGGAATACCAGCTTCAATAGCAAGTTTACCAATTTTAATACCAATAACACTGCCTTGAGTAGCTGGTTTAAATACAAATGTATTTCCTGTTAACAAACCCGGTGCTAATTTTGATACTGCTAAATTAATAGGATAGTTAAATGGTGAAATAGCTACTCCAACGCCTTTTGCTATTCTTTTGTATTCAGCAACTATATCTTCAGTAATACCTTTTGAATTTTTATCAAAAGTTAAGATATCTAAATCATTATATTCTGAAATTGTTAAATCAATATATTCAGCTGTTCTACGAACTTCAGTTAAACAATCTTTGTATGCTTTTGCAATTTCATGCATCATTGTTGTAGCTAAATCTTCTTCATTTTTTAGCATTAAATCTTTTCATCTAATTAAAAATTCAATTCTTTTTTTAACACTAGTAGCTTCTCAATCTTTTTGAGCTGATTTAGCTGCTTTAAAAGCTAAATCAATTTCTTCTGCAGATAAAGCACTAACTTGTGCATATACTTGTTCAGATGTAGGATCCATAATATCTAATCATGAATTAGAATCGATTTCCTTATTGTTAATAATTGCTTTGAATTTTTCCATAATAAATTCTCCTTTATTTAATTGCAATTTAATTTTAAAACATTCAACCTACTATAAGGCAACACAAAAATTAAATTTATTTATTTTTTAATGTTATACATGATAATTGAACCAGCAATTGCAGCATTTAGTGATTCAACTTCATTACTCATTTCAATGTTTAAATTAATATCTATTAAGTCATGTAATTCTAAACTTATGCCTTTAGCTTCATTGCCAATTATTATTCCATACTTTTGTTTTTCAATAAATTTAACTTGTTTTAAAGACTTTGATTCTTCATTTAAAACTGTTCCTATAATTAAATAACCTTTTTCTTTTAATTCACTAATGACTTTTAATAAATCATTATTAACCAAACTAATAGAAAATAAGTTCCCTTGCGTTGATCTTAAAACTTTAGGATTATAAAAACTAACTGAATTATTTGATGCAATGACTGTTTGGAAGTCAAATGAAGCAGCACTTCTAATTAATGTTCCCATATTACCTGGGTCTTGAATTTGATCAAGTAATAAAATATTTTTATCACAATTAATTTCTTGTTCTTCTAATTTACAAGTTGCAAAAATTCCTTGACTTGTTTTTGTTGATGAAATTTTATTTGAAACATTATCTGAAATTAAAATGCATTCAAATTTAGCTATGTTTTCAACTTTATTCAGCATTCTTTCTTCTAAAAATATTGTTATAATAATGTTTCTTTTAATTGCCTCTTTAACCATGTGCAATCCTTCAATAAAAAATAATTGCTCTTCAGCTTGAAATTTCTTTTCTTCTCTTAATCTAACTATATATTTAATTTTATTATTTGATGTTGATGTTATTTTTTCCATTTTAGTAATTTTCTACTTGTCTTTGTTGATTTTTTTCATGCTTTGCTTTGTAAGTTTTAATTAATTCTTCTTCAGAATAATTTTGAATCTTTGCAATTTGTAAGAATGAATTAAACATTTTAGCAAATGTTTCATCATTTGGTTTATTTACTAAGTTTGTTAAATCTTGAATTAATTCAAAATAGCAATCAATGTTATTGTCATAACCTGAATCAATAAAATTAAAAACTTCAAAATTATATTTAATTTGATTTCCTAAACTAATAATAAAATGTAATCCGTCAATATATTCTTCTAGTTGAACTTCTCTACCACCAGGTGCGCCTTGTTTTCAATATTTAAAACTCTTTTCTTCATTAGCATATTCACCTAATTCAACTCAAAAAGCTATTATTTTTTTTCTAAACATATCATGATCTAATGTTAAATTATGTTTCTCTATTATTTTATTATCTAAAAAGTTTTGTTGTTCACTCAATCATTTAAGAGTTTCATTTCTAATCATATATTTCTCCTTATGGTTTTAATAATATATTAATGATTTTATCTTATAAAATATTTATTTATTAAAATATGAGCATTGAAATAAAAAAAATCAGCTTTACTGATTTTAATTTATTATTTAACTCCTGGTTTTCCAAGTAACTTAAACATATTATATTTATAAACTTCAACTCCCGGTTGGTCAAATGGGTTAACTTCTAATAAGTATCCACTCATTGCAACAGCGATTTCAAAAAAGTAAACTAAGTATCCAAATTGAATATCGTCCATTTTGTCAAACTCTAATACAATATTTGGCATTTTACCTGTGTTAACATGAGCATCAATTACACCTTCAATAGCTGTTGAATTAATTTCATGGAATGATTTACCAGCCAAGTAATTTAATCCATCATAGTTATCAGCATCAGTTTCAACTAACATGTTAGCAACTGGTTCTTTAACTTTAATAACTGTTTCAAATAAAACATTTCTTGCGCCTTCTTGAACTCATTGACCTAATGAGTGTAAATCTGTTGAGAAAATCATTGAAGTTGGATATAAACCTTTATTATCTTTTCCTTCTGATTCTCCAAATAATTGTTTTCATCATTCAGCTGTATATTGCATTTGCAATTCATAAGCAACTAAAGCTTCAGCTTTATAACCTTGGTTATATAAAGCATTACGCGCAGCAGCATATTTATAAGCTTCATTTGATAAATCACCTTTAACTAGTTCATCCATTGCCTTAATTGCTCCAGCAAAAATATTATCAGTGTTAACCCCAGCAACTAATAAAGGAAAAATTCCTACTGGTGTTAAAACTGAGAAACGTCCTCCAATATCATCTGGAATTACAAATGTTGGATAACCTTTGTTATCAGCAAGAGTCTTTAATGCTCCCTTTGCTGAATCAGTTACAGCTACAATTAATTCTTTTGAATTTTCATCTCCAACTTGATCAATTAATTGTTTTTCCAATGCTCTAAAAGCAATACCTGGTTCTGTTGTTGTCCCTGATTTAGAAATAACACAAATTCCAAATTTTTTACCTTTTAAATATTCTGATAATTGAGAAACATAAGTTGAACTCATAGTATGTCCAGCATAAATTACTTGAACTTTATCAGAATGATTAATTCCTCTAATCATTTCATCAGCAGCTCTTATACCTAAGTATGAACCACCAATTCCAACAGTAACTAAAACATCAATTTTATTTCTTAATGAAGATGCAACTTTCTTCATTTTTTCATATTCTTTTTTATCAAATGTTTTTGGTCATTCAATTCAACCTAAAAAATCATTACCTTTTCCAGATTTATTAATGATCATCTCATGAACTTTTTTAACTTTTGCTTCATTTAAATCAGTAATTGAAAGTCCTGAATGTTGTAAATCAACTTTAATCATATATTTTCTCCTTAAATTTTTACTTTACAAAAGTAATTATACTCTTATCAAACAAAAAAATAGCAATTGCTATTCTTTAAAAAATATTTTAATTATTTGTCTATTCTGCTTTCATTTAAATCATTATATCTATTACCCACTAGTTCAATATGATCTAGTATTATCTTAATATTTTTTAATTCCTCTTTTGAGAATGTAACTTGAGCACCAGAATTATTTTCTTTAAGTCTTTCAATTTTTTTAGTTCCAGGAATTGGTACTATTCATGGTTTTTGAGCTAATAATCAACCAATTGCAATAGCAGCTGGTGTTGTATTTTTTATTTTTGCTAGCTCTTCAATATATTTAACTAATTTAAAATTGTTTTCTAAATATTCTGGTGTATTAAATCTGGGAACAGTATTTCTGAAGTCGCCTTCAGGAAAAACATGTCCAGGTTTAATTGTCCCTGTTAAAAATCCTTTACCTAATGGTGAAAAGGGAACAAAACCTATATTTAGTTCTTCTAATGTAGGTATGACTTTTACTTCTGCTTCTCTTCAAAACATTGAATATTCACTTTGCAAAGCTGTAACAGGACAAATTGCATGAGCTCTTCTGATAGTATTAGCTGATGCTTCACTTAACCCTCAATGTTTAATTTTCCCTTGCTCCATTAATTCTTTCATTACTTGTGCTACTTCTTCAATTGGAGTTTTGGGATCAACCCTATGTTGATAATATAAATCAATATAGTTTGTTTTTAATCTTTTCAATGAACCTTCAACAGCTCTTAAAATGTTTTCTCTGCTACTATCAACTCCAGTTATATTTCTTCCTTCATATGAAAAACCAAACTTTGTAGCAATAATAACTTTATCTCTAATATCTTTAAAAGCTTCACCTAATATTTCTTCATTATCAAATGGACCATATATCTCAGCAGTATCAAAAAAAGTAACACCTTCTTCATATGCTTTTCTTAAAAGATTAATAGCTTCTTCTTTTGTTGGAAATGGTGGTTGACTAAAACTTAACCCCATGCATCCTAATCCAATTTCAGAAACAACTAAATCTTTGCCTAATGTTCTTGTTTTCATAAATTATCTCCTTTGAGCTTTTTAACTCAAATCAATCATATTTCATTAAACATACTTTAATGCAATAGTTTTTTAATTATTTTGATATAAATTTTTTTTATAGTTAATGTAGTCTAATTGTTCTTGCAATTCTTGCATTTTTTGTTTAACAACTTTTTCTTGTTCTAGCATCATTTCTAATCTTTTAGGATAAGTATTCTTGCCTTCTAAAGCCAAATTAATATATTCTTTAATCTTAAGCAAAGGCATACCTGATTTTTTTAAACATGAAACAATTCTAACTCATTCAAGTTTTTCTCTTTTAATATATCTGTAATTATTTTCATCTCTTTCAAAAAACGGAAATAATCCCTTTTTGTCATAAAACCTTAAAACGTATTCTGGGATGTCAAGTTCTTTTGATATATCCTTCATATATAATTTTTCCATTTTTACTCCTTTAATAATTTCGTTATTTATTTTATTGTAAAAGATTAAACCTACTTTAATGCAATAGAAAATAAAAAAATAGGCATAGCCTACTTAAATTAACCTACAATTGTTTCGTCATTAAAAACAGAATAAGTAACATCATAATCAAAGTCTTTTTCTTCTTCAACAAATGGAACGTAAACTTCTTTTTCAGTAATTACATTATCTAATCTCACATCGTACTCATCAGAATCAATATTTTCATTTGATAATTGAGATGACGCTGATAAACCAATTTTATATCCTAAATATTTATTTTCGTTTAATCAACGATCATAAAAACCTTTTCCCATACCAACTCTGTTTAATTTTTTATCAAAAGCTACTAATGGAATAAACATTGTATTAATATAATTACTTTGCTCTAGTAAATGACATGATTGTTTAGGCTGCAAAATGTTTAATACTTTGTTTTGCTCTAAATCTTTTTCTAAACTAGTAATTCTTCTAAATTCCATTTTGTTTTCACCAATAATTAATGGAACATAAACTTCAATACCTTTTTTCAAACTTTTTTCAATAATATTTAAAGTGTATGGCTCATTTTCAGTTGAAAGATAAATTGCATATCTTTCTAAGTTATATCTTTCAATATAATGATTAACTTTTCTTTCAATTACTTTATTAACTTCTTCTTTATAAGCTTTTGATAGAAAAGTTCTAGTTTTAAGGAATTTTTCTCTAATCTGGTTTTTGTTATTCATTGTCTTCTCCTATTAAATAATTAATTATTTCATAATTTAATTATACATAAACAAATTAACCTATAATCTCATTTATTGCATCAATTGCTAAATTGGCACATAATATACGATTTTTTTGTTTATTTATATTTTTAAAAACCACCAAATTTTTTAGTAAATTTATTTTATTGACATCTCCTGTGTTTAAGAAATTTTTATATTGATTTATAATTTCTTTTACATCACCTTTTGACTTTTCTTTTATCAAACTAAAGAAAATATCAGCACTTGATGTTGCAACAGCACAAGCTGTTCCCTCAAAATTAATTTCTTTAAAAATATCATTTTGAATTAAAATTTCAATTTGCATTTCATCAGCACAAGTTTGAGATTTTGCATCTTTAATTATTGCATTTTTTATGTTTTTTAAACCCTTATTTTGAGGTTCTATAAAATGTTGCATTAAAATTTTTCTTAATAAAATATCATCATTAATATCTATCATTTTTTTCTCCTTTAAAACAGTACATCTAAAAAACTATTTGTGTTTTTTAAAGCTTCAATAAATTTGTCAATCTCTGCTTTATCATTGTTAATTCCAAAACTAGCTCTTATAGCTATTTTAGTTTTAATTACACCTTCAATTCTTCTAGCACAGTTAGCTCCTCCACGAACTAAAATATTGTATTTATGATCTAAAAAATTTGTAATGTCTTGTGGATTTACACCCTTTACATTAAATAATATTATTGATGATTCAACATCCAAATTATAAAAAGTAATATGATTTTCTAGATTATTTTCTTTAACTTTTTTATTAAAGTATTTTTTTAGATTAACTTCGTAGTTTTCAATTTCATTTAAACCAATTGAATTAATAAATTTTATTGATTCAATAACCCCAGCTATGGCGCTTATATTTGGTGTCCCGCCTTCTAACTTTTCAGGCAATGTTGCTAGTGTATATTTTACTAAATCTTCTTCAATTTTTAAACTCATACCTCCACCATAAAATAGTGGTTCTAGATCATTTAATAAATGATATTTTCCATATAAAAAACCAACGCCAAAAGGTCCATACATTTTGTGAGCAGATCATGACATAAAATCAATGTTTCAATCTGTGACATCAGATTTCATATGTCCAATTGATTGTGCAGCATCTATATGTACTATAATGTTATTATTGAATTCTTTAATTACTTTAGTAATTAGCTTTATATTATTCTTAGCACCAACAGTATTAGAAATACTAGCGAAGGTAACTAATTTCGTTTTTTTATTCAACTGATTTTTAAGTGATTCAATATTAATTGTAAAATCTTTGTTTAATTCAATTTTTTTAACTTTTGCACCAACTGAATTTGCTAAAGATATTCAAGGTAATAAGTTAGCTGAATGTTCAAGTTCAGTCACTAAAATTTCATCATCTTTATTAATTATTTTTTTAAGTCCATTAGCTAATAAATTTATTGAATGAGTTGTGCCACTTGTAAAAATAATTTCTTCTGCTTTTTTAGCATTAATAAATTCTTTTGTTAAACTTCTTGCTTGATTAATTATTTCAAGTGCTTCAAAACCTTTTTTATAATCAACAGCATGTGGATTTGTACCATTTTCGTTTAAATACTTTATTTCAGCATCAATAACTTCTTTTATTTTAAGACTAGTTGCTGAACTATCAAAGTAAATTAGATCACTTTCATTATCATAAAATGGAAAATGTTTTTTAATCTCTTTCATTCACAAACCTACTTTTCTATCTTTGATATTATACTATTTTACAACCAAAATTTTGATATTTTTATAGGGTTTTGAGTTATAATATTATCAATGCTTATAATTATTTAAAAATAAGTGTTAACAGAAACGAATTTTCACAGGAGGAAAACAAAATGAAAAAACTACTATCACTAATTGGTGCTTTTACTTTAACAGCTAGTGCAACAAGTGTTTTAATTTCATGTTCAAATGATAAGGATGATGATAAATATGGAAATATATTTATTAATGATGATGGTGATTTTAAAATTACTACTGAAGATTTATTAAATTGATACAATGACACTTATGGACGTTTAGGTAAAGATCCTCAAAAGACTTTAGTTGAATTTTATAACATTTTTGCTGTTGCTATTTATGAAGAAGCAAGTAAAGAAGATAATATTTTCAAAAATATAAGTTCTGAAAACAATCCTTATATGAACGAAGAAGGAAAAGAATTTGCCGAAAGTTTAAAAACACAATATGGTAAAGAATCAAAAGCAGCTAATACTATATATGGTCGTGCAACTATTCAAATGGAAAGCGCAAGAAAAGAATATCTTGATAATAAAAAACAAGGAACTAAAGCTTGAGTTAAATATTTAAAAGGGCAATACCCTTGAGTAACTGGAGATCAGACTGCTTTAGAAAAAGCCTGAATTTCAAATTATATTTTAACTGATTCAACTAACTCTGCATATGCTAATCTTTCTAAAGCATTAGGATTTGGAGCAACCGAATCAACTTGATTTAAAGGATATTCTTCAATTAAAGTAAACCAAACAGAAATTTCAAGATTACTTTCAGTATTTTTAGCACAAAATGCTCAAGTTCAAATTGATAGTAAAACATTAAATCAAAAAGTTACAGAGCAAGCCACAACTGATGAACAAAAAATTTCTATTATTAACTTAATAAATGTTTTAGGTGGTAAAAATGCTTTTAAAGACAACAGAAAAACTATATCTGATGAAAATGAGAACCCAGAATCTTCAAATGAAACTTTTAAAATTCAGTTTATTGAAAATATTAATGATAAATTTTTAGATTCTTTAACTTGAAATACTTTCTTATCAGGTATTAGTAATGTTTTTGCTGCTAATCCATCTTTTAATAACGGTACTATTTCTGAAATAGCAAATAATAACAACAGCATTTTTAAATTTAGTGATGTTTCAAGTATAAAGTTAGATGAAGGAAAAAATGAAGCTATTTTTAAAAATTTTTATAACTACAATGGTATATCTTCTAGAACACTTAATAAAACACAAATCGTTTCTGTGGCACCTACATTAAATTCAACTAAAGATAACCAAAAAATAAATATTCTTTCAAATTCACAAAAATTCTTAATTGATAATTATTTTGAAACAAAAAAACCAGTTGCTACTTCTGAGATTGTTTTAGATTTTTCAAAAATAAATAGCTCAGCAACTCCAGATATTAATAAAGAAATTAGTCCTGCTCAATTTGTTAATCAAGGAAATATAACTGATGAATTTATTAAATATTTTGAAGGATTTTATCAGTTTTATAATGCCTATGTTTTAAATAATGAAACTTCAGGTGGTCAATTTAAGAATGAAACTGAATCAACTAGTTCAGCAACTGGATTAACAGATTTTGAAACTTTTTATAGAGGAGCAAATAAGAATAACTTATGAAAATTAGGTCAAAATCAAACTGACACAGGAATTATTTCTTTCTTAACAGCTAAAAATAATGATAAGTTACTAACTTTAGATTATGACACTACTTCAGGAACTTATTCAAATTTAGCTAAA
Organism: Mesoplasma tabanidae; assembly: GCF_002804025.1. Classification (NCBI taxonomy): domain Bacteria; kingdom Bacillati; phylum Mycoplasmatota; class Mollicutes; order Entomoplasmatales; family Entomoplasmataceae; genus Mesoplasma; species Mesoplasma tabanidae. The sequence goes on along the minus strand of NZ_CP024969.1, from coordinate 285,217 downwards.
TATTCTGTTTATGATTTCTTAACTTCTGATCCTAAAGAAGATGAAATTTCAAATGAAACAACTTGAAAGCCAGAAAATACAAATATTATTGGTGATTGAGATAGTTTTTATAAAAAAACAGAAAAACTTAATGGTGATGCTAAAGAAGGAATGAACCTGTTGTTTAATCTTGTAAATGACTTAGGAAGACATGCTACAGACAGTTCAAATTCTAGAGAAGCAGCAACTGAAGTTAAACCTTATAAAGTATTAAATGCTAAAGAAGGTATCATTGCATTTATAGACACAGACGGTTTACATTTTATGAAAATTGATGGATATAGCCTTTTAAATCAAAATGATACAACTACAAATGAAAGTAATAAAATTGATCAGGATAAACAACAATCAATAGCTTATGACCTTCTTTCAAATACAAAAAAAGAGTTAATTCCTTATTTACTAAATCCTAAGTTAAATTCAAGCGAATCTCCAGTTCAACCAGAATCAAAAATTAGTGCTGATGAAACTGGTGGTTCTACTAGTAAAGTTGAGCCTGGAATAAATAATGATCTTGATAAGCAAAAAATAATTAATAACATGGGTACTGATTTTGGAAATGATTATAGTAAAGTAATTAACTATTCTATTACAAATGACTATGAAAGATTTTTAGTTAACAATACAGTAGCTAAGGGTTTCTTATCAAGTGATGATGATAAATTAAATTTATTTTATAATTTTGATATTATAGCTGATGCTAAGGCAACCACTTCAACTTCTGAAAACTTTGGATTATTAAGTCAATGATTATGAATATACTTAGATCAAGTTTTAAAAACAAATGGTAAATATGATCAATTATTTGGTATGTTTTTTGAAACAACTGGTGAAGGTGTAGATGAAAAAGCAGTTTATGAATTAATTAATGTTATTAAAGATCAACAAGAAACAGTTGTTGGTGCTCCAGTTACAAGTTTTACTTTAGGTAACAATACTTGAAATGAAACAGTTGAAGTTAACTATAATAAACAATATAAAGATTTAAAAACTGAAATTTCAAGAAAGTTTATTCCTAAAAATGGTTTAGAAATAAGTTATTCTGCTATTCAAGAAAACACTAAATGAAAAACACAATTATCAAATTCTAACAAATATACTTATAAAATATCAGACAAATATTTTAACAATGAAATAATTATTAATGTTTTAAATAAACATGAAGGAGGAGTTAAATAATGAAAAAATTATTAGCTATATTAGCAGCAATTGGTTTAACTGCTACAACTTCATCAGTTGTTATTTCATGTACAACTTCAGTTAAAAGATTTTCAAAATTAAATTTTAGTAACAAAGAAATATATAAAACTTTTATTATAAAAATGAAAGATAGCGGTTTTATAAGTGTTTCACAAGCAGAAAAGTTTTTGAAAATTAGTGATACTGAAATAATTGCTGATGTTTTAAAAATATTAGATAAAAAAATTGCAGAAGAAGAATATAGAGCAACAAGTTCAACACTTGCGTCTACTTTAAATTTAAAAGAAAAAGATACTACTGAAAATATTACTTCTAATTTATTAAATGACTTAGCCACTAATAAATTCTTTAGTGAATACACAGCTAACATAATAAGTGATAGAAAAGGTTTAGTTGATGATAAAAAATATCGAAATAATCATTCTTTAAATCCTTTTAATTTATTTTCAGATGATGCTAAGATAACATATTCTATTTACTATAAGCAAGATGATGATGCTAAACCTACTAGATGACAAGTTTTAGGTGAGTTTGGTGAATTTGAATGAAATATACCAAGCATTGAAACTTTAAATGGAAAAGACAACTTCTTTATTGTTGGGTCACCTAATAATGAAAAAATAGATAACCTTCCAACTACAAAAAAAGTTTTAAACAAAGACACTTCAATAGCTGATGTAAAAGGTAATTTTTTAGTTAAGAAATCTGAAATTGACGATGGATTTAGTGGTAAGGAAATTATGAAATATCGTTTCCAAAGCTATATAAATGCTAAAATAATTCCAGATCTTTACACTCAACTAATTAGTTTAGCTTATTTAGATAGTAATTTATATTCAACAAATTTAACAAACACTAACTATACAAGGTCTTTTGTTAGACTGAATACGTCAAATAAATTAGTTTCGTCTGTTCAAAATTCTTTGACTTCTGAAACTAAGAGTTCAAATGTTAAATTAATTTGGTCTTTTAAATCAAAGGTTTCATCAGATGCTACACAATGGGTTAAATCTTATAAAAAAGTTTTAGGTGATTCAACTGGAAGTGGAAATGTAATTTTAGATTCTAATAGTATTAAAGCTTTAAAGGATAATTTTAGTCTTAAAGAAGGAACAGAAGAAAATCCTAAATTAGAAAATGAAACAAAACTAGGGACTGATCCTTTCTCATTGGGATTAATTGGTTATAATGGTATTGTTAAAAATAATGATACTGGTGTTGAAGCAATTAGTGGTTCTTTAAGTATTTCAACTGATGCTCAAACAGCAGCTAAATCAATTGATAGACCAACTCTATTAACTGGTCCAAAAGATCAAGGTTTTGCAGTTGGTGATAAAGGTGAAAACGAAATAGTTTTAGTTTTACCTATATATTTAAATGATATTTATGATAATTCAAATGTTACTTTAAATCCTGTTAATGGAACAGCAACAATTTCTATTCCAAGTGATACTTGAGTACCGCTTGGTGATAAATATAGTCCTTATGTTGATGATGTGAAAGAATTATCATTTACTAAAGGTATTGACGTTATTAAAGACAAAAGTGGAAATCCTTATATTAAGGCTACTGCTAAAACTGGTTCATTCACTTTAGGAAATTTAAAGACTATTAAAGTTGATGTTAATAATAATGTTGATACAATGCTGGGAATCCATGAAACAATAAACAAAAAAAATACAACTTTTACAAATGGTTTTGATGCAACTGAGCAAGACAAAGTTCAAGAAACTGATAAAATTTTATATTCTGTTTTATGAGCAAGAAATGCTGATCCAAAAAGTGTTTATGATTTAAGCGAAAGCTGAAGAAATTCAGTTCAATCAAGTTCAGATATTAAAAACTTAACTGCAGCTAATAAACAATTACTAATTAAAGAACTTGAAAATGGTTTAGTTGCCGGAGATACTGATTACACTACAGAAGCTAAAGAAGAATTATATACTAAATACATAATGGATGGTGACAATGTTCTATTCCAAGGTTTATATGATGAAATTGCTAAGTATATTAAAGATGAAGATGGAAATAGTTCAGACTAATGAAAGATTGTTTATTTTGTAAAATAATAAAGCAAGAAATTCCTTCATACAAAATCTATGAGAATGAATATGTTTATGCATTCTTAGATATTAATCCTGTAACTGATGGACATGCACTAGTAATTCCAAAAATACATGCTGAAAATTTAACTAAGACTCCTGATTTATATTTATCTGAAGTAAGTAAAGCAAAAAAAGTTGTTGCTGAATTACTTGAAGAAAAGTTAGATGGAGTTAAAGGCTTTAACTATGTATCTAATCAAGAAGCAATAGCTAAACAAGTCGTATTTCATTATCATGAACACATCCTGCCAAAGTTTAAAGAGGATGAAGGTTTTTTGCATGATAAGAACGTTAATCTTAAATATGCAACTTTAGAAGATGTATTTAATGAAATAGCAAAATAAAAGATGGCCTTAAAGTCATCTTTTTTAATACATTTTTTTACAAAAAAATGTAACCTAAGTTACATTACATTACTTTTTATGTTTATAAAACATTTTCCCATCAACGCTAATTATTCTTGGTGTTCATGTTTTGTGTTCAACTTTGTTTAATTCATCATTTATCTTAAATACTTTTGCATCTAGATCATCAAACATTGATAGCATAATAGCTTCAATGATAACAGGTTCAGTTGGTGAACCATATTCTTTTTTACCATGACTTGCAATAATCATATGTTGTAATAAAGTTAACGACTCATTAATATTTCCTTGATCATCTTTATATAAGTTTAGTTCTTCTGCTATTTTGTTAAGTTCTGTATTACCAATACTAATATGTCCAATGACTTTTCCTTGTAAACTATAATCAGTTCCAGTTGGATCAATAATTTCAATTACTTTACCAATATCATGTAGGATAGCACCACAAATTAATAATTCTCAATCGATTGAAGCATAAGCATAACTTGGTTTTAAAGCTAAAGCATTTTTAACTAGTGTAAAACTATGTCAAAATAATCCACCTTTAACATTATGATGAATTGACATTGCTGCTGGATAAGTTCAAAATTCTTTTTCATATTTTTTAATTAAACCAACTGTTAATTCACGATAAGTTTGATTTGTTAACCCTTCAAGAATAGTCATTAATTCTGCATAATTCTTTTCAATGTTTATTGGTGCTTCAATAAAAAAGTCTTTTGCCTCTAATCCATAGTTGTTTAAGTCAGTTTCGCTAAGAATACTATAATCATTTACTTTAAGCTGTAATACACCTCTAAATTCGTTTATAGCAGCATTCTTAAATAAAACAAAAGCATTTGGTTGCAATAATTGTTTATCATCATCTGTTACAGTTCATTTTCTAGCTTCTACTCTACCAGTTTTATCTGATAAATTTAAAATTAAATATGATGAACCATTAGTTGCTGTTGAAACAATAACTTTTTCAAGTCTAACAACTAGATCAGCTGATGACACTGTGTTATTTAATTCATTTATTTTTTTCATATGTAACTCCTTATTTATTATTTTACCTTATTTAGACCAATCAATTGGTTCTAAATTATTATTAAGTAAAATTGCGTTTATTTTTGAAAAAGGCTTTGTGTTTTTAAACCCTTTCAAATAACTAAAAGGTGATGGATGAGAAGAGCTAATTACATTATTTGTTTTAAACTCTAAATTTTCATAAACTTTTTTTGCATAGTTACCTCATAGACAATAAACCAAATTTGGATTGCTTTTATTTAAATTGCTTAAAATATCACTAACTATTTCTTGTCAACCTAATTTAGCATGACTTCCGGGATTATTTTCAATAACTGTTCAACAAGTATTTATTAATAAAACACCTTGTTTAACTCATCCACTTAAATCATTATTTTGATAATGTTTAACATTCAAATCATTATCTAACTCTTTAAAAATATTAATTAAACTTTTAGGAGTTTTGATTTCATTACTTGCACTAAATGCAATTCCATTTGCCTGTTTAGGATTATGATATGGATCTTGACCAATAATAACAACTTTAATTTCTTCTGGAGATATTAAATCAAATAACCTTAAACAATCTTTTCTTGATGGATAAATAATTTCTTTAGTTTCATAAGCACTATTCATTGTTTCAAGAATTCTTTTAAAAAGATTATTATTTGCTAACAAATTATTTCATTTACTATTCATTGCCTTCACCTATTTTTACAAAACTGCTTATTGCTTTAACAAATTTTCTTATTTCTTTTTCAGATTCATCAAATGAATAAAATTCTGATTTAGCAGTTTTATTTAGCTGATCTAAAATTCCTAAGTTACACTTCATCGGTTTTAATTTTTCATGTTTTGGATTTGTTATATAAAAGTTTAAAGCACCCAACATTGATCTTCTTGATGGCTGTTCTATTTTCATATTATTTAAATATGCTAAAACATTTATTGCTGTTAAAATTCCACTACTTGCAGATTCAATATAACCTTCAACACCGGTTATTTGCCCAGCAAAAAAAATGTTTTTATTTCTTTTAACTTGCAATGCTCTATTAAGCAATTTGGGTGAGTTGATGTAATAGTTTTTATGCATAACTCCATATCTAATAATATTTAAATTTTCAAGACCTGGTAATGTTTGTAATATTCTTTTTTGCTCAGGTCATTTAATATTTGTTTGAAAACCAACAAAATTATAAAGTGAATCAATTGCGTCATCTTGACGTAGCTGTATAACCGCAAACGGAGTTTCACCGTTTTGATCAGCTAAATTATTTGGTGATAAAGGACCATTTAATAAAACTTTTTTACTAGCCTTAGCTATTTGCTCAATTGGTTGACATCCTTTAAAATAGATTTCTTTTTCAAAAGATTTTAATTTAACTGTCTCAGCATTTTTTAACTCATCTACAAATGCGTTAAATTGTTCTTCATTAAGTGGTATACAAATATATTGGCCATCTTTACCTTCATTATGTCTGCTTGCTCAATATACCTTATTAAAATCAATACTATCTTTTGTGATGATAGGAGCAGAAGCATCTAAGAAGAATAATTTTTCATTTCCTGTCATTAATTCAATATTTTTACCTAATTTTTCTGTTGTTAAGGGCCCTGAAGCTATAATGGTTACTTTTGTGTAGTCAATTTCAAAAACTTCTTGTTCAATTAAGGTTATATTTTCATGATTTTTAATTTTCTCAGTAATATATTTACTAAAACCAAATCGATCAACACTTAAAGCGTCATCACCGGGAATTTCATTTTCTAGTGCTGCCTGTAAAACTAATGAGTTTAACAATCTCATTTCATTTTTTAAAATTCCAGCTGCATTTTTTTTAGATTTACTTCTTAAAGTATTTGAGCAAACAAGTTCTGCAAGGTCATTAGTTTTTTGAATATCATTTTTTATTAAAGATTTGACTTCAAATAAATTGACTTTCACTCCATTATTAGCTAATAGATAAGCAGCTTCACAACCTGCCAATCCTGCTCCTATAATATTTACTTCTTTTTGCATCATATACCTCTTACTTCTATATAAAATTATAAGTTAAAACAAGAAAAAAACCATCTTTAAGATGGTTTAATTAGTTTATTATCAAACTTTAGTTCTTTCTTCTTTTGGTTTATACATACCATCACCAGGTTTAGTTTCATAAACTTCGTGGAATTCATTTATATTTACCAATACACCATTACATCTGAATTCTTCAGGCGAATGAGGATCAACCAGTAATCTTGTGTTTTTTTGCTCATCTGTTGCTTTTCTTCTTCATACTAAAGCATAGTTTGTAAAGAAATCTTTTAAGTTTTCCGGACTTTGTGCTTTGCATATATCTAAAGCAGCAGCAACTCCGCTTAAATCACCAATATTTTCACCAAGTGTTAATTTACCATTAACATTAGAACCATTAATTTGATATTCATTATACTGATCAACTACTCTTTGAGTTCTTAACTTATATTGCTCATTGTCTGTTTCAGTTCATCAATTTTTGAAGTTTCCATCTTTATCAAATTTACTTCCTTCATCATCAAAACCATGACTTACTTCGTGACCAATAACAGCACCAATTCCACCAAGGTTTGCAGCATGTGATTGATTTACATCATAAAATGGTTTTTGCAAAATTCCTGCAGGGAAACAAATTTCATTTGACGTTGGATTATAATAAGCATTAACTGTTTGAGCATTCATATATCATTTTGTTTTATCAACTGGTAAATTGATTTCTTTTAATTCTTTGTTAATGTAGTGTTTTGCTAAGCTTTGCATGCTATCAAATAAACTTCCGCCTTCTTCATAACTAAGAATTTGAACATCACTTAAATCTTCTCATTTATCTGGGTAACCAATTTTAATAGTAAAAGACTTTAATTTTTCAATCGCTTTAATTTTTGTTTCTTCTGACATTCAATCTAATGCATTAATTCTATTTTCATAAACTTTTAATAAATCATTAACCATTTTTAAAACATCTTTTTTTGCATCTTCTGAAAAATGACGTTTTACATATTCTTTTGAAATTAATTCTCCAAGTGTGCCATCAACAAATTCAACAACTCTATCTTCGATAGGTTTCATTTTCTTAACACCACTAAATACTGATCCATATTTAAATGCATTTTCATACAAATCAATTGTTAACATTTTAGAATAAGAACTAGTTAATTTATATATCATAATATCTTTTAAATCATCTAAACTAATTTCATTAATCATTTCGTTTAGTTTTTCAAAATATTTAGGTTCAATCAATATAATTTTTTTTGCCTTATCATATCCTGTTTGATTTAGATATGCTGTTCAGTCAATAATTGGACATATAGTATTTAAATCTTGAATGGTTACAACATTATAAATGTTTTCTGGTTCACGTAATTCTTCCTGTTTAAACATAGATTTTGAAATTTTTTCTTCAAAGTTATAAATCAAAGTAAAAATATCTGAAGTCTTTAATTCTACTTTTGAAAGTTTAACTAAATTTTCAATGTAGTTTTTATAAGCATTCTTAATTTCTTCATGTCTTGGGTGAGTTGTTTCATAAAAATCTCTATCAGACATTCCTAATCCCATAGAATCAATCATTAATGCCCTTAGATTACTATCTTTAAAATCTGAATCAACTCCTTTTGAATGGAATAAAGAAATTCCTCAACCCTTAAATAATTCAATAAATAAAGTTGTTAATTGACTTTTATTAGCTAATTCTTTTATTTTAATTAAGATTGGCTTAATTTGATCAATTCCCTGCTCATTTCTTGCTTGATTATTCAAATAGTTTGATCTCAAGTTAGCAATCATTTGACTTTCTCTATCTAAGTTCTTTGCACTAACAAGTTCATTAATTATTGCTTTGATATCATCTGTTGATTTTTTTTGTAGCATTTCAAAACTACCTCATGATGCATATCCATCTGGTAATTGGTTATTATCTATTCATTCTTTGTTTACTGAATCATAGAAATTATCTTGTGGTCTAATTTTTGTCATATAAACTCTCCTTTTATTAGTTATTATTTTATAATAAAAAAACGTCAATTAAGACGTCAAAAATTATTTATTTTTAATAATTTTAAAAAATCAATTACTTAAGCATAATAGCAACATAAGTAATAGAACCACAAAAATTTCAATAATTCAGTATATAACATTAGATAAAGCTGCTTTATCATTTCAAATTAATGACATTAAAACTGTTGTAGTAAATGCTAATATTACATAAAGAAATCAAATTATAATAAATTGTAAGATATTTCTGACAAAAACTTTTTTTCTTGTGAAACCTAGTTGTCTTAGCACTAAATTTTCTTTTTCAAGACTTCTTAAATACATTAAAAAACCGTTTATGATAATTATAAATGTAAAACTCACAAACACAATGTTTAAGTATGCTCCTAAAAATATCAAACCATTTAAATATTGAGTATTAGAATTTATTTCATAACTTTGAACACCCATTTTGCCTATTACGTTAATTGAAAAATTTAAAAAAATCATTGAGTTAACAAGCATTAAAATAATTTTAGTTATTAGAGATGCATTATATTGCATATTTTTTATTGAACTAGAAAAAACAAAAGAACCTGAAAAAACTTGAAATAGCATTTTACAAATCACTGTTATCATAATTTCTAATAAGAAATGTAGCCCTATAATAAAGAATATTCCTCCAAATAAATATAGAACTTCAGTATTATTAAATACAATTAGTAGAAAATACGAAATTATAAACATAAATCCTAAAATAATTTTAATAATTTGATTTTTAATCATTTTCTTTTTATTATCTTTGTTGCTTACTTCAATTCTTTGGTATTTTTTTGTTGATGCATAAATAATTGCATACAAAGTTACTAAACTTATTAAAAGTACTAAAGTTATATTTAAAAATGTATAGTTTATTGAAAAACCTTGTTGAAGTATAGCTTTTTTAATTAAATTTGCTACAAGCAATTTATTTAAGACTATTGAAGAACAAAATCCTAAAATAAAACTTGGAACCATTATGATTAGTTGCTCATGCAATAAATTCTTAAATAAATTTTTAAAAGACAATCCAATCAATCTTCTATTTATTAGATCTTTTTCTCTAACATTAAAATTTATACTTATTATTAATGTAGTCATTGATATTGAAATTAGTAGCAATAACCCAAAAAGGATAATAAAAATTAAAGACATGTTAGAATCCTTATCAAAATGTTTAAGCGAAGAAATAAATAAAAATAAAGATGAATTAGTAAAAACTGATGATAAAAATAATGTTATGAATATTGGAATGTTATAGCTTTTATAAAACTTTAATTGCTTAAATATTTCACTATTATTCATTTTCAATAAGTAATTTTTTTTCTAATTTAGCGATTGTTATTTCTTCAGTTTTAATTTCTTCTGTTATTCTTCCGTTACTCATAAAAATAATCTTTTCTGTTTCAAGTCCAACTTGTGGTGAATGGGTAACGATAATTAAAGTTTTTCCCATTTTTTTACTATTAACTATTAATTCTTCTAATACCTTTTTAGTATTGATTAAGTCAAGAGCTCCTGTTGGTTCATCTGCTAATATTATTTTTGAATTTCCAAGTAATGCTCTTGCAATTGCTACACGTTGCTTTTGTCCACCTGACAGTTTAGACACAATAACCTTTTCTTTTTCAATTAATCCAAGTTCTTTTAGTAAATTTAGATATTTTTCTTCGTTAATTATGTTTTTATTATTTTTCTCAACAAATTTTATATTTTGTTCAACTGTTAAATATTCAATTAATTTATAATCTTGATAAATGTATGATATTTGTTTTGATCTAAATTTTGTTAATTTAGGTTCATTCAATTCTGATATATTAGTGCCATCAATTATGACGCTTCCTTCTGATGGTTTTTCAATACCTGATAAAATGTTTAAAAGAGTTGATTTACCTACTCCGCTATTACCCATAATTGAAATACATTCATTTTCAAAAATGCTTATATTTATTTCTTGTAAAATATTTGTTTTTTTTATGTTGTTTATTTTAATTAATTCTTTCATGAGAATCCTCCTATTTTTTTTTTTTTTTTATTAAAATAGGATATTTTAAATAGATGAAATATCTTGTCTATATCAAATTATTTTTTTAAGAACAATTAATTTTTCTCAGAAACACCAGTATATTAATGTTTTTAATAACTGATGCAAAAAAACATATAAACTGAAGTTATTTTCTTCATTTAAAGTAGTTATATTTATAAACGGTTTAAAATTAAATGTTATTATTAGTGAACAAAATATTATTAATGATAATTTAAAGTTTAATAAGATACTATTATTTTTTAATAAAATAAACGAAATTATAATTGCAAAAAAGAAAATAAATAAAGTTCAAAGAAAGAAAAGAATAAAGAATATTCCTATGAATTTAGGCTTAATTTTAATTTCTTTAAAAACTTTAAAAATTGAATAAAAAAGTGAGGATACTACAATTAAAGGTACTAAAAATCCTAATTGTGGTAAAAAAAACGAAACTGTAAAATACAAAACTAATATTTTAAAAAAATTATTGCTTATTAATTTGTTCATTTTTTTCTCCTTTTTTATTAGTTATTATTTTATAACAAAAAAATCACTTTTTAAAAGTGATTTGTTTTATTTTTTTAATTGCTCAACTTTATCTAATTGTTCTCATGTTAATTCATCTTTTCCAAAATGTCCATAAGTTGCTGTTTTCAAGAATGTTGGTTTTCTTAAATCTAATTTTTTAATAATTTCATTAACTGAAAAATTAAAATTATCATTTAATGCTTTTGTGATAATTTCTTTGTCTACTTTTTCTGTCCCAAATGTTTCAATAAAAATTGAAACTGGCTCTGGTTTACCAATAGCGTATGAAACTTGAATTTCGATTTTATCAGCCAAACCAGCAGCAACTAAGTTTTTAGCAGCATATCTCGCCATATAAGCAGCACTTCTATCAACTTTTGTTGCATCTTTTCCTGAAAAAGCCCCTCCTCCATGACGTGAGTAGCCTCCATATGTATCAACAATAATTTTTCTTCCTGTTAACCCAGTATCTCCTTGAGGTCCACCAATAACAAATCTACCTGTTGGATTGATTAGCACTTTAAAATCAGTGTTTAATTTAAACTCTTTAGCAACAACATCCATGATTTCTGTTTTTATAAAGTTTTTAAATTTTTCTTCAATCATTTCATCATCGTGTTGAATTGACATCAAGATTGTATCAATTTTGGGATTTGAGTCATCAGTGTAATCAATTGTTACTTGAGACTTCATGTCAGGTCTTGCTCATTTGAATTTTCCTTCTTTTCTTAACTTAGAAGCTAAATAAACTAACTCATGCGAAATAGTAATAGCTAATGGTAAGAAAGTTTTAGATTCATTTGTAGCATATCCAAACATAATTCCTTGGTCACCGGCTCCAATTACTTCAGTATCTAAATCGATTCCTAAGGCAATATCAGCTGATTGTTGTTCAATTTTGATATCAATTTCACAAGTGTCAGCATTGATACCATAAGCATCGTTGTTGTATCCAATTTTTCTTAATACATCACGTGCAATTTCTTCATAATCAACAGTAGCAATTGTTGTAATCTGTCCGCCAATTAATAAATAGTTTGTGGTAGCAAATGTTTCGCAGGCTACCTTAGCGTTTGGGTCTTGTTTCAGTACTTCATCCAATATCGCATCAGATATCTGATCACATATTTTGTCTGGATGTCCTTCTGAAACACTTTCGCTAGTAAATAATTTTCTCATTTTTCCATTTTTCCCTTCTGCGATATCAATATAAATTATACTAAATTCGTTTTAAAATCTGAAACAAAAAAAGCAATTAATTTGCTTTTAAATACTTATTCTTTTAATGCTTGTAGCTTTATTAGATTTTTCGTCAATTTCAATGATTACACCATTCAACTTTGCTTTTCCTTTTGCTGGTTGGAAACGTCTAACTAAACCTGTTTTTTGTTTGTAAATAGCATCATATGCTTCAATTCCAATTACTGAATCAATTACACCACTCATACCTAAATCTGTGATAAATGCAGTTCCATTCGGTAATATTCTTTCATCAGCTGTTTGAACATGAGTATGTGTTCCAACAAAGCCAGTAATAATTCCATCATAGTTTAAAGCAAATGCAATTTTTTCAGCTGTTGTTTCAGCATGAAAGTCAACTAACAAGATATCATAATCTAAATCTAATGATAAAAAATCGTCCATAGTTTCATAAACACTATTTGAGGGATCCATAAAATTGTTACCGATTAAATTTAAAACACATATTTTTTTGTTATTTTTTTCAATAATAACAAAGCCATTACCTGGTGTTTTATACATGTTTAAAGGTTTTAAAAGATCAGGTTTACTATCAATGTATTCAAGTACTTCTGGATTTTTAAAAATGTGATTACCACTTGTAATAACATCTACATGATTATTTTTATAAAAATGATAATGTTCTTTAGAAATTGATTTACCATGAGTTGTATTTTCTCCATTTACAACAACAAAATCAATTTGGTTATCATCAATTAAGTTTTCAATATTTTTTTGAAAGATTTCTCTGCCAGGTTTGGCAAATATATCTCCTATCATAAGTACTTTCATTAGATAACCTCTTTTATTTCTTTTATAATTTTTAAAACTTCTTCAACATTAGATTCTTTATGTTCTTCAATAATTTTTTCAATTTTTGTTTTTTTACTATTTATTGCTAACTTATCTTCTAAATCATTTAGTGACTTAATAATTTTATTAATAGCATCATGCGCTGCTGCTTTAGATATTCCTAATTGATCAGCAATTTCTTGAAAACTTAAATCTTCTTCAAAATATAATTCAAAATATTCAATTTGTTTTTGAGTTAGCATGTTTTTATACAAATAAAATAGTGAAGAAAGTTCTAAAGTTTTTTCTAATGTTATTTTACTCATTATCTTCTTCTCTATCTTCCATAAAACCAACTACTAAACTATAAACGTACTGATCAACATCAAATTTTTCAATATCATCAACTTGTTCTCCAACTCCAACTAATTTAACTGGTATGTTTAATTGGTCTTTAATTGATAATGCTATTCCACCTTTACTTGTTCCATCCATTTTTGTTAGAACAATACCTGTTACATTTGCAACTTCATTAAATTCTTGTGCTTGCATAACTCCATTTTGACCTGTTGTAGCATCAATAACTAGTAGTAGTTCATGCGGAGCCTTTTTTTCAAACTTATGAACTATTTGATGCATTTTTTCTAACTCTTTCATTAAATTAACTTTATTTTGCAGTCTACCAGCTGTATCTATTAGTAATAAATCATAATTTTCTGCTTTTGCTTTTTCTAATGCATCAAATACTACACTTGCAGGATCTTGATTTTGTTTTTTTCCTTTAACTAAATCAACTTTATTATCAAGTCTTTTATCAACTCATTCTTCTAATTGTTCAATTGCTCCTGCTCTAAATGTATCAGCTGCTGCTATAAGAACTTTTTTATTTTGCTCAGCATAATAATTTGCTATCTTTGATAAGGAAGTTGTTTTACCAGTTCCGTTTACACCAATAACCATAAAAACATTTAATCTGCCTTCTTCAAAATTTAACTCTTCAACTTTTTTAGAACCATCAGTATAAATGTCATATATTTCTTCAGCTAGGATTTCTCTAAACTGATTTGCTTCAGATGTATTTTTAACTTTTCTTCTTATATTATTTGAAATTTTTAGGACCATTTTCATTCCCATGTCTGTTTTAATTAAAACTTCTTCAAGTTCATCAAAAAAATCATCATCCATTTTTTTGTATTTTTTAGATAGTTTTTTAATGTCTTTTGAAAAATCTAAAGCTGATTTTGCAATCGCTTTTTCTGCTTTTTCTTTTTTAGCTTTTTGTTTTTGTTTTTTAGCTATTTCTTTTTCTGTTGGTTGTTTTTTTTCAATAACAATTTCTGATTTAACAACTTTTTCTTCACTAACTTGTTTATCTGATTGATTTCCTGATATTTTTTCTTTTAACTTATTTCAAAAACCCATACTATACCTCTATCTACTATTTATTATTTTATCAAATTATAATAAAATAAAAAAATTCTGTTTCAACAGAATTTAATTTATTACATCATTGTTTTTAAATTGTCATATATTTCTGAAGTTTCTTCAAATCTTCCTGTTCTAATAAACGAAACAATTTCTTGAACTGTTAATAAATGATCTCCAGCTCTTTCTAAATTTTTTGCTTGTTTCATAGCTTCTGAAATTTCTAATACTTCTTCATTAGTTTCAGCTTTCTTAAGTGCTTTTACTAAATATGAATATAACTCTTCAAACTCCTTATTAATTTGAGATTCAAGTTCCACAACTTTATTAACTAAGTTAGTATCAAAATTTGAAAATAATTCTGAAAAACTATCTAACATATCAATAACTAATTGAAAAAGATTAAGTATTAATGTCGTATATTTTTTTGTTGGTTTAAATTTTGAAAAGAAAATACATATTTTCTTAGAGTAGTCAGCTATTATTTCAATTTCCCTTGCTAATAAAATTCCTCCAACTGCTAGTCTTAAATCACGAGCTACTAATTGTTGTTTAGCAATTTTCCAAAGAGCAGTTGATGTAAATTCGTTTAACTTATCATTAATAATTTTATCGTGCTCAACAATCAACGCTGCACCTTCGACATTATTTTTTGTAATAACCTCAAATGTTTCAGCAAATTGAACTTTAGTTTCACTTATCATATCTTCAAGCATGTTTCTTAGTTGTTTAATATCGTTATCTAAAATTTTATTTAATGACATATGCTAATCACCATACCTTCCTGAAATATAATCTTCTGTTCTTGAATCTTTTGGACTAATAAATATTTTCTTAGTTGTATTATACTCTATTAACTCACCTTTTAAGAAATATGCAGTCATGTCACTTATTCTTGTTGCTTGTTGCAATGAGTGAGTAACCATTACAATAGTATATTCTTTTTTAAGTTCTAAAACTAGTTCTTCAACTTTTAATGTTGCAATAGGATCTAAAGCTGATGTTGGTTCATCCATCAATAAAATTTTTGGATGCATTGCAATGGCTCTAGCAATACATAGCCTTTGTTGTTGTCCACCTGAAAGACCAAGCGCTGGTGTCTCAAGCTTGTCTTTAACTTCTTCTCATAGTGCTGCTTTTCTTAATGAATCTTCACAAATTTGATCTAAAACCTTTTTACTTTTAACACCTTGAGTTTTAGGACCATAAATTACATTTTCATAAATAGACAAAGGAAATGGATTAGCTTTTTGAAATACCATACCAACTTCAGTTCTCAATTTTGAAACGTCTGTTCCTTGTTTATATATCTCTTCGTCAAAAACTTGAATAGAACCTTCGATGCTTGAACCACTAATTAAATCATTCATTCTGTTAATTGATCTTAAAAGTGTAGATTTACCACATCCTGATGGACCTATAAAAGTTGTAATTGAGTTTTCCTTAATATCCATATTTATATCAAATAAAGCTTGCTTTTTGCCTTTATAAAAGAAGTTAAAATCAGATACTTTAATAACATCTGCTCTTTTTGATAAAGCAGGAAGCTTAGCGGGTTTATCTTCTTTTGTATTTTTATTTAAATCTAAACCTTTTATAGTTTCATCTCTTTTATTTATACTACTCATGATCTATAACTCCTTTTTTTAATTTTCTATACTCTTTTTTTCGTTTTATTCATGCTTTATTTTTTGTTGAAACTTCTTTAAAGAAAGTTACTTGAATTTCACCTTTTCTAATTTTACTTTGCAACTTCATTCATTTAAATTTAAACGACGGTTTTAACTTTTTAATTCTAGCCTTTGTTTTAACTTTAAATTCTTTACGCTTGATTTTAGATTTAGCCTTTAAGTCTTTTGATTTTTGCACAAGTAATGATGAAAGTCTTCCTGAAGTAAAATTTAATCCAATAATTAAAATAATTGTAATTAATGCCATTAAGTAAATTGTTCCTTGACCATGTCCTGGAATTCCTTCTGCTACCATCATATAAATCCCTGTTGTTAGAGTTGTTCCTTGTGACAAGAACCCTTGCGTAGGCATTTGAATATCAGTTCCTAATGTTAAATAAATTGGTGCTGATTCGCCTATTATTTTAGCCATTGCTAAAATTATTCCTGTAATAATACCCTCCATTGCATTAGGTAATATTATTTTAAATAAAGTTTGTATTTTTGTTAAACCCAAAGCTGAACCTGCTTCACGATATTGATGTGGCACTTGTTGTAGTGCATCCTCAAAGTTAGAAATCAACATCGGCAAAACAACTATTGTCATAGTTAACCCGGCTGCTAGTATACTGAATGGCAACCCTAATAAAACAATGAATATTGATAATCCAAATATACCAAAAACAATAGATGGTGTTGATGCTAGCAAGTTAATTGAAAATCTAAAAGCTTTTGTTAACATTGAAGTTTTTCTTGCATACTCATTTAAATAAATGGCAGCTGCTAAAGCAAAAGGGATTGCAAAAATTAAAGTACATATAACTAACAAAATAGTTGTAAATAATGCTGCAAATATTCCTCCACCTGTTCTATTTTCTATATCCATATGGATAAATGCTATTGGATCTGATAATCCTATCAACCCTTTAATAAGCACATCACCTAAAATTCAAAAAGTAAAAGATATAATAATCGCTGTACATATTCACATCAATACTAACATTATTGCTGAATATGTCTTTTTAAAGAATTTATTTTCAGTTCTATTATGAACCATCATTCCTAACATTTTTTTATCATAAACATATTTAGGAGTTTTAACTTTTCTCGCTAAATTACTGTTTAATTTTTCTTCTCTTTTAATTCTTCTTGAGTATTTAATATTATCTACGTTTGACATAAACAAAATAACAATATTAATAATGAACACTAGTAAAAATAGAATCAAACCAATTGCATATAGAGCTGATTGATGAGTAGATCCACTATTTTCAGTCATTTCAAGACCAATTGTTGCTGCTAAAGTTCTAATTGATGAGAATAAGAAACCACTAATTCCACTATTTGTTATAAAACCACCAGTTGAGTTTCCTGCAATCATCATAATTGCCATTGTTTCACCAATAACTCTTGCCATACCTAGAATAATCGCTGAAATAATTTTTGCTGAAGCTGATTTTCTAATAATCTTAAATGTTGTTTTTTCTTTAGAAATACCTAATCCTAAACTTCCTAGTCTATATCCTTCTGGAACAGATTGCACAGCATTATAACTTAAACTTATCATTGTTGGGGCTGCCATAAATGTCATTGTCATAGCAGCAACCATTAAGTTATCATTATTAGGGGCTCCCATTAATTGAAATAATGCTCCAATTTGATCTCTAGCAAATAAACCAAAAACAACTGAGGGAACACTCGCTAATAATTTAATAACTGTAAGCACTTTTTTTTGCATGCTCAATGATAAATATTCAGAAATAAATAATGTTGAAAATATTGTTAAAGGGATAGCAAATAACATTGATATTGCTAAAAGCATTAGTGTCATTAAAATAATTAAACCTATCCCATATTTAGCAGTTGACTCACCATTTTTACCTGGTTTTCAGTTTGCACCAGTTATAAAATTTCAAAATCCTGTCTCTTTAAAAACATCAGTTGATTTTATAATAACAAAGGTAACTAAAATTAATAAAATTAATAAAACAGTAAATGTAAGCGAATATACAATAGTTTTAAAAAGCTTTGCATTAAAATTTTCTTTTGGTTTAAAAATTTTAGCTTTAAATTGAGTTTCATTATTTTGTTTTTTCAGAATCATAAAACTCCTTTCTATTAAATTTAAATTATTTTTACTTTAGCACAACTTGTGACAATCCTAAAGATGAATAGAATTTTTCTACTTCTTTACTTGTTGCCATTCAGAACAAGAAATTAACAATTTGGTGTAACTTTTCTTCATTATCCGTGTTGTATTTAAATATTGCTATAAAGGGCCTTGTTAAGGGGTAAGTGGATAAATCTTGGTTTGGATCTTTACTACTTGGATCTCAAATATTATCATTTTGAGTTATTTTTACAGATTTAACATTTTTAGAATCCGATGCACCATATAACATTGACACAAATCCTATAGATCCCGGAGATTTTTCAATCTGTCCATATATTGTTCCATTTGCTCCATATTCTTTTACTGCATTGCCTGGTTCAATACCAGTTAAATTATTAAAAGATGACCTTGTACCTGAACCGCTTGTTGATGAATAAGGAGTTACTTTTACTTTATTTGAAACTAAAGAATTTGCTAATGCAATATTTTTATCTATTACAGTTTTGTCTTCTCCAGAAAATAAGGTTGCAATCATTACAGCTAAATCATTTCATGTAATTAAATTGTTTTGAGAATCTGGTGAATAAATTGCTTTAAGAATTTGATGACTTGCATTAGTTCTTGAATTTTCTTTATCTTCTTTTATATTCCCTTCTTCATTAACTTCAAAAGCAAAATACTTTAATTCTGATTGTTCTAAAAATTTATCAAACCCAGTACCTTTGTCATTATAAACAAAGACAATGGAATCATCTGCAAATTCTATTGAGCGATAGGTATCTTCAATTCCTTCTTGTTTTTGAAGTTGTTCTCAATATCAGTCTTTATTATTAATATCCTCATCCTTTAGTTCTTTAAATAAGGCCTCATTTTCATTAATAGGCATTTCAAAACCTTTTTTTTCATCTCAATCAGTTGGGCTAACTTTCTTTGAAATAAACCCTATTTCGTATACGCCTTCTTGAACATTGGTAACCCCAGCTCCTGAACCTGTTGCTGAATAAACAAATTTTTTACCATCTTCAGTTTTATATTTATCAGTAAGTTTTTTTAATAACGGTTGAACACTGGCACTACCACCAATGCTTATTGAATTGTTTGGCGCCACTAAAGTCCATGATCATAGACCTATGATAGTTCCAACAACTATAACCATTACTAAAAAGAATTTCTTATTCATGTTTTTCTCCTATTTAGAAATAATTAATATTATTATACCAATTTTAGTTTTAATTTTTAAAAAAATAAGGTCTTTTAATTCTTTCTTTAATCATAGATTAAAGGAAAATAATCAAATAAAAAATTGCAACTAAATGCAACTTTTTAACATTATTCTTTGTTTTTATTAATTAATTTTTTAATTTTGTCAATATCTAAAGCTAACTGCACTATTTTTGTAATTCCTTTTGTCTCCATAGTTACACCATATAAAATATCACAATTTTCCATTGTACCTTCACGGTGAGTCACTATAATAAATTGAGTATTCTCAACAAAATCTCTTACATATCGAGCAAATCTTGTTACGTTTGCTGGATCTAATGGAGCTTCTGCTTCATCTAAAATAACTAGTGGTAAAGGTCTTACTTTTAAAATTGAGAATAATACTGATAATGCAACCAATGATTTTTCTCCCCCGCTTAATAAGTTTAAGTTTGTAATTTTTTTACCTGGAGGATTAACTTCAATGTCAATTCCAGTTTCTAAAATATCTTCTGGATTTGTGTAAATTAAACGTGCAGTTCCACCATTAAATAATTTTTGGAATGCTTCTGGTAATGCTGCATTAACATCATCAACAATACGTTTAAATTGAGTTTTCATTTCAATATCAATGTTTAAAATAATTTCATTCAATTTATCAGCTGATTCTTGAACTTCATTTAAATTCGCAACATAATACTCATATTCTTTTTTAGTTTCTTCATACTCTTGAATTGCATCCATTGAAACCTCTCCAATTGATTTTAATTCAATAGTTAATTCTTGAATTCTAGTTCTTGTTTCTTCTGGATTTTCAATTTCATCAAAATGCATTTCTCTAATTGCATCAAGTGATAAGTTGTATCCTTCAGATAGTCTTTTCAAGATTTGAATATTGGTTGATTCTAGAATTGTTAAGTCTGATTTAACATTTGCTAATTCATCTTTTCAATTATTTAGTATTTCACGCTTTTCTCTATTTTCTTTATTTAACTCATGCTGACGATCAGTAGTCTTAGTTTTAGATTCTGACAAACCATTAACTTTAATTGAAATTTCATTTCTTTCAGCTTCAAGTTTAGCGATTTCTCTAGCTAATCTAATTGATTCTGATTCATCAAATGATGAAGCAACTTGGCTATTTAATAAATCTTTACCTGTTAAAATTTTATAGTTATCTGATAATTCAATTAATGAAGAATCAAGAATATTAATTGAGTTTTTACCAATTCTAATATTAGAAGCAGCTTGATTAATATCATCAATTAATTTTTCTCTAACTTCTTTTAAATCATTAAAAGTTTTTTGTTTTTCATTAAAAATTTTATCTAAAGTTATAATTTTTGTTTTAATTGACTCTGGGTCAAATGATTCGTCAATTTTTTTAGCAGCAAAAATATTTGAAGCTTTATTAACTGAACCACCGCTCATAGCTCCTCTTGGTAGCACTCTTTGTCCATCTAATGAAACTATTCCATAACGGAAGTTAATACTTTTACCAAGTCTAGTAGCATCATCAAAATTTCTAGTAACAATTGTTGTTCCATAAATATAATCTAAAACAACTTGGCATTCTTTTTCAATTTCAACTAATTCATTCGCAAAACCGACAAATCCTGGAGCTCTTTTAATGATGTCTCTTTGAGGCCCCGCTATAGATGAAGGATTTAACGTATCAATAGGTAATGCATTAACTCTACCTAATCTTTGATTTTTTAAAAATTCAATTCCCTTTTTAGCATCATCACTTGTTTTGAAAACTACAGATTGCAAATGATTACCTGTAATTAAAGAAATTGCTATTTGATGTTCTTCTTTAACATCAATCAATGAACCAACAGTGCCAACAACTCCTGATAATCTTTTTGCATTATCAATAATTGCTTTAGCACCTGACATAGGATTTAAACTATTAGTGCTCTGTTTATGTTCTAATTCCTCTAAACGATATTGTAATTTATTTTTTTCTGACTCAATTTCTTGTGACTGCATATGAAAAGTTCTAAATTGATCATTAACTTCATCATATCTTCTTTTTAAGTCCAATTCTTGTTTTTCAAGATTGGCTACAAGATCTTTTTCGCTATTGAAAGAAATTGATTTTTCGTCAAATTCTTTTTTAATTGCTCTAGCTTTTATATCATCAACATTTTGATTAATGTTTTCTGAATTTTCTCTAGCTTCAACTTGTTGCTTTTGAGCTTTTAAACTTGCTATTCTTTCAACAATTCTTTGGAAGTTCAAGTTTAATTGAGTTATTTCTTTATCCGCATCTCCAGTTTTAGATAGCATTACATCTAATTCATCTTGTGATAAGTTTATATCATTTGCTAATTTTTGAACTTCAATATCTAATTGACGTCTTTTATCCCTTAAGGAAGATAATTCAGTTTCAAACCTTAAAGCATCACTTGCTAAAATTGTTAATTCAATTTTTTGTAATTCTTCAATTTTATCTTTGTACTTAGCTGCTTTTTCAGCCTTTTCTTTTTCTCTTGGCAATCTTTTTTCTAGAGTTAATTTAATATCACTGATTCTAGTTAAATTTTCAGTTGTTTTTGCTAATTGTTTTAGAGCTTCTAATTTTCTTTTTTTGTATTTTGCTAATCCAGCTGCTTCATCAAAGATTTCTCTTCTTGCATCAGGTTTAGCCTCTGCAAATGTTGAAATTGTTCCTTGTGAAATAATTGCAATACTTGATTTAGTTAATCCTGTTTCTAATGCCACATCTTGAATATCTCTTAATTTACATTTTTCACCATTAATGAAAAAGTCACTATCTCGAGTTTTCTTATTAAATCTTCTTGTTATTTCAACAACATCAGTTTTAATAGTAGAAAAAATATCTCTTTGATTATCAAAAACCAATGTTACCTCAGCAAAGTCAGCAGCTGGTTTATCAGCACTTCCTGAAAAAACAATGTCATCCATGTTCGAACCACGTAATGATTTAGTTGATTGTTCACCTAAAGCTCATCTTATAGAATCTGTAATGTTTGATTTACCTGAACCATTTGGACCAACAACACCAATCATTTCCTTTGTAAAGTTTAAAGTTGTAGGTTCAGCAAATGATTTAAAACCAACAGCTCTAATTTGTTTTAAAAATAGCATAATTATTAACTCCTTCGTTTAAATATAATAACTAATAAAATTATACCAAAAAACTAAGAAAATAGTTGATTTTATTTAACTTTATACAAAGTATAAAGCAAAAATTTAAATGAAAAAAAGTAAGTAAAATACTCACTTTTAAAACATTATTTGGTTGGTTTTTTTAACTTTTTTAAGCAATCTTTAGCTGCATTTTGAGAGGCTTCTTGTTTAGAAAAACCAATGCCTACTCCGTACTTTTGCCCATCTAAATTAACACTTACAGTATATTGTATTTTATTGTCTTTTTCTATGTGAATTTGACCTTCAACTTTATATTCTAAATCACTTCTTATTTCTGCTTGAATAATTTCTTGAAGTTCTGATTTATAGTCATGGTTTAATGCTTTATAGTCATTTTTTTCAATATATTTAAATATTGTTGCTTTAATTCATTTAATTAAAACTTCTTCAGTTTGATCTAAATATATAGCAGCTGTTACAGCTTCATAAACATCAGATAAAATTGATGGTTTTTCATAGCCCTTCGATTTTATTTCGCCTTGACCTAATCTAATAATTTTACCAAGATCAATCATTTTAGCAATTTCACTTAATGTTTCTTGTCTAACGATATCAGATCTTGTTTTTGTTAGCTTTCCTTCTGGTGCATTAGAAAAATTTAAATAAAGAAATTTTGACACATACATTTGAAGTACGGCATCACCTAAAAATTCTAATCTTTGGTATGTTTCTTTAGTTTTAGTTTCGTTTGCGTATGAATTATGAGTTAATGCAGTGCTAAATGTTTTTGAATCATTAATTTTTATACCAAAATTTTCAAAAAATTCATGCATAGTCATATTATTTTAATTCCTTTTTAATTTTATTTAATACATCGTTTTCAACAGCATCACAAGTCATTCTTAATGTTGCCTCAAATGACTTAACATCACTTGATCCATGTGCTTTAAAAGCAATGCCATCAACACCTAATAAAATAGCACCAGAATGATTTTTGTAATCAAATTTTTTTGAAACATTGTCAAATGATTTTTTCAGTGTTAATGCTTTTAGTTTAGTAAAAATTGTTCTGTATAACTGAGCTTTAATTTCAGACATTAAAATTTTTGAAGCTCCCTCAAATGCTTTTAAACACATATTTCCTGTATAACCATCAGTAACAATAATGTCAACTTTACCAGCTAAAATATCTCTTGATTCAAGATTACCAAAAAAGTTTATGTTTACATCTGTTTCTAATTCTTTATAAATTTCTTTTTGCAATAAAGTACCTTTTGATTTTTCTTCGCCTATATTTAATTGTGCAATACTAGGGTTTGCAATTTTTAAAACGTTTTTAGCATATATATTTGCCATTTTAGCATATCCTATAATATCTTCAACGTCCGCTTCAAGGTTTGCTCCTACATCTAGTAATAAAGTCAATTTATTGTTTACTGCTGTTGGAAGTGTTGGCATAAAACCAGGTCTTGAAATTCCGTTCAACTCTCCTAAAATAAAATGTGAGCCAGCAATAAAAGCTGCTGAGTTACCACCAGTAATCATAGCATCAACTTTTTTATCTTTTAATATTTCAAGAGCTCTTACCATTGAAGAGTCTTTTTTTCTTCTAATATCCATAATTGAACCATTCATATCAATAAATTCTTTTGTTGCCAAAATTTCATATCTTGTTTCATCAATAGGAAATTTCTTTAGCGATGTTTCTATTTGATCTTTATCACCTACAAAAATAAGATATAAATCTTTTCTTGTTTTTATAAATTTGCTTGCAGCTTCAATAGCAACTGCACTACCATTATCTGACCCCATTACATCAAACGCTATTTTATACATTTATATTACCTACCTTTTTCTTTATTTTATAAAATTAAAACACCAAATTGGTGTTTTAATAAATTATTCTACTGCAATTATAAAACTGTAAACTTTTTGTCCACCTTCGATAATCTCATATTCAACATCAAAATTTTCATCTAAGAATTTTCTTAATTGACTAACACTTTTTGCTGAAGCATCTTGTCCAATGAAAATAGTTATAATTTCAGTCTTATTTGTTATATATCTTGATAATTGTTTTTCAAATAAAATACCAATATCATTTGCTGTTCCAACAATTTTTCCATCAACAATGGCCATTTGTTGATCTTTTTTAATCTTAATTCCATTTACAATTGAATCTTTTGCAGCCTGTGAAACTTGAAAAGAAATCACATTTTTAATTGCTGAAGTAATTGCTTTAGTATTTTTTACTGTTGTTGCAGATGGATCAAATGATAATGCTGCTGTCATACCTTGTTGTATAGTTTTAGTTGGTATAACAATAATTTTTGATTTAGTTTCCTCTTTTTCGGCTTGTTTTGCTGCTAATAAAACATTACCGTTATTGGGCATCAAATAAACAGCTTTTGCATCAACTTCCTCAATAGCTTTTAAGAAATCATTTGTTGAAGGATTCATCTTTGATCCACCATCAATTGCTATATCAATACCAAGTTCTTTTTCAAAGTATTTTTTCATTTCCTGTGATGATACAACAGCAATGGTTGCATAATCATTATTAAGTTTTCTTTCAAGTTTGATTGATGTAGTTTCTTGTCAACCAGAAGTTTCATTACCTTTAACTTGTTTATCAGCCTGCAAGTTCATGTTATCAACTTTAATAGTCTTAAAATCACCATATTGTTGTAAAAACATTAAAACTTGACCCGGGCTTAAAGCATGAGTATGTACTTTTAAAATATCCTCATCAATAACAACTACAATTGATGTATTACCATAAATTTGCAATTGATCTCTAATAGCACTAGTTTGTAATTTGTTAATTCATTCCTGATTTAACATTACAATACCTTCAGTACAATAACCAAATTCAGCTTCGATTTCCATTTCGATGTTTCCACCTTCGTTAATCTCAAGTTTGTCTGTTTTAGCAATAATTACGTTTGACTGAATTACTGAATTCATTCCTTCAAAAAATTTAACCAATCCATATGCCCCAGAGTCAACAACGCCAACATCTTTAAGTGCTTGTAATAAGTTAGGAGTGTTTTCTAATGCTTCATTAGCTATTAAAATTATTTTATTTCAAAATTCTTTAGTTTCCATGTCATCAGGTAATAATGCAGATTGTTCAGCAACTTCTCTAATAACTGTTAGAATTGTACCTTCAACAGGTTTCATTACTGCTCTATAAGCAATAATTTTAGATTCTGCAAATCCTCTTTTTCATTCTGCTGCGTTCAATTCAGTAGCATCATTCATTCCTTTTGCTAAACCTTTAATAATTTGAGAAAAAATAACACCAGAGTTACCTCTAGCTCCCATAATTAAACCTCTAGAAAATGCATTTAAAAATTCACCAATTGTTTTAAATTCGACATCTTTAACATCATTATATCCATTTGTAGCAGTTAAATTCATGTTAGTTCCTGTATCACCATCTGGAACAGGGAAAACATTTAACTTATCAATATGTGGATAGTTATTATATAAATTGTTCACAGCACTCGTCATCGAGTCTTTTATTAAAATTAATTTTTCCATTTTTTTCCTTCACCTATTACTTTGCTTTTAAGCTAAATCATCTACCACAACATCTACCATGTATTTCATGGTAAATTTTGAAATTTTTTCTAGCTCATATTTCACTCTTATTTGAATTTCTTTTATAACGTCTTTAATATTAACACCAGATAATATTATAACATGTATTCTAAAACGAGTTATGTTGTCTGTATTTGTAAACTCAATAGCATTGTTGATATCATTTGTTGCAATTTCTTCATAAGAATCTGCATTAAAATTAGAAAATGAAACTACACCAGGAACAGTTACTATAGCATCTTTAATTACTTTAATTACTGATTTGTCTATTGTGTTCACAAAATCACCTTACTTTCACTTATATTATTTTAACAATATTATATAAAAGTTGGGCAAAAAAGCAAAATTTTATTTATATATGTTGTATTATCTCTTTATTTTTAGTATTATTTTTTTAGTGTTATTAATCTTAACTATAGACAGAGGTGAAATGAGATGGCAAGAAAAGATATGTTAACTGGTAAAAGTGCGTTATCTGGTAATTCAAGATCACACGCTTTAAATGCAACAAAGAGAAAATGAAATTTAAACTTACAAAAAGTTAAAGTTATGGACGAAAACGGTAATGTATTTACTATCAAAGTTTCAGCAAGAACTTTAAGAACTTTAAAAAAACAAAACGTAGTTGTTGCTTAATAAAAAACACATGCTTAATTGCATGTACGAATTAAAATTGGAACTGCAACACTTATGAGAAAATAATCTCATAGGAATTGCAGTTTTTTTGATACAAAAAAGCAACTCCTGACCGATCAAAGCCCAAAGGAGTTACCATGAATAATTATAAACAAATATCTTTAAAAGAAAGAACATTAATTGAATATCTATTAAATGTTCAAAATAAATCTGTTTCTTTTATAGCTAAAGAATTAAATAGAAATAGATCAACTATTTACAGAGAAATTAAAAGAAATAAAGCAGCTATAATTTATAAAGCCAAGGATTCACAATTTACTAGAGATATTAATAATACCTTATCTCATCAAAATAAAATAAGTAAATATAATGAATTCTTGAGATTTCTTTATGTTAATTTTAATCCAAAAAGTTTTAGCA
The DNA here is from genome assembly GCF_002804025.1 of Mesoplasma tabanidae. Lineage (NCBI taxonomy): Bacteria > Bacillati > Mycoplasmatota > Mollicutes > Entomoplasmatales > Entomoplasmataceae > Mesoplasma > Mesoplasma tabanidae. Next base: position 257,692 of record NZ_CP024969.1, on the reverse strand, counting down.
TTGATGTTTGTGTTTTTAAAGCCAAAGAACTTGGGATTAAAACACCAACAACCCAAACTGTTTACAATTGAATTAAGAATAAGCAAATAAAAATTAAATCAAAAGATTTATTGAGACCTAGGTTTTGATGAAAAAAGTCTAGTAAATATAAGCATTATCTATGAGAAATATCAAAAATGAATTCCATTCCAATTACTTATAGACCTAAAAATATTAATCAAAGAAAAGACATTGGTCATTTTGAAATTGATTTAATTGTTAGTTCTGGCAATAGTTCAAAAGCCATAATGACACTAGTTGAAAGAGTTACCAGAAAAGGTTTTGCAATTAAATTAGAAAATAAAACTATGAAACATACAAAAGAAAAATTAAAAGAATTAATTGCAAAAGAAAATTTAAATATTAAATCTATTACTAAAGATAATGGTATGGAATTTAATCTTTTACATGAAGTCACACAAGAATTAAACGTACCACTTTATACATGTAATACCTACGCTTCTTGTGAAAAAGGAACTAATGAAAATTTTAATGGTTTGATTAGAAGATATTTACCTAAGAAAACTAATTTTACAAATTTAAAAGATGATAATATAATAGAAATATTAAATGAAATAAATAAAATGCCTCGTAAAATTCTGAACTATAAATCAGCTCAGGAATTTTATGAGACATTCGGTTAGAAGTGTTGCACTTCCAATTTTAATTTATACATGCTTAATTGCATGTGTTTTTTCTAATAATCTTTTCTATTTTCTTTAAATGTTGCAATTATTTGATCAATGTCATTTTGTTTTATTATTTCATCAATTTGAACTTTTGTTCAATTAAATATCTCTAATTCTTTAATTAACTTTTCTTGCTTTAAGTACAGGTCAACGTATTCAAAATTTATTAATGCATCTGATGTTAAAGTAATTAATTTAAAAGTATTTTTTTCATTAATATTTTTTTTCAAAATTTTATAATAAACAAACTTAGTGTAACTTTTATAAATTTCCCTTTTTCTTTCTTCTGTTTTTTGTTGAATAGTTTTATTAGACATTTTTTTGGATTCTAAATTAGAATTTAGTTTTGCTAATTTTTTATTTATTTTTTCCTTTTCAAGCTTAATTTCTCAGCTTGCCATTAAATTGTTTTTTTCTTCAAATATTTTATCATCACTTTGATTTTTTAAAATGTCTAAAGTTAATAATTCAGAAATTATTTTATAACTTATCAATAATGAAAAAATATTTAATGAGCACATAAAAAATAATAAATTTGTTACTCCAATTTTTCTTTTTTTAAATGATATTAAATAAAAAATACTAATTGAAATGATGGAAAAAATTGGTAGAATTGCTAATATAGCAACATTTGTTTGACCTAGTGATATACAAACAATCATTATTGCGACAACAATTATTAAACTAAATAAAACTGTAAATATTATATTTAAAATATTGAATATTAGTATTTTATTGATTTGTTTTTTCATAATACCTCTTTCATTAGAAATATTTTACCAAAAAAAGTATTATAATTGTTATATGCCTCCTTGGCGGAATTGGCAGACGCATCAGACTCAAAATCTGACGAGGAAACTCGTATCGGTTCGACCCCGATAGGAGGCACCATTTAAATTACAATTAAGGGCTAAAATTGCCTTTTTTTGTTCACCTTACATTACTAAATATTTTATAATATAATTATAAAAGAAAAGAGTGATCAGCTATGCCATGAAAGATTGTTAAAACTGAAAAAGAAGTAATTGTAACAAAAGATGAATTAGGTTCTTTTAAGGAAAAAGAAGATGCAATTTCAGAAGCTAAAAAATTAGCTAGGGAACATAAATTAGTAGCTAAAATATATGACAATAGAGAAAATACTCATTCAACTGATGAAATGACAATTGATTATACTAGTTTTTTTAATTCACATGAAATTCATGAAAGATCACTTAGTGAGTTAAAATTAGCAAAAGCTGAAGTTAACGTTGCTAAGCTTGAATTAGATCAAAGAAAAAAAGAAATGAAAAACAATAAAAATGAATTCGAAAAAATCACTTTTAAAGCAAAAATTAGAAATGCAAAAATTAGACTTAAAAAAGCTAAATTAAATCTTAAAGCAGCTGAAAAGAGAATAAAATTGCAAGAAAAAAAGGAAATTTAATTCTACGAATTAAAATTGGAACTGCAACACTTATGAGAAAATAATCTCATAGGAATTGCAGTTTTTTTGATACAAAAAAGCAACTCCTGACCGATCAAAGCCCAAAGGAGTTACCATGAATAATTATAAACAAATATCTTTAAAAGAAAGAACATTAATTGAATATCTATTAAATGTTCAAAATAAATCTGTTTCTTTTATAGCTAAAGAATTAAATAGAAATAGATCAACTATTTACAGAGAAATTAAAAGAAATAAAGCAGCTATGATTTATAAAGCCAAGGATTCACAATTTACTAGAGATATTAATAATACCTTATCTCATCAAAATAAAATAAGTAAATATAATGAATTCTTGAGATTTCTTTATGTTAATTTTAATCCAAAAAGTTTTAGCATTGATGTTTGTGTTTTTAAAGCCAAAGAACTTGGGATTAAAACACCAACAACCCAAACTGTTTACAATTGAATTAAGAATAAGCAAATAAAAATTAAATCAAAAGATTTATTGAGACCTAGGTTTTGATGAAAAAAGTCTAGTAAATATAAGCATTATCTATGAGAAATATCAAAAATGAATTCCATTCCAATTACTTATAGACCTAAAAATATTAATCAAAGAAAAGACATTGGTCATTTTGAAATTGATTTAATTGTTAGATCTGGCAATAGTTCAAAAGCCATAATGACACTAGTTGAAAGAGTTACCAGAAAAGGTTTTGCAATTAAATTAGAAAATAAAACTATGAAACATACAAATGAAAAATTAAAAGAATTAATTGGAAAAGAAAATTTAAATATTAAATCTATTACTAAAGATAATGGTATGGAATTTAATCTTTTACATGAAGTCACACAAGAATTAAACGTACCACTTTATACATGTAATACCTACGCTTCTTGTGAAAAAGGAACTAATGAAAATTTTAATGGTTTGATTAGAAGATATTTACCTAAGAAAACTAATTTTACAAATTTAAAAGATGATAATATAATAGAAATATTAAATGAAATAAATAAAATGCCTCGTAAAATTCTGAACTATAAATCAGCTCAGGAATTTTATGAGACATTCGGTTAGAAGTGTTGCACTTCCAATTTTAATTTATAGAAATTTAATTCCTTTTTTTATTTTGTTACTATACATATAACTTCATCATTACTTTGAATTATTGGATTCTTATTTAGCAATAAGGCATTTGATATACAACTATTTTCTCAGGCTTTTAACTCAAAATTTTTACATTCATACTTTAAGTTTTCTATGCTTATAATTGTATCCACTTTTGAAAAGAAACTTATATATGTATAAACCTGAAAATTACTAAATTCTAGTTCAGTCAAACCTGCTTGAATTTTAAATATTACACTTTCATCATTAATTAATTTTACACCGTACTTAAATACTAGGTTTAAAATTGAAAAATTCATATCATATCTTTTAGTTGGATTAGCTATAAACATTATATTAGCATTTTTTGCTATTTTTTTTGCTTCTATTATAGCCATTTCCCCATCTAATAAATCTTTTTCACTAGACAATATCTCAATTAATTTTGCATATGATTTAATCAATTCTAATTCTTCTTCTAATACATGATCAAAATCTGAAATAGCTAAATCAATTTTTATATTTTTTTCAATCAAGTCTAAACATCCACGCTCAACACCTATAATGTAAGTTTCATTATTATTAAATAAACTTAAATCAATTTTAGTTTTAGCAGTAACAATTAAAATATTTTTAATCATGTTTTAAAGTTTTAACTTTCTCTGAAAAATTATTGCTTTCAAATAAGTAACTTCCTGCTACCATCATTTGGACCCCTGCTTTAACTGCTTTTTTACTTGTTTCCTCATTTATTCCACCATCAATTTCTATTGTATAGTTATATTTATTAACTTTTTGTAATTTAGATAAGTATTCAACTTTTGTTAATACTTCAGGAATAAATGATTGACCACCAAAGCCTGGTTCAACACTCATAATCAAAACGTTATCTACTTTATCTAATCATTCATCTAAAATATGTATATCAGTTTTAGGTGAAACAGCTAAACTAAACATTATTTTATTTTGTTTACATAATTCATAAAACTTTTTAGTTTCTTTTTTTGACATTGCCTCAATATGCATAGTCATCATTGAAGGATTGCATTTTATATATTCTGCAAAAAAATCTTCAAACTTTTTTGTCTTTACCTTAACCATAAAATGAATATCAACTTTAAATTCACTTGAATTAACAATATCCTTTAAAATTTTTGAACCAAAAGTTAGATTAGGAACAAAATCATAATCCATAACATCATAATGAATTCACTCTATTTTTGCTTCTTGACATCTGCTAATTTCATTTTTTAAATCTGCAAAATTAGCTGATAAAAAACTTGGTGCTATAATTATTTTTTTCATTAGTATCTAACCTTCCTGTTTGATATTTCCTCATAAATTTTTTTATAATCTTCGTAAATAAAAACTGGTATTTCATTAGTTTGAACAGCTTCTTTAACCCCACATTTTTGTTCGTGAATATGAATGCAATCTATAAATTTACAATTACTGTTAAAATTATTTAAAATTTTTGAAGTTCTCAATACATCATCTATTTCAAGATTAACTAGTTCAAAACTTGAAAAACCCGGTGTATCTGCAATTAAAATATTATCTGGCAAACTATAAATTTTCACGTTTGTAGTTGTGTGCTTTCCTCTATTTAACTTAAGTGATATTTCATTAGTTTTAATTTGCTTATCTACTAAATAATTATTAAGTGTTGTTGATTTTCCAGCACCGGTTTGACCAGTAAAAAAAGAGACTTTATCAACTAATTTATTTTTTAAATTCGCTATTTCATTAGTATAATTTTTGTTCTCAATATTATCAAGTATAAAAACTTCATATCCTATTTTTTTATATGAATTAACTTTTTTAATTACTTCATCATAATATTTTGTTTTAACTAATAACTCGTTTTTTGTAAAAAGAAGAATTGGTTTTATTTTTTTTGTCTCAATCATAAATATGTATTTATTTAGTATATAAGAAGCAAATAATGGTTCAAACAAAGAAGTAACAATAATTACTTGATCAACATTAGCAATTCGTGGTCTATAGATTTCGTTCTTTCTAGGCATTATTTTTGTTATATTGCCTTTAAAATCTTCAATAAAATTAAATTCAACATCGTCGCCAACTAAAGGCTTAATTTCTTTTTTAACATTTCCTTTTATAAAAACTTCATAAATCTTTTTATCTTCTGTCAAAACAAAGCTTATGTTACTATCTATTTGAATTATTTTTCCATTCATTCTTTTTACCTCCTATCAAATTAAAACAAGCATAAATAAAATTAAAATCATAAAAATACATGCTATTATTGGAACAACCCTAGCATTGATAAAACTTTGAATAAATGTTTTAAATTTTTTGTTCTCATTTTCAAGTTTTTTTATAGTATCACTTTTATATGATTCATTTTTTATTTTTTTAAAAACTATTTTTTCGCCTTTACCAATTGCTTTTAAATCTTTAGCAACTTCACTTGCTGTTTTGTATCTGTCAGCAACATTTTTTTCAAGACATTTCATAATTATATTCTCCAGTGCTTTATCAATTGCGGGATTTATGGTTGAAGGCAAAATTACTTCAGCGACAAGACTTTGATCCAAAAGATATGAATTTCTATCTTTTTTATCTTTATCATTAGAGGGTCTAAATAATCTAGGATCGTTAACTTTAATGAGCTCTACCCCAGTTGTTGCTTCGTACATCATTACTCCCAATGAATAAATATCTGATTGAAATGATATTTTATCTTCATTTGAACTGTCTGATTCAATGTATTGTTCTGGAGAAGCAAATCTTGGGGTTCCAGGAGATGAAGGTTTTAATGTTCTCTTAGCATTTCCACCCTCATAAACAAATCCTTTAACATGTGAAATACCAAAATCAGTTATTTTAATTTTCTTATCCTTTGATAATAGAATATTTCCAGGTTTAATATCACGGTGAATCATGTTCATGTCATGAACTCCCTGTAATCCCAAAGCTATTTCACTAAAGTAATATACAATTTCTTCGAAAGTTAAAGTACCATCTTTTTCTTTTAACATTTCTTGTAATGATTGACCATCAACATATTCCATGACAATTAATAAAAAATTTTCTCATTGAAGATAATCTTGAATTTTAACAACTCTTGGATTAAAAATTTGTGTTGAATATTTCTTAATTTCATCTCTAATTTCTTGTTCTCTTAATCTATCATTTTCATTTTTAATATTTGGAACAAACATTAATTTAACAGCAAGAAAATTTTCATTAGAATAACTAGGATTGCTTAAATCTTTTGCTTTATAAACTAACCCAAAAGTTCCTCTACCTATTTCACTTATTAACAAATAGTTACCACTTATTTTTTTATTTGCAAAATAATCAGTTGGGATTTCATCAATTCTTGTATATTTTAGATTATTTTCTGCCATAGCTATTCACCCATCATTTCTACTATCAATAATGATAAATTATCAGTTGAAAAGTTATTCATAGCAAACTCAATCATTTCTTTTGCTTTAGTTTTTAGTCTTCTTTTTGAGTTTAATATTTCAGCAAAAGTTTCAGCATCAATATAATCATGCACACCATCAGTTGTTAAAACAAAAGTTCCAACATTATCAGTTAGTAAATAAGTATCAATTTTTGTATTTTTATTTGGTCCTAATGCACTAGTTAAGACTTTTCAATATGTCATTTCGTTAAACTTAGGACCTAAGTACCCTTTAATTTCTTCTTTTCTTTTTTCTCTATTTTCTGTATCATTTCACAAGTTTTGATCAACTGTTATTTGATTTAATTTACCATCTTTCATTCTATATGTTCTAGAATCACCGATATTAACCACAAATGCTTTTTTGCCTACAAATAGCACAGCTGTCAAAGTTGTACCCATATCATGTGTTTCATAAAATACCTCAACATGATCTTTCATTTCTTGGATAATTTGCTTTACTGATTCTCTTAATCATTGATTGATTTGATTATCATCTTTATCTAAAAAAGTAGACTTTTCAAATAATCTAATAAATGTTTGAACAGCTATTTTAGAAGCTAATTCACCATGAGCATGGCCACCCATACCATCACAAACTATAGTAAAAAGACAACCTTCGTTGTTTTCAGTGTATCCTAAAAAATCCTGATTTGATTTTCTTACTCTACCTATATCTGTTAATGATTGGATTTTATATCTCATACAAACAGTCCTCAGCTTTTTCTTTTTATATTTTATCATTTTTTCAATATTTCTTTTTTAGTTTTTTAAATAATTCTGGTAACAAAATTAAACTAAACATAAGTATGCTTATTAAAAATAAAATAATAGATTTTAAGTACTTACTTTGTTTATTAATTTTAAACTCAGGATCATCATTACTTTCTTCACCATCAATTAATGAAGGATTTTCAGAATCTATATCTTCTTTATTTGATTCATCGTTTCAGTTATTTGAAATTAAGATTACATCAATATCAACTTCACCTGATACATAATTTTCGTAATTTTGATTTACTTTTATTTTTCATTTTTGATTATTAATTTTGCTTAATGTAACAATTTCATCAAACAAAAATGAATGAGAATAAAAATTTGAAATTATAAACTCCTTATTTACCATTGAATAATCTTCAACATATATATTTTTTTTAAAACCTACATTTTTAATGTTAAATTTTTGGACAAATTTAATTTTTATCAAAGGAGGTGAAAGTGTTTTTAAAAATGAATCTTTTTCAACAAAATAGCTTTTTGTGCATTCAACGTTGAATTCATAACTTAAATCATTACTAATTGATGAAAGAATTGAAAAATTTTCATTTGTTAAATTAATTCCTGAAAAAAGATAATAAAATACATTCGAATTTATTTTTGCTTTGTCTAACAATTTTACTAATTCATAATTTAAAAGATCATTTATTTCTTGAACTTTAATTCCTGCTTTTGTAGGATCATATTCTATTTTTATAACCTCTTTTTCTATTCTTTCATAATTTATTTTTGGAATTAATGATATTTTTATTTTGTTTATATTAAATACTCTTTCATTAAATAAATTAATATTTTTAAAATTTTGATTTTCTGCATGGTTATTTGTAATTAAAACTTTCAATTTATAATCATCTTCTTTTCTCAAATGAGCAACTGATAAGCTTTGAAAACTTATTATTTTATTGCTCTTTATTTCTTCAAGCGAATACTGATTAATTACTGTTTTTGAAACTATTTCTTCATACAAACTCAGTTCTACATTGTTTTTTATAGAGTGAGTAAAATTGTTTTTATCTACAATGCGTTCAATAACTTCAAAATTCAATTTTATATTAAAATGTTCAAATGAATACTTATTAAAATCAGTTAAATTAACGGTAAAACTATAATCATAATTCGATTTTCATAAATGACCATCCTTAGACAAATTTTGAATAAAATTTACATTAGTGGAGTAAATTTTTGTTGGGTATTTTATTTCTTTATCAATTGTTCTTTTAACATTGTAATTCAGCATATTATCAGTAGATAATCTTATTTGATTAAAACCAAAAAATGAATATAAAAATATAAATATTACGTTAATCATTAAATCACCTCTCTTATTATTAATAAAAAAACTTGGATTTCTCCAAGTTTACTAAAAAGTTTTTTTAATAATTAATTTATTAATGTTTTTTCCAGCAGTGTGAAACTTTGTTTCATACTCTGTTGGAATGTTATTTATCAATGCAGCTTTATCTGAATATAAATCAGTTGTTTGATAAATTAGTTCTCAATTTTTATTTTCATCAATTTGTTCTAGGGAAAATGCAAATAACCCATCATTATCAGTTTTAAACTCTAAAATACCATTAGATTTTATTATATTTGCGTAGATATCCAAAAATGTTTTGTAAGTAAGTCTTTTTTTAGCATGTCTTGCCTTTGGTCATGGATCAGAAAAATTTAAATAAATTTTATCAATCGAAGAAGTTGCAAATATATCAGACAAATCCTCAGCAAAATCATTAAAATACTTTAAATTTTTTACCTCTTGATGACTTTGTTTAAACTCAGCTAAAGTTTTTTTAAGAGCTACTCCAACTACTGTTTCTTCTTTTTCCATTCCAATAAAATTAATGTTTTTTTCTTTTAATGCATGATTAGTTATAAAATTACCTTTCCCACAGCCAATTTCTAAGTATACAGGTTGTTCTTTAATTTCAAATAAATCAGCTAAATTAATTTTTGTTTTTTTATCTCATGTAATTAAATATTTACTATTTTTTTCTAAATATTCCTTTACTCAAGGTTTATTTCTTAATCTCATATTTTCTCCTAAACTATAATTAGTGCAAAACCAATAAATACAAGCACACATAATATATCAACTAAACTAGTTATTAATGGTGATGACGCTATTGTTGGGTCCTTTTTCACTTTTTTCAATATTAGTGGTAGCAAAATGCCAAGTAAATTAGCTAACATAACAACGACTAATATTCCCAATGTCGAAAATAAAATAACCATTCATTCACTATTATTTATTACTCCACCACTTTCAATAGCATAGATTATTAATAATCTAATAACATTTATAAATGCTAATGATATTCCTAATAAAAATCCTACAACTAATTCTTTAACTAATATTGTTTTAATTTCTTTTTTATGCACTTGATTTAAAGCTAACGACCTAATCATCATTAGAGATGATTGATTAGCAATATTTCCTGAAACTCCTGCTAAAACAATTAATATAGGAATCATCATTATCATTTCTTTTCCTGAAGGTAAAACTTTTAAAGACGGTACTAAGTTAAACATTAACAACATTATTGCATGTGTAATGACTCCAATTAACAATAAAATTGATAATCAAATAACTCTTGATTTGTACATTTTAAAAATACTTGTTTCAAAATAATCTGATTCAACATTATCAGCATCAATTCCTGCAAAATTCTGAATGTCTTCAGTTGATTCTTCCACTAATACATCAATAACATCATCAACTGTTATAATACCTACCAATTGTTGATTTTTATTTACAACAGGTAAAGTATTAATATCATAACGTTTAAAATAGTTTGCTACTTCTTCTTGATCCATTTCAACATTAACATTAACAATTTTTGAATTCATTATTTTTCCAAGCTTTGTTTTTGGTGTATTTATTAATAATTGTTTTAACTCAATTCACCCTAATAATTTATTTTGTTCATCAATAATGTACAAGTCATCTATCTCATCATAGTCTTCATGACGACGTTTAATTGCTTTAATGGCCATTTCAACAGTATTATCTTCTTTTAATTCAGTAAAATTAATACTCATTATAGCTCCAGCTGTATGTTCTTTATATTTAAGAATATTATTTAATTCTTTTCTTACATCTTTTGTAGTAGCTTTTAAAATCTTTTTAACAACTTCACTTGGCATTTCATCAATTAAATCAATAATGTCATCAGTATAAAGTTCATCTAGGATTTCTTGTATCTCAGTATTTGTGAAAGCTTCAATAATATATTCTTGATGTTCAGAGTCTAAGTATGTAAAAATTTCAGCAGCTTCTTCAAGTTCTAATAATCTAAAAATCTTTAATACTTTTTTACTTTCAAATTGTTCCATTGCTTCAGCAAAATCAACAAATTGAAATTCCTTAGAGATACTTCTTATTTTTTTAACGTCTTTTTCTTCTAAAGCTTTTTCAAGCATCTCTTCAATATGATCTAATTTCAGCATAATATACCTTTCGTGGACTTCTTATTATTATATTGTATAATAAAAATATGGGGATGTCCTGGTTTCGACAGGATACTCTGGTCATATAATAGCAGTGGTGTGGTAGACCATAAGACTTCTAGGTTTGATAAAATGCAAACAAAAACGAAGAAAACACAAACGAAGTTCCAACATTTATGTTAAATGCTGGACAAGCAAATTACGCTTTTGCCTAATTTGACTTTAAATATAAAAATATAACGTTTGGCAATTTTTAGCAGTCTTGGAATCTGCTAATTATTGTGCATACCTATTCCAATTGAAATTATGATCGTAATAAATAATTTTGAAATTCAATTACGAATGTTATATTAGTCTTTTGATAATTTTATTTAATATAACAAATTAGAAAATTATATAAACTGTAGAAATTATGTGATTCGGTATTTTGGACGTGGGTTCGATTCCCACCATCTCCACCATTATTAAGTAAAAAACACCTAGTTAGAAGTAACTAGGTTTTTATTTTATTATGTCAAGTTCTCTTAAATCTTTATATACTGCACCAAATAATTCTGTTTGAATAATTTTATTATTTCCTGGATAACTTGAACTTAAAAAAGTCATTGTTATATTGTTTTTTGGATCAACAAGTCCAGCACTTCCCAAAGCTCCATCCCATCCAAACTCTCCTGTTTCTGTTAAAGGATTAAGTTCATTTTTCATTCTTACTCTAACACCATATCCATATGAATAGTCATTATTAAAAGTTCATTTAAATGTATCTTTAATTTGTTTTAACTGATCGTTACGCATTTTATCAAGCAAATCAATTTCCAAATATTGAATTCCATTTATTTTGCCGTCTATTAAAAAATTTAAAAACTTTGCATAGTCATTTGCTGTTGAAAATAAACCATTTCCACCCAATGAAGCTAATGGTTGTTTGTCAATAAATGGCATTAAAAAATGAAAATTTTTATTTAAATTTAACTCATTACCTTTAATTGTTTTTTTAAATTCATAAACATCAGTTTTTCTTTTAAAATCTTTTACATAAAATGCTGTATCTTTCATCTCCAAAATTGAAAATAGATTTTCTTCAAGAAAATCTTCAAATTTTTGATTTGAAACTTTTTCTATGACTCCTCCAATAATATCAAGTGATACTCCATAATGTCATTCACTTCCTGGTTGTGAAATTACTTTTATTTTACTAATTTTTTCACAAAATTTTTGTAAAGATATGTTTTCATTTTCTACTAAATCAAAAGCATTTTTAATTTCTTTACCACTTTCTGAATTATTTCAAAAGTAAGTCAATCCTGAAGTCATGTTTAGTAAATGTTTTATTTTTATTTGTTTATCAAACTCTTTATAAAATTTATTTATTGAATCTTCAAATGATAATTGATTTCTTTGAATTAATAATAAGCAAGCAACTACTGTAATTGGCTTAGTCATTGAATATAAAGCAAAAATATTATCTTCTTTAATTGCCTTTTTGTTTTCATAATTTGAGTATCCAAAATTTTGAAAAAAAATTTCTTTATTGTCCTTAGTTATTTTTATAACTAAACCATTGAACAGTTTTTTATTGATAAATTCAGTTAATTTGCTTGTAGTATTTTTTCAATCCATAAATTCACACCTATTGTCTTTTTAATATTATATTCTTAAAAAATAAAAAAAGAGACAACGTCTCTTTTAGAAATTAATTTATTTTTTAGATTTTCTTTGTTCGTCTAAGATTTTAATCATACGAGGTTTAATGGCTTCTTGTTCTCCACCATAAACAACTTGTACGTTTGTTCCCCTAATTAAAGCTCCAGTAGCTCCTCCTAAAGAAATAATTCCATCTTTATCAACTAAAGAACCATCTTTAACAGTTAAACGTAAACGACTAGCACATGCATCAACGTCAACAATATTTGCTTCTCCACCTAAGAATTCAATAATTTTTGTAGCTTTTTGAACTCTTGCATCTTCAACAGCATCTCTAGCAGATACTTTTGATGATTTTACATCTTCAATTTTGCTTCCATCAACATTTAATCCTTTTGATGCTTTATATTCAGCCTTTGTTGCTAATTGAACATTTGAACTTCCGTCACGACCTGGTACCATAACATTTCCATATTTTACTGCAAAGTAGAATGCAAAGAAATAAGCAGGTGCCATTGCGGCTGAAACCCCTAATATTGCAAATGCTGATTTTGCTGACATAGCTTTTGATCCAAAGTAAGGGATAACTCCAAATACGATGTAATCAATAAATCCTCCAGAAACAGTCATTGATACGTGAGTTTTAAATAACCCAGCAAATAAGAATGAAATAGCTGCTAAAGGCATATGTACACCATAGAATAATCATGGTGCTAAGAATAAGAAAGTATATTCGATTGGTTCTGTAATACCTGTTAAGAAACAAGTAAAGGCTGCTGAGAAGTAAATTCCCATAACTTCTTTTCTATTTTCTTTAGGTACATTTAATCACATAGCTAAACCAGCCATTGGTAATCCTAATAACATAAATCCAAATTTACCTGATTGAAATCTACCAATGTTTAGTCCTAAAGCTTCTAAGTCAGTAAAGTTTAATACACTTGTATTAGCAATAACTTTATAAGCCATAGTTTGATCACCCATTGACTGTCATAAATCAGTGTAATCATTAGAAATAAGTTTTCTAATAGCTTCAAATTTTTCAGTTGGATTTATTAAACCATTTAATAAAGTACTTGCTAACTCAGAATGATTTTTAGCTCAAATTTCAACAAAAGCTTTTTGTTGATCTGCATCTGCTTTATTAAATGCTTCTGCTATTGATCCACCAGCATTTGTTCATCATAATGGTGCATAGAATACATGGTGTAGGCCAAACGGAACTAATGAACGTTCAGCAACCTCATAAATGAATGAATCTAAACCACCAGGTAGCTTACCTGATGCTTGTCCAAATGCTGCTAATCCCATACCAACGTATGGTCAAATAAACATAAATATAAATGATAAAGGTATAACAGCAACAAAAGTTACAATTGGAACCAATTTAGTTCCACTAAAGAAGCTTATTGCTGAAGGTAATTGAGTTTGGTGGAATTTATTATAGCACTTAGCTGCAATAGCACCAACAAAAATACCTGCAAATACACCTGTATTTAAAGAATTAATTCCAATATTTGATGTAATTAATCCGTTAGGAATTTTATTAATTCATAATAATGAGTAGTAAACACTACCTGCTCCATCAATTAATTCACGGTTTGCATTAACTAATTGATATTTAATACCTTCTAAACTTGTCACTCCTGTTAAGTCACTTGCTGTATGTACATATTGTAAAACAGACACATGAGGAGTTGAAGCAAGATCTGCAAATTTAATTCATTCAGCTGAAGCATCAGCTGAAGCTTTAATTTGTACTCACACATTTTCAGCTCCCATTACTTGTGTATGTAATAACGCTGATTGCATACCATTCATAACTAAGAAACCTACAACAGCTGTAATAGCTGCAATTCCTGAGTCTTTAGTATATGCAAGGGCAACTGAGATACAGAATAGTACTGGTAAATTTCCAAAACATACATCACCCATTTTATTTAGTAATGTACCAAAGAAATATCCAAAGCTGTCTGCACCTGAATTTGAAGCAATAGCTGACCCTACACCTAAGAATACTCCTGCAATAGGAAGTAATGCAATAGGTAAAAGGAAGGCTTTACTTAATTTTGAAAGTGTAGGCATAATGTTTGCGCAACCCTTTTTGAACATTTGTCAAGAGTGCTTAGCGCTACCTTTTCATTCAATAGAAGAAAAACTTTTCATCTTTTTTCCCTTTCATAGTTTTATTTTTAAAAGAATACAAATTTTAGACTAACATCATTAGCCCTGAAAACGCCATAACAAATCCAAATAAAGCTAAAAATATTGGGAAATTCTTTTTAGTGAATTCTCATATAGTTTGACTTTCTTTTTTGTGTCTATAAAATTCATCGTGAATCTTTGATCTGTTCTTAACCCAAAAAGCTAACACACCAAAAATCACCATAATAAATAAACCGATAATCATTATAATTAATCCTAGTAATTTGTCTGTTTCCATTTTGTACCTCATATTATATTTTTACACAAAAAAAAAAAAAAAAGGTTTTATTTGGGAAATTCTTCCAAACAAAACCACTTTAAGTGTTAAATCCTCTATTTTTACTTCCAGTTAATTTAATTCATTCATCTTTTTTAGTTTTTGAGTTTATTTCTTCAAGTTGAACAAAAAATATTTCTTTAATTGTTTTTTTATTTTCTTTCATATAATTATTTATAATTTCAAACTTATTTTCAAGGATTTTTAAAATTAATTCTTTTGATTCATGTTTGAAATCATCACTTTCAAATATGTATATAGGTAGAAAAAAATCACTTTTTTCAACTTTGGCAAAAGTTAAAGCAAATATTCCATTATTAATTTCAAAACTTTCATCAAATTTAACTGCTTTTTTATTTATAAACAACTCATTTCAAACAATTGAAGAAGAAGTTACAGAATGCTTTCTCTTTAAATTAAAACCTGATAAAAAGCCTCAACAAGCAATAATTAAAGCTATGATAAATACTACTATCAAAATTGCTATTCCTCATGAAGGAAGAGAATTTATATTTGTGCTATTTTCCATTTTACTCCTTTAGATTAAAAATGCTAATTAAGCATTTGTTAATAACAAATCATATAATAATTGTTTAATAACAATAGAATATTTTGCTTCTAATATTTATATTTACGCATTTCTTTTCTTTCAGTGTCTCTTTTTTTAATTGTTTCTCTCTTATCATGCATTTTTTTACCACGCCCAAGACCAATTTCAAGTTTAGCATAGTTGCCTTTTAAATAAAGTTTTAAAGGCACTATAGTCAATTTTTCTAACATTACTCTTTTCAAAATTTTATTAATTTCTTTTTTATGTAGTAATAATTTTCTTGTTCTTAATGGATCAATACCCTTAACAAAATTTGCATAATCATATTTTTTAATATTTGCATTAATTAAAAAAGCTTCTTTTTTTCTTATAAGAATAAAAGCCTCAGCAATATTTGCTTCATGATTTCTAATTGATTTGATCTCAGGACCATAAAGCTCAATTCCCGCTTCTCAAGTCTCAAGTATTTCATAATTAAACTTTGCTTTTTTATTTAGTGCGATAACATGCTCACCCATAACAAGAACCTCCTTACTTTTACTTAACTAAAATAAAGTCAATTTTTCTTTTTCTAATATCAGCACTGATAACTTTAATTTTAACTTTTTGCCCCATTCTGTAAAATGTATTATCATGCTTGATTAAAATTTTATTAGTTTCATCATACACTATGTTTGGTTCTAAATTTGAAATATGAACTAAACCCTCAACCATATTATCTAGTTGTACAAAAATACCAAATTTTAAAGCAACTGATATTGTTCCTTCATAAGTATTACCAATTTTATCACTCATATACTCAACTGTACAAGCTTTGACAACTTCACGTTCACAGTCTACACTTGTTGTTTCAGTTTCATTAATAATAACTGATGCTTTTTTAATAAATGCTTGATTTATTTCTAATGCTTTTTGATCGTAATTTTTATTAATAACATATTGTTTTAAGTATCTATGAACAATTAAGTCACTGTATCTTCTAATTGGTGAAGTAAAGTGAGTATAACATGAACTTGATAATCCAAAGTGTCCAATATTTTCTAATTCATACTTTGCTTTTGCCATATATCTCAGAAGTGATAAATTTAATAGTTCTTCTTCAATTGGGTCTTTTGTTTGTTCACTAATACGCTTTAATGTTTTATTAATGTTTAAAGGATCTAACATTTCTGCTGGAGTTAATTTAGGATCTATCCCAAATGATTTCAATGATTGATATCATGTAATTAAATCTTCTTCATCAGGTTTATCATGATTTCTATAAATAAATGGTAATTCCATGTCATTAACTATTTCAGCTACAGCTTCATTAGCACTAACCATGAATTGTTCAATTAGCTTCTCTGATTCACCTGTTTGTCTTGCTTTAATTTCAATAACATTACTATTTTCATCCATTATAACTTTTGGTTCACGCACATCAAATGTAATAGTTCCACGTTTAATTTTAACTTGTTCAATTAATTTAAAAAGTTCAATTGCTTCATCTATCATTTTTTTAGATTCATTACAGTGATTTCAAGTCTTATTTATAATGTATTCATTAACTTCATTGTAGTTTAATCTAACTTTTGAAATCATAATTGTTTCATAAACTTTTTTACTAGTCATTTTACCTGTTTTATCAAAACTCATTTCACAAGCTAAAGCAAATTTTTTAGTATTTGGATTAAGTGAGCACAAATCATCACTTAATATTTTAGGCAACATAGGTAAAACTCTATTTGCTAAATACGTAGAGTTTCCTCTTATTAGAGCTTCTTTATCTAATGGAGTCTTTTGTTCTACATAATGACTTACATCTGCAATTGCAACATAAAGTTTAAACTCACCATTATCCATTTTTTCAACACAAATAGCATCATCCAAGTCTTTTGAATCAATACCATCAATTGTAACAACCATTTTATCTAGCAATGAATTGTTCATTCTTCTATTAATTTCTTCAATTTCTTTATCAACGGGAATATTTACTCTTTCTGCTTCTTTTAAGGTTGCTTTATCAAATTCAGTTCTTATTTCAAATTCTTCTGCAATTGATAAAATTCTGTCGCTAGCTTTTCTAGCATCACCAATAACCTTTTTTAATCTTACAAACATTAATCTTTCTTTAACTGAAATTATTTTTGCTTTAATTATTTGATATTCTTCAATTGGAAACTCTTTTTTGTTCAAAATTCTAAATCTAAATCCTGTAAAAGCTTGATCACTAGGGACAAAGTCTAAAAATTTTCCATCATAACTCCTAACAATTTCACCAATTAAAAATTCTTTAACTCTTAAACAAAGTTCAATTATTTCTGCTCTTGTTTTATCCTGTTCTTTAACAACTTTAAAAATTACTTCATCACTATCAAAACAACCATTTAAACTGACTGGTGCAACAAAATAAGCTTCTTCTTCAGGTTCTAAAATATCATTAACAAATCCAAAACCCTTTGGATTCATTCTTAAATTTCCTTTTTTAAAATTTCCCCCTAATAAGTAAATGTTTTTTTCAGTAGTAAATGCAATAGCATTTTCTTCATTTAACTGGTTTAAAATATTTTCTAATTTAGCGAAATCAAAATTATTTAACTTTGATGCTAAACTGCTTATTGATATAGTTTCATTATTTTCTTTTATTTTCTGTAATATTATTTCTTTATTCATACTAATAATTATAAAGTATTATCAATTATTTGCTTACTTCTTTTTTAATTAACCTAGTTATTATTTTCAATAGCTTCAAGAACTCTAATTGTTTCTATAGTTATATCAAGTCAATAATTCATTTTTTCAAAATTATTATTTAAAACTAAATCAATAAAATCCTTTATTTCATATCACATTGTATTGATTTTATTGCATTTAATATTAAGCGGCGCAAGTCTTAAAATAAAATTATTTATAGTGAATTCATTAACTGTTGTTATATTTTTAATTTCAACATTTTTATCTTCAGCAAATATTTGTGAATTAATAGATTGATAATTATTTTTTGAACATGTTATTGAAGTTATAATCCCATTTTCATGAACCAAAATAGAATGATTAATAATTCCTACATTATTCTTTAATCTGATGTTAGCAGCTTTTATTTCGGCAACTTTTCCAAATAATTTTACTGCTAATTCAACTGGATAAACGTTTAGATCGAATGATGAACCTTTTCCTAATTCAAAATCAAAAACAGAATTATATTTTTCTTGTTTAATATCATTCATTCTACTTGAATATTGATTTAAGTTAAATACAGCTGAATTAACATTATTGTTTTTTATAAAATCTTCTATTATTTCTATTTTATCCACATGAATTGACTTTGTAGCTTCCATTAATATAACTTTATTTTTGTTAGCTAATGCTTTTAATTCTAATATTTGTTCATATTTAAATACTGCTGGTTTTTCTAAGATTACATTTTTAAAATTGCTTAACAAAAGTTTTGCTTGTTCATAATGCAATCCATTGGGAGAAGCAATATAAACAAAATCACATTCTGATTTTGCAAGATCATTTAAATCAGTAATTATTTTTGTATTATGATAACCTATTTCTTTTAAAAACTTAGTTGCTGTTTGTTCTTTTCTACTATAACAAACATAATATTCAAGCTCATTAAATTCTTTTGCTGCATCCAAAAATTCTTTAACTATTCATCCTGTTCCAATTGTTGCAAATTTCATAACTCTACCTTAGTCTTTCTACTTAATTTAATTTTAAAACTTTTATATAAACAAAAAAAGGTTAAAAACCTTTTTAGTTAAATACTAAAATTTCTCTTTTTTCTCTTATTGCGGTAATTGTTATTTCACCTGGAATAATAACACTATTTTTTAAGTCATTTTTTAGAGTTTCTAATATACCAACAAGATCCTTATCATCAGTTTCTACTGGATCAACAATAACCCTGATTTGTCTTCCTGCTTGGAATGCATAAGTTTTTGATATACCTGGAATTTTATTTCCTATTTTTTCAATTTCTTTCATTCTTACTATGAAATCTTCGATTGAATTATTTCTTGCGCCTGGTTTTGAAGCACTAATAGCATCAGCAATAGCAACAATAACTGCTATTTCACTTTCTTTAGCAACATCTTCATGGTGAGCTTCAATTGAGTTGATGATTACCTCTTCTTCGCCATACTTTCTTGCAACTTCTACACCTAAAAATACGTGACTTCCTGTTTTCTCAAAATCAATTGCTTTACCTATATCATGCAATAGACCAGCACGTAATGCTTGCTTTGAATTTAAACCAAGCTCAGATGCAATAATTGAAGCAATCTTTGCTACTTCAATGGAATGAAGTAATACATTTTGACCATAGCTAGTTCTAT
Source organism: Mesoplasma tabanidae (assembly GCF_002804025.1). Taxonomy (NCBI): domain Bacteria; kingdom Bacillati; phylum Mycoplasmatota; class Mollicutes; order Entomoplasmatales; family Entomoplasmataceae; genus Mesoplasma; species Mesoplasma tabanidae. The sequence continues at coordinate 237,766 of NZ_CP024969.1, read as the reverse complement.
ATTTAAGTTTACCAACTAATTTAACTAACTCTTTATCCATATCGTGGATACCAAGTTCATCCATTACTTGATAACCTATTTCTAAAATAGTTTCATCAATTAACAATTCTTGTTTTTTTAATTCTTTCTCAATTTTAATTGGCTGAATTCTTTTATCAATTAATAATTTTTCTAAAGTTTTAGTAGCAATTTCTCTTCTTATTGGATTAAATGATGAAATTGTAACTACTTCAGGTGTATCATCAATTATTATTTCAACACCAGCTAATTGTTCAAAAGTTTTAAGGTTTCTCCCATCTTTTCCGATGATTCAACCTTTAATATCATCATTTGGAAGTTTAACAAGATTTGTTGTTTTTTCATTAACAATATCTGTTTTAAATCTTTCCATTGCAGATAATATAATACTATTTGATAATTCTTTAGCTCTTGAATGAGCTAAGTTTTCTGCTTGCTTGATTTGACTCACTATTTCATATTGAATTTTTGATTCAACATTTTTCATTAACTCTGCTTTTGCTTCAAAACTTGTCATATTGCTTATAACTTCTAATCTTTTTATAAGATCTTCTCTTTTTTCAAAATAGTCTTTTATTCTTTTATCTAAATCAATATTTTTAATATCAAGAGATTCTTGTTGTTTATGAATAATTGACCTTTCTTTAATTAATAAGTTATTTTCATTTTCTAAGTTTTGTTTAGCAATCTCTAATTTATTTTTTTCAAATTGAAGACTATCTTCAAATGACTTTTTTTGTTCATTAATTTCTCTATATGTATCTGAGAGAATTTTTTTTCTTTCAATTTTTGCTTCTTTAATCTTTTTTGCATTTAAGACTTTTTGTGATTTTGAAGTCAATATATATAGTAATGAGCATAGTGATATTATTAAGGCTACTGAAACAATTATCAGTCCTATAATAATTCCCATTCTTACTCCTTTAAAGTGTGCTTATTAAACACATAATATATTATACTTCAAAAAATAATATTTAAAAATTATTGTTTAAAATAAGAAATTATTATGCCCTATCAATAAATTGCTTTAATTCAGTTTCAATTTTAATTGCTTTATCCGGGTTTTGACTTAACCACTCTTTGACTGCATTTTTACCTTGCCCAATTTTTTCTTTTTCGTATGAATATCAAACACCTGATTTATCTAAAATATTATAAAGAGTAGCTAATTCTATAATTTCATTTGTACGTTCAATTCCTTTATCATATCCAATTGTAATTAGTGTTTGCTTAAAAGGAGCTGCTACTTTATTCTTAACAATTTTAACTTTAACTTTATTAGCAACAACGATACCATTTTCAATTAAAGACTCGCCTTTTCTAACTTCTATTCTTAAAGTTGAAAAAAACTTTAAAGCTCTACCACCAGTTGTTGTTTCTGGATTACCAAACATTATTCCAATTTTCTCTCTTAATTGATTAATGAATATAACTGTTGTTTTTGATTTTGAAATTGCTCCATTTAGTTTTCTCAATGCTTTTGACATCATTCTAGCTTGTAAACCAATCGATTGATCAGACATTTCACCTTCTAATTCAGTTTTAGGCACTAAGGCTGCAACAGAGTCAACAACTATTAAACTTATTGAATTTGATTTTACTAATGTTTCTAATATATCTAATGCTTCTTCACCATATGATGGTTGACTAACAAGTAAACTATTAATGTCAACACCTATTTTTTTTGCATAGTTTAAATCAAGAGAATGCTCAGCGTCTATAAATGCAGCCACACCATCTTTTTTTTGTGCTTCTGCTATAGCATGAAGAGCTAGAGTTGTTTTACCTGATGATTCAGGCCCAAATATTTCAACTACTCTACCTTTTGGATATCCGCCTATACCAATTGCTTGATCAATCAAAAATGAACCTGATGAAATAACATCATGATCAATATCATTGCCTTCATTATAAACAACTAATGCTTCTTTACCATAATTTTTCTCAATTGTTTTTAAAGCAGTTACAAGAGCTTCGTTTTTCCAAATATCATTTTTATTGCTCATTCTTTTTGAAGCTCCTTCTATTGTTTTTATATTATTCATATTAATTTACCTCCAATAAATTATTAAGGTAAATAATTATTTTATTTAACGAAATCTAAAAAAAGATTTAAACCAACAGCCAAACCTTTTTCTTTAAATTGTATTCTATTCATATTAATTTCTTGGACTTTAATAACTTTATATTTTGTTTTTGAACAAACACATATATAAGCTATTCCAACTTCTTTATTTTCTATCGCAATTGGTCCAGCATTACCTGTAAAACTAATTGAAAAATCTGAATTAGTTATTTTTAAAGTATTTTTTGCCATCTTAATAGCGCATTTTTCTGACACTACACCATATTTTTTAATAATTCGTTTATTAATACCTACTATTGATTGTTTGAATGAATTTTGATAACTAATAAACGAACCTACATAAATTTTACTTGCTCCTGAAATATTAGTTATTTCATTTGCAAATATTCCTCCTGTAAAAGATTCACAAGTAGAAATAGTTTGATTATTTTCTTTTAAATAATCTACAAGTTTTTTCATTGTTTCCATAATTCACCACAAACTATTAAAAAATATGAGATTTTAATATAACCCACGTTTTGTACCTTTCGGTGTCAATCATCTATCTAGGATATAATCCTCCTGGTTTACATTCATTTCTGCTCACCAAGTTCCTTTACCAAAATTTAAGTTTCTTACTTATGGGGTTTACCGCGTTCCATTTCAAGGTTTCCCTATACTCGTCTCTGTGGCACTTCATAACATTACCATAGCAAAGCCTTAGGCTAGTTATGCCGTCAATACTTGCGTACTGCCTAGACTTATTTTTTCGTCTAGCATAATCACTACAATCATCTCAGATTGTGCAAGCGTGGAGTTTCCTCTACATTTATTAAATGCAGCGATTGACCATAAAATCTCATATATTATTTTATCTTATATTTATTAACTTATAAAATTTTTATTTATTTTCTAATTTTTCTAAAATTAATTTCATTGTTTTTTCTAATGTATCAATTTGTTTTGATTGTTTCACAAAGTCAGAATTTGATAAGTGCACTTTTGTTAATTTATCAACTTCAGTACTTTTGGAAATTGCTAAACTTTGATATTTAGTTGCCTTTTGTTCTAAATCTATTATAGTTTTGTTTTTTTCTTCTAAAAGCTTGTTCATTTGTTCTAACTCATCTTCATAATATTTCATTTGAACAATTATTTTATCTAACAAACTATTAACACTTTCAATCTTGTATCCAGGAAATTCTTGCGGTATTTTTTCATGCAAAATTTCTTCTGCTAATATATTTGGTTTTTTCATAAAGCACCTCCATTGTTTATTATTTATTTTATCATGTAATTAAAAATAAAAAATCCCTTAATACTAATATGAGGTGATTAAATGAATCCAATTAAAAATCAAGGAATGTTTCTTGAAACGCTCTTAAATATAACACATCAAAAATACATTGATAATAATGATTGTGTAGTTTCAAAAATACCAACAAATATTATTCCAATCAGCACTAAAAATAATCAAATAACAAATGCTAAGTTTCAAAACAGTTTAAACTGCGACTATATTGGTGTTTATAAGGGCATGTACTTTGAATTTGAAGCAAAAGAAACTTACAAAGATTATTTTGATTTTCACTTAATTAGAAAAAATCAAAATGAAAAAATGAAATTAGTTATTAATAATAAAGGCATAGCTTTTCTAATAATTTATTTTGGTAATTATGAAGAATTTTTTCTTGTTAATTATTCAACTTTAAAAACTTGGGTTAATAAAAATAAAAAAACCATTCCTTATGAATGATTCTTAGATAATGCTTATCAAGTATATTTAGATAATGAATTTAAATTAAATTATTTACCCAAACTTAATTTTCTAATCAATTAAATTTTAATGATTTTTCTATCTTATTTGAATATTTACCAATTAATTTAAGAAATGCTTCATAGTCACTTATTTGATGTTTATATAAAATATCTAATACCTGTTGTCTTGATATAGAAGTTTGTAAAAGATCTTTTAATTCTTCAATCTGTGGAATTGTGAATTTTCAGCCAATTTCTTTTTCAATAGTTTGAATAAAATAAGTTTCGCCTTTTTTAATTGATTCATTTTCAATTAATAAAACTATTTTTAAAAATAGCTGACTAAAATCTATTTCCCTTGGTTTGATTTTAACAAGTCTTTTATCAACTAAATCTTGTAACTCAACTTCAATTGTATCAATTGAAATATTCATAAATTTTGATAGTTTTAAGGGTGTAATCATTTTTTTATTTTCATCACTAAATTGCATTGTTAACAAAACTATCATCACCTGATTTTCATTCATTGAAATCTTTTTATAGTTTTCTAATAATAATTTATGTTTTGAAATTAATCCTTTTGCTAATAATTCTATAAGCATAGTTACACATCCTTTTTTGTCATATGTATTTTATTTTAATTTAAAAATAAAAAAAAGTAAGCATATGCTTACGAATTAAAATTGGAACTGCAACACTTATGAGAAAATAATCTCATAGGCATTGCAGTTTTTTTGATACAAAAAAGCAACCCCTTGACCGACTAAAGCCCAAAGGAGTTACCATGAATATTTATAAACAAATATCTTTAAAAGAAAGAACATTAATTGAATATCTATTAAATGTTCAAAATAAATCAGTTTCTTTCATAGCTAAAGAACTAAATAGAAATAGATCAACGATTTACAGAGAAATCAAAAGAAATAAAGCAGCTGTAATTTATAAAGCTAAAGATGCGCAATTTACTAGAGACATTAATAACACCTTATCTCATCAAAATGAAATAAATAAATATAAGGAATTCTTAAGATTTCTTTATGCAAATTTTAATCCAAAAAGCTTTAGTATTGATGTTTGCGTTTTTAAGGCCAAAGAACTTGGAATCAAAACCCCAACAACTCAAACTGTTTACAATTGAATTAAAAATAAACAAATAAAAATAAAATCAAAAGACTTGCTTAGACCTAGGTTTTGATGAAGAAAGTCTAGTAAATATAAGAAATATCTATGAGAAATTTCAAAAATGAACTCTATTCCAATTACTTATAGACCTAAAAATATTAATAAAAGAAAAGAAGTAGGTCATTTTGAAATAGATTTAGTTGTGGGTGCAGGTAACACTTCAAAAGCAATAATTACACTTGTCGAAAGAGTTACCCGAAAGGGTTTTGCAATTAAACTAGAAAATAAAACTATGAAACATACAAATGAAAAATTAAAAGAATTAATTGGAAAAGAAAATTTAAATATTAAATCTATCACTAAAGATAACGGTATGGAATTTAATCTTTTACATGAAGTCACACAAGAATTAAGCATGCCACTTTATACATGTAATACGTATGCTTCTTGTGAAAAAGGCACTAATGAAAACTTTAATGGATTAATCAGAAGATATTTACCTAAGAAAACTAATTTTACAAATTTAACAGATGATAATATAATTGAAATATTAAATGAAATAAGTAAAATGCCTCGTAAAATTCTGAACTACAAATCAGCTCAGGAATTTTATGAGACATTCGGTTAGAAGTGTTGCACTTCCAATTTTAATTTATAAGCATATGCTTACTTTTAGTTTAATTTTTCTTTTAATTGTTTAGCTGCTTTAAATTTAGCTGATTTAGAAGCTGAAATTGAGATTTTTTCACCTGTTGATGGGTTAATTCCTTCTCTTGCTGCTCTTTCGCTAATTGCAAATTTTCCAAATCCTGCTATTGAAACTTCATTTCCTGAAGATAATTCTTCAATAATTAAATCGAACAATGAATTTACTACTGATTCACATTCAACTTTTGAAATATTTTCATTAGCAATAATTTCATTAATTAAGTCTTTTTTTGTCATATTTTCTCCTTTAATTTTTTAAACTAATTTCACGTCTCTAAAGACATTATTTAAAAGTGAAATAGGCTTAACATTATTATATAAAATATTATATATTATTTCAAAAAAATTCATCTTTATTTGATATTTAACACCTATTTCATGTGCTATTCTGGCTGTTTCAACGCCCTCGACAGTTAAATTAAATGATTCTAATGCTTTTTTAGCATCATTTAACTCAACAATTCTTTCTCCCAATCTAAAATTTCTAGATTTTTTGCTTGATGCTGTTAAGATTAAATCTCCTAATCCAGCAAAATTTAAAAATGTTTCAAGTTTAGCTCCAAAATGTTTTCCAAACTCATACATTTCATTTAAGCCTAGAGTTAACAAAGTTGCGTGAGCATTATCTCCTGCATTATATGCTTTAAGAATACCCCCACCAATTGCTATTGAATTTTTTAAAGCTGCTGATATTTCACATCCGGCAATATCAGTTGTTGGATACATATAAAAATATTCATTTGAAAATACATCGCATAGCTCTTTAGCTTTTTCAATTGATTCTGAAGCAATCATTATAGCTGTTGGTTGACGATCAACTACTTCAACTGCAATTGATGGTCCATACAATGCAGAGTAAGTTGCTAAAACATTTGATCCTTCAAAATATTTTTTAATTTTATCTGAAAGTAATCCTAAGTTTTCTTCATCAAGACCTTTTGCTGTGTTAATTATGTCCATTGGTCTTTTAGCATATTTAATAATATCATTAACAACATGTTTAATGGCAGCTGTTGGGACACCTAAAATTAATATGTCTGTGTTTTCTAAAGCAGCAGCCATAGAGCTGGTTGCTCTAATTTTTTTGTTAATCTTTTTATTATCAAAAAAAACTGAATTTTGATGATAAATATTAATATCGTCAACTTGTTGTTCAACTATTCCATACATAATAACATTGTTGTCGTTATCTGCTAATACATTTGCTAATGCAGTTCCATAAGCTCCTGTTCCAATAATTGTTATATTTTTTTTACTCATAGTGCCTATTTCCTTTCTCTGAAAATAATTGACATTGGTACACCCTCAAATCCAAATTGAAGTCTTATTTGATTCTCTAAAAATCTTTTATATGAAAAGTGAACATAATCAGGATTGTTCACAAAAAGAACAAAAGTAGGTAAATACGCTTCTACTTGAGCACCATAATAAATTTTTAATCTTCCACCATTAAAGTTAGGCGCTGGATTTATCAACTGTGCTTTGTTTAAAACTTCATTAAATACAGAAGTTTTAATTTTTTTATCAAGTGCTGTTCTAATATCTTCAACTGCTGTAAATATTTTAGTAATTCTAGTTTTATCGTGTGCTGAAACAAATAAAATTTTTGCATATGCTAAGTATTTAAAATAAGCTCTTATTTCATCTTCTTTTTTTAATATTTCTTTTTCTTTATTTTCTACTAAGTCTCATTTATTAGCTATTATTATAATTGGTTTTCTTTCTTCAAAAGCTAGTCCACCAATGTTTGTATCTAAATCACTAATTGGCACTGATGCATCCAACATCAGTAAAACAACATCACTACCATTAATTGTTGTTAATGATCTTAAATAACTATATTTTTCTACATTTTGAAAAATTTTAGATTTCTTCCGTATTCCTGCAGTATCTATTAATGTATATTCTATGTTATTTACTTTTACAACAGAATCAACAGCATCTAAAGTAGTACCCGGAATATCACTTACGATCATTCTTTCTTCTCCAATTAATGAATTAACTAGTGAAGACTTACCAACATTTGGTCTTCCTATAATTGAAACTCTTGTCCTGTTGTCTTTGTTTATTTCTTCGTGTGACGGCATTTGATGAATTATATCATCTAACAAGTCTCCAGTACCAATTCCATGAGTTGCACTAATAAGAATTGGTTCCCCAAATCCTAAACTCATGTATTCATATTGATCAAAATCAGAAGTTTTTTTATCATACTTGTTTACAGCTAAAACAATAGGTTTTTTTGTTTTATAAAGAATTTTTGCTATCATTTTATCTTCATCAGATAAACCTTCTTGATGATTTAATAAAAACACAATAACATCAGCTTCTTCCATTGCTATTTCTGCTTGCACCTTAATTTCTTTAGCAAACGGTTGATCTTCAAGTGTTATACCACCTGTATCAATAACAATGAACTCTCTTGTTAATCATTCTGCTGTTCCATAAATCCTGTCTCTTGTTACACCAGGTGTATCTTCAACAATAGATTTTTTTTCTCTAATGATTCTATTAAATAGTGAAGACTTACCAACATTTGGTCTTCCAACTATAGCTACTATTCCTTTTTTCATTATCTATTTACCTTCCAATTCTTTTATTTTATCAACAACCATATTAACAACATCTTCGATTGGAATATTTGAATTATCAATTAATCAAGCATTTTCTACTTTTCTTAATCCATTTTTAAAGTCCTGTTCATCTCTGTTAATTATTGAATTTTTAATTTCTTCAAGATTATTATTTTTAATTTTCAATACTTGATTTTGCTTAAATCTTCTTTCAGCTCTTGCTTCAACACTTGAATCCAAATAAATTTTTAAATCAGCGTCAGGTAATACAACAGTTGTTATATCTCTTCCTATTTCAATACAGCCTCCACCAGTGACCATTGCTCTTTGAGCATTAACCATAAATTTTCTTACTTCTGGTATTGGAGTTACGTAATTAATAAATTTAACAATATCATTTTCTTGAATTCTTTTTTCCACTTCTTTACCGTTTAAATAAGGCTTACCATTGATAACTGAAAAATCAAAATTAACTAATGTTTTAATTATTTCTTCTTTATTTAAAAAATCCACTTTTGACTCAATGCAAAGCAAAGTAAAAGCTCTATACATTAAGCCTGTATCAATAAATTCATAACCTACTTTTTTAGCAACTGTAGCAAATGTTGCTGTTTTACCACTACCAGCGGTTCCATCAACGGCTACAACAATTTTATTTTTCATGTTAACCTCCTTTTAAATTGAAAATATAATTACTATTCCTAATAAACCTATTACTAGAAAAGATGCAAAAATGATAGTAAATATTTTGGTGTTTATTTTAAATCTTTTCTTGCTTTGACTTAAATTATGCATTTTTTCTCTTTGCTTTGCTTTTATCTCAACTGTTAACTGATCAAATGGTAATCTTTTAATTTCTTTATTAATTGCTATCTTTTCATCATAACTTAAAAAGCTTTTAGCTAACGTTTCATTTTTTTCACCTGCATAATTTGTTCTATACGCTTCACTGTTATTTATTCGCTCAAGATATTTTTTATTTTTCTCGCTTAAGGAATCTAACAAATCTTTCAATTCTTTTTTATAAAATTCTTTTTCTTCAAACATAATTTCATTATTCTCACTAGTATTACTGCTTGATTCATAATTTTGAATTTTTTTCAGTTCTTCAAGAGAATCATTAAGCTGACTAATTATTTCGTAGTTAAAATGTTTTATTTCAGGGTCATGCTCCAAATGGAATTTAACACTATCATTTTCTTGATTTAAAATTTTTTCAACTTTTGTGAAAAAATCAAGATCCATTTTTTTCAAAGTTGCCAATGAAGAAGTAACAAACGAATTCATTGCTAAAATATCTCTATTTTCAGCAAACTTATTATTAATTTCATTAACTTCTTCTTTATGAAGTTCACTTCTTGACAAATGTTTATCCATCTTGCTTTCTCCTTTTATATATATTTTATAACAAATACAACTTTTAATCTTAAACAACAAAAAATAAAAGGTCAAACCTTCTATTCTTTAATCATTTTGCAAATATAAAAACCATCTGTATTCATTTCAAAACCAAATAGTTGTTTTTCTTCAATGATTTTAATGTCTTTATATTTTTTCGTAAATTGCTTAATTTGATTTTGATTTTCATATGGATTTATTGTACATGTTGAATAAACCATAGTACCTTTGCTTTTTAAATTGTGATAAGCAGTTTCTAGTAATTTTTTTTGAATATCTACAATATTATTAATGCTTTTAAGATCTATATTATTAATTTTTATTTCAGGTTTTCTCTTTAGTACTCCAAAACCTGAACAAGGAGCGTCTAATAAAATAAAATCATAATTTTCTTTTTCATCTATTAAAGTGGCATCTCCACATATTAATTGAATATTTTTACAATTTAATCTGTCAATATTTTGCTTTATCAACTTTATTTTATTTTCACTAATTTCGTATCCTGTTATATTACCTGTATTTTCCATTATCATGCTTAAATGAGTTAATTTTCCACCTGGAGCACTACACATGTCTAAAACTTTAGAACCCTTTGTCGGCTTTAAAATATTAGCTACCAAAATTGAAGCTGGGTCTTGAATAGTTATTTCACCATTGTTATATGCTTCACTTTTAACAATTGCTTTTTTAGAAATATAGCAACTTTTAATATCAGTTTTTTTTAGTTGATACTCTTCACTATTTTTGATGAAAAAGTTTTCTTCGTTCACTTTCAATGTATTTATTCTAAAACTAATTACAGGTTTTTTATTTGAATCTATAGCAACTTTTTTTGCAATATCAAATCCATAACCTTTTTCAATTAAATTAAATAAATTTCTAGGAAATGAATTTTCTATACAAATTTTTTCTGTTTCTGCTAAAGATGAAAAATTAAACAATTCTTCTTCATTATTAATAACTTTTTTTAAGCATGCATTTAACAAACCTGAAAATTTATGGTTGACAGTTTTTGCAATCATAACTGATTCATTTACTACTGCGTATTGAGGTATTGTTTTTAAAAAACGTATTTGATAGATACTCATTCACAATAATATTTGAATATCAATATTAGTTTTTTTAGGATCAATTAATTTTCTTGAAACTTGATCTATTAATATTTTATTTGTAATAGTACCATGTACTATAGCAAAAATTAAGTTCTTAAATTTATCTGAAATTTGCAATTTTGATACATCATTTAAAAGAATATTCGAAAATGATTTATTTTTGAATACTTTTTTAAGTATTTCAAATGCAATTTTTCTTGAATTATTAGTCTCCACTAAAATCACTTCTTTGTTTTATACTGAAAAAGTTAATTTTGAACATTAATTTTTGAATTTTGAAGTCTACATATTCAACATTATTTATTTTTGAAAAGTCTCCGTGAGCTAAAGTTTTTCTATATACTTCTGAAGATAAAATTTTAATTAACTCTTCTCTTGCATCAAAATTTTGAGCTTCTTCTTTTGCTTCAGTATTGTGAGCAAGCAGTTTAACATTGGCTTCCCAATTATTAATAAAATAAGTATATTTTTCATCAACAATACGCTCAACAATTTTAATAAGATCTTTAAATTTAGATTCTTTATTTCCAGCAGCACATTTTTCTCTAATTAAAATATCTGTAATTTTTGAAACAGCGTTTTCAACAGAATCATTTTCTACAACATAATCATAGTTATGTTTTAAAGGTATTTCTAGTAATGCTTTATCTAATCGCGCTTTAATTTTGTCTTTAGACTCAGTCGCTCTACCTTTAATTCTTGCTTCTAATTCATTTAAAGTTGGTGGCATTAAAAATATTGATAAAACATTTTCTTCATTTCTTAAAACTTGAGTTGCTCCATCAACTTCAATTTCTAAAATAACATTTTTACCCTGGTTTAGTTTCTCTTCAACATATTTTCTTGGTGTACCATATGAATTACCTACAAAGTTTGCATATTCAATAAGTTCATTGTTTACAATTGCATTTGCAAATTCTTCTTTTGAAACAAAGAAATAGTTAACTCCATTAATTTCCCCTTCACGAGGTGCTCTTGTTGTCATTGAAACTGAATATTCTAATTTTAATTCTTTATTTGTTAATAGTTCACCATTAACACTTCCCTTACCTACACCACTTGGCCCTGATATAATTATTACTTTTCCTTTATTTTCCATTTTCATTCTCCAATCTTATAATATATAAATGTTTTTTATTGTAATCTTTGTATTTTAATAATTTAAATTGAGCTAAGATGTTTTCATCCAAAGGCAATTCTGATTCAATCATAATTATTGCTCAATTATTTAATAAATTTAAATCAAGTAGCTTTTTAAAGACCTGATGATAAGATTCAGTCTTTGCAAAAGGTGGGTCCATATATACTAAATCAAAACTTTCATTTCTAAAAGCTAAGTAATCAAGTAATTCCAGATAATCCTTATTGTGTGTTTCTCAAATTTTAGATTTTGTTTTTTCCAAGTTTAATTTAATAACTTTTAATGCTTCTCTTGAATAATCGTTAATAACTCCATATGATATTCCTCTGCTTAAACCTTCAATTGTTAGTGCACCACTTCCACCAAAAATATCAAGACTTCTCTTATTTTCAAAAATAAAATAGTTATTGATAATGTTAAATGCATCTTCTTTGATTCTTGTTAAAGTTGGTCTTGTATTTTTGCCCTCTAAAGTATTTAACTTTAATCCTTTGTATTTGCCTGCTATTACGTTCATTTAACTCCTTGATAATTTAATATTATATAGTATTACACTTATAAAAACATTAAAGAAACTAGTTATAAGGTTTGTTTGTTGTAAAAATAGAATTTAATATTTTAGTCTTGGTCAATTTTTCACTATTTTTTGAAATTAACTTTATATTTTTTTCGCTTAATTTAATTTTTATTAAATTAGTTTTTGGTAAATTGCATTTTCTACTATCAACTATGATTTCAACATCATTTGATTTTCTAATAAAAATTTCTACATTATGTTTTCTTGAAAAAATAACTGGAGCATTTAATGTTCTAAAGTTATTATTTGAAACAGCTGCAATTTCTAACATCTGAAAAATATTATTTTCATCTATTATCACAGCTCCATTATGTGACTTTGCAAATCCTGTACTTCCACCAGAAGTTGAAAAAACTAGTCCTGTTCCTTTAAATGTTTCTAGCAATTCTCCATCAATTAAAACATCGGCCTCTAATGGTCTTAAATTATTTATTATTTTAATTTCATTAATTACTTTATAATCATTAGCTTCTAATACTGATATTTCAATTGGTTTTTGATTTTCTATATTACTTAATATCTCTCTAATGTCTGAAATTCTATTATGGTTTGTATAAAATCCAATTCCACCAGATTTGATTGGCACAAAAATTACTTCTTCTAATAACTTATTAAATATCTCAGCTGCTTTTAAGAATGTTCCGTCTCCACCAATAACAAAAATGTAATTAGGGTTGTTATTATCTTCTACTCATTTTTTATTTTTTAGTAGATCAATAAGTTCATCAGCTATTTTTTTTGACTCATTATAATCGTTTTTTACAATACTATATTTCATTTTGCACCTCAAGTTAATGTAAAATAATTATATCAATTATTAAGTTATATATGTTTGATATAATATGATATATAAAAGTGAGGAATATAAGAATGCAAAAAGAAAGAATGATAACTGGTATAACACCAAGTGATTCAATGAGTTTAGGAAATTATTTAGGAGTTGTTAAGAATTTAATTGAATATCAAAATGAATATGATTTATATGTTTTTGTTGCAAATTTACATGCAATCACAATACCTAAAGACCCAACTTTATTAAAAACTAAAACAAAGGAAATGACAGCATTATATATAGCTTGTGGGCTTAATCCTGAAAAAATGACTCTTTTTCTACAATCTGATGTTATTGAACATTCTCAACTAGGTTGAATTCTTACTACTCAGTCAACAATGGGTGAATTATCAAGAATGACTCAATTTAAAGATAAATCAGCAAAGGAAAGTAATGGTGAGAATGTTTCTATCCCTACTGGATTGTTTACATATCCTTGTTTAATGGCAGCTGATATTTTACTTTATGACCCAAAGTTTGTTCCTGTTGGCGTTGATCAAAAACAACACCTGGAATTAGCTAGGGATTTGGCAATCAGAATGAATAATAAATATGGTGAGATGCATGTTGTTCCTGAACCAATAATAACTAAAGGAAATATTAAGATTATGGATTTACAAGATCCTACAAAAAAAATGAGTAAGTCAAGTGAAAATCCAAAAGCAGTTATTAAAATGCTTGATTCACCTGCTGAAATTGCAAATAAAATTAAAGCGGCAGTTACTGATAGTGAAAACTTAATTAAATATGATCCAATCAATAAACCAGGAGTTTCTAATTTAATGAATATTTATTCAATAATTAAAAATATTTCAATTGATGATTGTCATGAAAAATGAGAAGGAAAAAATTATAAAGACTTGAAAGATGATGTAACTGAAGCTTTATTAGAATTAATTGTTCCTATTCATCAAAAATACAATGAAATCATTAAAGGTGACTATTTAAAAGAAGTGCTTGAACAAGGTGCTTTAAAAGCAAAAATAGTTGCTTTTAAAAAAGTTAATAAGGTTCAAAATAAACTTGGGATTAATTGATACAGAAAATAAACTGATGGTTTATTTTTTATACAAAAAAAGATGCTTTATGCATCTTTTATTAATTATTCAGGTGCCATTCAACCAACAATTTTAATTCTATTGATTAGTTTAGCTGCATTCTTTTTAGTTCTATTGTTAACACAATTAGCGTGCACACCAATATAGTTGTCAATTTCAAGAACTGGTTTTTTAATATTTATTAAATCAATTACTCAAGCAGTTTCATCATTACTCATGTTCTCGTTAATTTTAAATTCCATAGGATATTTACAAATATAACAAAGTCTAAAGTCTTTTCGGTCTCTGTTTTGAATAACACGGCAATTTTCTCAAGCTTTAGCATATTCAGCATCAGTAAAGATTACTTTATTTGATTTTTGATCTATTTTAGCCATAAAATTTTATTATTTTGAAGCTAATGCTTTGTTTGATGCATCAACTAATAATTTAAATTGTTCAGGGTTTGAAATAGCTAATTCTGATAACATTTTACGGTTAACATCAATATTTGCTAATTTTAATCCATTCATAAATTTTGAGTATGATAAACCATAAGGTCTAACAGCTGCATTGATACGTACAATTCATAATTTTCTAAAATCACGTTTCTTTTGTTTACGCCCGATAAAAGCGTAAGCCATTGAACGAACTACTTGTTCATGTGCTTTTTTATATGAAGAATGTTTAGTTCCGTAGTAACCTTTTGCACGTTTAATTCAACGTTTTCTTCTTGCTCTAGTTACTTTTCCAAATTTAACTCTTGCCATAACTTATTTTCCTTTTACCTTTCTTATTTTTGTAATAAACCTTTAATACGTTTCATGTCTGTTACATGAACAATTGTAGCTTTTTCTAAGTGACGTTTTTGTTTTGTTGTTTTTCCTGTAGCACGGTGAGATCTGTAAGCTTTACCTCTTTTTAAAGTACCGTTTTTCTTAGCAATAACTCTTTTTGCTAATGATTTTTTTGATTTCATTTTTGGCATAATACTTAATTTCCTTTCAATACTTTTCTAATTATTTCTTTGGCACAACGTACATATCTAAGAATCTTGAAGTTAATTTAGCTTCTTTTTCAATTTTAGCTATATCTTCAATTTCTTTGTAGAATCTGTCCAATGTTTCTTTACCTAAATCCATGTATGCGATTTCTCTACCTTTAAATTTTAAAGAAATTTTAACTCTATCTCCAGCTTCTAAAAACTCTCTAGCTTTCTTAGCTTTTGTTACTAAGTCATGTTGACCGATATTAACAGTTAATCTGATTTCTTTGTTTTCAACCTTAACTTGGTTTTTCTTAGCTTCTTTGTTTTTCTTTTGTTGTTGATATTTAAATTTACCATAATCTAAAATTTTACAAATTGCTAAACCATCAGGTTGCTGACCTACTTGCATTAAATCTAAACCTTTTTCTTCAGCTAACTGAATAGCCTCATTTCTTTTTAAAGGTCCTAGTTTTTCTCCATTGTCTCCAATAATTAAAACTTCTCTAGCTCTAATAAAAGTGTTTATAGGGTCTTGATTTTTAATAGGTTTTGAATTGTTTCTTCTTTGATCCATCTAATACTCCTTTGGATAAATAAAATGTGTGCCGTCAAAAATTAGATAGCACACATTATAATATTTCTCTATATTATTAATTCGACCACTTTACGTTAAGTTTGTGGTGAGCTTGTGCTTCTTTTTCTTTAACATTTAAATTATAACAAATAAATTAATGATTTGTAAATATAATTAACCAACAGTTGCGATTAATTCACCTTTTTTAACTTTTCCCATTTTTACAATAGTTATTTCTTTACCATTTTGGTTAGTTACGATAATAGGTGTTGTAATTGAAGGAACTTTTGGTTTAACAAATTTTAAATCAACTTTAACCATTGGGTCACCTTGATTTACTTTGTCTCCTTGTTTTACAAATGATTCAAACCCTTCTCCATCAAGGTTAACTGTATCTAATCCAATGTGAACTAAAACTTCAACTCCTGATTTTTCTCTAAATCCATATGCGTGTTTTGTTGGGAAGACACTTGCCAATTCACCAGTCATTGGTGAAACAAAATCACCATTTGCTGGAACGATAGCTAAGCCATCACCCATCATTTTTCCGCTAAAAACTTCATCTTCAACTTTGTCTAATCCAACAACTTCACCATCAACTGGTGCATAAATTTCAACAAGTTTGTTTTTTTTGCTAAATAATCCCATGTTTATATTTCTCCTTTTAAAACTAATTAGGCTAATAAAATTATATCACTTATAATGTTTAGATGATAAAGTTGAATAAACAAAAATAATAGAAAAATAACAAAATACTTAAAATAATATTTCCCTTAATGTATTATTAAAATAGAAAATAATTTTTATAGAAGGAAAATAAAATGATAAAGTTGAGAAAAAGAGTCCATTTAACCGATGAACAAAAAATAGAAAATTATAAACAAGAAATAAAAACTTTAGAAGAAGTTGATTATTCTCCGCTTTATAGTCAAGATGTTGCTTATCATAACTATGGATATATTCATACTTTTAGAGTTATATCTGATGGATTAAGATTAGCAAATATGAAACAATTTATGGCTGGTGTACTTGCTGGTATTTGAATTGGTTTAGTCTATGTAGCTGTTGCAATGGCAACATATTCATTTGTAGGTCCTGATAAGGCAATACTTGAATCATTAGTAAAAATATTAACTGGTTTAATATTTGGTAGTGTTATATTACTTATATCTTTTCTTGGAGGTGGTTTTGTTACAGCACACATGTGATATAACAGAACAATGTTTAAAAAGGTTGAAAGATGATCAATATTTTTAAGAGCTTGTGGTCTTGTTTATGCAGGAAATATAATTGGAATTATGATATTTACTTGTATCTTTCAATTAAGTGGAGCTTTAAACCACAGTCCAGCATTAGCTGATCATATATATAATGCTTTTGGTAAAGCAAAACTTTATGAAGTAGGAGCTGCTATTACTAATGGTAATGCTTTAAAAGCTAGTGAAATATTTGAAACTATTGGTTATGTATTTGCAAGTGCTATATTATGTAACTTTTTAATATGCTTAGCAACTCAAGGTTCTAAATCAACAAAAGGGAATACAGTAGCAGCAATGATTATGTATTTCTTAGTATTGTTCTACTTTGCAATTGGTGGTTACCAACACTGTGTGGCTAACTGATTTGGAGCTTGAATGTTAATATTAAGAGCAATATCTGATCCAACAACTCAGCATGCAAACATGGCGTGAGCATTCGTTGTTTTCAATATTATTCCTGCTTTATTAGGTAACTTTGTTGGTGCCTTAATAATTGGAACTTTCATGGGATTATTTAATAAAGAATTTGATATATTATTAGTTCAAGAAGCTAGAATGAAGTTTTTAACAGAAGAAATCGAAAGAATTGAAAACAAAAAAATTAAAGTAAAAAAATAATCTCATTGAGATTATTTTTTTTGCCCTCTTAAGTTTCCTAATACTGTTTGCATGCAATCATGACAATAATATAAAGTTACTCTTTTATAAACTGGTTCTGTTGTTAATCACTTATTTTGTGTTGAATTAACATCTAAAATTTTTTCTGAAAATGACGCACTTGCATCATTTTTACAATTTGTACTATAACATTTCATACTTTAATCCTTTTGCCTTCTATCTTCTCTTAATCTTTTTAAAAACTCTATATCATTTGTTTCATTGATTGTTTTAATATAAAGTTTTGATTCTGCTTTTAATCTTTTGACCTTATTTTTTGATCTAAACTTATAATTTGAATCAACTAATCTTTTTGATACTAAACAAATTATATACCCACTAATTGTTATTAGTGCTAAAAAATACGCTAATCAACTTTTTTCTGCATATCCAAAATCTACATTTATTTTTAAAATTTCGTTTATATAATGAAAATTAGGTGCATTTACAAAGCCAGCTTGTACTATATTTATTGAATACCTCATTGGGTGTAAATATAGTAGATAATTTAATCATTGTTGCTCAATAATAGTTTGGAAAGGAAAACCTAATCCTAAAAAATACATACTTGAAAAATAAATTAATAAACCTATTATAACTGTTCACTTTGTATTACTAATAAATGTGTATAAAAATAAAGCGATCACATAACATGTAATTCAACAAATTAGTAAACCGAATATAATCATTAATGTATTCATATTTTCAATATAATTCAGTTGTGTGGGAAATAGCACTATTGATATTACAAACAATACTAAACAAATAATAAAAGTTGAAACAAAATTAAATGCTAATAATGATGTATGCTTTGTTTTATTACTAATGTTACTCATACTCATTTTATCAACAAAGTTTTTTCCTCTTCAATCATTTATTGTTCTTAAATAAATGTACATTGAATTTCTGACCATAGCTACGCAAATACCAGAAACTAATAAAAAAGGATCATTATGTTTAAATGCCAACCAACATAGCATTGTATATAAAGATATAAAAACACCTAAAAATATATTTAGTGGGTTCTTAAATCAATGTTTTGTTTGTATAACAAATAGCATGCTGAAAACTTTATATTCATTTTTTAACTTAGCTAAATTCATTATTTATTGCCTCACTTTTTGCTTGGCTTATAAGATTTAGTCTTTTTTTGCTTTTTAGGTTTTTGATTCTTATAATTCAAACTTGCAATTTCAACAAGAGCCTTTAATTCATCTATAGAGTTTGTTTTTTTAATTAACTCAATATTGTTAACATGTTTTCTAACACCTCTAAATTTTGAATATTTTCTTGTACCAAATTGATAATTATTTTTTAAGCGAGTGTAAAAAGCAAAAGTAAATATAATTATAAATACACTTGCAATTACTGCTGGAAGTCATCATCCGTTCCCTCCATAACCAAACCCATGCTGTCCTAATCATGAACCTGATTCAACTCCTGGGAAAGCCATATTTGATGCATTCCCAACTCAAGCTGCTTGCATTAAATGTAATGTGTACCTGTGTGGAGCAACATAAGTTAAAATATTAATTGCTGGTATTTGACCAACAACATTTCAAGGTATACCTAGCCCTAATAAATACATTGGGCCAAAATATGAAATTAAAGAAATAATAAAAACATATTCTTTATTTTTAAATGTTGTTGATAAAAATAAGGCTATAACATTTGATAGCAAAATGTTTAAAAGAAAACCTAATAAAAATGGTCCTCATTCAACATCTGAAATTACTTGTCTTTGTGAACTAAATAACATTGCTAAAGAAATTAAAAGAAGCGTAACTAAAATATTTACTATTCAGTTAAAACATAAAACTGATGAATATAAAACTCTTTTTGAAACAGGAGTTGTCAACAAGTTTCTTATAAATCTTGTTTCTCTTCAATCTGCTAATGTTAAGTTTAAATTGTACTGAGAATTTCTTATAGAAGAAATCCCAATTGCTGATGCTAAAACAAAACTATCTGCCAAAAGCCCTGATTCAGCATCATGAGGTTTAAAGGCGAGTCAACATAACAATGTTACAGTTGTTAAAACGACACCTAAAATTATATTGACTGGATCTGTGATGTAGTTAAAAGTTTGAGCTTTCATTAATCTTAAGAATATTTTAAAATTTTTATTTGATTTCATTAGTTATGTCCTCTTTTAAAGATTCTTGAACTAGTTTATCTTTTACTATCTTCTTCTTTTCTTTTTTAAACTGTTGTTTCAATATTTTTCTTCGAATTATTTTTTGTTCTTCTTTAATATATCTCTCTTTAAGCTTTTCAAGTTGTTTTTTTTCAGTTTTAGACATGGTGATGCTTAAAACATCACCATTAACAATAACTTTATCATTAGCAAAAGTTCTTTTTAATTCTTTGCTTAAAAATTTTTCAATGCTATTTAAAGTCTTATGATATTTTTTATATCTATAATTAATTGTTAATTTTTTAATTGATTTAATTGTTGCCTTAATCTTTTTTGAAATAATTTTAATTGAATTTGCATTAATATATGAAACAGATAAGTTATCAATGTTTGTTTTTAAATCTAAAACACTAAAATATACTTCTTTTAACCTATTTAGCATTTTTTCATTGTGATGTTCTTCACATTCAAGTTGTTCAATCAATGTTTGCAAGTTATTTGAATATGTTTCAGTTTTAGTATTCATTGTTGAGAAAAATTTACTTTTATTTTTTATTTTTTTCTCTACAACAAGTTCTTCTTTAAAAATTGATTTTGTATACTCCATTACAGTTTTATATTCTTTTTCAATTTCTTTAATCAAAAGATCATCAAAAATTTCACCATCATTTAAGTAAACAACTCTATCTGTTAAATTTTCCAAGAAATAATAACTTGGACTATTTAAAACAAGCGTATTACCCACTGATAAATATTCTTTAAAAAAATTAGTAATTTTTTCTTCATATCTGAAATCTATATCTGATGACAATTCATCAATTAAAACTAACTCGGGCTTTGAAATAAATGCCAGGAATATTGCATATATTTGCAGTCTAACAATTGAAAGTTTGTTAAGATATTTTTCTTCAATTTCATTGACACCAAAAACGTCTTTTAATTTATTAATTCATTCTAAATCATTCATATCATAAATTCTAATTCATAAATCATTTATATCTTTTACTTTAAAACCATTTGGCCACGACTGCTCTCTTTTTTGTAACCCAATAGCCTTTAAAATGTTCTCTTCTTCTAAATTATAATTAATAGTTCCTGTTGTATTTTTCAAGTTATTCCCAATAATTCTTAGTAAAGTTGTTTTCCCACTACCATTAGAACCTAAAAGTGAAATGCATTGACCACGATATAACTTTAAGTCAATTTTTTTTAATGCTCAAATTTGTTTATTATATATTTTTGATACATTTGTTAAATCTACTATAGGTGTTTTAAAATTCATAAATTAGTGCCTTTCTTTTTTAATTTTTATTTTTCCTCATTTATAAATTATTTTACTCCTTGAAAAAAAATATAGAGTTTTTTAGAAACAAAAAAAACCTTAAATAAATAAAGTTTTTATTTAAATTTTAATTGGCAATAACTAATTTACCTTTTCTAATATCGTATGTTTTTCAGAAACCTAAGATTGATGCCATAACTAATGTACCAATAGCGACTGCTAAGATGTATAATCCTACACCTAAACCAATTGCTCCTCCTGAATTCATTTGTTCTGCACTTGTTCCAAATAATCCTGATTTTAATAATGGGAATACAGCAATACCACCATGAGGTGCACCTAAAGTAATTTTACATCCACCAACAATTAAACCAGTAATTGTACCACCAGCCATTGCTGAAAGTGAAATTCTTTTTGGGTCAGTTACCATAAATGGTATTGCGCCTTCTGAAATAAAGAATGCTCCCATTAGTCAATTAGCTTTTGCTGAATCTTTTTCTTTTTGAGTTCATGCATTTCTAAATAGTAAAGTGCATAGTGCAATTCCAAGAGGTGGAATCATTCCACCAGCCATTGCTGCTGCCATTGTAACAGTGATTAAAGGATCATTTCCTAACCCACCTGAAACTGAAAGAGTTCCAGTTACATAAGCTATTTTATTGATCGGTCCTCCCATATCAATACACATCATTAATCCTAAAATAGCTCCTAATAATATCAATAAATTGTTATCAGCTAATAATTTTAAGAATTGTTGCAATCCATACATTGTGTAACCTAACGGAATATTCAAAACAAACATTGTTAAAGAAATACCTAAAAGTGATAACACAGGAATTAAAACTATATCTCTTATTCCATGGAAAGATTTATTGAATTTTTTGAATCCTAATGTTAATCCAAATACTAGTAAAGCTGCTACATAAGCACCAACCATACCACCAATAAAGCCTGATTGCATTGGAATTATAGTTTCTCCACTTTCATTCAGAGGAAATAATACGGATCATAATCCTGATCAACCGCCCGGTTTACTTGCATACGCAAATCCACCAGTTCCATCTGCAAGTAAACCTGCAATAAATCCTGGCATTAATCCTTGTGGACCAACAATCGTATATGAAATATATGCAGCAAGAATTGGAACCATCATCATCATTCCAGTTTTTCCAATGGCTGAGAATCAGCCAGCAACTTCATTATGTGTTCCAAAATTACCCATTCAATAATTAGATCAAGCTGCCTTTATTAATTCTTCAGCTGGTTCTTTGTTATCATTTGCTTTTTTATAAGCTTCAATTCAATCAGCTCTTCAAATTGCATCAATTAAATTTGGCACTGAACCACTACCTGCTGCAAAGTCAATTAAGAATCCAATTCCTAATATGATCCCTCCAGCAACAACAAATGGTAACATTCTTGAAACCCCTGCAAGTAAATTTCCTTTAACTTGAGCAAATTTTTTCAATGAAAAATCATCACTTACTTCGTCATCTTTTGAAGATACAGATTTTGCTGTTGTTGTTTTTTCTGTTTTACCAAATTCTTCAATTAATTGTTTCCCATTAAAAATAGCATCTTTAGTAGTTGTATCAATTACTTGTTTACCACCAAATCTACCCATACCTTGTAAGTTTTTGTCATGGGCTAAAATAATTACTTTGGCATTATCAACATCTTCTTGAGTTAATTTATTTTCAGTTCCTCTACGTCCTTGAGTTTCAATTTTTACACTTAAACCTAATTCAGTAGCGTATTCAATTAATTTTTCTTCTGCTAAATATGTATGAGCAATTCCTGTTGGACATGCTGTTATACCAATAACATCATATTTCCCATCTTTTGCTTCAACTGTTTTAGTTTCAATTTTATTGTCAAAAGCTTTTGAAAGATCTTTAAAGGCTTTTGCATTTCTTAATGCTTTTTGAAATTCTGGCTTCATTAAGAATTTTGATAAGTCTGCTAAAGCACCTAAATGTGCTTCACCTTTTTCATCATTTGTAGCAATCATAAAGATTAAATCTACTGGTTGGTTATCTAAACTTTGTCAGTCAATCGGTGATTTTAAACTTACAAAAGCAATACAAGGTTCTTTAACTGTGTTGTTAATTGCATGAGGAATTCCAATTCCATCACCCATACCTGTTGATGCTTCTCCTTCTCTTTTTAAAATCGCATCTTTAAAAGTTTTTTTGTTAGTTACCATTTTTTCTTTTGATAATTTATCAACTAAAAAATTAATAACTTCATCTTTTGATTTTAAATCTGCTTGAAAGACTGAAACTTTAGATTTGAATAAATCTTTTAATTCCATAATTGTCTCCTATTTTATTTTTTTAACTTTAATTTCTTCTTTTAATTTTAAAATATCATCTTGTAGTCCAAGTCATTCTGTGAAAGCTGTAGCTCCACCCGCTGCTGCACCAAATTGTAAGCATTCTTCAACTGATAAATTTTTATATAAGCCATATGTGAATCCAGCAATCATACTGTCCCCTGATCCAACTGAATTAACTAATTTACCATTTGCAATTCCTGTTTCATAAATTGAGTCATCTTCTGCAAAGTAATAACTACCTTTACTTCCTCTACTTAATAAAACGTTTTTAGCTCCCAATGTTTTTAACTGTTTAACCATTTCTTTTACTTCTTCAAATGAGTATTCTTTAAACGGTAAACTTAATATTTCACATATTTCTTCAACATTAGGTTTTATTAAATAGGGTTTTGCTTTCAAACCATTTAACATATTTATTTTTGAAGTGTCTAATATAAATAAAGCATTTTTTTCATTTGCTATATTTCCAATTTCTTCATAAATGCTATTTTCAACACCTGTTGGTATACTACCAGCAGCTACTAAAATATCACCACTTTTTAAGTTTTTTCTTAAAAAATTTTTTAATTCATTTATTATTGCTAAACTAACTGTCGAACCTAAACCATTTAATTCAGTCTCTTCAAGTTTAGCTAAATTTTTTATTTTCAAATTTGTTCTTGTGGCACCTTTGTTTATAAAGAACTTATTATTTAGATTGTTTTCTTGAAACTTATCTAAAAATGAGCTTTTATTGTTTGAACCCAAGATACCAGTAGATAAAACTTCTGCTTTTAAATTATTCAAAATAATAGAAACGTTAATACCTTTTCCACCAATTACAACATATTCATTTTTGTAATAATTAGTTTCACCAATATTGAATCCATCAGTTTCAATAATATGATCTAATGCAGGATTTAATGTTACTGTATATATCACTTTATTTCCTCTTTTTTATATTAATTTAATTGTTTCTTTATCAGCGAACTTATAAAAAGATTTTCGATCCATTTTACTTGAATCAGCTAACCCATAGCTTTCTCTTGAATTTTTAATAACTTCAATTTTGATTTGAGCATGTTCAGGACTGGTTGTATAAATGTTGCCATTTGCATCAACAGCATTAACTCCTAAAAATGCTTTATCAAAGTTATAATTTTTTAAAGCCTCAAGAGCCTCAAATCCTAAAATAGCTCCTGTTACATTTGTGAACTTACCACCAAGTAAGTAAACATTGTCATGACCATGTTTTACAAGTTCCAAAATATTGTAAATTGAATTTGTTACAATTTGTAAATTTAAGTCAGCTTTTAAGTTTTTAGCAATAAAATATCCATTTGATCCTGAATCAATAAATATTGAGTCATTTTTACTAATTTTTTTTATTGCTTCTTTGGCAATTGCTTCTTTTTCTTTAACATTATCCTTAATTTTCTTTTCAAAAAAATCTTCGTAGATAAATGATGGTTCCTTATACTCAACTCCACCATGTAACTTAACTATCTTCTTTAAATCTTCAAGTTCTGTTAAGTCTCTTCTTAAAGTTGTAAGTGGAATATTTAATTCATTTGAAAGGGTTTCAACAGCGACAATTTTTTTACCCTTTAAAAAATTCAAAATTATTGTTTGTCTTTGCTTTTTTATCATAAAAACCCTTTCTATTTTCATAGTACCAAAAAAAACCAAAAAAAACCAAATTTCAAAATTTATTTTTGTTATTTTTATTAATTATATCTAAAAAATGGATTTTTTTCCAAATAAAAAAAGACATGAGTCTTTTTGAATTATTTAATAAAATTTTCTAGTTTTGTTGGATCCATAAATCCAACATTCTTTTTAGTTTCTTTTCCATCTTCAAATAACATTAAAGTTGGAATTGACATAACTTGATATTCCTGAGCTACTTCAGAAACTAAATCCACATCTAAGTCAATAAATTTAACACCTTCAGTTTTTTGTGCAAGCATATGTACTAAAGGCATTTGCATTTTACAAGGTCCACATCATGTAGCGTTAAAATCAACAAATGTTTTACCTTCGCTAATAATTTTGTCAAATTCTTCTTTTGTTGAAACTTTAATCATTTCTGCCATAATCTTATTCTCCTTTATTATTATAGTTTATCTCAAACTACTTTTTATTACAAATTAAACCTACAATCATATTTTTAAATTCTTCTAGACTAACTGTAATTTGTTGTTCACTACCATATTGACGATATGTTACTGAATTATCTTTTCTTTCTTGATCACCCAGAACTAGTTGATAAGGTATTTTGCTTGTTTGAGCATCACGAATTTTATAACTTAAACGTTCATCTCTTAAATCAATATGTGTTCTAATAAAATCTTTTTTCAATTGTTTTTTTACTTCATTTGCATATTCAAAATTTTCTTTACTTCCAACAGGTATAATTTCAACTTGATTAGGAGCTAGTCATAATGGTAATACACCCTTAGTTTGTTCTAACAATGTAGCAATAAATCTTTCATAAGTACCAATTAAACCTCTATGAATCATAATAGGGGTTTTAAATTCTTGATTTTGGTCAATATACGTTACATCAAATTTCTTTGGTAATAAGAAATCTAATTGAATTGTAGAAACTGTTATCTCATGATTTTGAGCTGTTTTAATTTGAATATCTAATTTAGGACCATAGAATGCTGCTTCACCAATACATTTCTTATAATCAATATTTAAGTCTTGTAAAACTTTTTCTAAAGCTGCTTCAGCTTCGTCTCACATTTTATCATCTTGATAGTATTTTACTTTATCTTCTGGATCTCTTAGACTTAAACTTAAGTAATCAATTTGAATATTAAATGTTTCTAATACTTCAGTAATCAATTTATAAATTGATTTGAATTCTGCTTCAACTTGGTCAGGTCTAACAAAAATATGGCTATCAGTTAATTCCATAGCTCTAACACGTTCTAATCCTGTTAAACTACCGCTTGATTCATATCTATGTTGTAAAGCGTGTTCAGCAATTCTTAAAGGTAAATCTCTATAACTTCTTTGTTCTTGTTTATAAACAGCAACGTGGTGCGGACAGTTCATTGGTCTTAAAATGAACTGTTCATCACTACCACTTCCCCCATTAAATGGTTGAAACATATCTTCTCCATAGTGATCTCAATGTCCTGATTTTTTATATAATTCAACAGTCCCTATAACTGGAGTAGTTACATTAATGTAGTCATATTCTCATTCTTTTTCTTTAAGATACTTTTTAATCTCTTCTTTAACTATTGTTCCATTTGGCATTCATAAAGGTAACCCAGGCCCTACTAAATGATCAAAACCAAATATTTTTAAAGTTTTGTTTATAATTCTGTGGTCTCTGCTTCTTCTATCTTCTAAAATTTCTTTTTTAGAAGACAAAGTTTCATTGCTTTCTGCTGCCATACCATGAACCTTTTGTAACATGATATTTTCAGAATCATTTAATCAATATTCACCAGTTAGCTGTTGAACCTCAACAACTTTTATATTTTTTAAGTTTAGAGTTATTGGATGTTTAGAAACTATTGAAACACTATTTAATGTATAAACAGTTATTTCACCATAAGTTTCAAACATTTCTTTTGCTAAATGTAACTGATACTCATTTTCTTTAAAAATTTCTTCAGCTTCTTTTAAATCCACTTCTTTAGACAAAATTGATTCATTTTTAATTATTTGATTAACTTTGTTTTGAATATTTTGCAATTCTTCTAAACCTATTCTTGGTTCAACTTCAAAAGTAATTCCATATTCAAGTTCATCTTGTTTATATAAAACTTTTGCAAGTTTAACACCTTTATATAATTCTGAAATAGCAACACCAGTAACAAAAGCTGCTGTATAATTCAATGTTTTGTAAAAGTCCTCATGTCTATTTGTTATTAATTCTAAATTTGAATCTTTTTCAATAACATAATCTACTGAGACATATCTTCCATTTACTTTTGCTGCTACAGTAGCTTTTTTTAAACTTATAGCTATTGTTTCAGCTATTGTTCTAACACTTGCTGATTGATTAAATTCTTTTATTGATCCGTCTAATAATTTAATTTTCATAATTTCCTCCTTAAAAAACAAAAACGCCCCTAATTTTTAGGAGCGTTTATAACGCGGTACCATCCTAATTCGTATTAAGTTTATAACCTAATACCTTAATTTAGGGCTTATCGCACCCAACGTAACATTATTTTGTTTGGTAGTAATAACTTATTTATCTTTATTGTTTTGCAGCACCAACAACTCTCTTTGAAAGCATCAATAGTATCGTGTCCAAAATGTTAATTAATATTTACTTTTCAAAAATATTATACAATATTTAATTTTTAAAAAAATCATTTCTTAAATAAAATTTAATATAAAATATTAAACTGCGAAATTAAATTTTTTTTCCATTTGTTTTAATAACATCTTTATACCAATAAAAACTATCTTTTCTAATTCTTTTCATATCTTTTTCATCAAATTCATCTCTGTTTACATAAACAAAACCATAACGCTTACCAATACCTTCATGTGTTGAAACTAAATCAATTGCACTTCATGGTGTGTACCCAATCAAATCAACACCATCTTTTAATGCATCACTCATTGCAATAATGTGTTTTTGATAATACTCAATACGATAGTCATCATGAATTTTATTGTCATCTGTTAAAACATCACGTGCTCCAATACCATTTTCGGTAATCATCATTGGTAATTGATATCTATCATAAATTTCTTTTAATGTATTCTTTAAACCAATTGAATCAATCTCTCAACCAAATTGAGTCTTTTCTAAATTTGGATTTTTTACAGTTTTACCAACGCCTGGAATAACTAATCCACTTTGCTGATCAGCTGGTGTTTTTAATGATTTTTCATATTCAGCTACTGTAGCATGTTCTACTGTCAATGTTGAATAATAATTAAATGCTATAAAATCTGGCTTAGCTGTTTTTAAAAGCTCAACTTCTTCTGGTGTTATAAATAACTCTTCATTAGTCGCTTTCAAAAAGTTTTTAAATCATTCACTATAATCACCACGACAAACAATATCTAAATATATCCAATTTCTTAATTGATCAAAGTTTAATTTGGCAGTGTAATCTTGAGGTTTAGAAGAAGCAGAATAAACTGTTGCAATATTAGGTGCAGGACCAATTTTAGCATTTGGCAACATTTGCTTGCATAATTTTATAGCTCTTGCTTGAGCAACATTTAAATTATGCATGATTTGTCATTTAGTTGCCTTTGAGTTTTCAGAAATTACACCAATTGTTTGGCCAACTAATGCAAACATATTCAATTCATTAATTGTTAATCAGTACTTAACTTTACTTCCATAATTTTCAAAAAGCACCTTAGAATAAGATTCAAATAATTTACCAAAATTAGAGCTATCTAGTCCACCAACTTCTTCAATAAAGTTTGGTGTATCAAAATGAAACATAGTTACAATTGGTTCAATTTTATTTTTTAATAATTCATCAATTAAGTCATTGTAAAATTTTATACCTTCTAAATTGACATCACCTTTAACATTTTTTATAATTCTTGGTCAAGATATAGAAAATCTGTAAGATTTAAATCCCATTTCTGCCATTAATGCAATATCTTCTTTTCAATGTTTATAATGATTAGAAGCTGTTTTAAATCCTGTTATACCTTTTGGATAACTCTGTCTTTCATCAAATGTATCCATAATAGATTCAACTTTACCACCCTGTTTAATGCTGCCTTCTATTTGATAGGCACTTGTTGAAGCACCCCATAAAAATGATTTAGGAAATTTATTCATTTTCTTTTTCTCCTTTTTTTTAATTCTTTTAATTTTCTTAGTTATTAATTTTTAATTCAGCTTTTATATGCTGTCTTTTAACGGCAACCATTTCTGCAAAATTAATTTTAACTTCTTTATTTTCAGATAATCCATAATAAATCATTAGACTGTGTAGGCTATTATAAACAATAGGTTCAAGATTACTAAACAATGTTTTATTAATTGTTGGAACTTCTTTTAAATTATTCATTATTGTTTTTTGAATTCTTGATAATTTATTATCTAGAAAATCAAAATCAATTTCTTTATAAAGCTCATCTATTTTAATATTAAATTTATTAAATTTATCTTTATTATCAATTAAATTATATTTTTTAATCAAGTGTTCTGCTTTTTCGAATTCTTCTTTAGCAACAAGTCGCTTTCCTTTTGAAATTATTGAGGCTTTTAATTTTGCCTCTTTTTCAACTAAAGTATTTAATTTTTCTTTTTGCTTTAAATATTTTTGAATTGATTTTTCGTTTTGCTTAATTTCTTTAATTGTTTCGCTATCTAATACAGCAATTACTTCTTTTAATTTTTGGCTTAATTCTTTTTTATCTTTAGAATCAAAATTGTTTTCAATACTGATTAAATTAATTAATTTCTTGAAAGTTTTGTTTAACAAAGTTTTTTCATTAGGTCGTTCTTTATAGCTTAAAACGCTTAGTGTTATACCTAAACTTACTGATACCAAACAAGCTAATAAATATAACATACCATTAAGAACTGGTGCAAGATCACCATTAGCACCTAATGAAGGTTCAGAAAAGTATCCTATAGCCTCAAAAATTCCAAATCCGGTAATAGCACGTTTTGTTACACCCATATTTGCTGCCAAAGCACCAGCAACAAATGCAGCGATAACCCCAGATATTAATGGTCGTTTTTTAGGTAAGTTAATTCCATATAAAATAGGTTCTGTAATTCCTAAAATACCAGCAGGTATCATACCAAGTGCATGTTTTTTTAATTTTGCATTTTGAGTCACTATAATTACACCAATTAAAGCACCAATTTGTGCTCAAACTGAAATTGAACCTGCCATACCAAATGAAGATTGCCCTCCATTTGTCATAAAGTCTAAAAATGTTATTAAACTTAATACCAAGTGCACACCAAATATTACGGCTACTTGCCAAATTGCAACAAATATACCAACTCCAATTCCAAGAGGTATTTGTCCAATATATAGCATTATAGCACCAAATAAAACTTCAATAAAGTTTCAAATAATTCCATAACCAAAAAATGCTAATGGAGCGACTACTAAAATAGTTATAAATGTTCTAAGTACTAAATCAAAAGTTACTGGAATAAATGATTTCAACCATTTATCTAAATGTTTTGCTGTAAAAATTGCACCAATAACAACAAATATTTTTGCATTCATCATGTTTATTTTTATTTGTGTGATCTTATCAAGCATTGGATTACCTGTATTAATTTTTCCTAAGTCAATTAATATAAAATCATTTCCAATACCCAATTCTCCACCATTACCAAATAATAATGGGCTACATAAAATAATACCTAACATAGCACCAACAACTGGATCATATTTAAAGTACTTTGCGGCTGAAACAGAAATAATAACACCAGAAAATATTGTTGTTGTTTTACCCATTATATATAAAATAATTCAGCCAATTCCTGCATCCGATAATAAAACGCTCTGTCCTTCAACAGGATCTTTTAATACAATGTTAGGCATAATTCCTGACTGCGTTAAAATCGCAACTAATGCTTGAACTAAACCTGTTCCTACAATACATGGAATTACAGGAACCATAATTCCACCAAACATTAATAAAAATCTTTTAATAAGTGATTCTTGTTTTTTTACACGAATAGAATTTTTAATGACTTCGTTAGATGTGTTAATACGAACAATTTCATCTTTAACCTTAAAAACATCCTGTCCTATAACTATTTGCAATTCTGCACCATTTCAAAGAACACCTTTAACAAGTTCATTTTGCTTTATTTTTTCAAAATTAACTAATTCTTTTTCTTTAATATTAAATCTTAAGCGCGTCATACAGTTATAAACATCATTATAATTATTTTTACCACCAACTAATTTGTTTATTTCACTAGCAGCTTTTTCATATTTATTTGAAACATTGAAAAAATCAACTATATCATAACTTTTTGGTAAAGGTTCAGCTGTTTTATCATCTTCGTACCATAAAGTACATATTTCTTCTCCTTGTTTTATTTTTCCAGTTTTTAAATTCTTAATTGAATAACTTTTTAAAGAATTAAACTCAAAAACAATTGGTGTTTCAGCAGATATTTTTTTTGAGTTTAATAAATTTAAATCAACTGAAAAAAGTTCATCATCTTTTTTTATTACATCTCCAACTTGAAGTTTTGTATCAAATCCCTCTCCTTGAAGTTCAACAGTATCCATTCCACAATGAATTAAAAATGACAAACCTTTAACATTAAAACCATAGGCATGTTTTGTATCAAAAATCATGCTAACTTCACCAATATCAAAAAATGAATAAAATTTATTTTTGCTGGGAGTTATAACAAAACCATCACCAAGCATTCGATCAGCAAACATTTGATCTTGACATTTATCAATTTCTTTTATTACACCATCAACAGGCGCATAAATTTTAAATTCCATACTTATTCCTCCTTTATGTTTTAATTATATAAAAGGTAAATAAGTTTCAATACCCAAGCTAATTATCATAAAAAGAACTTTACATTTTAAAAAGAACTTTTTATAACTTGTAATATGTGCATAAAAAGACATTCTAAAGCCAAATTACGATATATGCCTCTTGGAATTGAATCTTGATAATCAATAATAACTTCATCAGTAAAATCACCTGATATTTTATGTCTTTGTTGTTCAGAAATTATTAAGAATGTTTGATTACTAGGATGAATTTGTTTTTCAAAAAACTTAATTAATTCATCATTATTTCTTGAACAAAGAATAATTAAGTTAAGATCAGTTTCCCGATTTTTTTGAAGAGTGCTACGATACTCGATGCGAGGCAAAACAGCAATTTTATTCAACTCTTGTAATATTTCAACAAAATATTTAGCAGCGTGTTGTACTTGATAAGATGCGTAAATATTAATAACCTGGGCATGTTGTATACTCTTAACAATTTTTTCAACAAAATTATCATTACTAATAATTCAATTTTGTATTGAATTTAACATATCAAAAGTTGAAATATTCTTTGATGCTTTTTGCCAACCTAAACGAGCATATTCAAGTTTTAAATTAAAAATAAGTTCACGATATCCTGAGTATCCAATTTTTTTACAAAACTTAGTAATTGTTGAAATTGATACATAACATTCTTTACTTATTTCTTCTTGATTTTTAAATTCACCTTCCATAAAATTATTTAATAAGGTTTTTGCGATTCCTTTGAAAAGTGAGTCTTCTACACTTTTAGCTACATTCTCTAACTGTTCAAATACTGACTTCATTACGAGCTCCATTCATTTTTAAATATTATACTTCATTAAGTAAACTTCTGTTAACTAATGAAATTTAAAATATTTTTTACTTAAAAAAAGATTTCTAACTTATCTGTTAGAAATCATAATTTATTATGCAATTTTAAAAATACTAGTAAATAAAAATTAAGCTACTGTAATTTCACGAATATCTTTGTTTCTTACAACTAAGATTTTTGATCCTGCTTTTGCACCTCATAATTTTGCAATTTCTGAGATTTGAGCAATATTTTCTTCTAATTCTAATAAGTTAGCTGTTTTGTTCATAAAGATTGAGTGTCATACACCAAATGCAGTTCATAATCTTTCTGATTCACTTACACCTAAAATAGTTACGTTTGGTCTAAATTTTGAAATAGTTTTTAGTAAAGATCCAGTTCTTGATAAAACAACAGCAAATTCGTATTGTCCATCACGAGTTCTTTCAGCTAAGTCCATTGCGATATCAGCACGTGGTCCACTAGTTGAATTTTTAGCATTTTCTAATTGAGTTTGGTAATATGCTTTTTTGTAGAATTCGATTTCAGCACGTTTGTTAATTGTAGCCATTGTATTAACAGTAATGAATGGGTAATCTCCAGCTGCTGATTCTCCTGATAACATTGTAGCATCTGCTCCTAATTCAGTAGCGAAGTAAACGTCAGTTACTTCAGCTCTTGTAGGTGCTGGGTTTTCTGTCATAGTTTCTAACATTTGAGTAGCAACAATAACAACTTTACCTGCTTCACGACATTTTCTGATAATAATTTTTTCTCAGTATGGAACATCATAGTAAGGGATTTCTAATCCTAAATCTCCACGAGCGATCATAATTCCATCTGATGCTTCAATAATTGCATCAATATTGTCAATTCCAACTTGTGATTCAATTTTTGAAATAATTTGAATATCTGCTCCATTAGCGTCTGCCAAAATGTCACGGATTTCTTTAACGTTTTCAGCTGAGTTAACAAATGATGCAGCAATGTAATCAACACCTTGTTCTACTCCATACTTAATGTCATTTATATCTTTTTGAGCTAAGAATGGCATTGAGAAATCAACACCTGGTAAGTTAACACGTTTGTTTGTTTTAACTAAATGATTATTGAAAGCAATAGCTTTAACAACACCTGGTTTAACTTCTTCAACAGTCATTTCTAATTTACCATCATCAATTAAAATTGTATCTCCAATTTTTAAGTCAACTGACATATCATAAGCAACAGTCATTTCACCTGATAAACATTCTTTGTTTTTGAATGATTCAGCATCTGTGAAAATTGTAATTGGTTGATTTGCACGTACTTCTTGTTTTCCATCTACAAATTTACCAACACGAATTTCTGGACCCTTTGTATCTAATAAGATTGAAACAGGTTTTCCTAATTCTTCTCTAACTTTTTTTGCTCCAGCAATTCTGTATCCTTGTTCTTCATAATCACCATGTGAAAAGTTTAAACGGATAGTTGTCATTCCATTTTCAAATAATTCTTTTATTTGTTCTGGTTCATTTGTTGAAGGACCAGTTGTAGTAATAATTTTAGTACGTTTTACACGTGCTTGTAATTCTTTCTTGTTCATTTTATTTTCTCCTATGTACTTTTTCAATATATATTTTAAATTATTTTTTCCTATTTTGATATCTTTGCGTTCAATAATCTTATTTTTTCGATAAATTCTGTCTTATCTGGCTTTGGCATATTCAATGTTGACTCAATATCTCTAGCAACAAGTTTATTTTCACTTAAACCAATATACAGTCCACCTTTACCCTCAATTAATTTTTCAACAGCATAAAGTGCTGCTGTGAAAGCTAAATAACGATCCATTCCAGATGGGCGCCCACCTCTTTGAACATGCCCTAAAATTGTAGCTCTAGTTACATAACCACTAGCCTCTTCAACTTTTTTAGCCAATTCATTAGCGTCAAGTTGTTTTTCACTAACTAAGATAATTAAACTTCTATGGTTTGCTTCAGCAAATTTTTTTGCTTGCTCACAAATTTGTTCAACAGTTAATTTGCTTTCACTTGGTGAAAATATTTCTGCCTGAGTTGCAATAGCTGCATAAGTAACTAAGTCTCCACAACCATTTCCCATAACTTCAATTACTGCTGCACGATTGTGTGATTGCATAGTATCACGAACTTTTTCGATTGATTCAATAACTGTATTTAATGCTGTATCAAATCCAATTGTGTAATCGCTTGAAACAATATCATTATCAATTGTTCCAGGCAATCCAATACAATTAATTCCCATTTCAGTTAATCTTTGAGCTCCCATGTAACTTCCATCTCCACCAATTACAACCAATGCTTCAATGTCATGTGCTTTTAATTGATCAACAGCTTTTTGTCTTACACTTTCTTCTTTGAATTCTGGCAATCTAGCTGAACCTAAAACAGTCCCACCTTTTGAAATAATTTCTAAAGCAAATTTAGAATCTAATTTTTCAAATCAGCCATTAATTAAACCTTTATATCCATCTCTTACACCATAAACTTCAATGCCTTGAGCCTCAGCTGCTTTAACAACTCCAGCAATTGCATTATTCATTCCAGGTGCATCTCCTCCTGAAGTTAAAACTCCAATTCTTTTCATATTACCCCTTCTTTCATAAAATAAGAATACTTTCTTATTATACTAAACATCTTTTTTTTATGCTCTATGTTTTAAGAATAAAAAGTTAAATAAATATTAAAAAAACCAACATAGTTGGTTAGTTTTATCTTACATGTAAATCAGTTGCTTCAGTTTTAAGAATTTCCATATCTTCTTTAATTTGTTTTATTTTATTTTCAGCGTATTCATAAGAATCTCTGCCTGTAAAAATATGAATTGGTGGAACTTTATCACCTTTAGTAATATTAATTACAAAATCACAATATCTTTCAGGATCTCCATCCTGTTGTTTATCAAAAGAAGCTAAATTAGTGAATCATTCATCTCTTCCTTCTTTATAATCTGAAATTGTTTCTTCTCCAGTAATTAAAGAACCTGAACTTAAGAAGTTTGTTCTAAACCCCCCTGGTTTAATACATGAGACTGTTATACCTAATGGCTTTAATTCGTGACTAATTGATTCTGTTCAACCATCAGTTGCAAACTTAACAGCTGCATAAGTACTATTATAAGGAACACCTACATATCCTCAAACTGATGAAGTTGTAAATATATGTCCATATTTTTGTTTACGCATTACTGGTAAAACTGAACGAGTAACATTGATTGTTCCAAAAAAGTTAACTTCAAAACATTCTCTAATTTGTTTGTCTGTTGATTCTTCAAATGTTCATAATTGACCATAACCAGCGTTATTTAATAAGATATCAATTGAACCAAATTCTGATACAGTTTTTGCAACAGCATCATCTATTTCTTTTTGATTTGAAAGATCTACTTTTAAAGTTAGTAAGTTTTTATTTTTTCCTAGTTCGTCAATTAATTTTTGAGGGTTTCTAGTTGTTGCAGCAACTTTGTGTCCTTGCTCTAAAAGTTTTTTTGTTATTCCTAAACCAAAACCTTGGCTTGCTCCAGTAATAAATCATACTTTATTTTTCATTATTTTTATTTCCTTAATTAATTTTAAAAATGTAAGTTAGTTGCTTTTGCTTCTAATTGATCCATATCTTTTTGAACTGCTGCAATTTTATTTTTAGCAATTTCATATGAATCTCTTCCTGCAAATATATGCATTGGTGGTACAGAATCATTTTCAGTTAAACCGATAATAAATTCTGCATATTTTTGTGGATTTCCGTCTTGGTAACCGTTTCATGATTTAACTGTGTTAACTCATTCATCTCTACCTGCTGAGTATTCATCAATTGTTGATTTTCCAGTTTGTAAAGAGTCTGAAGTTAAGAAGTTTGTTCTTACTCCTCCAGGCTTAATACTTGAAATGCTAATTCCCACAGTTTTTAATTCATGACTCATTGATTCTGCAAAACCATCTAATCCAAATTTAACTAAAGCATAAATACTGTTGTAAGGAACAGCGCCATATCCTCAAGCTGATGAAGTAATGTAAACGTGACCATGTTTTTGTTTACGCATTACTGGTAAAACTGCATGTGTAACATTTAAAGTACCAATTAAGTTAGTTTCAATGTTATTTTTAACATCTTCCATTTCAGTTTCTTCAAAAGTTCACATTTGTGAGTAACCAGCATTATTTAATAAGATGTCAATTCCACCAAATTTTTTAACTCCTAATTCAACTGCTTTTTCAATTGCCTTTAAATCTTTGATATCTACTGATAAAGCTAATAAATTTTCATTATCTCCAATAGCTTGTTCAATTTTATCTTTATTACGACTTGTTGCAATAACTTTATGTCCTTTTTTCAATAATTCTTTTGTAACAACTAGTCCAATCCCTTGTCCAGCTCCTGTTACGAATCATATTTTATTTTTCATTTTAAAATCTCCTTTATACGATTATGAATTGATTTTAAAACATTATAGTTACTATAAGGCAAGCAAAAAAATATTATTTTAATTTTCTTTGTATAATTTCTTCAAAATTTACCGGGTTCCAATCATCAAGTATATTTTCTTCAAGAATTTTTTTGTAGTGTTTTTCTTTACTTGTTAACACTTCAAGTTCAGATTGTAATCCCTTAATTTTTAAAACTAAATCTTTTTTTTGATCTTGAATTATTTTTAATCTTTGGGGAATTGTTGAATCCCCTTCCATACATAGATTAATATATTCTTTTATATTTTTAATTTCCATTCCAGCTGTTCTTAATAAAAAAACCATTTTAAATCATTGCAAGTTTTCAACTGTTGTATACCTATAGTTATTATCTTCTCTTTCAAAAAAAGGCAATAGCCCTTTTGAATCATAAAATCTAATCGTTTGCTCTGAAACTTCAAAAATAGATGCTATTTCTTTAATACCTAATTTTTGTTTTTTTATCACTTTAATATTTTCATTTATATTTTTACTATTTGTTGTTGTATTATTCATAATTAAAATTAAAAGTTACTTGTCTTTAAAATTACGTAGTCAACTTTTTTAATTGCTTTTAATGTTTTACCACCTGCATATGAAATAGATGATTGCAAATCTTCTTCCATTTCTTTGTATGTATCTATTAATTTTCCACGTACTTTAATAAGTTCTTTTTTTCCCTCTACATATCTTTTTTCGCCCTTATTATACTCGCTTGCGCTTCCGTAGTATTCTTTAAATAAAATGCCATCAACTGTCACATTTTTTCCTGGTGATTCTTCGTGAGCAGCAAATAAGCTTCCTATCATACACATTGTAGCTCCAAATCTTATTGATTTTGCAATGTCTCCATTAACTCTTAGGCCACCATCTGCAATTATTGGTTTTGTTGCCGCTTTACTGCATCATTTAATTGCTCCAAGTTGTCACCCACCTGTTCCAAATCCTGTTTTTAATTTAGTTATACACACTTTACCAGGACCAACACCAACTTTAGTTGCATCAGCTCCTCAATGTTCTAAATCTCTAACTGCTTGTGGGGTAGCAACATTTCCAGCAATAATAAAAGTTTGATCTTTCATTTTATTTCTAATGTGCTCAATCATTTGTTTAACACTATTAGCATGCCCATGAGCAATATCAATAGTTATATAATCAGGTATTAAATTTAAATCGCTTAGATCATTAATTAATTTAAAGTCTTGCTCTTTAACACCAACACTTATTGATGATATTAATTTCTTTTCTTTCATCTTTTTAACAAATGAAATAGCATCAAAATCAAATCTATGCATTACATAAAAATAATTTTTCTCTGCCAACATAACAGATAATTCTTCATTTATAACTGTTGCCATATTTGCAGGAACAACAGGCATTTTAAAAGTATTTTTTCCTAGTGTTACAGAAGTATTACATTCACTCCTTGAATTTACAACACACATGTTTGGTATAAGTTGAATATCTTCATAATCAAAAGCGTACATATTTTTTCCTCTTAAATCTCTATAGTTTTATTATAAATAAAAAATACTTATTTTTTAACAAAAAAAGTATTGACTATTATGTATACTATTCACCTATTAATGAAAAACAATAAAAGTAAAAGTTAAGTGTTAAGATTTTAAATTTAAAAATTTATTATGTGTAATGTTTGCTATTTGATCTCATTTTAATAAGTTTTAATATTTTTATTTTTTAAATATTTTATCATTGATATATCTAGCAACACCATCTTGATAATTTGGATATTCAGTAATGTCATAAGCTGTTTCTTTTAACTCATCCAATGCATTTTTCATTGCAATACCATAGTCAACAGCTGCAATTAAAGGAAAATCATTGTAACTATCTCCAAAACCATATGTTTCATATGGACCTGAGCTGTTTAAATAATTATTAATAATTTCAACAGCATAACCTTTATCAATATCTTTTGGAGCTATACTTATAACTCTATTATGGTAATTGTCAATTCTATAATCGCTTCCATATTTTGCTTTAATCTTATTAAAATGATGTAGATATGTTTCTAAATCTGTTCCTTTTTTAGTTATTATAGAAATACTTACAATATCTTCTACAATTTCATTTGAATTTGAAATAACTTTAAATTGCTGTTCCATAATTTTTGCTCATTTTTTTGTATTTTCTGATTCACCAAAAGAATAAACAATTTCTTCTGAAGTAAAATTAACTTTACATTCTTTTTCTTCATCCGCTTCTGTGTAATATAAATCAAAAATTTCATCAATGATATTTTTATCAACAATTTTATTTAGTATATATTTCCCAGTTTTAAAATCAAAAATTTGAGCTCCGTTATTACCTGCAATAATACCACCAAGTTCATCTATTTTTAATTGTTTAGCTATGTTTTTTAAATTTTTTAAAGTTCTTGCTGTAATTGGAATTAAATAACTTCCGTTTTCATAAATATTTTTTACTGTGATAATTGTGTAATCAGAAAACTTGTAATCATCAAATAATAATGTTCCATCACAATCGCTAAATGCTATAATTTTTTTCATTTTTTAACCTTTCTGATTTTTTATGTTTAATTCATTTTATCAAAAAAAATATAAAAAAAATTTTTTCAAATTCTTTTTATATTTTTTTACTATTTTAATTTTATAACTTCATCAAACATTTGATTTTTAATATCAGAAGTATGTGAAATAAATAATACTGTTAAATCAGGATTTTTTAGAATTAAGTTTTCAATTAATTCAGTATTTCCTTTATCTAAACTAGCTGTTGGTTCGTCTAAATAAACAACCTTTTTATTCGATAATAAAGCTCTGCCAATTGCAATTCTTTGAGCTTCACCTTTAGAAATATCCTTACATTCAAATGATAAAGTATTGTTATTTTTAGTTACAAGTTCTTCTAAATTAACTAATTTGACAATTTCAAGTACTTTTTTATCAGTCATTGAATCATCAAATAATGTAATGTTTTCTTTAAAGGTCCCTTCAAAAATAGTTGCTTCTTGTTGAACATAATAAATTTGTTCTCATAATTTTTTACGATCAATTTCTGAATAATTTACTTGATTATTTCACAGAATTTCTCCTTGATAATCTGGTAATGCTCCAAATAAAATTTTAATAAGGGTACTTTTACCAACACCACTACGACCTGAAATTAAATATTTTTTACCTTTATTAACTTCTAAACTTAAGTCTTTAAATAAAGTGTTTCCTTTAATAACTAAACTTAGGTTATTAACAACAATTGATTTAAATGGTTTTAATTTTTCATTATTTAATTCTACTTTTTCATATTTAAATTTTGTAAATAATCCTTTGCTTCCTAGCATTTCAAATAATGCTTGAAGTGTTTGTTGTCCATTACCTAGAAAATTACTTGCCAATTGTGGAACAGCGAAAACAATACCAATAGGAGCTCACTTATATGAGGCTAAAATAACTGTTAATATTAATAATGCAATTTGACAAATAGAACTTGCTGAAATAATACCAGTTACTTGTAAAGCTTCCAAGTTTTTATTTTTTTGTTTGTAATTTTCTAAATCTAGACTTTTTTCATTAATCATTTCATCAAAAATTTCTGTTTTGTTATTATAAAGAAGTTCTCTATAACCAACAATTACATCTTCAACTTTAGATGAAAATTGTTCTTGTTTTGTTGAAACATTATTTACTGTTTTTATCATCG
This sequence comes from Mesoplasma tabanidae, assembly GCF_002804025.1. Lineage (NCBI taxonomy): Bacteria > Bacillati > Mycoplasmatota > Mollicutes > Entomoplasmatales > Entomoplasmataceae > Mesoplasma > Mesoplasma tabanidae. The sequence continues at coordinate 196,777 of NZ_CP024969.1, read as the reverse complement.
ATTTTTGTAATAATCCTGGAACTATCATTAAAATTCAAAATGATACAATAGTTGCTAGAGCAACAATCCAATTTAATAAAAATATTGCAGTTATTGATAATATAACTGCAAAAAAGCAATCAATAAAATTAAATAAATTTTCAAATGATTTTCGTTCGATTTGATTAATATCATTTGTAAGTCAGCTTATAAAATCACCATTACTTTTACTATTTAATTCATTTAAATTTAAAGTAACTATTTTTTGAATAACTACTCTTCTTAAATATAGATTAAACTTTTTAATTGTTTTTATTTTTTGTTGTTTTTGGAAATATGAAAATAAAATAAAAATCAAAAATGAAAGAGCGCATATTCCAATTTCAATAAAAAGTTTATTCATATTTTTTTGTTCACCATTTATAACTTCAACCGCTGTATTTACAATATAACTTACAATATAACCACTAAAAACCATTGCAGCAGCTGAAATAAATGCAAGAACTGAAAAAAACATAATTGATGATTTGTTCCTTTTATAAATTTTTTGCATTCTTTTATCACCTCTATTTTCTATATTTTTATTAATTCAAAAAAATCCTCTAAAAATTTATTATTACTACTATTACTATTCCCACAAGTTACACAATTTAAATTTTTTTCTCATTTTATTATTTCTTTAAGTTCAAGAGTATTAAAATCAATTCTTTTAATAACACTATAATTTTCTTCGTTTTGCAAAGTTTTAACTCATTCATTTACCATAATACTAATTAACATTTGAATTGTATAAGAAGTAGCTGCTGTTATTGGTTTAAAATTGCTTTTTTGTAAATTTTTAATAAAATTATATAAGTCTTCATTAATAATTTCACTAAATAAACAGTCAACGCAACCGCCTTTACCTTTTTTGACAAAAAAATATCTACCATTATTTTTTTGACAAAAACAAAAAACAACAGGTTTATTTTTTATAATGCATGCTCGATTTACTATTCGTTGAAGTAAATAAGGTGGTTCATCCATACATGAAAAAACTCATTCACTTTCGCATATTTGTTCAAGAACATCAGAAACACTTTTCATTTTTTTGTAACTTCTATTTATTGAAATTTTTGGATCTTTGCTTTTTGCATATTCATAGGCAACGTCAACTTTATATTTTCCTATATCTTTTAATGTTCAGATATTTTGTCTATTTAAATTTGAATAATCTATTTTATCAAAATCTACAACGTTAATTTTTTTAACTCCTATACAAATGAGATGTTCAAGCAATGTAAAACCACCACCGCCTAGTCCTAAAATAGTAACTGATGTTTTATTAATTTTTTTTTGAAAATTTATTCCATTAATATTTTCATCATTGAAATAAAAAATATTAGACTTATTATTTTGAATTCATTTATCCGATTTATATGGTTTATCAAGTGTTAAAATAAGTCCTTTTTCTATAAATAAATTTATTCCATTTTTAATTATTTTTCTAACGTTAAATTCATACTCATCTAAAATTTCTAAAAATTTTAATGATCCATCACATTTTTTTATCAATTTTTCTCAAATACCTTCTGAATCATCGATAGTTCAACAATCTGAATCATCTGTTCCAATTCTTAAGGTGCTTTTATCAATTTTAAAAAAATGTTTTTGTAAATTTCATAATAAATACATTTTTTTATCCTCGTTTAACTATAATAGAAAATAAAAAAGAATAAAAATTCTTTTTTATAACTATTTTTTTATACAAAATATCAATTAACAACAACATCTTCTTTGGCTGTCTTAATAATTTTATTTAGTTTTAATTCTTTCATAAAATTTTTATCTCCTTTCTTATTACCAACAATAATATAATATTATTTTTTTAAAAACAATTAAAACAATAATTAAAAATAAAAAAAAGAATCCTTACGGATTCTTTCATAAACTGGCAGCGTTCTATTTTCTCACAATGCAATATCGTCGACGCTGTAGAACTTAACTTCTGTGTTCGGTATGGGAACAGGTGTGACCTCTACGCTATAACCACCAGATCTTTTTATAAATTGTTCTCTGAAAACTGAATATTAGATGATTACATACTCAATTGCTTCTTTTTCTAAAATTCTCTCGATCTATTAGTAATGGTTAGCTTAATGCCTCGCGACACTTACACATCCATCCTATCAACCTCATAGTCTATAAGGGATCTTACATTCTAAAGAAATGGGAAAATTCATCTTAAAGGAGGCTTCTCGCTTAGATGCCTTCAGCGATTATCCGTTCCACACATAGCTACCCTGCTGTGCCACTGGCGTGACAACAGGAGCACCAGAGGTGTGTCCATTCCGGTCCTCTCGTACTAGGAACAGCTCTCTTCAATTTTCCTACGCCCACAACAGATAGGGACCAAACTGTCTCACGACGTTCTGAACCCAGCTCGCGTACCGCTTTAATGGGCGAACAGCCCAACCCTTGGAACCGACTACAGCTCCAGGATGCGATGAGCCGACATCGAGGTGCCAAACCTCCCCGTCGATGTGAACTCTTGGGGGAGATCAGCCTGTTATCCCCGGGGTAACTTTTATCCGTTGAGCGACGGCCCTTCCACTCGGGACCGCCGGATCACTAAATCCTACTTTCGTACCTGTTCGACTTGTAAGTCTCACAGTCAATCACACTTATACTTTTGCGCTCTATGCATGATTTCCAACCATGCTGAGTGTAACTTTGAGCGCCTCCGTTACATTTTAGGAGGCGACCGCCCCAGTCAAACTACCCACCAGACACTGTCCTTAACCCGGATAACGGGTCGAAGTTAGAAATCCAATATAACGAGGGTGGTATTCCAAGGTTGACTCCACTGGCCCTAGCGGTCCAGCTTCAAAGTCTCCCACCTATCCTCTACACGTTATACCAAATTTCAATATCAAGTTATAGTAAAGCTCCACGGGGTCTTTCCGTCTAGTTGCGGGTAACCGGCATCTTCACCGGTACTAAAATTTCACCGAGTCTGCAGCCGAGACAGCGAAGGGATCATTACGCCTTTCGTGCGGGTCAGAACTTACCTGACAAGGAATTTCGCTACCTTAGGACCGTTATAGTTACGGCCGCCGTTCACCGGGGCTTCAATTCAAAGCTTCGCTTGCGCTGACTTCTCCTCTTAACCTTCCGGCACTGGGCAGGCGTCACCCCCTATACTTCGTCTTGCGACTTAGCAGAGAGCTGTGTTTTTGCTAAACAGTTGCCCCTCCCTCTTCACTGCGGCTCAACTTACGTTGAGCACTCCTTCTTCCGAAGTTACGGAGTTATTTTGCAGAGTTCCTTAGCTACAGTTATCTCGCTTACCTTAGGATTTTCTCCTTGACCACGTGTGTTCGTTATAGGTACAGGCTACTAGTTATTAAGTTAGAAGCTTTTCTTGGAAGCGTAGGGTCATGTACTTCGTTACTAGGCGAACCGTTCACTCCTCATAACACTTCAGCGTTTAATACAACACGGATTTGCCTATGTTGCCGCCTTTGTGCTTAACCCAGGACATCCATCACCTGGGATACACTACCTTTCTCCGTCACTCCATCACTAACTAGCAGGTACAGGAATATCAACCTGTTGTCCATCGACTACGCCTTTCGGCCTCGCCTTAGGTCCTGACTAACCCTGGGTGGACGAACCTTGCCCAGGAAACCTTGGTCAAACGGTATGAATGATTCTCACATTCAATCGTTACTCATGCCGGCATAATCACTTCTAATCGTTCCACCAGTCCTCACAGTCTGACTTCATCACAATTAGAACGCTCCCCTATCACTGTATTAAAAAATACAATCCGTAGCTTCGGTATTAGGTTTAGCCCCGGTACATTTTCGGCGCAGAATCACTCGACTAGTGAGCTGTTACGCACTCTTTAAATGGTGGCTGCTTCTAAGCCAACATCCTAGCTGTCTGTGCAATTCCACATCCTTACACACTTAACCTAAATTTAGGGACCTTAGCTGACGATCTGGGCTGTTTCCCTCTCGAGCATGGACCTTATCACCCATGTTCTGACTGCCGAGTATCCGACAATGGCATTCGGAGTTTAATTCTATTCAGTACCCCTAGGTGGGGCCATCATAGATTCAGTGCTCTACCTCCATTGTGGTAAACCTCGACGCTATACTTAAATATATTTCGGGGAGAACTAGCTATCTCCGGGTTCGATTGGAATTTCACCGCTAGCCACAAGTCATCCGCGGTCATTTCAACGAACGTCGGTTCGGTCCTCCATTTGGTTTTACCCAAACTTCAACCTGCTCATGGCTAGATCACCCGGTTTCGTGTCTAATGCAACGTACTAAACGCCCTATTAAGGCTCGCTTTCACTACGGCTCCGCATATTCTGCTTAACCTCGCACGATACATTAACTCGCCGGCTCTTTCTACAAAAAGCACGATATCACCCATTAACGGGCTCTATCTTCTTGTAAGCACATGGTTTCAGGAACTATTTCACTCCCCTCTCGGGGTACTTTTCACCTTTCCCTCACGGTACTGGTTCACTATCGGTAAAATGGGAGTATTTAGGCTTGCCGAGTGGTCTCGGCGGATTCCGACAAAATTTCACGTGTTTCGCCGTACTCAGGATCCATCTAAGAGATCAACACATTTCGTATACGGGGGTATCACCCTCTATGCCACTACTTCCCAGTAGTTTCTACTATATGTTGATTTTGTAACTCTAAAAAGATGTCCTACAACCCCAGCCCGTAGACTGGTTTGGCCTCTTCCGCGTTCGCTCGCCGCTACTAACAGAATCATTATTTATTTTCTTTTCCTCTTGGTACTAAGATGTTTCAGTTCCCAAGGTTCCCTTCTCATAAGCTATGTATTCACTTATGGATAATACGAGATTAATCGTATTGGGTTTCCCCATTCGGATATCACCGGATCAAAGCTCACTTCCAGCTCCCCGATGCTTTTCGCAGGTAATCACGTCCTTCTTCGGCTCCATTTTCCAAGGCATTCACCATGTGCCCTTACTATTTTTTAGAAAAAATCTTAAAGCAATTGATAATTGATTCAGTAAAATTTATTTTTATTTGTTAAAAATTGTTGATTTATTTTAATCTTTTACAATGCTTTTCATCTAATATTCAGTTTTCAAAGAACAATTCTCTTTCAGAGATTATATTTAAATAATCCCTGAAAACTAAATAGAACATATAATAGTCAATCTGTTTTGTTTTTATCTCCATAGAAAGGAGGTGATCCATCCGCACGTTCCCGTACGGATACCTTGTTACGACTTAACCCCAATCGCTAGTCCTACCTTGGGACGCGCCTTCCTTACGGTTAGGAAACGTACTTCTGGTATTACCAACTCTCGTGGTTTGACGGGCGGTGTGTACAAGACCCGAGAACGTATTCACCGCGACATAGCTGATTCGCGATTACTAGTGATTCCGGCTTCATGAAGTCGAGTTGCAGACTTCAATCCGAACTGAGACCGACTTTTTGAGATTAGCTCCCTCTCGCGAGATTGCGACTCTTTGTATCGGCCATTGTAGCACGTGTGTAGCCCAGGACATAAGGGGCATGATGATTTGACGTCATCCCCACCTTCCTCTAGCTTACACTAGCAGTCTCGTTAGAGTCCTCAACTTAATGTTAGTAACTAACGACAAGGGTTGCGTTCGTTGCGGGACTTAACCCAACACCTCACGGCACGAACTGACGACAACCATGCACCACCTGTATCAATGTTAACCTCCACTACATCTCTGTAGCTTTGCACTGTATGTCAAGCCCTGGTAAGGTTCTTCGTGTTGCTTCGAATTAAACCACATGCTCCACCACTTGTGCGGGTCCCCGTCAATTCCTTTGAGTTTCACTCTTGCGAGCATACTACTCAGGCGGAGTACTTAATGCGTTAGCTGCAGCACTGAGGTAATCCCCAATACTTAGTACTCAACGTTTACGGCGTGGACTACTAGGGTATCTAATCCTATTTGCTCCCCACGCTTTCGTGCCTCAGCGTCAATAATCAGCCAGTAAGCCGCTTTCGCCACTGGTGTTCTTCCATATATCTACGCATTTTACCGCTACACATGGAATTCCGCTTACCTCTCTGATATTCTAGTCCCGCAGTTTTCAAGGCGAACCGGAGTTGAGCTCCGGGCTTTAACCTCAAACTTGCGAAACCGCCTACGCACCCTATACGCCCAATAAATCCGGATAACGCTTGCCACCTATGTATTACCGCGGCTGCTGGCACATAGTTAGCCGTGGCTTTCTGGTAAGGTACCGTCAAGATAAGAGCATTTCCTCTCCTATGTTTTCTTCCCTTACAACAGAGCTTTACAACCCGAAGGCCGTCATCACTCACGCGGCATTGCTTCATCAGACTTTCGTCCATTGTGAAAAATTCCCTACTGCTGCCTCCCGTAGGAGTCTGGGCCGTATCTCAGTCCCAATGTGGCCGATCAACCTCTCAGTTCGGCTACGTATCATCGCCTAGGTGGGCTTTTACCCCGCCTACTAGCTAATACGCCGCATCCTCATCTTCTAGTGATCCAAACGGATCTTTGAATGTTTTCTCATGCGATAATAACATCCACATGCGGTATTACCTTTCGTTTCCAAAAGTTATCCCCCGCTAGAAGGTAGATTAGATACGTGTTACTCACCCGTTCGCCACTGAGGTGCAAGCACCTCCGTTCGACTTGCATGTATTAGGCATGCCGCCAGCGTTTATCCTGAGCCAGGATCAAACTCTCATTTTAAATTATTGTTTTGATTCTGACTATTATATTTTTTGTATATTATTCTGTACTCAATTTGAAATTGTTACAGGATTGTACAATTGTTGTTCTATTTAGTTTTCAAAGATCATTTGTTACCTTTTAAAGGGCACAATAATTAATATACACTATTTCACTTTTCAATGCAATATATTTTTTAAAATATTTTTTAAAAGATAATTTAGCAATATTTTCAAATAAAAAAACTAGCAATATTTTTATACTAGTTTTGTTTTCTTATGGTGCGGGATAAGGGACTCGAACCCTTACGTCAAAGACGCTAGATCCTAAGTCTAGTGCGTCTGCCAATTCCGCCAATCCCGCAGGATGGTGACTCGCCGGAGGCTCGAACTCCGGACCCACTGGTTAAAAGCCAGTTGCTCTACCGACTGAGCTAGCGAGTCATAACTTGGACAATAAAAATATTATCATTATTTTTTAAATTAATCAATGTAATTATAAAAATATAACAGATTAAAAAATAAAAGCACCAATGGTGCTATTTTAAAGTTGATAATGGTGCTGACTAGAGGATTTGAACCCCCGACCTACTGATTACAAGTCAGTTGCTCTACCAACTGAGCTAAGTCAGCACAAAAAAATGGTGGAGTGCAACGGGCTCGAACCGCTGACCGCCTGCTTGTAAGGCAGGAGCTCTCCCAACTGAGCTAGCACTCCAATAATAAATGGTAGCCTGTACGGGGTTCGAACCCGTGTGTCCACGGATGAAAACCGTGTGTGTTAACCGCTTCACCAACAGGCCAAATGTAATGGCGGCTTTTACAGGACTTGAACCTGTGACAAACCGGTTAACAGCCGGTTGCTCTACCAACTGAGCTAAAAAGCCAAATACAAATTTATTGGTTGTTATTTAATTTTGTTATCCTCTAAGGACAATAAAAATCTTATCATATAAAAAATAAGTTGTAAATAAAATTTAATAATTTTTATTTTTTTTTATTTTTCAAGCAAAAAAACGCATATCTTAAGCGTTTTATTTTATTTTATTAAGTTGTTTTTCATATAAATTAAATGTGTTTTCCATTAATGTAATTACAGTCATTGGACCAACTCCGCCAGGAACTGGAGTTATATAACTAGCTTTTAATTTAACATTATCAAAGTCAACATCTCCAACTAGCTTATTAGTTGCTGGATCTCTAATAATCCCTACATCAATAACAATAGCATCATTTTTTATCATGTCTTCACTAATAATAAATTGCTTTCCTGTAGCACTAATAATAATGTCTGCTTCAACAGTATGCTTTTTAATGTCTTTTGTATTTTTATTACACATTGTTACAGTTGCTTGTTTGTTTAATAACATCATACCTAGTGGTTTTCCAACAATATTGCTTGTACCAATTAATGTTATATCTTTATTTTTAACATCAATACTAAATTCTTCTAATAAATTAATAATTCCTAATGGTGTGCATGGAAATGTAGTGTCATACCCTTGTAACATTTTACCTTGATTAATGTAATGAAAACCATCTACATCTTTTAAAGGAGTAATTGCTTGCAAATAATCTTCTTCAATAAAATCATCAGGTAGTGGCAACTGTAATAAGATTCCATCAATATTTATATCAGAGTTTAGTTCATTTATTTTGTTATATAGTTCTTCTTTTTTAATATCATAATTAAAACGTAAAAGTTCTGAATTAATACCAACTTGATTGGCTATTTTAATTTTATGAGAAACATAAACTTCACTTGCAGGATCATTACCAACCATGATAACAACTAGTTTAGGTTTTCTTAAACCCTTATTTTGATATTCTGAAATTTTTAATGCTAATTCATTTTTTCTTTTTAATGCTACTTTTTTTCCATCTAAAATAATCATAATATCACCTACCCTATAGTTATGTCTTCTTCTAAATATTTAAAGTTTGTTTTTCTTGATGGTTTAATAAATGCTAATAATGTATTTGAAATTCCAAGTTGTCCTAAGAACATACATAAAATAATTAATAGTTTAGTCAATACACCAAAATTATACATTTGATGTTGAGTAAATGGGTTCATCCCAACTGTTCCATATGCACTTGTAATTAAAGTCAATATTTGTATTATACTTGCATCACCCTGATTTTGTACAAGTTCTCCTGCTACTCCATTTTCAACACCTGGTGTTAAATAGGCATTTGAATCAAAATAAATTAATATAACTACAATAGTTAATATAAATACTGAAATAAAAAATACTGAGAAACTTCTTCTTACTGTTTCAGCTGGTATAACTTTTTTAAAAGCACTTGTATAACTTTTATTTCTAATAACAGCTCATGTTGAAAGAATGATGATTGCAAATGTTGTGGTTCGAATACCACCTGCTGTTGATGATGGGGCTGAACCTATAAACATTAGTGAAGATAATATTGACTTTGAGGATGCATTAAAATCATTAATTGGAACAGTTGAGAAACCAGCATTTCTACAAGCTGTTGTATTAAATATAATATCCATTGCTACAGCATATCCTGGTTTTGCTTGGGTTACAATTACATTAATTGGCATTTGAGTTAATGGATCAACTTTATATTCATAGTAATTAAAAATTAATGAATTTGCCTGATTTGAATATTCACTTGCAAAAACTAATAAAGGGCCAACAAGAAATAATATTGAATAAACTCAAAAATTTAATTTAGTAAATAAACTAAATCTAACTTTTTGACCAACTCTTCTTGCTCTTAATTTTCTTTTAATATCGTGGAATGTAGGATAACCTAATCCACCAATTACTCATTCTAATAAGAAAACTATTTGAATTCCATATACTTGATGCCCTTCAATATTATAAGGTTGAAGTGAGTTTGTTGACAATAAATCATATCCAGCATTATTAATAGCACTAGTTGAATGAAAAACAGCAAATCAAATTGACTTTAAAAAATTATGATAAGGAGAAACCACATTTAATTCTGTTCCATTTGTGGATACAGTTGCAGGTTGTGAAAAAAAGAATAAAAAGAATAAAATTCCAGCAGCTACTAGTTGTACAAAAGTTAAAAATATAAACCCATCTTTAATTAATTCAATAGTTGATGATTTAACATCATTACCACGTTCTGATTGGGCAACAACTGTGTCATTAAGTGAAATCTTTTTATTAATTGAAATAAACAAAATAATTTTTAATGTTAAAACTCCAATTCCACCCATTTCAATTAAAACAAGTAAAATTAATTGACCTCAAAATGTATAGTCATGAGATGGATCAATAATATTAATACCAGTATCACTAAAAGCACTTGATGCTGTAAATATTCCAGTTAGATAGTCTCATCTAAAATCATAACCATTTAAATCATTATTAATAACAATCCCCGGGATACAAAGTAAAAATCCTCCAAATAAAACAATAAATAAATAAATTAAAAATATTCGTCCAGATACTTTAGACAAAGGTCATCATATTTTAAGTTTTAAAAAAGCTTTTTGGGGATCAAACTTATTCTTTTGTTCTTTATCATTTTTAATTTTAAGTCAATTAGGTTTATCTGACTTATTTCTTTTGCTTGTCATTTGATTACCCCCATTCATAGTAATTATTATACAATTTAATTATTACAAATGTATAATTATTAAAGTATCAAAGAAGGTGTATATTATGGCGAAGAAAAAAAGTATTGCGATTATTGGAGTTTCAAATTTTAGTTTATCTGTAATAAAAACACTTGTTGACAAAAAGCAACAAGTTACAGTTTTTGATTATGATGAAGATAAATTAAACTTGCATTTATCAGAATATGAATATGGAGTTGATGTTGTTGTATTAGACTCAACAAATAAAATGGCTTTAGCTAAAAATGGAATTAAAGCTTATGATGTTGTTATTGTTGGGGTTGGAACAAATATTGAGTCTGGTCTAATGACTGTTTTAAATTTAATTGACCTAGAATGTGAAAATGTTATTGCTAGAGCAAGAGATGAAAAACATAAAAGAATTCTTACAGCACTAGGGTTAAGCGAAAATCAAATTATTTTACCTGATGCACTTGCTGGTAACATAGTAGCTGCTAGATCAATGTTTAATATTGATCTTGATGTTGATGTTCAATCAATTGATGAAGACTTTGTTTCTACAACTTTAAGCGTAAACAACCATAATATATTTAATAAAACAATTTTAGCTGCTGGACTTTCAACAACAAAAGATTTTAATATCATTCAAATTAGAAGAAAAAGTAAAATACTATTACCTGATGACTATACTGAATTAAAAGAAAATGATGATGTTGTTGTTTTTGCAAGAACAACTGTAATTAATGAATTAGCTGAAAAAATTCAAGGTGGAGCTAAAGACAAAAAAGATGTTAATGACGAATTAGTCATTTTTGAAGAATTGGAAAATGACAATAAAAATAACAATAAAACTTTAGAAGATAAAAATAAAGACGATGACTTATTTGATTCAACAGCAGCAGATGACTTATTTGATTCAATTATTTTTGATGACAATGTTAACGAAACTATCGACATGTCAAATTTGGAAAAAAATAAAAAGGCTTTAAAGAAATAAAACATGAATAAAGATAGGATAGTCATAAGCTATCTTTTTTATTTACAAAATAAAAATTAATCATTTATAATTTTATGCAAGGAGGAATATTTATGAAAGAATGAGCTAAAAAGAATTTATGGTCTTTAATTTCAGTTGTTGCAGCAGCAGCATTTGCAGTTTTAGTGATTATAACAATTTTTGGAATCGGATTAGGAGCTAAAGAAGGCGGGACAATTATTAAATATGGTGATGCTAGATTAGAAGAATTACACAAAAATGTTAACAGCATGATTTCAGCTGCCTTAGCATTAGCATGTATTGCTATTGTTCCTGTAATTATTAGATTAGTTTTAGGAATACTAGGAATTGATGCTTTTGCTAGATTATTTAACTCAGCTTCAATTGGTCTTGCACTAATTTCAGTTATTTTATTAATTGTTGGTAACATAACATTATTAAGTGCTGATGGAGTTAAAGTTTCAATTGGTTCAATCATAGGGTTCTATGTTGTTATTGTTTTAGGTTTCTTAGTTTTAACAGGACCTATTGTTAGAAAATAATTTTAAAAGTAAAAATGAAGCTCGCGCTTCATTTTTTTTTATTTTAACCTTGCTTCTACTAATTTAACTATAATGTTAATTCCTGCTTCTGGATTAACATTTCCCCCAGTAACCTTCATTAACTGACCCATAATAGTTTTTGTGACTCTCTCTGGTCTTTCATTATATTGTTCAAGCAATTCTAAATTACTTTCAATAATTGGATTTACCAAACTAGTTATTTCATTTTCATCACTAATCATTTTTATATTTAATTCTTCAACAATTTCCATAACCGATTTTGAATTATTTTTCATTATAATTGGCAAAATTGTTTTAGTATGCTTAGAAGATATAATTGTTTGATCAACTAAATTGATCATTTCAGCTAAATGAACCGGTGATAAAGCTAATTTATCAATTGATGTATTCTCACTATTTAATTGTGCTTGAATATCACTAATTAAAATATTTGCTACTTTAGTATAATTGCTAGTATGTTTAATTGCTTCTTCAAAAAACTCAGACATTTCAATACTTGTTAATAAAATATTTGTATCATTTATTGATATTTTATAATCATTAACATATTTAATTCTTTTACCATCAGCTAATTCAGGAGAATTTTTAATACATTCATTTACTCATTTTTGATCTAATTGAATGGGCATAATATTTGGTTCTCTAAAGTATTTATAGTCTAATGCATCAGATTTACTACGCATTGATACTGTTGAATTTGTAGTATCATCAAATCTACGTGTTTCTTGAATAATTATTTCATTATTTAGCATTAATTTAGTTTGACGCTCAACTTCAAATTCAATTGCTTTTTTGATATTTGAAATGGAATTTAAGTTTTTAATTTCGACTTTGTTTGAAAATTCTTTTGAACCAAATGGTCTAATAGAGATGTTAACATCAGTTCTTAAACTTCCTTCATTCATTTTTACATCACTAACTTTTAAAAATAATAATACTTCTCTTAATTTTTCAACATAAGCACAAGCTTCATCAGCACTTCTTAAAACTGGTCTTGTAACAATTTCTACTAAACCTGTTCCGGCTCTATTGTAATCAATATATGTTAAATCATCTTTGTGAATTTGCTTAGCTGTATCTTCTTCAATGTGCAATCTTTCAATGTCAACTTCTTTTTCTATTCCATCAACACTTATAATCAATTTTCCATTTTTACCGATTGGATTATATTGTTGTGTTATTTGATATCCTTTAGTTAAATCTGGGTAAAAGTAATTCTTACGATCAAATTTAACTAAAGTATCAATTTCAAGTTTTAAAGCATTACATGTTTTTATTGCTAGTTCAATTCCCTTTTGATTAACTGTTGGTAAACTTCCAGGGTAAGCCATATCAGTTTCATTAACATTAGTGTTTGGAATCTCACCATAACTTACTGGAGCTGATGAAAACATCTTAGTTTTAGTTTTTAATTCAACATGATTTTCAATACCAATAACTATTTCAAAATTTTTCATCTTAATCCTCCACTATTTCATTTTTAATACCAATTATATCTTCAAGCACTTTAGCTGCTTGTAAACATAAAAGATCTTGTTTAGGTTTTGTATTTATATTAATTCCAATACCAAGTTTTCCTTCTTTTAAAAACGGAATTGTAATTGAAGGTGAACCATTAAAATTTGCTAAGGTTAAAATATCATTTAAATATTCTGTTTCAGAATTTGAATTTGTTTTCAAATCTTCGATTAAAGGTGCTATTTTATCTGTTGGAGGAATAATTAAAATATCTGTTTCAATAAAAACCTTATTTAATTCTTCAACAATTAATCTTCTAACCTGCTTTGCTTTATTTAAATATATTATTTGGTTTTCTTTATTTAAGTTTAAAGCACCAACAAGAAATCTTTGTTTAACTTCATCCCCAAAACCTTCTGATCTTGAATTTGTAATTATTTCAACATAATCAGCACCAGCTGCTCTTTTACCAAATTTGATGCCATCTAAATTAGCGTTAGTTGAAACAGACTCACTAAATGAAATCATTTTATATATTGCTGATAAAGAATCTAATAATTCTTGTTTAAAACTAACTTCTTTAACTTCATAGCCTTTTGCTTTTAAAGTTTCAAATAAATTATAGTATGCACTTTTTAGGTTTTCACTTAAATCATCAATTACTTTTTTAATGTATCCAAATTTAATAGATGTATTTAATTTTCCAATATTTTTAAACATTTCTTTAGATTCGTTATCATGACTAGTTGCATCCTTATTGTCATATCCAAAAGTTGCATCACAAACAATAGCCATATCAGTAACATTTCTAGTAAAGAATCCTACTGTATCTAAACTTGGTGAGTAAGGTAATAATCCATATCTACTGATTGCACCATATGATGGTTTAAAACCTACAATATTATTAAATGATGCAGGTTTTCTAATTGAATCCCCTGTGTCACTACCTGTTGCAAATGGTACTATTCCTTTTGCAACTAAATAAGCACTACCACTGCTACTTCCACCAACGATTCTTTTATAATCAGCTGGGTTAGTTATAATTCCATTACATGAATAAAGGCCTACTCCACCCATCCCTAATTCATCAAGCGCTGCCTTTCCAATTAAAACTGCACCTTGATCTTCTAATTTTGAAATTGATGTTGCATTAAATGGAGGAACATAGCCTTTTAAAATATTAGATGAAGATGTTGTTTCAATATTCTCTGTTGCAAAGTTATCTTTAGCAAAATAAGGAATTCCATATAGTAAAGAATTTTTGTTTGAATCTTGATCTAATTTGTTTGCTAGTTTAATTGCATGCTGATCACTTAATTTATTAATTGCATTTGATTTTAGAACTTTATTCGCTTCAATCAAAACAGCGCTAGTTAATTCTGCAATACTAATTTCATTATTAGCGATTTTTTCGTGCAATTCTAAAATTGATAATTTTTTGTAATTCATTATTTTACCACCTTTTTAATTGTCACAAAATCACCATCAGAAGTTGGAGCATTTGACAATATAACTTTTTGATTGATAACTGTTGTTTCATTGTCTTCTCTTAAATAAGTGTGAATGTCATCATAAGGATAAAAAAGTGGTTTTACATTAGATGTATCTATTTTTAACACTTTCTCAAATTCCTTTTTTAAGTCTTCTTGTTTTGCTACAATTTCATTAATTTCATTATCTGTAAATTTCAACATTGAATCTTGTGCTAACTCTTCATAATACTTTTTATCTTTCATCTTGCTCTCCTTTTAAAATTTTGAAAAAATCCTTTTCATTAATAATTTTAATATTTAGTTCTTCAGCTTTTATCAGCTTGCTTCCAGCATTTTCACCAGCTAATACATAATCAGTTTTTTTAGAAACTGATCCTATTACTTTACCATTATTTATTTCAATTATATCTTTATAATATTCTCTTGATTTTGATAAAGTACCTGTTATTACAAATGATTTATCACTAATTGTTGATTCAATATTTTTTGTTTGTCCCAAATATTCAAAATTAACATTAAATGTCTTCAATTCATTTATTAATTGTAGATTAGATTCAATCTTAAATCAATCTACAATTGACATTGCTAATACTTCACCAACTGAATCTATTGAGCTTAACTCATCATAAGACGCTGTTTGTAAATTATCAATATTTTTATATATTTGAGCTAAAGTAAGAGCTGTTTTAGAGCCAACATGTCTAATACCTAAACCAAATAAAGTTTTCTCAAATGAATTATTTTTCGCATCTTGAATTGACGCAATAAGATTGTCAAAACTTTTTTGTCCGAATTTTTCAAAATTAATGATGCTTTCTTTGTGTTCTTCAATTTTGAATATATCAGCAATATTTGTTATTAACTTTTCTTCAAATAATTTTTTAATAGTTTGACCACCAAGACCAACAATATTAGCTGCTCCTCTACTTGCAAAGTGTTCTAAGCTTCTTAAGATTTGAGCAGGGCAGTTAAAGTTAACACAAAATTGATCAACCTCTGATAGTGTTTTTTCTAATTGTTCATTACATGCAGGACATTTATCAGCTTTTTGTCAAATTGAAAGTAATTCAAATTTATCATCTTTTATAGAATTTATAACTTCTGGAATAATGTCACCAGCTTTTTTTACTTTAACTATTGAGTTTATTCGCAAATCTTTTGCAATAATATACTCTGCATTATTCAATGATGCTGCTGAAACTATTGTTCCTGCAATTTGAACAGGTTGCAATTTTGCATTATAGGTTATTTTTCCTGTTCTTCCAACAGTTGGAAATATATCTAATAACTTTGTCTCTTTAACTTCTGCGGGAAATTTGTATGCAATTGCTCATTTTGGTGTTTTAGCTGTATAACCGACTTCTTCTTGCAATTTTTTATCATTTAGCTTAAAAACAATACCATCAATTTCATAATCCAATTCATTTCTTTTTTCAGTATAGTGTTCTATGTATGTTTTAACTTCATTTAAAGTTTTACAAATTTTTGTTTCAAAGTTAGTTTTTAATCCTAATTTTTTTATCTGATTAATAGAACCTATTTGAGTATCAATTGGGTTAGTTTCATTAAAATAATAATATAAATAAGCGTCAAGATTTCTATCAGCCACTATTTTAGAATCTAATTGTCTTAAAGTACCAGCAGCTGCATTTCTGGGGTTTGCAAATAATTGCTCACCATTTAATAGTCTTTCATCATTAATTTTTGCAAACTCTTTTTTAGATAAAAAAACTTCACCGCGAATCTCAATTTCATCTTTTGAAGGTATTGAAAGAGGTATAGATTTAATTGTTTTAACATTTGTTGTAACATTTTCACCAACTTTGCCATCACCACGAGTAACACCTTTTTGTAACAAACCATCTTTATAAATTAATGATATTGATAAACCATCAATTTTTAATTCAGCTGTATATTCGTTATCCTCAGTATCAGTTATTTTAGCCACTTGCTTGTTAAAATTTAAAAACTCCTCTCAACTAAATATATCTCCAAGACTTAACATAGGATATTTATGAGCATGTTTTTCAAATTTATCACTAATAATTCCACCAACTTTTTGAGTTATAGAATCAGGTGTTATTAATTCTGGAAATTGATTTTCAAGATCAATTAATTCATGAATTGCTTTGTCATATTCAGCATCATCAACGCTAGGATTATCAAGAACATAATATTCTTTTGCTCATTCATTAAGTTTATTGCGTAAATCATATATCAATTTTTGGGCTTTTTCCTTATTCATGATAACTCCTTTTATATCTATATTATTATAAACTTTTTTATACTTATTTGGTGTTATAAAACCAAACAGGTAAAGCTATGAAATAAAAAACAGGTTTCCCTGTTTTGATTTATTACTAATAAATTAAGTTAAAGATTTTAACTCATCTTTTAGTGGTTTTCTTAATGAGAATATAAATGCTATTATGAACATTAATAAAATTCCTAATAATATAACTGGTGTTGCTCATCAATTTGTAATTAGTGGTATAAAGACACCAAATTTTTGTGCTTCAACCATAAGAACACCTAGTAACCATTTACCAATTATATAACCGGTTATGACAAATACTGTTGCAATAATTGAAGGGATCAAAATTGTATTAACAACAACTTCTTTGTTTGAATATCCAAGAGCTTTCATTGTAACCATAAATCTGTGATATTTCATTATATAAACATCTGAAATAATTGTTATAACTAATATTGAAATTATTATCACACCAGTAATTAAGAATAGCGCAACAAGTAATATAGATTCACTAATGCTTATTATCATTCCCAATTGTGTGCTTACTAAATCAACCTTATTATAAGACATTCCCAGATTTGATTCTATACTCTTAGAACTTCCCTGCAATGCAAATACACCAGGTGAATCAACCATTGTACCTTTAATTCCACCTGTAACTCCAAAGGCTTCATCAAATGCTGAAAATTTTGAATTGAAATCCCTATTTTGAAGAACTTTTCTGTATGCTTCTTGATCATTAATTTTATATTTTTCTATTAGATCATTTTTCATATAGAAGTTTTTATGTTCTCTCATCATGTTTAATTGCTCAATTGGGGTTCTCATATGATTCATTGTAATTGTGTGATCACCATTTGTTATTTTCCCATCAGGTACTTCAGCTATTGCTTCCCCATAGAAATCATAATCAACAGGAAGATATTTTTCAGTTGATTTGTTTGTTAATAAATTTAAAATATCTTGATCTGCAATTATAATATTTCCATTATATGTTTCTATTGTATCTACTGATTGCATGTTAACACCATTTAAGAATGAAGGCAATGCATCAGAAGTTGAAATTACTGCTTCTGAACTTGAACCACTTGAAACAATTTTATCACTTGCTCAAGTGTAAATTTGTTGTAAATCAGTATCAATGCTTTGAATTCAACCTTTTCTATTTGGATCAGTTATTTTTTTACTATAATTTAAACTAAAAGGCGAAATTCATTCTCATTCTTGTTCATTAGCAAACTCAGTGCCTCAAGCTTTCTTAACTTCTTCAGGAATGTCTCTTTGTTGCACTGTACCATGTCAAATATCAATATTTGATCTTCAATCACTAGCTGAATTTTTTGAAGTTTTATTTGTATTTGCATATTTTCCATTTAGCAATGAATCAATGTCTGTTATGTTTTTTGGAACAAATAGTTTTAAGTTATTGTAGTGATAGTAAGGTCTTAATTCAAAATCTAAACCGTTAATATCATATTGATCAGAAATTAAACTATTTATAAATCACTTTGATTGATCGTTAATAGCAGTAATATTACCATCATTATCATATTCAAATTGTTTTGAATACGTTAATTTACTTGGATCTATTGATGAAGGATTTATTCAATCAGCTTCATTTTGCATATTAAAATCTTTACTAAATAATTTTTTGTTAGCTGTTATTTCTCTATTATCATATACTCACGCATTTTTAGGTAATGTTTTACCACCAATTGATAAAGTTTTATAATTCATACCTTGAATATTAACCTTGTTATTTAAACCTTGTTGCTTAACAGATTTTAAGTTAGTTACTACAGGTACTGTTAGTACTTTTGAATTAGAATCATAAACTTTAAAACCTGTGCTTAATTTAATATCACCGCCATTATAATTTTCCTTATCATTAAATAATAAATTCAATTTATTTAATGTTTCTTGATCCTTAATGAAGACTTTTTCATCATTAATTGAATCTAAATTATACACAGTTTGATTATCTTTAAGACCATTTATGTTAACAACATTATTATTTATCTTAGTTTGAACATCTGTTGATAATGTTTCTATACCAGGTGTATAATTTTCTGCATTAATTGAAATACCAAATTGAGATGCTCTATTTGGTGAATCTTTTAAGTACTGTTGTCCTACATTTGGTAAAAATGCTAAGGCTAACAAAATTAAATCTTCTTTTCATGTTGTATCGTTTGGTCTTTCGATTGTGGGAAGACCAGATTCATCATTTGATTGTGCTAAAGCTTCCATTGCTATTTGAAGAGCCATTTGAATAAATTCAATGCTTCCTTTAGCTGAATTTTTTTTCATTTCTCAAACATTTCTTTTTGTTGTTTCATTAATTGCTTGATTGTGAAAATATGAATAACCTGTATTAGGATTTATGTCAGTATTCCATACATAACTAGCAAGTTTTTCAAATGATCCTGCTGATATTGTTATACCATTTAAGTTTCCTAGTTGACCAATAACTGGCATTGCCATTTTTAATAACTTTGATGTATCATCTTTTGTTTTAACTTTATCATCAAAAAATCATTTTTCAGTTCAGTTTAAATCTGTTTTTCATTCTCCATTAGTTCAACCTTCACCCATTAATATTGGTGGGAACATATTGCTATCTCAACTTGAATCAACATAATATTTGTTATTATCAAAGTAAATATCTGAGATTTGATCTCTTGAAGATGTTCCTAAAAGAGTTTTTGGTTCTTGATATAAACTTTCTGTTGTAGGTAAACCTCTTGAAGCTGTTAACGAAGTTTTTGCAGTTGGTAAACCTGTTAATTCATCATTCATTATATACTGATTATTGTATGTATAGTATTTGCCAGCGTCTCTAATATAAACGTTAAGCATTGAGGGAGTTAATATAGAAATTGTTATAACAAATGCTGTAATAAGAACAGTTACACTTATCATTGCAATTTGTTTTGAGCCTCTAAGTGCGATTTTTAAAGGAAATCTAAATTTAAAGTCCATTATATTTATGATATTAAGTTTTCTAGGCAATCAATTTCTAGCTTTTCCTTGTTGACTCTCTTTGTTAATGATTTTTAATACGTCTTTTGAAACTAGAATAAATGCTATTAAGTAACTTAGAATTAATGAACCAATCCCAAATAAGATTAGTAATACAAGCAATATCTTATAATCAAAAACAAATTCATAAAGAGTAGTTGAAAAGTAAGTTGCAAATAATTTTGTTATGATTTCTTGGAAAAAACCAGCGCTTAATCAAGCTAATGGAACAACTATAAAAAATAAGATAATTGAATAAACAATATAAGAAAGAGAAAGTCTATATGAATCTACACCTTTTGCCTTTAAGAATCCAATTTGATTTGAGTTATGATCTATAGTTTTTTTAATACCAAATATAATTGAAACAAATGACATCAATAAAACTAAAATTGATGTAACAATTGACACAATAGTAACTATTTCCAGCATTTTAGGTTGTAATGTTCAATTTAGATTAAAATAAGTTTTTTCAAAGTTTTTAATTTCATTTATAGATTTTTTGTCGCCAAAATTTAATGAATCATTTTGTGAATCTTCAAAACTTTCAGATAATTTAGATTTATTTGAAAATAATACTGAATCATAAATTGACATTCTTTTACTTAATGTTTCTTTTTCTTTTAAAGCATCTTTAATAAAATAATAAGTTGTAAATGATAAGTCTTTTTCACTACCATCTTTCATTACTTTTTCAACTATATATTTTGGTGCATAAACAATAACAGAATTTGCAACATCACTTAAAGGTATTTCTGGATCGACTAATGGATAGTAAGTTAAAGCATCACTACCAAAACCAGAAATAATAAAATTTGAATTACCAATTTTAATTGCATCTCCAACTGAATATCCATTCTTAAATGCATATTGCTGTGAAATAACTATTTCGTTTGATTGCATAACAGGTAAACCTGCTGTTACTTTGAAATTATAGTCATAATTGTCATCTAAAATAACAAATCTAAAGTTAGTTTTTGAAGTTCTATCATACATAAAAGCTTCTTCTCTTAAATAAAGCTCTATCTCATTTACTTCAGCTGCCATAGTTTGGTGAAATACATTATGAGAATAAATATTTGCTCAGTCATACATTGTTTTGTATTTATTTGAGTCAAATTCATAACTATATTTTTTACCGGTATTTTGATTTTCTCATTTTTCACCTAAATTATTTTTTTCTCAAGGATTTAACAAGTTTATTGTTGAAAATGAATATTCATTAATTGATTCGTCCATTGCTACAGTTACCGGGTTAGCAAGACCTCTTAATCCATTATTTTCAACTTTCAATTTAGATGCAATTATGTTTGAATCATTAGCTTTTAATTGATATGTTGTACTAATATCTCCAACAATAAAATCACTATTAATTTTTTCATTTTCTTCTAACGGTGCTCCAAAAATATATTCAAAAGTTAACTCTTTATTATAATTTCAAATTTGCTCACTAGTTAAATCACCACCAGTTATTGTTTGTTCACCTTGATTAGGTAATTGTAGTTTTACAAATATTTTCATTTCTTTATTTTTGTCTGCTATTGTATTAAACTCTTTAACATATCTTGTTGTTTTTTCAACGTCATTATTTCCTGCTGTTGATCAGTCAAATGAACTCATATGTTTTGTTGTTCTTGAGTATGAATTAGTTAAAAACTGATTAATTTGATAAGTTATAAAATATGCTACAGTTTCAAGTGCATTATATACATAAACTTGAAATTCACCTAAACTTGAAACTTGTTTTTTATATTCGTCATATCATAGAGTTGAATGCATATCTTCTTTATTAAAACTTTCAAGTTTTATACTTTTAAAATTTTTATCAACTTTGTAGTCATTTTCTTTTCAATATTTATAGATAAGTGAATTTGCAAATGATTCATCTGGTGAATCATTTTTTAATTCATTATATAAAGTTTCAGAAAGTGCTTTAACAATTAAGTAAGTAAAAGATGAAAAAGTATTAAAATAATCCGCGCCACTATATTTATCAATATTTGAACCAAAATTAGTTTGATAATTTTGAGATACGTAATCAAATGTTCCTTTAAATGGATCAGATTCAACCACTGACATTCTTCCTCAAGTTCATTCATTTTTTAAGTTTCATATATCTTTTATAGTATTTGTAGGTTTTTGATTTTCAAAAAATGTTTTAGTGATTATGTTTTCATTATAGCCATTTTCAGTAAAACCATGATCATTTAAAACAACGTTAAAAGAATCATGAATTATTTTATTATTTTGTTTAAAGTAATTTGTTGAATTAGGTATTAAATCCAATATTGGTAATAATGTTTTAGAAGAAGTTGACAAATTAGACTCACTTGCTTTAGTAGAATATGAATAGTCAAATTTTTCATAACTTCTAACTATATCATCATATGATCTATTCATTCTTGAATTTAGACTTGTTGTTGAAGCTAAATAAAAAGACGCAAAAAATGATAGTAGAATTACTACTATAAATTGAATTTTAAATTTAAACATACTTCTTATCCCTTGTTTAAATAGCAGCCAAGTTATTTTCATTTCTTTCTCCAACTATAATGTTATTTACATATTATTTATTTTATATTATTAGTTAATGTTTGGTGTAAAAAAATGTAAAAAAGTGTAAAATTATTTTATTATGGTAGGAATGAAAAAATTAATAACGCTTATAGGAGCAACATCATTATCTGTTTCACCAGTAATGGCTGTAGTTTCTTGCAAGTATATAGATACAATTCAAAAAAGTATAGATAATAAATTAGCAGAAGTAATGGCTTCAACATCTAATTATTTTAAAGGTGCTATTTTAGCAAACTCTGAGGGTTATAATGGTCCTTCGGTTGATAAATATATTAGTAAATTAAAAGTTAAAGACATGACAAACAAAGTTAATGATTCATCTCAAATGTCTAAGTTATTTGATACTTTCTTCAATACTACTCAAGCTAACACATATATGAATAATGATGTTTATTCAAAAGCTGAATTTGATAATCCGGTTCAAGAAAATGAAATGAGTAAATTAATAAATACTTTACAAAAAGCTTATAATGAAATTTATAAACTTGTTGGTATTAATTTTGACCCAACTTTATGAAATACTGCTTTACCTTTATTATTAAGTTCTCTAAGCGAAAAAAATATATTGTCAGTTCAAAAAATTATGCCCAAAATTTCTAAGTTATTGAGCATAATGAAAGATGTAAAAGTTCCTAATTATAAAGAACTTATTAAAATGGGAATAAAAACAAATCAAGATTTAAAGATTTATTTTTCATACCAACTAAGTTTATTTGCTGCTAATCTTTTTGATATTAAATTAGATGAAGAATTTGATTTTAATATTGAACATGAAGACATTAATTTAGATTACTATTATTATAATTCAAGTGTTTGAACAAAAATATTTAAAAAAATAAATAATAAAGAAAACAACTCAAAAGTTTCTTTCACAGGCGAAAGTCTTGCTTTATTAATTAATGCATTATTTGGTATTAATTGATATATACAAAATTTTACAACAGATGAATATGATTTAAATTCAGAGGATATGCTAGATGATAATCACATTTTTTCAATAGATAAAACAAATTTAGAAGTAATTGCCGATATAAATAAATCTCAGATATCTGAAAAAATAATTGACGCTACAAATATAGATGGGTTACTGCAATTTTTTTATGATTTGTTTTCAGGAGAACCTGATAAAAATTCATACAAACTTTTAAGAACTTTAAAAATTTTATTTCAAGTAGATGATGATATAACTACAGGTAATAAAAATTTAAATTTTGATAAAAAAGTATTAAAAATTGAATCTAAAACTATGGATTTTAAATTAGGTGAATGATCAAGTAATGGTAAAAAAGAAAATGGTGCCATGAATACCTTTTTAAGTTCAACACTTGATGGAATTATTAAAGCATACACAGCTTCTTTTGATCCTGATGGTGGAATAATGGATTTCTTAAATAAAATAGGTATGGGTTCAGAACAACTTGGTGGTGTTGCTTCAGGTGTTATTAGTTCAATATTTACAGGTATTGACATGGATAACTTTTTTGCAACTTTAATTGAACAAGTTAAAGGATCTTTAAACAATGCACTAAAATGATCTTTTATTAAAAATAATGAGAAACTTGTGGAACAAATCAAAAATATTATGATTAAAGCCGAGGAGTTAGAACCTAAAATATTACACTTAGTTAACTCTGAAGGTTCTTTCACTAATAAATTTTTAGGATATTTAGTAAATACAGACATTAGAAAATTAATGAAAATATTAGGACTTGAAAATAGTCTGCCTATTGAATTACCAAAAATTTCTTTAAAACAAATTATAGATATTCAAATAACTAAAGAAATTAAATTAAGTGACATTTTAAGATTAGGGACTAAAGGTTTAAGCTATTTAGTTGCATTGCTAGGCAAAGGTGTTGCACCAAAAATAGTTAATATAGCAGACGCATTTAATGATGTTTCATTATTCTTAGATGACGATTTCAAAATAATTAATGGCAGTTCAACTCCTGTTAAAATGACAGAACTATTTGAAAATAATTCAAATTTAATAATAAACGATAATGGTAAAGAATATACTTATGTATTAGCTTTAGCAACAAAATTATCTGACAAAAAAAATACAGGAATTAAAGTTACAATACCAGGTGGAAATGGTAAAAATGGACTTTCAAAAAATAGAGATTTGAATAGTAGACAAGCAGCTAAATGAATGATGGGATTAGGTGTTGAGTTAGAAAATGGTCAAATTGATTGAAACCAATTTAGAGCAGGAACAATTTTATCTTCAATAAGTACACTTTGAAATGATGAAACTGGTAAATTAATTACAGGTATCTTAGGTGGAATAAATGACATTCTTAAAGCACTAGCTGACATGTTTGATGATAAACAAAATAAATCATATCTAGAAGACTTAAATTATATTCATTTTAATACAAAATTAATAAGCTATACTAACTTTAGAAATGGTAAAAGCGACAGCCAAGTTACTTATAACATAAATTATAAAAACGGTTCTATAAACAATAATTACACAGTTAAGTTAGTTTTACCTGGAACCAAGGAAAATGAAAATAACGCTAAATATGAAATATTAGAATTTAAATTAAACAAATAAAAAATGCAGATCATAAGATTTGCATTTTTTATATTTTACTAAATGAATTGATTTTATATTTTGAACTAGAATGTTCTTTATATACAGAAACTTCATATGTGTTATAAACATCTTTTTTAATTTTATAAATTATTTTATAGTTTATAACTTCTTGTTTTGAATCTTCTTGATAACTTATAAATTGTGTTGAAAATAAATCTTTGTTTGATCAGTAATTCATTTTTTTATTTCTATTATAAGTTATATCGCTAAGATTATAATCAACATACTTTCTGCTCATTTTAATAGGTCATTGAATTATTTTTGCTGTCAATCCATTTGTTAATAATTCATTCATTCAATATAATAATGAATTGTCATAATAACTCATCTGGTCATAGTTTAAACCAAGAAGCATTTTTCATGCTTTATGACCATAAATTATTTCACCTGATGTTCCGTTTGAATTGTTAGGTGCAACTCCAACAACTTTGTTTTTACCTTTGTCTGTATTAACAAATCGCATCATAGACCAAACAATAGCTAGATCTGAAGTCTTAGTATTTTTTTCAAATACATCTCCTGGATTGTAACCAAGCAATTCTTCTAAAGAAATTTTGGAATCTTGGTTTTCTTTATCTTTTACATAAAAAGTATAATTTTTAGAAACATCATCACTTATTAATGCTCCTAATAAGCCTAAGGGCTTCATTATTTCAGAAAGAGATGTATTTATAAAGTTTAATCCGCTCCATATTACATTACCAATTGTAATACCCATAACGCCAATATTCATAAGTTCTAATATAGACGTTTTAGGAAGCGTTGAAGGCTGTCTTGGAGGATCTGTTGCTGCTGGTGGCGAAAATACATCCATAATTGAACCTATATAATCCATTAGCACATTTAATTTTGTTGTAAAAATTTTACTTATTGTATTGGTAAAAGCTCCGTCTTTTGCCATTTCACCAATTTTAGCTAAATATGTTTTTAAATCTTTTACGAATGCCCCAATTAATGTGTCAAGAATAAAATCTGAAGACATTTTATCAAAAAAGTATTTATTATCATTATCTGCTAATATTGAATTTAACATATTACCAATTGTTGATCCTGTGCTTTCTCCTAATAACCAAGCAAGACTTTCTGGAATTTTTAAAGCTGTTTTAAATTTATTTGATTGAAATAAACCAATAACTAAGTTATTTATTAAAAGTGTCAATCCATTATTTTGATTATTTTTAGATCAATTACCATAAAATCCAGGCCCTGCCGGTGGTCATAGTTGAACCAATTTTAACTTTGCATCTTCATTTCACGAAGGCGTTACAGTGTCAGTTGGTTGAAACAGAATCTTCAATACTCTTCTTGAAGAGTTAGAATCTCCTTTAACAAGTAAACTTTTAAATAATTTTAAAATTCCATCTAAACCTTTGCTTTCAATATCCTGCTTTGTTAATTTAACTTCCTTATTTTTTTCAAAAATACTTATATTTGTTTCAGTACTAGAAAATAAATAATTATCATCCTTTGGATTTTCATTAACATATTTATCATAAGACGAAATGTATCATGAAAGAGAATAAATTAAATTAATTATTTCAACCATATTTTCAGCATTTAATTTAAAATTAAAACTAACATTTTCACCATCCAATATGTGTAAGATTAATGCTTGATAAAAGTCTTTTTGCATTTTCAGCAAAGTTCTTGTGTCATTTGGAGAATAATTTTTTTTATTATCTACGTTATATGGAGGTGCCCATCCACCTGATGGAACTTTTATTGGATTTGCGTTCCCCTTATTATCAACAACAATTTTAGCGTCCTTAAGATTTAACTTTTTTGTTACAACTTCATTATATTTTTTATTTTTGCTACCAACTGTTTTAAAAGTTCCTTCAAACCCACTAGCTTCAGCTAATAAGTTAGCAATTGAAATTGATATAAAGTCTTGTAAATCTTGGAAAGTATAAACACCATATTCATTATTAAGTTTGCTTAAAGTTGGTACAGGAGTATTTTTAAATGCACTTAATCACCCAATTTTCTCATTTAGCTTTAAAATGCTCTTATCTATGCTCTTTGCATTTAATTTTCCTGCAACACCAGCACCAAATGAAACGTATGAAATTCAGTTAAGTACTTCATTAATGCCCTCTGCTTTTAATCCATTTTCATCAATTGAATTTTCTAATAAGCTCAAACCTTTATCTGCTGTTCCAAATATTAGCTCAGTGCT
This sequence comes from Mesoplasma tabanidae, assembly GCF_002804025.1. NCBI lineage: Bacteria > Bacillati > Mycoplasmatota > Mollicutes > Entomoplasmatales > Entomoplasmataceae > Mesoplasma > Mesoplasma tabanidae. Next base: position 169,350 of record NZ_CP024969.1, on the reverse strand, counting down.
TGCATCTTCATTTTTATGATTATAATCTTTATCTTTATAAAGTTTATTTAATGTTTTATCAGCTGATTTCATGTCATAAATAGTTTTATTATATTCACTATAACTTAAACTACTGTCAATATTACTAATGTTACTTACCTTTTGATCATTTAATCAATTTGTAGTAACAGTAGAATTTTGTTTTTGTGCATTAGTAATTGTTGGTGCTTTGAATAAAACAGAAGTTTCATCTATTTTCTTTTGGATTTCTGATGTAACTACTGTTATTACTTGCTTTTGACCAACATTTAATAAAGATACAGCTGGAGTTGCCCCAATAGTTAGAGCACTTAAACTTAATAATATTTTTTTCATAATTTTAAATACCCTTTCTATCTAGATATCTGCATTTTGCAAAATTCTAACTGAATTTGTTTTTGTAATTCGTTTATATCCTGCATAAATAGCAATTGCGTAAATACCAACTATTCCTAAGAAAACTATAATTGGTAATCAAATTGGGAAGGCTATTGGCAATACAACACCATTTAATAACATTATATTTATAGCTTTTGCAAAGATGAATCATCCTGCTGCAAATCCCACTGCAAACATTGTTGATATAACAATTAGATACATCCCCATTACTGTTTTAACAACATAAGCATCATGATACCCTAAGACTCTCATTGTTGAAATAAATCTTATGTTATCAGTAATAATAATTGAAGTTGTTAATAAAATAATTACAAATGTTAAAGAAAGAATTAAAACAATTGCTATTGCGATTAATAATAAAATCAATTGTGATATTTCTTCTAGCATATCTTTTGATAAATCAATAGGTAAAATTCATTCAACTGTTCCAATTCCACTTCCATCAAATGCTTGATAAGTAGAACTAAATTTAGCTTCCATTCCATTTAATGATGTTGGAGAATAGTCTCCAAATGCACTTGAAATACTCATTACTGTATTATAATCAGCTACATCAGTTTTGTTAGAATATTTATAGTTAAATACTGGGTATTGATTTTCAAATATTTTTAAAATCAATTCTCCTAGTTCTTTTTCATCATTATTTTGAGGATGATATATAAATTTATTTTTGAATAAGTCAAAATCATCTAATCCATTTTTTGTTAAATCTAAGCCTTTAATTTTTTTATATATTTTTAGTTCCTCTTGTTCTTTGTCTTCAATAATTATTTTATTATTAAACTGATCAAGTGTTGAATATCCAAATTGTGTGTTTCATTGCTTTGCAAAGAAATTTTTTCATAAATAATTTTCAACTTCATCATATTTTAATATAGATTTAGCATCATCATTCTTAATTCATGCTTGTGCTGAACCATATCCTTCATGAATTCCTACGATTTTAAATTTTGTATTAGTTTTTCTATTACCAATTATTGTGTCACCATTTAATATTGAACTATAATAATCAGTTGGAGATGAAATACTTGTCATAAAATCTATTGAATGTTTATCATTTAAATGAGGTCTAGTTACAAGTATATTTGAACCTAAACTATTAGTTCTTGAGTTTTGTTTAAATCCACCATTACCGTTTCATAAACTGCTTGTGTCTCAATCGTTTAATTTATAAGGTACAATTTCGCCTTTAGTTGCATCTTGCAATTCATTTTGAATAACATTAAAGTCAACTTCTTGTCCTTCTTTTAAATTTAAAGTTTTTGCTAAACTTTCATTAATTACAATTCCGTTTGACTCATTTGAATTGAATAATTTTTCAATTAAATTATTATTATTTGAATCTCTTAAATCTAAAAATCTATTATCATTATCAATTCCATATATTTTAAAATTTTTGCCATTTTTTTCAGCTTGAATTTTTGTACCTAATGCTTCTAAAATTGGATCATATGATACTAAGTTAAATGCCATTGAATAATTTTTATCATTTGAATTAAAAGCATTTATTAAAGTTTGTTTAACTGAATATGGTGGTCTTGAAAATGCAGACTGAATGATTGCTTGATCAACGCGATTATTGAATAAGAAAGTAAATCATTCTCACATATCTGTAATTGCTTCAGTTGCTTGATCTTTAGCTTCTTGATTGTTTTCTTCTGCCAATTTATCAAAATTTAATCCTAAGTAATAATCATTAATTGATTCTTCAGTATTATGTTTAGACGCAATTTTATATGATCCTAATCCTGTATAGTTACCACCTGTTAATTTAAATTTCTTTTCTGGATCTGTTTGGTTTTCAAATGTAACATCACTTGTGTCACTTGGTTTTAATAATTTTTTAAGCATATCAGTATTATTTTGTAAATATGAATTAGCTAAATTACCATTTGAAGTATTAAAAACATTTATCTTTTCATTTTGCTCCATTTTGATTCACTTTTCATCACTAATTTTTTCAGTACCATAATCATTTCTAAAATCATTTGAGATAGATAAACCTATTGATTCAGAATATTTAGCATAGAAAGTTTGTATTGCTGCTCCTGCTTCATATAATGTTTTTGCTGAATTTATTTCACTAAATAAATTTTGATAATCAAATCATTGTTTTAAGATAATAGGAGAAATCATTTTTCCTAAAAAATCTGATTTAGTAGCAGCAGGAATTCCATATTTAGATAATTGTCTAAAGTAGTTGCTATCAAATACTGATCCTTCCAAATTTAAAAGTTTCATATTAGCTAATGCTAACTCAGTAATATTAGGAATTGCATATTGGTTATCACTTGATGCTGTAAATAAGTTTTGAATAAATATTGAATAGTATTTTTCACTTATTTCATTATTAAAAAAGTCAGTCATAACTTGATCATAATCAAAATCACCGTTATCTCTTAATTTTAAACTAGTTCAACCACCAGCTGTTTTTGAATATACCATGTCATCTTGTCCAGTTGATGGATTAAATGTTTTAGCAAAAGTTAATGGGTTATTATAACTTGGTTGTGCATATTCAACAACTTGTTTATATTTAACTCCAGTATATGTAGCCTTTTCATTTCTTTTTAAAATATCAGGTGCAGCAAATGAAACAGTAAATAACATTGATGAAAGTAGAACAACAAAACCAATTGCCATCATTTTTCCAAAAGCATCTACTAATAAAGCTTTTCTTAATTTTGATCCAAATGATTTTCTAAAATGAATACTTCTTAATTTAGCTTTAAAAGCACTGCTTTTTTCATTAAATGTTGATGTAATTAAGCTTAATGAAGACTTTCTCATTAACATAGTTGCAATAACAAATGATATTGCAGATAAAATGAATCACATTACACCAATCATTAATACAAGAGTTATTCAATCAAAGTCAAATTTAGAATAGTTTAATGAAAAATAACTCGCAAACTCATTAGTCAATGTATTAGAAACACTTATTGAAACAATATATCCTAGTATTCCACCAATTGTTGAGGCAATAATAGGCAGCATAACAAAATTATATACAAGAATACGTTTTCTATAACCTAATGCTTTTAATGTTCCTAATTGTTTTGAAGCCTTTTCAATTTGTTTTTTAGTAACAAGTGATATTGTATATAGACAAACAAATAAAATTAAAATAAATATAACAAATGCAGCAATATTATAAGTTCTAATTGTTTTTTCTATTAAAAGAATTCTTTTACTAAATCTATAACTTGAATCTTCTTTTCCATACACTATTTTATTGTTTGAATTTCTTCTTACTAATTCTTTTAAATCAGTTTCAAATTGAGCTAGTCCTGTGGTTTTTGCTTTTTTAGCATTTTTAAATTTTATAGAGTAAAATGATTCAATTTCAACATTAGAAGAAACTGTTAAGTTACCGTTTTGGTTAAGATTATAATCATATAAGTTTGTATCTTTATTGTATTTTAATCCAAATGCTGTTGGGTTAACATAAATCATTACTTCTTTAGAACGACTTGGTAAAGTTGTCGAAGCATTGAATATTGGTGCCATAAAATCAGCTGAGCTACCAAATCCTACAACCTGAAATCATTGGTAATTTGAATAGTAAGTATTATAAATTCCATCTTTGTTATCAATGTCAGTTTTTGTTGATTCAATTTTTTTAACATCACTTGAAACTTGAGCATTTTCTGATTCTCTAACTAATAATGAGTTACCTAAATTATCAGCTTGGATTCTAATAACATCTCCTAATTTAATCCCATTATTTTTTGCATAATTAGGATCAATAACAACTTGGTGATGTGTTTTTATATCTTGTCCATTAAAAATAACTAATTTATCAACTGCATCATTTCCAAAATCATTTTCTTGAGATGTTTTTGCAATAGCTTTAATTGTTAAATCGTTTTTATTTTGTTTTACTTGAGAAAATTCTCTTGCTTCGGTTCTTGATCATTCAAATTGTAAATCACTTGATTCTTCAAAATATTTTTCCTGCAATTTATAAATCCAATATTGCTGCGCTGCAACAAGGTTCTTAGGTGCTTCTTCAGTTTCTTCGCTTTCACCAGTTGCTACTTTGTCATAAGGATTTAAATCAATAACAGCATCGTGTACTCTTGAATTTTCATTCATATCCTTATATTTTTCAATAACACGAACGTTCATTGAAACAACTAAAGTTAAAACTAAAGACAGTAAAAAAGCTAAAACAGTAACACCAATTAATTGGGTTTTACTTTTAGTGGCATTTTTAAATGAATTTTTCAACATTAAATAAATTTTCTTAAAATGCATAATTAATACCTTCCCTTTAGAATTAAAATGTATTTATATAATTTTATCAAATTAAAGAAAAAAAAGACACTTTTGTGTCTTTTTTAGGGTGTGGGTTGTGATGAACTCATAAACAAATCGTTTTCCTTCTTTGCCTAAGCTTATTCAAAAACAGACGATATTTTTATCAGTACATTACATTAGTGATATTGTTTTAACAACACCCTTAACATAATAATACACTATTTTATAAGTTAAACACAATTTTATTTAATTTAAGTGCTTTAGCAGGAGCATTGAACGGTGGCTTATCACCAATTCCTTTTAGTTTTTCCTGAATTTCTTCTTTTGTTATCTTTTTATTTAAATAACAATTTAATGCTGATTGCACTATCATTCTAATTTGATATCTAATAAAACCTTTAGCTTTAAAATTAACAACTATTTTTTCATTAATTCTACTCACTTTTATTGAATCAATGCTTCTAATGGTATTTATATTACTAGAAAGTAAATCTTTATCACTTAAACCAGAAAATAGTTTGAAATCATGCTTTCCTACAAATAAATCAAATATATTTTGTAATTTAGCAACTTCAATTTTATTGAAATTTCAATTAAGTTCAAATCTATTTGTTAACAGATCATATATACCATCATTTATTGTGTAAGAATATTGTTTGTAAGAAACATCTCTTATATTAAAATTATCTTTAATTTCTTCAATAAAGGCAACTCTAATTGTTTCTGGTAATGCTTTATTAATTGCTTTTTTAAATAACTCTAACTTTGGTTTAAATTTTAAATCTAATGTTACTTTTTGATCAGCTGCATGAACTCCTGCATCTGTTTTGCTAGCACCAATAGTTTTGAAATAAGCTTTTTTTGTTACCTTACGAATAGCTTTGTTTAATTCTCCTTGAATAGTTAGACAATTAGGTTGTTCAACTCATCCATGAAAGTCTGAGCCATCATATTGTAATGTTAATAAAAATTTAAACATTGATTAATAATTTTTAATTCCTATTATAGTATCAAGTCTTGGTATACCAATATGTCATAATCCTAAAACATCTACTGAATACAAGATTAAAAAAATCATTAATGCAAAAGCAAATAACAATAGAACTAAATCCATTACTTTAAATTTAAATTGAATATATCTTGTTCTTTTTGAGTAAGGATCATATCCCCTTGCTTCCATAGCATATGATAAATCTTCTGCTTTTTGAAATGCTGAAACCAATAATGGAATAATTAAAGATGTTAAACCTTTTACTTTATCTTTTAGTTTACCGTTTTTAACATCTATTCCTCTAGATGATTGAGCTTTCATAATTCTTCCTGCTTCATCAATTAAAGTAGGTATCATACGTAAAGCAATAGAAATAATCATAGATAAAATATAAACTGGTATCCCAATTCATTTCAATGGGTATAATAAATCTTCAATTGCTAATGTTAATTGTAATGGGGATGTTGAAGCTGTAAGTATACAAGTTAAAGAAATCATTAAATAAATTCTGAATGACATAATTAGTGCATTGTATAAAGCTTTTTCGCTTAGTCAAATAGGACCTATTTTATAAAATAAACCTATATTTTGATACCCTGGTGGTAAATTAGATATATTACTAGCATTAGTTAGAAATTGACCAGTTATTGCTCCACCAGAAACATTATTTGCTCAAACTCCAGAAATTTGGTTATTTTTATTAAGGAAATATTCTAAAACACTCGAATCTGGGTGAGTTAAGAATGCATTCATTAAAAAGATTACAATGAATACAAATACAACGGGTGGTAATAATCCAAGTAACATTCTAAAACTTAGTTTAGATAGTGCAAATATTGATAAAATAACAACAGCACATATTATGTAACCTGTAAAACCAATAGGTAAGAAAATACTTACAATTAATAAAATAATCATAACCAGTTTAAATCTAGGATCCATTGCATGGATAATAGAGTTCTTTGGTAAATATCTACCGAATGTTACTCTCATATTATTTCCCCTTTCTTACTTCTTTAAAAGCTTTTGCAAATTCATCAATAGTTCTAATATTTTTATTTAATAAATCTGTACCTTGTTCTTTTAGTTTATACATTAGTTTATATAACTTTGGTGGTTCTATTTGAATCTTTGATAATAATTCTTGATTAGAGAATATTTCAAATGGTGAACCTTTTGAGATAACTTTTCCTTCATGCATAACAATAACTTCATCAGCTACTTTTAAAACTTGGTCCATATTATGAGTAACCATAATAATTCTTTTACCTTGTTTTTTATTCAGTCTTAAAAATAAATTCATAAAGTCTTCTTCACCTTTTGGATCCAATCCTCCAGTTGGTTCATCAAGTACTAAAGTTTTACCATCCATTGCAATAATACCAGCAATAGCAGTTCTTCTTTTTTGACCTCCTGATAACTCAAATGGCGATCTTTTTGCGTATTCTCTTGGTAAAGAAACTAAGTCAAGTAATTCTGGAATTTTTTTATAAACCTCTTCTTTATCAGCCCCTAAATGAATAGGTCCAAATGCAATATCTTTTTCAATTGTATCTTGAAATAATTGATATTCAGGAAATTGGAAAACAAGACCAACTTCTCTTCTTAAATCTTTAACCTCTTTTATTTTTTTTAACCCTGCTGGAATTTTGTAATCTCCAACAATTGTTTGCCCTGTTTCAGAAATTAATAGTCCATTAGTCAGTTGAATCATTGTTGATTTACCTGAACCTGTAGTTCCAATTACACAAGTTATTTTTTTATCAGCTATTGATAAGTTAGCATTATCAAGAGCTCTAAACTCAAATGGAGTTTTTTTTGAGTAAGTATAGCTTACATTATCTAAAACAATATCACCTGTAAATGAAAAATCCTTAATATTCTTTTTTTCTTCATTTCATTTTTTTAAATTTTGTTTAATTTCTTTTTTATTTATTTGCATAATTGTTTCACCAACTCATCCATATTTTGACTATGTTTAACTTTAATGCCTTCATTACCTAAAGCTTCTTCAACTAAAGATAAAAATGGCATTTCTAGTTTAATTGATCTTAAGAACTCTTTTTCTTTTAAAACTTCTTCTGGTTTACCAATTTTAACCATGCGTCCGCCGTTCATAACAATAACTTTATCTGCATTAAGGATTTCATCCATATCATGTGTAATTGAAATAATTGTTTTTTTCATTTTATCTCTTAGTTCTACCATGATTTCTTTAATTTCTCTATTTCCTTTTGGGTCAAGCATACTTGTTGCTTCATCAAATATTAAGATATCAGGATTTAATGCAAGAGCACTAGCAATAGCAACTCTTTGTTTTTGTCCACCAGATAAGTTTAATGGTTCTTTATCTAAAAAGTTTTCCATTCCTACTTTTTTTGCTGAATCATAAATTATTTTTTGCATTTCCTTTGGATTAACACGTTTATTTTCTAAACCAAAAGCAATATCAGCTTCTACACTAGAACCTATAAATTGATTATCAGGATTTTGAAATACAATTCCAAGAAACTTACGAGCTTGATCTAAGTTGTCTTGTGTTACAACATTTCCATAAATACTAATGTGTCCTTCTTGAGCAGATAAAACACCAATTAACATTTTTGAAAGTGTTGATTTACCACTACCATTGTGTCCAATAACAGCAACATACTCACCATCATTAATTTCAAAACTTACATCATTTAAAGCATAAGGGAAATCAGGAGCATATTTAAATTTTAAATTTTCAACTTTTACTGCAACTTTATCAAGCTTTGTTAATTGAGCGCCTCTACCATGGTCTTTAATTGAATCTTTTGCTTCTCTTTTTAGATTTTTAGCTTCAGCTAATTCTGTTTTTGCTTGTTCTAAAATAACAGAGCTATTTTTTCTGGTAGTTGAGTTATAAATTTTTGATATAATTTTTAAATTTTCAGAAAAAGCTTTTTCCTTGCAAACTTCTTTAAACACTTTTTTAGCTTCTTGAGATTTTGTTTTATATTGGGCTAATTCTTCTTTTGTAATTTTCCCCTGCCTTTCAGCTTCTTTAAATTTAAAAAAATTATTATTTGCTTCTAACATTTCAACATATTTAGCGTGAAGTTTAATCTTAAAATCATTAAGATCTTTATGTGTTAGTTTAGTTTCTTTAAATTTTTTTAATGAATCCATGGCAATATCTCCCTTGTTTAAAAATTGTTTATAATAATTATAAATTAAAATAGACAAAATAGACAAAAAAAATAAGGTATATTACCTTAAGTTTTTTTTATTACTAAACTAATTCAATAATAACCATTGGCGCATTATCACCTTTACGGTTATCTAATTTTAAGATACGTGTGTACCCACCATCTCTATCTTTATATTTTTTAGCAATAGTTGTAAATAATTTTTGTAAAACATCTTCTTTTGAACTAGCTTCAATATTTCTTAATCATGAAGCAGCTTGACGTCTAGCGTGTAAATCGCCACGCTTTGCTAAAGTAACCATTTTATCTAAATGTTTTCTTAATTCTTTAGCTCTTGTTTCAGTAATTTCTAAACGTTCTGAAACAATTAATTCACTAGTTAAGTTACGCATTAGAGCTACTCTTCATGCAGTATTCTTACCTTGTTTTTGAATATATGACATATATTTACCTCCTTATAATCTTAATTTTGTTTAAATGTTAATTCTAAAGCCGCAACTTTATCTTTAATTTCTTTTAATGACTTACGCCCTAAATTTCTAATATCTTGAATTTCATCTTCAGTTTTAGAAACTAGTTCTCTTAATGTACTAATTCCAGCACGTTTTAAGCAGTTTAAACTTCTTTGAGTAAATTCTAATTCTTCAACAGGTTTATCTAATTCTTTTTCTTCAACAGTTTCTACACCCATGATAGTTACTTCCTCAGCTTCTTCAGCCAAAGTTGTAAACACATCAAAGTGTGAAATTAGAATTCTTGATGCTAATGAAACAGCATCAGATGCTAAAATTGATCCATCTGTTTCTACTTCTAAGATTAATTTTTCAAAATCTTGTGCTTTACCTAAGTTGATTGGAGTTGATCCATAAGCAACTTTAATAATCGGTGAGTAGTTTGAATCAATTGTAATCATTCCTGGTACTACATCTTTTAATTCTTTGTTTTCTTTGAAAGTTTTGTAACCTCTTGAGTTTTTAGCATATAATACTAAATCTAAATTACCACCTTCAGCAACGTTTGCGATAATAAGTTCTTTGTTTAAAACCTCTACTCCTGCTGGTAAAACTAAGCTTCCAGCAGTAACTGGACCAACTGTAGATGTACCTACCTTTAGTTCAACAGTTTCATCGTCACTGTAAATTGCGCTATCAATTCTTAATATTAATTTTTTAATATTTAAAACGATACGAGTTACATTTTCTTCAATACCTGAAATTGAAGTAAATTCATGTTGTGCTCCAGCAATTTTAATTGCATAAACACTTGCTCCTGGTGTTGATGATAATAATGTTCTTCTTAATGCATTACCTAAAGTTACAGCAAATCCTCTTTCAAGAGGAGCTGCTTCAAACTTACCGTAAAATTTATTTGGTGATTCTTTTACAATTCCGAATTCTGGTTTATTAAATTGTTTCATTCGCTAAAACTCCTTTGTTCTATAATTATTTTCTTGGACGTTTTTTAGGACGAACTCCATTATGAGGGATTGGTGTACAATCCTTAATTGAAGTTACTTCCATTCCAACGATTGTTAATGCTCTAACAGCAGCATCACGACCTGGACCTGGACCTTTTACTTCAACTTGAACTGATTTTACACCTTGATCCATTGCACCTTTAGCTGCTGCTTCTGAAATCATTTGTGCAGCATAAGGTGTTGATTTTTTAGAACCTTTAAACCCGATTGCTCCAGCACTTGATCAAGAAAGTACGTTCCCTTTTTCATCACTAATAGTAACAATTGTATTGTTAAAAGTAGAGTGAATATGAGCGATACCTTTTGGAATATTTTTCTTAATACGTTTTTTTGTATTATTTGTTTTTGGTTTTGCCATGTTTGTAATCTCCTTCTACCTTCTATTTTTTCTTGTTAGCTACAGTTTTTCTTGGACCTTTAACAGTTCTTGCGTTTGTTTTTGAAGATTGCCCTCTTACAGGTAATCCTTTACGGTGTCTTAATCCTCTGTAACATCCTATTTCCATTAAACGTTTAATATTTAATGAAACTTCTCTACGTAATTCCCCTTCGACTTTAAAGTTTGAAATTTCTGTAGAAATTGCTTTAATTTGTTCTTCAGTTAAATCTCTAGTACGTACATCTTCACTGATGTTTAATTTTGATAAAACTTTTTGAGATGTTGATAATCCAATACCATAAATATATGTTAATGAAATTACAACTCTTTTTTCGTTTGGGATTTCTACTCCACTAATACGAGCCATATCTCTAATTCCTTTCTTAAATAAAATTTATTTCTATAATTTTATATTTAGACTAATTAACCTTGTCTTTGTTTGTGCTTTGGTTGTGCACAAATAATCATTACGCGGCCTTTACGTCTAATAACACGACATTTGTCGCAAATTTTTTTGACTGATGATCTTACTTTCATCTGTAACCTCCGTATTTGTTCTTTTGTTTTTAAACAATTTAAAATCGACTTAAGTCGATTTTTTATAATTACACTTCTGCTTTTTTAGCAATTTTTCTATATGTAATTCTTCCACGTGTCATATCATAAGGTGATATCACGACTGTTACTTTATCTCCAGGTAAGATGCGAATGTAATGCATTCGGATTTTACCTGACACGTGTGCATCGATAACAATGTCGTTTTCCAGTTGTACTTTGAATTTTGCATTGGGCAATACTTCAACAACCGTACCTTCAAATTCCATTTCTGCTTCTTTTGCCATAAACTACAACTCCTATCTTTTTGATTTAGTTAATACTTCATAACCACTTTCAGTAATTAGAATAGTGTGTTCAAAGTGAGCAGTCATACTCTTGTCAGCTGAAAGAACTGTTCAATTGTCTGCTGCAAGTTTTGTTTTGTAAGTCCCCATTTGAATCATTGGTTCAATACAAATTACCATTCCAGCTTGTAAACACATTCCAGTATCCTTTTTACCATAATTTGGTATAAATGGATCTTCATGCATCTCTGTTCCAATTCCATGTCCTGTGTAATCTCTTGGAACTCCAAACCCAAAGCTTTCAGCATGAGTTTGAACTATACTTCCAATAGTTCCTATACGAACGCCTGGAGCTAAAGCTTTAATGGCTAAATCCAAACATTCTTCAGTGACTTTTAATAGTATATCATGTTTTTTATCTTTTGCAATACCAACTATCACACTAAATGCACTATCAGCATGATATCCTTCAAAAATACACCCTGTATCAACAGAAACTATATCTCCTTCTTGTAAAATTCGATCTTGTGGAATTCCGTGAACTAATTGCTCATTAATAGACACACAAATTGTTTTTGGATATCCATGATAATTTTTGAAGTTAGATTTACATCCTTTTTCAGTTATAAATTTTTCAAATTCATTATCTAAATCTAAACAATTTACACCTGGTTTAATCATTGACTTTAACATTTCAATTGCCTCTGCCAATACTTGGCCAGCAACACGCATTTTGTTAATTTCTTGTGATGATTTTATTGTTACAGCCATTTATAAAACTCCTAAAACTTCTGCATAAACTTCCTCTGCAGTTGTGTTTGAGTTATCAACAATATGAATAAATCCAGGTTTATTTTTGTAATAATCAACCAGTGGTGCTGTTTCATTTGCATATGCTTCAAGTCTAACCTTAACTTTTTCTGGAGAATCATCTGGTCTACGTACTAGTTCAGTTCCATCATTGTCACAAACTCCTTCAGCTTTTGGTTTTCTACTAATTAAGTGGTAACTAACTTTGCATTTAGGGCAAATCAATCGTCCACTTATTCTACCTAAAAGAATATCAGTTGGAACATCAATATAAATAACTTTATCAATTTTAGCATTTAGTTCAACTAAGTTTTCTTCTAAAATTTTTGCTTGGTTTAACGTTCTTGGAATACCATCAAAGATTAATTGATTATGGTTGTCTTGTAAAAAGTTTTTAACAATTCCCATTGTAACTTCGTCAGGCACTAATTTTCCTTCGTTCATGTATCTAGCACATTCAAGTCCTAAAGGTGTTCCGTCCTTAATTTCTTTACGCATTAAATCACCAGTTGACATTTGATTAAAACCTTGATTTTTAATTAATTTTTCAGCTAAAGTACCTTTTCCTGAACCAGGGGCTCCTAATAACATAATGTTCATATTTTTTCTCCTCTATCATCTATTTGCTAAGTTGTGCAGGCTGAAAAGCATGCGGTAACAACTTTTTAATATTTGTTTCTAATTGAAATCCATTTTTATTGTAGATTGAAATAGGTGTCGATCAATCTACTAATTCAGAAATAACCTGACGGCAAACTCCGCATGGTGATCCTAAAGTTTCAGAATCAGTGTATAGTTCTAAAGACTTTATATCATGCTTTTTATATCCTAAAGAATAAACTTGCGCTAATGCTGTTCTTTCAGCACATATACCAGCAGGATAAGCTGCATTCTCAACATTTACACCTTTAACTTGATCATTATTTTTTAGATAAATCAAACAAGCTACTTTAAAGTTTGAATACGGACTATAAGAGTTTTCTTTTAACATTAATAACTCTTCAAATACATTTTGCTTTTCAGCCATCATTTATACCTCTTTCTTATCTATTATATTATATATAAAAAATAATTTTTGTTTCAAACAAAAAAGACTCATTAAGAGTCTTTTATCAAATATGAGTTGAAGATTTAGTTGAGGCTTCTTCAGTAAAGTTTTGTTTTTTGCTTTCAATAAATTTATGTTGAGTAATTCTTCCTTGTAATTGTTGAGTTGTTTGGATGGCAACCGATATACAAATAATAAGACCAGTTCCCCCAATGGCTAATTGACTTGGTAGATTAGTCAATTTAGATATTACATATGGTAACGCAGCAATTGCAGCTAAGAATACGGCTCCAAATAAAGATAATCGATTAATTGTTCCCTTTAAGAAATTAGTTGTATCTTTACCAGGTTTAATACCTGGTATAAATGTTCCTGATTTTTGAAAGTTTTCACTTATTTTTTCAGGGTTAATTTGAACTTGCGCATATAAGAAAGTAAATAATACAATCATTACAGCAAATATTCCAATTCCTCACCAAGTATTAAATGATAAATAGTGCTGGGTAAACCTTACAAATGCATTTGCCGAGTCAACTGTAGATGTACTAGCTGTTGGATCAATGATTTGTGCAATTGTAATTGGAGTAGAAATCAATGCTGAAGCAAAGATAACTGGTATAACCCCAGCGTTATTTAGTTTCAATGGTAAATATGGTGTATGATCTTTTGAATCAATTAGACCACTACCCGTTTGTTGAATTGGTACTTTACGCTCTGCTTCATTCATAAGCACAACCGAAAATATAACAACAAAGAAAACTAGCATATAAATTGAGAATTTAATTATTCCATCAAAGAAAACATTTATGCTTTCATTTGAAGGTATTCAAAAATCATAAGTAGCTTTAATTTGATTAGGTAATTGAACAATAATACCAATAAAAATAACTATTGAAATACCATTACCAACACCTTTGATTGTTATTTGATCAGCTATTCATAACATGAAGTATGAACCAGCTAGCATAACAAGTGGAACTAATACATAGTAAAATGCAGGTGATGCTAATACATTGTCACTTGATCAACCTGGTTCAATAACACCTTGTTGCTGAAGCGTAAATATAGTTGCGATCCCTTGCATTAAAGCAAAAGGTATCATTAATACTTTTGTTAATTTATCTAATTTTTTTCTTCCTCTTTCACCAGACTTATTTCATCTAGTTAATATCGGAACAACATCAGTTGAAAGCAACTGCACAATAATTGAAGCGGTAATATAAGGCGAAACTCCTAATGCTAAAATCGAGAATCTCCCAATAGTACCTCCCCCTAAAGTTGAAAGTAATTGAAAGAACTGTGAATTGTTAATAGCATTTTGATAGTCAGAAGTTAATCTGATACCAGGCACTGTTATATATACCCCAATTCTAATAATCACTAATAATAATAAAGTAAAAGCGATTCTACCTAGAATATCTTTATTTTTAATAAAGAAGTTGCCAGTTTTTAAATCGCTATTATTACTTTGTGATTTTTTGGCTGAATATTGTTTGCTTTTTTTAGCGAACTTTTTTGCCATATTAAATCACCTCTACTTTTCCTCCAAGTTTTTCAATTTCAGCTTGAGCTGATTTTGAAACTTTGTTTAATTTTACATTAATTGCTGAAGTAATTGAACCATTACCTAAAACTTTTACTAATTGTTTTTCGTTTTTGATAACTTTTTGTTCAACTAATGTCTTGTGATCAACTAATGCTAAATTCAATCTTTCTAAGTCTGAAAGATTTAGAATAACGTATTCTTTTTGGTTTGGAGAAGTAAATCCAATTTTTGGTAGTCTTCTGTATAAAGGAGTTTGTCCCCCTTCGAATCCTACACGAACTCCCCCACCTGAACGTGAGTTTTGTCCTTTGTGACCTCTTGTAGAAGTTTTACCTTTTCCAGAAGCCATACCTCTACCTACTCTAGTAACATCTTTTTTGCTACCTTCAGTATATTTTAATTCATGTAATTTCATAATTTGTATGCTCCTTTCCTATTTAGTTTCTTCTACTTTTGGTTTTTCAGTTTTAACAACTGGTTTTCCAAATCTTAAGTCATTTACTTTTTTAGCTGTATGCATTGATGATAAACCATCGATTGTAGCTCTAATCATGTTAATTGGATTATTTCTACCTAATGATTTAGCATAAACGTCTGCAATACCTGCTAATTCAATAACAGCACGAGCTGGTCCACCGGCAATAACTCCAGTACCAGGTTTAGCTGGTTTAATTAGAACTTGACCTGCACCAAAGTGACCGATCACTTCATGAGGAACAGTTGTTCCTCTTAAAGGAACTCTAATTAAGTTCTTTTTAGCTTCTTTAACAGCTTTTTTAATTGCTTCAGGAACTTCGTTTGCTTTTCCTGTTCCTAAACCAACTTGACCCTTTTTATCTCCAACAACAACAACTGCTGCGAATCTAAAATGACGTCCACCTTTTGTAACTTTAGTAACACGTCTAATTGTTACTACTTTTTCTTCAAAATCATCTTTTTGGAATTGTTTTGGTCCTTGAGGACGACGGTTTGGTTTTCTATCAAACTTTTTTCTTTCAGGTTGAGTTTGATTGTTAGCGTTTTCAGCTACTACTACTTCTGTTTTATTTTCCATATTTCTCACTCTTTACCTTTCTAGAATTTCAATCCGTTTTCTCTTGCTGCTTCAGCAAAAGCTTTTACTTTACCATGGTATAAGTATCCACCACGGTCAAACACTACATCAACAATGCTTTTTGCGATTGCTAATTTAGCGATTTCTGCTGCAACTTTTTTAGCTGCTTCAATATTTCCTGATTTTAATCCCAAGTTTAATGATGATGCTGAAACTAAAGTTGTTCCAGTAGTATCGTCAATGATTTGTGCGTAGAAATTAGTATTTGATTTGAAAACATTTAATCTTGGTTTAGCAGTAGTTCCAGAAACTTTACTTCTAACACGGTAATGTCTTCTTTTTCTTGCTTCTTGTTTAGTATGTTTCATAATTCTATAACCTTAAGCTCTGATATTATTTACCAGCTGCTTTCCCTTCTTTTCTAATAATGATTTCATCTGAGTACTTAATTCCTTTACCTTTATAAGGTTCTGGTCTTCTGTATGATCTAATTTCTGCTGCAACTTGTCCTACAACTTGTTTATCAATACCTGAAATAATGATTTGAGTTGGTTTTGGACATTCTACTGTAATTCCTTCTGGAATTGTATATTCAACTGGGTGTGAGTATCCTAGTGAAAGATTTAATTTGCTTCCAGCTAAAGCTGCTCTATATCCAACCCCGTTAATGTCAAGAGTTTTTTTGAACCCTTCACTTACACCTATTAACATTCCTTGTAATAATGAATTTGTTGTTCCGTGTAATTGTTTTGTATGTTTAATTTCATTAGCTCTAGTTGTTGAAAGATTTGTTCCTTCAACTTTGATTGTGATAACTTCTGCGAATTTTTGAGTTAAAGTTCCCTTTGACCCTTTTACTGTAACTGTGTTGTCTGATGCAACACTAACTTCAACACCTGCAGGGATAGTTAAAATTCTGTTTCCTATACGTGACATATTTTACCTCTACCTCCTATTATCAGACGAAAGCCAATACTTCTCCACCAATGTTTGATAGACGAGCTTGTTTTCCTGTCATGATTCCTTGTGATGTTGAAACTATTGCAATTCCTAAACCGTTTAATACTTGTGGGATTTCGTTTGCTGGTGCATATACTCTAAGACCTGGTTTAGAGATCTTTTTAAGTCCTGAGATTACTCTTTGTTTTCCTTGATATTTTAATTCAATAGTAATAGTTTTTTTAATTTCACCTTCAACAGTGAAGCTTGAAATGAATCCTTCTTCTTTTAAAATGTTTGCAATTTCCAATTTCATTTTTGATGAAGGAATGTTAACAGTTTTTAACATTCTTTGGTTTGCATTTCGGATTCTAGTTAACATATCTGCGATTACGTCTGTTGTCATTTTTTATTTCCTTTACTCTTTCTATTTCCTATTATCAAGAAGCTTTTCTAATCCCTGGGATTTGACCTTCATATGCATATTTTCTAAAGCATAGACGACAAATTCCAAATTTTTTAAGCACAGCATGTGGTCTACCACATTTATTACATCTAGTGTAGTTTCTTACGCCAAACTTTTGGTGTTTAGCTTGTTTAACTTTTAATGATTTTTTAGCCATTTATTCCTAATCCCCTTTATTATTTAGCGAAAGGCATTCCAAATTTTTCTAATAATTTGTATGCTTCCTCGTTTGTTTTTGCAGTAGTTACAATTGTGATATCCATTCCGCGTAGTTTTTGAACTTTATCATAATCAATTTCTGGGAAAATAATTTGTTCTTTAATTCCCAATGTGTAGTTTCCAAATCCATCAAATGAAGTTTTTGGAACACCTCTGAAGTCACGCACACGTGGTAGTGCAACGTTTGTTAGACGGTCTAAGAAGTCATACATCTTTTTCCCTCTTAAAGTTACTTTTGTACCAATTGGCATTCCTTCTCTTAATTTAAATACAGCTAATGATTTTTTTGCTTTTGTTACTAATGGTTTTTGACCAGTCAATTGTTCTAATTCAATAACAGCTGAGTCTAGTTTTTTTGGATCAGTTGTAGCTTCTCCAACTCCCATGTTAATAACGATTTTTGTAAGTTTTGGAACTTGCATTACTGATTTATATCCTAATTCTTTAAATAATTCAGGAGCAATTTGTTCAGCATATCTAGTTTCTAGTCTTGATTTCATTTCTTCATGTCCCTTTCTTATTTACTTGCCTTTTTTAATGGTGAATTAGATTTTTTAGCAATTCTAATCTTTTTACCATCTTCAATTTGGTATCCAACTTTTGAAATACCATCTTTATTTTTAGGATCTTGTAATGCTACGTTTGATAAATTAATTTTTGATGGAACTTCTTTAATTCCACCTTCTGAATCAGTTTGTGAAGGTTTAACATGTTTTAAAGAGTTAATTCCTTGAACTGATACTCATTTTTTGTCTTTTGATATTCAAGTGATTGGTCCTAATTCACCTTTATGTGAACCAGCGATAACTTTAACCACGTCACCTACTAAGATTTTTGATTTGCTCATTCTCTGGTTCCTCCTATAATACTTCTGGAGCTAAAGATGCAATTTTTGCAAATCCAGCTTCTTTAATTTCACGTGCAATTGGACCGAAAATACGAGTTCCACGTGGTGTTTTATCTTCTTTAATAATTACTACAGCATTTTCTGAGAAACGGATATATGTACCATCTTCTCTTTTTAATTCTCTAGTAGTTCTAACAATAACAGCTTTAACAACTTGACCTTTTTTAACAGCTCCTCCTGGAGTTGCTGATTGAACTGAACAAACGATGATGTCTCCAATTCCTGTAAACTTTCTAACTGATCCACCTAAATTACGAATAACACGAACTTCTTTAGCACCTGAGTTATCTGCTACTTTTAATTTTGATAATGTTTGAATCATATCTCTTTATCTCCTATAAAACAGCTTTTTCTACTACTTTTACTAATCTGAAGTTTTTTGTTTTTGATAAAGGACGTGTTTCCATAATTTGAACTTTGTCCCCTATTTTAGCAACTTGTTGTTCGTCGTGTGCTTTATATTTTTTAGAATACTTAACACGTTTTTTGTAGATTGGGTGGTTTTTGTAAGTTTCAACTAATACAGTAATTGTTTTATCCATTTTGTCAGATACAACTTTACCAACTAGTATTCTTCTACTATTTCTTTCCATTATTTAGTTTCTCCTTCGTTTACATCATTTTGTTCTTCAACTACTGCATTAGCCATAGCTTCTGCGATAGCGTCATCATTACCAGCACCGTTGTTTTCATATTGTGCTTGTAATTCTTCGATCATTTTACGTTGTTTTGCTCTAACTTCTTTACCAGCTTTTTCAGCTTCAGTTACAGCTTGGTTATAGTTTGTTTTAACAGTTTTGTTTACTTCTTCACCAGCTTTAGCTTTTTCAGCTATTACTAATTGAATTCTTGCAATTTCTTTTTTAATTTCTTTAATACGGTGTGTTTGTTCTAAACTTCCAACAGCAGCTTGGAATTTTAATGCGAATAACTCAGCTTTTTTAGCTTCGTTTCTTTCTAATAATTGTTCTACTGAAAGCGCTCTAATTTCATCCATTAATTTATTTGCCATTATTCTTCACCTCTTTTAACGAATTTGCAACGAACTGGTAATTTGTGCATTGCAAGACGTAAAGCTTCTCTTGCAGTTTCTTCACTAACTCCAGCAATTTCAAACATAACTGTTCCTTCTTTTACAACTGCTACTCATTTTTCAGGGTTCCCTTTTCCAGATCCCATTCTAACTTCAGCAGGTTTTTTTGACATTGAAATGTGTGGGAAAATTCTCATTCAAACTTTTCCATCACGTCTCATGTAACGTGTCATTGCAATACGAGCTGCTTCAATTTGACGGTTATCGATTCATGCTCCATCAAGAGACATTAGTCCATATTCACCAAAGTTGATTGTTTTAGCTCCTTTTGCTTTTCCTTTAAAACTAACTTTATGAGGTTTACGATATTTTGTTCTTTTTGGTAATAACATTATTTGCGTCCCCCTCTGTTGTTGTTTTTGTTGTTGAATCTTCTATCATTATTCATTGGTGCTTTTTCAGAAACTCTTTGGCTTTGACCTCCGATAACTTCACCATGATTAATTCAAACTTTAACACCAATTTGTCCATATGTAGTTGGAGCTTCATATAAAGCATAATCAATGTCTGCTCTTAATGTAGATAGAGGTACTGATCCTTCGATATACCCTTCTGTACGAGCCATTTCAACTCCACCTAAACGTCCACTTACAGAAGTTTTGATTCCTTTAACTCCTGCTTTTAAAGCTTTTCTAATAGCTAATTTTTGAACTGTTCTAAATGAAGCACGGTTTGTAATTTGTTCTCCGATTCATCTTGCAACTAATGTTGCATCTGCATCAGGGTTTTTTACTTCAATTACTTTAACTTCAACTTTTAAGTTTCTATCTTTAGCAATTTTTTGAACTGCTGTTGCGATATTTGAAACATTTTTACCTTCTTGACCAAGCACGATAGCTGGACGAGCAGTTCTGATGATTAAAGTAATGTTTGAATTTGTTCTTTCAATTTTAATTTTTGATACAGCTGCATCTTTTAATAATTTAAGAACTCCTTCACGGATTTTGATATCTTGATCTAATCATTTAACATATTGTTCTTTTTCAGCATATCAAGTGTCTTCTCAATCTCTAACGATTCCTAAACGTAAAACATTAGGTGATACTTTTTGTCCCATATATTCTTCTCGTCCTTCCTATATTCTTTCATCACTAACAATAATTGTTATATGTGATGTTCTTTTTAAAATTTCATATGCTCTACCATGAGCTCTTGGTCTAAAACGTTTTAAAGTTGGTCCTTCGTTAACAAAAATTGATTTAACAAATAATTTATCTGCGTCCATTCCATTGTTGTTAACTGCGTTTGCGATTGCTGAGTTTAATAATTTTAATACTGGCTCAGCTGATCTTTTATCTAAGTTGTATAATGTTGCAATTGCGGCTGCAACTGGTTTGTTTCTGATTGTATCTGCTACTAATCTAACTTTTCTAGGAGAGATACGAATCATATTTAAATAAGCTTTTGCTTCCATATTGTCATCCTACCTCTTCTATTTCTTACCTTTGTCGTCTCCGTGACCACCGAATTTACGAGTTGGGGCAAATTCTCCTAATTTGTGCCCAACCATATCTTCTGTTACGTACACGGGAATAAATTCTTTACCATTGTATACTCCGAAAGTTTTACCGATGAATTCAGGGAAAATAGTTGATCTACGTGATCAAGTTTTTATAACTTCTCCATCTTTTGCAACTTCAGCTTTTTTAAATAAGTTTTCGTCTACAAATGGTCCTTTTTTTAATGATCTTGCCATGTCTTCTATTCTCCTTCCCTATTTCTTAGCATTACGCTTTCTTACAATAAGTTTCTCTGATGGTTTCTTAGTGTTTCTTGTTTTAACACCAAGAGCTTTTTTACCTCATGGAGTAACTGGGCTCTTACGTCCGATTGGAGTGCGCCCTTCCCCTCCCCCATGTGGGTGATCGTTAGGGTTCATTACTGAACCACGAACTGTTGGACGAATACCTCTTCAACGGTTACGTCCAGCTTTTCCTCAATTAACTAAGTTGTATTCTTCGTTTCCAACTTCTCCAATTGTTGCGTAACAATCAGCTAAAACTTTTCTTACTTCTCCAGATGTTAAACGTAAAGTTACATACTTACCGTCATCATCTTTCCCTAAGATTTGTACTGATGTTCCAGCACTTCTAGCCATTTGTCCACCTTTTCCAGGTTTTAATTCAACGTTGTGAATTAATGTCCCTTCAGGAATGTTTTTTAATGGAGCAGCATTTCCAACTTTAATATCTGCATGTTCTGAAGCAACAATTTTCATTCCAACTGTCATTCCTTTTGCAAATAAGATGTAACGTTTTTCTCCATCTAAGTAATTAACTAAACAAATAAATGCGTTTCTGTTTGGATCGTACTCGATTGTAGCGATTGTTCCAACAACATCTCTTTTATTACGTTTAAAGTCAATAATTCTGTATTTTTGTTTATGTCCTCCACCTTTGTGACGTGTAGTAATTAAACCACGGTTGTTACGTCCGGCTTTAGAGTTTTTAGCAGCTAATAATGATTTTTCAGGAGTACTTGTTGTTAAAGTAGCCTTGTAATCAATACTAGTCATATTTCTACGACCGTTTGTCGTAGGTTTATATTTTTTAATTGCCATAATATCCCTTTCTATAGCTTTTTATTTTTGATTTATAATATTTGTCGCCTATGGGCTAGGTTTTTTCTATAAATCGCTTAAAATATCTAATGTTTCACCATCTTTTAAAGTGATGATTGCTTTTTTGTAGTTATTTGTTTTTCCAACAAATCTACCCATTCTTTTTTCTTTTCCATCGTAATTCATTGTTCTTACTGATTCAACTTTTACTTCAAAAATTTCTTCGAATGTTTTTTTAATTTGAACTTTATTAGCTCTTCTGTCTACTAAGAAAGTATATACACCGTTTGCGTGACCTAAAAATGATTTTTCAGTTAACACAGGTTTTTTAATTACTTCTGTTAAATGCATTATGCGTATACCCCCTCAACAGCCATTGCAGCTTCTTCTGTCATAACTAATTTAGTAGCATTTAAGATATCAAATACGTTTAATTTGATTGATGGTAAAGTTTTTACCCCTTTAATGTTACTTGAAGATTTAATTACTAATTCTTCATTTTCTTTAGTAATGATTAATGTTTTTTGATCATCAATTTGTAAATTTTTCATTACGCTAATCATTTCTTTTGTTGATGGTTTAGCGAAATCAAATTTATCAACGATTACAAGATTTTGTTCACTAGCTTTAATTGATAATGCTGATTTAAATGCTAATGCTCTTACTTTTTTGTTTACTGATTTCTTGTAGTTAATATCAGGTGTTGGACCAAAAGTAACCCCTCCACCTCTTCAGTGTGGTGCTCTAATTGATCCTTGACGTGCACGTCCAGTTCCTTTTTGTCTTCAAGGTTTTTTACCACCACCACGTACTTCAGCACGAGTTTTAGTTTTTTTAGTTCCTTGTCTTAAAGCAGCTTGTTGTGAAATAACAGTGTCATAAATAGCTTGTTTATGTGGTGCCACATTTCAAACACTATCGTTTAATGAAATTGTTTTAACTTCTTGTCCTTGGACGTTTAATACTTTTAA
This sequence comes from Mesoplasma tabanidae, assembly GCF_002804025.1. Taxonomy (NCBI): domain Bacteria; kingdom Bacillati; phylum Mycoplasmatota; class Mollicutes; order Entomoplasmatales; family Entomoplasmataceae; genus Mesoplasma; species Mesoplasma tabanidae. Next base: position 146,195 of record NZ_CP024969.1, on the reverse strand, counting down.
TTCCATAATTGTCTCCTATTACTCTTCTGTTGAAACAGCTTCTTCAACTACTGGTGCTTCAGTAGCTACTGGTGCGTTTCTTACTAATAATTCTGCTGCTTGTGTGTTTGATAAACCTTTAACATTGGCTTTGATTGTAACAAATCCTTTGTTTGGTCCTGGAATTGAACCTTTAACTAACATAATGTTGTTATCGATTGCAATAACCTCTAAGTTTTGAACTGTACGTTTAACATGTCCCATGTGACCTGCCATTTTTTTAGATTTGAAAATACGGTTGATAATAGCTCCCATTGAACCGATACCACGGTGGTAACCTGACCCGTGAGCCATTGGTCCTCTTGAGTAGTTATGTCTTTTAATTGCTCCCGCAAATCCTTTTCCTTTTGAAATTCCTGTAACGTCAACGTATTGACCAGTTTCGAAAATGTCTGATGCTGAAATTACTGATCCAACTTCAAACCCTTCCATGTTTCTGATCTCTTTTACGAAGCGCTTAGGAACTGAGTTAGCTTTTTTGAATTGTCCTAATTCAGGTTTGTTTACTAAGTTTTCTCTTTTGTCGAATACTCCTAATTGAGTAGCAACGTAACCATTTGTGTCAAGAGTTTTAACTTGTAAGATAGTGTTTGGTTGAACTTCAACTACAGTAACTGGTACTAATTTCCCGTTAGCTGTAAAAACTTGAGTCATTTCAACTTTACGTCCTAAGATTCCTTTCATCTTTTTATCCTCCTAATTGATAATCATGTATATTTCGTTACTTAATTTTGTATTTGTATTTTTTTATAACTTGATTTCGATATCTACACCACTTGGTAATTGAACTCTTTTTAATACGTCCATTGTAGTTGGTGTTGGATTTAAAATCTCTAATAATCTTTTGTGTGTTCTCATTTCGAATTGTTCACGTGAGTCTTTATACTTGTGAACAGCTCTTAAGATGGTAATCACTTGTTTATCTGTTGGTAATGGGATAGGTCCTCTAACCTTTGCCCCAGTTCCTTCAGCAGCTTCAATAATTTTTAAAATACTTTGATCGATAATTGCGTGATCATAGCCTTTTAGTTTTATTCTCATTTTTTGTTCTGCCATTGTAACCTCCATTTTTAATAATTTTTTCATTCATCAACAACCCTTACCGGTGTGTTGTAAATGAGCACACAAAATACACATGCTAAAATATTATATTCTATGACCTTTATAAAATCAACCAAAATCTTCTTTTTAATAACTTTAGTATCAATAATAAGTATTTTTATGTTCTTTTTTGCAAAATTTTAATAAAAATGAGCAAAATAAAAAAACGCTAGTTTTAGTAACTCGCGTTGTTTTCTTCACCTTTAATAATAGCTACTCCGCCACTTGTTCCTAAGCGGTCAGCTCCTGCTTCAATCATTTTTTGAGCATCTTCAAATGTTCTAACTCCACCAGCAGCTTTAACTAAAGCATTGTCTTTAACAACTGACTTCATTAGTTTAACATCTTCAAATGTTGCACCTGATTTTGAAAATCCTGTTGATGTTTTAACAAATTCTAATCCAGCTTCAACAGCTATTTCACAAGCTTTCATTATTTCTTCTTTTGTTAATAAACAATTTTCCATAATACATTTAACAACATGTGATCCAGCTGCTTTTTTTACAGCTTTCATGTCTTCTAAAACTAATTCATAATTTTTGTCTTTTAATGCACCAATATTTAATACCATATCAATTTCTGTTGCACCATCTTTAATTGCTTCAGAAACTTCGAATGCTTTTGTAGCTGTTGTACATGAACCAAGAGGAAAACCTACAACATTTGTTATTCCTACATTTGTGCCTTTTAATAATTCTTTACAATAGCTTGTTCAATATGAATTAACACAAACTGTTGCAAAATCAAATTCAATTGCTTCATCACATAATTGTTTAATTTCAGCTTTTGTAGCATCTTGTTTTAATAATGTGTGATCTATATATTTGTTTAGTTTCATTTTATTCTCCTATATATTCATTTTTAATTTTAATTCTTTAATAATTTCGTCTACTTTATCTTTAGCGTTTTGAACAGATTCACCAACACCTATAAAATAAATTTTTAGTTTAGGTTCAGTTCCACTTGGGCGAACAGCAAATCATGACTTATCTTCTAAATAAAATTTTAGTAAATCTTGTCCTGGCATGTTATACATTCCATCAATGTAGTCTTCAACATTAACAACTTTAAGCCCAGCAATTTGAGTTAAGGGTGTTGCTCTCAATGATTTCATTAATGGTTCAATTTTTAATTTCTTTTCTTCTGGTTTGAAATTCAAGTTTAAAGTGAAAGTGTAATATGCACCCATTTCTTTAAATAAATCTTCTAAATAGTCTACTAATGTTTTATTTTGTTTTTTATAAAATCAAGCAGCCTCTGCTATTAATATAGAAGCTTGTATTCCATCTTTATCTCTAGCTGAGTCATCAATTACATATCCATAACTTTCTTCATAAGCAAATACAAAGTTTAATCCGTTATCTACTTCTTTAGCAATTTCTCTACCCATTCATTTAAATCCAGTTAAAGTTTTTACAATATTAACTCCATATTTTTCATGAGCGATTCTATCACCTAAATCACTTGTTACAAAACTTGAGTATAGAGCCGGATTTTTTGGAATGCTATTTAAGCGTTTTAGGTTTGATAATTTTCAATCAATTAAAATTGGACCTGTTTGGTTTCCATCTAATCTTACAAAATGACCTTCATGTTTTATTGCCATTCCAAATCTGTCAGCGTCTGGGTCATTCATAATAATAATATCTGCGTCATGTTTAATACCATATTCAAGAGGTATTTTTCATGCTGGATCAAATTCTGGATTTGGATTTACAACATTTTTAAATGTTTCATCTTCAAATGCATGCTCTTCAACCTCAATAACGTCATATCCTGATTCACGTAATATTTTTGGGGTAAATTTAGTTCCTGTTCCATTAACTGCACTAAAAATAATTTTTAAATCTTTTTTAGCTTCTTGCTCTTTTTTGTAGAATTCAAGATTTTTAATCATATCTACATATGCTTTAATAACATCTTCGTTAACTGTTTCTATTAGAGAATCATTTATTTTATATTTTCAATTTAAAATGTCTGTAATTTCATCCATTCTTTTTGCAATAATTGCTGTTTGTTCATCTTGCAATTGACATCCGTATGGATCATATATTTTATAACCGTTATATTCTGAAGGATTATGTGATGCTGTTATTACAATACCTCCAATACAGTTTAAAAATTTAGTTGCATATGAAACAACAGGTGTAGGCATCATTTCATTTTCTTTAAATAAATATGCTTTAATCCCAAAGTTTGATAAAACTTCCGCTACAACTTTTGCAAACTGTTTAGAATTATGACGGTTATCATGACCAACAACTATTCCATCATTCAACCTATTTGGGTAATTTTGTTTTAATAATTCTGCAAATGCAATAGTAACTTTTTTAACAGTGTAAACGTTAAAACGTCCAGGTCCTGCTCCAAGAATACCTCTTATACCTGCTGTTCCAAATTCTAACTCTATTCCTTCAAATGCTGCATGCAATTCATCATCAGTAGCATTTACTAAAAGGTTTCTCAACTCATCATCTAATTTTTGGTTATTTATTCATTCACCATAAACTTTGTTATTTTTATCAAAAACCATTTCTACTCCTTATGTATTTTATATGTCTATTCTATTATAATATAGTAGAAAGAGTAATGGTGTAAATATTGTGCACTCTTATAAAAGGAGACTTATGAACTACAGTTTTAGTGAAATTATAGAAAAAAAGAAGCATTCAATAGAATTATCAGCTGAAGAAATTAAATGATTGATAAACAGTTATGTTAAAAATAATGTAACAGATTATCAAATGGCTGCTTTTGCTATGGCAGTTTATTTTAATGGAATGACCAAAGCAGAAACTTTAGCTTTGACCCAATCTTATGTTGAATCAGGATATGTTTATGATGTTAGTGAGGTTACAGGTTTAAAAGCTGATAAGCATTCAACTGGTGGAGTTGGAGATAAAACAAGTTTAGTATATAGTCCATTAGTTGCAAGTTATGGAGTAAAGGTTTGTAAACTTTCTGGTAGAGGACTTGGAGTAACTGGTGGTACTATTGATAAATTAGAGTCATGTAAAGGTTGAACAAGTGAATTATCTAAAGAAAAATTCATTAAAACAATTAATGAAGTTGGAATGAGCATCACAGGTCAATCAGATGATATTGTTCCTGCTGATAAAAAAATGTATGCGCTAAGAGATGTTACTGGAACTGTTGATTCTATTCCTTTAATCGCTGCTTCTATTATGAGTAAAAAATTAGTGATTGATAGTGACAGTTTAATTCTAGATGTTAAAGTTGGAGCTGGCGCATTTATGAAAAATGTAGAGATTGCTGAAAAACTAGCAAACGAAATGATTACTATTGGACACGGGTATAATAGAAAAGTTTCAATTCTTCTTACTGATATGCAAAAACCATTAGGAAAAGCTATCGGGAATGCAATTGAAGTTAAGGAAGCTTGAGATACTTTAAATAACAATGGTCCAGAAGATTTAAAAGAAGTTGTTTGTACAGCTGCTGGGTTAACACTAACTGACTTAGGTATTTTTGATAAATTAGAAGATGCTATAACTGATTGTTATAAAAAGTTAGAAACTGGTGAATGTGCACATTTCTTGGAAGAATTCGTTGAAGCGCAAGGTGGAAATTTTGAGTTAATCAAAAACTATGATCAAAATTTCACAACTAAGAATAAAATTGAAATGATTGCTGAAAAAGATGGTTACATCATTTCACAAGATGCTGAAACTATAGGTTTACTTTCAATGGATCTTGGAGCTGGTAGAAAAACAAAAGAGGATTTAATAGATTTCTCTGCTGGAATATATTTAAATAAAAAAACTGGTGATGTTGTAAAAACTGGTGATGTTGTTTTAACTTTCTACACAAACTTTGATATTAACAATGATTGAATAGAGAGAGCTAAAAAAAGTTTTATTATTTCAACTGAAAATGAAAAACAACAAAATATTATAAAGATTATTAGATAAAAAATGAGTTCATTCAATAGGTACAAACCTATGAAAAAACTCATTTTTAATAACTTAATTATAATTTGATAATTTTATTAAACTTATTTAACTCTTCTTTTTCAATATGATGAGCAACCATAATAATAGTTAAATCTTTTTTATTTAACAAATAATTCATTATTAAGTTTGATGTTTTTTTATCTAACGCAGAGTTCACTTCATCCAAAAACATTCAAGGTTTTTTTGCAACTAAACCTCTCAAAATTGCAAAACGTTGTCTTTCTCCACCACTCAAATTTTGCATATTATCTAGAATAATTGTTTCAAGGCCAAATTCTAATCTATCAATTAAATGATCTAATTGTAGAAATTTTAAATAAAAATCTACTTCTTCTTTACTAATTTCAGGATTTGCCAATGTAATATTGTTTCAAATTGTGTCTTTACTTAAGAATATATCTTGATCAATGTAAACTGCTTGTTTACGGATATCATAGTTTTCACACCTAGCTTTGTTTATGGATATCTCACTTTTTACATCAAAAGATTTTGGATAAAATAATTGTTTTAACAAAGTAGATTTACCAACTCCTGATTTTCCTAAAATTAAAACTTTATCACCGCTTACTATCTTTAAATTTATTTTATCCAAGATTGTTGTTTGATCATATTTAAATGTAAAATCTTTAAATACAATTGATTCTAATTTTTCTTCAATAACTTTAGTTTTAGTAAAATTTTCTAATTCTTTAGTATAAGGGTCATTAATTTCATCATTTGTTTTTCGCAAGTTTAAATATTTTATAAAATGATTTAAAATTATTCCAAATGATTGAATGTACTGCGTTGTCACTTGTGACAGAGTTACAACAATTGCAACTGTAAAAATATCTTTAAATAAAAAATAAGAAATTAAAGTTATTAAAATAATTTGAATTAAATAAATTGTTATTGTGCTTAACATGACTTGCAATCCTTGAAAGTTTTTATTAATCTTGTTTGCTTTTTCATAATTATTTGATATTTTCATTAAATCTGATTTAAGCTTTTGAGTTTTATTTAAACTTCAATAATTTCAATATGATTTAACACTATCTTTGCTAAACTGTAAAAACTCATCATTTGTTTGATTAGATATTTCTATTTTTTTATGGGATTTTTTAGTTGTTAGGAAAGGGACTAAAAACACTAAAATTGAGAAAAGTGTTGTTATTATAAAAATTAATCAATTATAATAAATAACCATAACTACTGATAAAATCAAAAAACAAATTCCACTAAAAATTAAAAAAATACTTTGATAATAAAATATTTCTAATTGGGATATTTTATTTGATGAATTATTTATAAATTTTCCAGTATCTATATTACTATTGAACTGATCAGATAAAATTTTATCATACTACTTTTTACGTAATTCTTGATTGATTTCTTTAATTATTTTATTTTGAATTAATACTGACAAGTAATCAGAAACAATAGCAATGATAGTTGTTAGTAATGCAACAATTATATAAAAAATAAAATTTTGTAAATCTTTAGAAATTGCAAACTCAATTACTTTACCAAAAAAATAAGCAAAGAAAAGAGTACCAACAGCTCCAACAATTGATAAAAAAATAAATAAAGAAAAAAGTCAAAAATGTTGCTTAATAATGATTTTCATAAGCAAGCCTCCATTTCTTTTAAAAATTATAAATCAAAAATATCTTTTTACATAAAAAGATATTTTTGATTTATTTAAACAAACAACATCAACTAATATAGATTTGTTAATTTCTAAAATTAAAATGTTGTTATTAAAAATTAATTGAATAAATAAAAGTTTTTATTTTTCATTTTAGGTATCACTATAATGTTTTATTGTTATTTTAAACTTAATGTAACTTCTACATTGTTTTTTAAGGCTTTTGAATAAGGACATACCAAGTCTGCTTCATGCATTAATTTTTCAGCAACTTCTTTATCTGCTCCTAAAATTTCAACTTGTAATTCAACTGATATATTAAAGTTTAATTCTCCATTATTGTGTAATGCTACTTTAGCAGTTACATTTGTTTTAAATGAAACTTTATTTTTAGCCATTACAGCTTGCAATGCTCCATTAAAGCATGAACTATATCCTGCTGCAAATAATTGCTCAGGGTTTGTTGTACCTTCTAAATTCAATGTAGGTGATGAAATCTTTAAATTAAATTTTCCATCAAATGAAATAACTTCTCCAGTTCTTCCTCCTGTATTAGTTACTGTTGCTTCATAAATTTTACTCATAATATGTTCTCCTTTTATTTAATTATGTTCCTAAAAATACAAAAAAAACTTTATTTCTTAAAAAGAGATAAAGTTTTTAATTAATCTAATTTATCTGGTGTTGGTATTTTAATACCATTTTCGTTTACCAAATATAATCTTTCTGTAATTATCTTACATTCAGTTGCGTTAATTATTGCTAGGCCTCTATGTAAGTGAATTCAATGAGTTTGATTATTAACTTTAAAATTCATATTACCAATTTTTAAAGCTGTAATCAAAGGCGACATATTTCCTAATACCCCAATATCTCCATCAATAGTTTTTAAGTTAATAATATCAACTTTTTTATTATCTATAAATTTACCATTTGGAGTAGTAATTATTAAATTAATTGCCATTTAAATTCACCTACTTTTTATTTTTAACTTTTGTTTCGTTATATGCTTGAATAACATCTTCAGCTGTTCCTTTGTATAAGAACAAGATTTCTGGGATGTCATCCATTTCACCGTCAAGAATCATTTTAAATGATCTTACTGTGTCAGATACTTTTACATATTGTCCAGGACGACCTGTGAATTTTTCTCCTACGAAGAATGATTGAGATAAGAAGTTTCTTATTTTACGTGCTCTTTGCACAATTAATTTATCTTCTGCACTTAATTCATCCATACCTAAAATTGCAATGATTGATTGTAAATCTTGGTATTTTTGTAGAGTTCCTTGAACACCTAAAGCTACATTGTAATGTTCTTCTCCAATAATTTCTGGATCTAACATTCTTGATGAAGATGAAAGTGGATCAACTGCAGGATAGATTCCTAAACTTGCAATTGAACGGTCAAGAACAATTTTTGCATCTAAGTGTGTAAATGTCGTTGCAGGTGCTGGGTCAGTTAAGTCATCAGCAGGAACATAAACTGCTTGAACTGATGTAATTGATCCTTTGTTAGTAGAAGTAATGCGTTCTTGTAATGCTCCCATTTCTGTAGATAAAGTTGGTTGGTATCCAACAGCTGAAGGCATACGTCCTAATAAGGCACTAACTTCACTACCCGCTTGTGTAAATCTAAAAATATTATCAATGAATAATAAAACGTCCATGTTTTTTTCATCTCTAAAGTGTTCAGCAATTGTTAAACCAGTTAAAGCAACACGCATACGTGCCCCTGGAGGTTCATTCATTTGTCCAAATACTAAACTTGTTTTATCTAAAACTCCTGCTTCGATAAATTCATGATAAAGGTCATTCCCTTCACGAGTTCTTTCACCAACTCCTGCAAAAACTGAAACCCCACTATGAGCTTTTGCAATGTTATTAATTAATTCTTGAATTAAAACAGTTTTACCTACTCCAGCACCACCGAATAATCCAATTTTTCCACCTTTAGCAAAAGGAATCATTAAATCTATAACTTTAATTCCTGTTTCTAATATTTCAGCATTAGTAATTAATTCTTCATACGCTGGAGCATCACGGTGAATTGGCATTCTTTTACCTGTGAATTCTGGTTTTTCATCAATTGCATGACCAGTAACATTAAACATACGCCCTAATACATCATCACCAACTGGTGCTAATATCGGAGCATTTGTATTAATAACTGGAATACCTTTTGATAATCCTTCAGTTGGACCCATTGCAATTGTTCTAACAACTTCATCACCCATGTGTTGTTCAACTTCCAAAACCAATTCAACTCCATTATTATCTACAACCAAAGCATCATAGATCATAGGAATATTATCTTCACTGAATTTAACATCAACAACTGGTCCTAAAATTTGGAATACAAAACCATTTGCTGAATTAACAGTATTTTTACTTGTTGTTTTTTTTGCTGCCATATTTTTCTCCTATCCCATTAAAGCATTAGCACCAGAAACTATCTCAGATATTTCTTGTGTAATTGATGCTTGTCTTTCACGATTATATTGAATACTTAAATTGTATTCCAATTCTTTACCATTATTTGTTGCGTTTTCCATAGCTAATCTTCGGCTTGCTTGTTCACTAACTTGTGATTCAACGATTGTTCCAAAAATTATTGTGCTTAAATACAAAGTAACAGCATTGTTTAAAACTTCTTCTGCACTCGGTTCAAAACTATAGTAGCTGCTTGAAGTTTCTTGTGTATCTTCTTTGACAATTGGAAATACTCTTAATTTTGTTGGCTCAAAAGTTACGTTATTAATAAACTTAGTATAAACAATTTGAATTTCATCAAATTCTCCACTTGAATAGTAACTTAACAATTCATTACCTATTTGTTTTGCTTGTGCTGGTGAAAAATCTATATCAACACCAGTACATTCATTTTTAATTTTCATTTTTTTACTATTATAAGCTGAAACAGCTTTAGAACCAATAGCATATATTTGATCTTCTTTTTTGAAATTACTAACAACTAACTTATTAACATTGGTATTATACCCACCACATAAACCTAAATTTGAATTAACAACAACTCATAAAGTTTTTTTAATATCATTAGTTGAATTTTTTAAATAAATTGATTCACTTGAATGTTTAATTATTTCATTAAAAATAGAATAAACTTCAGACACATACTCTTGAGTCTCAGTAACTTTTTTACCAATACGACGTAACTTTGCGCTTGCAACTAATTGCATGGCATTTGTGATCTTACCAATATCTTGTGTATTTGAAATTTGAGTTTTTAAATTGCTTAAATTTGCCATTACTTACCTAATTTTTTAAATTCTTTTTCATCCCCAAAAATAGTTGGGTTGTATTTATTTAAAGTTGAAGTGAATTTAACAACTAATTTTTCAATTTCTTTTTGAATTCCATTTTCAAGATCAGCATTTCATTCAAGTTTTTTAGTTAAATCAGCTTTTAATTTTTTAGCCTCTTTTTCATTATTGAAGTATGAGATTATTTCAGTTTTAAAATCTCTTATGTTTTCTAAAGGAATTCATTTAATTAAGTGAGATTTAATTGCAAATAAAATAATTGCTTCATCAATTTGATTTAAGGGTGAATATTGGCGTTGAACTAGCATTTGAATAATTCTTGCACCATGATCTAAAGTTGCTTTTGTTGATTCATCCAAATCTGAACCAAATTTTGAAAAAGCTTCTAACTCATAGTATTGTGCTAATTCTAATTTCAATGTCCCTGAAACTTGTTTAACAGCTTTAATTTGCGCTGATGAACCAACTCTAGAAACTGAAGGACCAATATTAATAGCTGGTCTAATACCTGCCATAAATAAATCACTTGATAAGAAAATTTGTCCATCAGTAATTGAAATAACATTTGTTGGTATATAAGCTGAAATATCACTTGCTTGAGTTTCAATAATTGGTAAGGCAGTAATTGAACCACCACCAAATTTTTCATTAACTCTAGCTGCTCTTTCTAATAAACGTGAGTGTAAGTAGAATACATCTCCCGGATAAGCTTCACGACCCGGTGGTCTTCTTAATAGAAGTGACATTTCACGATAAGCAACCGCATGTTTAGATAAGTCATCATAAACAATTAAAACGTCTTCTCCATTTTCCATTCATTCTTCACCAATAGTTACACCAGTATAAGGAGCTAAATATTGTAATGGTGCTGAATCACTAGCTCCTGCATTAACAACAGTTGTGTATTCCATTGCACCAAATTTCTTAAGTTTTTCAACAACTTGTGCTATTGTTGAATCCTTTTGTCCAATTGATACATAAATGCATTTAACATTTTTACCTTTTTGGTTAATTATTGTATCAATTGCAACAGCTGTTTTACCAGTTTGACGATCACCAATAATTAATTCACGTTGACCTTTTCCAATTGGAATAGACGCATCAATTCCTAAAATACCTGTTTCCAGTGGTTCACTAACTGATTTACGAGCCATAACTCCTGTTGCAATTCTTTCAACTGGCTTAGACTTTTTAGTTTTGATTGGTCCATTGTTATCAATTGGTTGACCTAAAGCATTAACAACTCTACCAACCATTGCATCACCAACAGGTGTTTCAACAACTTTACCAGTACGTTTAACGATGTCACCTTCTTTGATAAGTTTGTAATCTCCAAGAATAACAGCACCAACTGCGCCTTCTTCAAGACTTAAAACCATACCATAAACATCATTAGGGAAAATTAATAATTCACCCATTAAAGCCTTATCTAATCCATAAATTAAAGAAACACCATCTCCAATAGTAACAACACTACCTTGCTCAGCTTCGATAATATCTTTACCATAGTTTTTTATTTGTTTTTCAATTACTTCAGAGATTTCTTTAATATTTAATGCCATATATTAAACCTCCTATTTTTCTTTCAATACTTGATACTTCATTTCATCAAGTTTACTTCTTAATGAGCCATCATAAACTTTGTTATGAACAACTACTTGAATACCTGCTATTAACTTAGAATCAATTTTATTAACTAATTTGACTTCTTTATTAATTTTTTTAGACATTTTTTCTTCAATTTCTTTCATTTGAACTGAAGATATTTCTTCAGTTGATCAAACTACACCATATGTCATATTGTCTAATTCAACAAGGTTTCCTCTTAATTTTTTTAAAATGTCTCTAGCATTTACAAATGCTTGCATGTGCACCAGTATTTTAAATGCATTCATGATATCTTGATCAATATTAAATTGACTAAAAGTATCATCTATTATTTTTATTCTTTTTTCTTCATCATGTGCTGATTTAAAAGTAAGAATATCAACAAATTCATTTTTATTTTTTAGAACTTCAATAAGCACATGTGCTTGTTCTAACATTTTTTTAACTTTGTTTTCTTTTACAGCAATTTTTGTTAAGGCATTTGCTCAATTATCAATAACATTATCTTTTAATACCATAAATTATTTATCTAGGTTTTCAATAAACTCGTCAACAATTTGTTTGTTTTTTGTTTTATTGATTTCTTTTTGTAAGATTTGTTCAGCAGCATTAAACGCAACATTAACTATTGTTGTTTTAATTTCTGCTTCAACTTTTGTTCTTTCTTGAGCAATGTCTTTTTCTGCTTGATTCTTAATAATATCAGCGTATTTATGAGCTTCTGTAATGATGTGAGATTTTTGAATATCAGCATCAACTTTTGAAGTTTGAATAATTAATGAAGATTCTGTTTTAGCATCTTGCAATAATGCTTCAGCTTTTTTAACACCCATATTTGCTTCTGTTTGCTTTTGCACAGCCTCACTTAGCAATTCATTTATTTTGTTTCTTCTGTCTCTAACTGTTTTTCTGAATGGTTTATACATCAATTTTGATAATATAACTACTAAAACAATTGTAGCTAATACATGCGCAATAAAATTTGGCAAGTTAGGAAATAAAGATGTTATGATTTCTGGAACTCCAGCTGTTTGTGTTTCTGCGATAAATATCATTTAACACGCCCTTCTTTCTTTTTATTTCTTAAGCTACGAAAATTAATAAAATAGCAACAACTAATGCGTATATAGCTCCTGATTCTGCAATCCCTGCTGCAATAATCATGGTTGAAGTAATTTTTGGTGCCATTTCTGGATTTCTTCCAATTGCCATACATGCACCTTGTCCAACTGCACCTTGTCCAATTCCTGCTCCTGCAACTCCAATAATAGCAACTCCGGCTCCCAATAATTTAAGACCATCACCAACTGATGTTGTTTCTGCTAATAACGGCATAATACTTGATAATACACTAAAGTATCCTACTAAAAAATTTGCCATGTAATCTGTAAATAACATAAAATATAATTCTCCTTTTATTTTTGTAATTCTATTCTTTTTAATTTGTTAGTTTTTCTTGAACTATTTCTATCCTCACCTTTGTGAGTTAACTCTTGTTCTTCACCCATACCTTCTGCTCAATATGAAAGTGATAACATTGTAAATACAACAGCTTGGATAACAGCATCAAACATATCAAAGTACATATGTAAGAATGGTGTTATAACACTTGTAAAAATGTTAACCCCTGATCATCAGTATGTATACTGCATTTTTCAAGTGTCATCTCCTAATACACCAGCATTTCATATTCCAAATGATGGTCAGTGCATACCTTCGTCTCCAAAATCAATTGAACCATGTGCTCAACTACTTTGGAAACCAATAAACATTGCGTATACTAGTCCTAAAATAATTGATCCACCTAAAAGATTACCAAATAGACGGAATGACATAGATAATAATGGTGTAAATTGTGTAAATATTTCAATTGGATTTATATATCTTTTTAGATACGCTCATTTTTGATATTTAAATGCAAAATAATAAATCATCACAAATGTAACAAAAGCCATTGATAAAGTAATTGTATATGAAGAAGATGGAGATTCAAAACCAAGTAGTGAAACCAGTGATCCTACTATAATATACAAACAAATGTATAAAAAGTATGGAGTTAATTTACGATATTTTTTTCCCATAATTGAAACCACTAAGTTTTCAACTGAAGAAACAAACATATCTATAATAACAATTAATCCAGATAATTCCTTATCTTCTTCTTGCCCTCTCACTTTAATGTTATAAGTAATACAAATAGCACAAATAAGAATTGTGGTAATGATAATTGCACTAAACTGCGTAGTAAATGACCATAAACCTTCAAACATATTGTCCAATTTGAACCCTCCTTAAATTTCTAATAACTTTTTATATTTAAGATTTTATGATTTGAAAATGGTAATAGTAGAATTGGGCTAAGACCAATTAAGACACCTCTATAATCAAAAATAATATTGTTATTAAAAAAAGCAATAAATAACGGAGTGGCGTAAGCACCTATTCTTAATAAAAAGAAAAAGTAAAATAAAAAATGATTTTCATTTTCCAAAAGAAGCATAACTGACTTCTTACTAATAAAAATACCAGCTAAAAACGAAGTTAAACCTAAAACCCAACCTGTTAATCAACTATAATTAATAATTTTTAACACAAATAACAAAGTTATTGTTATTCCTGTTAAAAAGCTAATCACTAATATAATTGATCAAATAGGGTTTTTGAAACAGTTTTTATATATACTTTTTAATTCCATTAAAGTAGCACCTCGCCTACTACGTTCTTTAATATTCTACTCCTATAAAGAAAAAATGAAACAAAAGTGGAAAAAGTAAAAAAACTCCAAATTAAGGAGTTTTTTTAAAAGAAAATTTCTATTTTATTTTGTTCCAAATATTCTATCACCAGCATCTCCTAGACCTGGGATAATATATCCTTTATCTGAAAGTTTTTCATCCTTTGATGCTGCGTATATTTCTACATCTGGGTGTTTTTCTAAAACATTACTTATTCCTGGCTCAACAGCTACTAAGCAAACAAACTTAATGTTTTTAACACCTCAGCCTTTTACAATGTCAATTGCCTTATTAGCACTTCCACCAGTCGCTAACATTGGATCAACTATTATTACATAGCTTTCGTCTATTGATTCAGTTTTCTTCGCAAAGTATTGATGAATCTCCAAAGTTTCTTCATCACGATAAAGACCAATGTGAGCTATTCTTGCTGTTGGAATTAATTTTTGAATTCCATCAAGCATTCCTATACCAGCTCTTAAAATTGGAACTAACACTATTGGTTTATCAATTGTATAACCTATTGTTTTTGTCATTGGTGTTTCAATTTCCATTGGCTTAAGTTCTAAGTCTCTGAAAATTTCATAAACCATTAACTGAGCTATCTCGTTTAAGTTTTCTCTAAAATCTTTTGATGATGTTTCTTTCCTACGCATTCTTGATAATTTATCTATTATCAAAGGATGTTTTAGTTCTGTAAATGCCATAATTTATTTCCCCCTAATTGTCCAAATTATTAATATTATAAATTATTAATATGATAATTGTTCATAAATTGGGAATTGCTTACATAAATTTGTAACTTCCTTTGCTAACTTATCCAAGTTATTTTGTGATTGATCTTTTAGGGCACTAGCAATAATTCTAGCTACTTCAGTGAACTGGATTTCTTTGAATCCTCTTGTTGTCATTGCTGCAGTTCCAACTCTAATTCCACTTGTTACAAAAGGTTTTTCTGTATCAAATGGGATCATGTTTTTGTTTGAAACTATACCAATGCTTTCAAGTATTTTTTCTGCATCTTTTCCTGTTACGTTTAATGTATTTTTAACATCTAAATTAATTAAGTGATTGTCAGTTCCATTAGCAATTAAACGCATACCATTATCCGCCAATGCTTTAGCAAATGCTTTTGAGTTTTCCACTACTTGTTTAGCGTATTCCTTAAATTCAGGAGTATCTGCTTCATACAATGCTTGTACTTTTCCCGCTATTTGATTTTCCAATGGTCCACCTTGAGTTCCAGGGAATACTGATGAGTCAATTTTTTTACCAATTTCTGATTTTGATAAAATCATTCCACCTCTAGCCCCTCTTAAAGTTTTATGGGTTGTTGTTGTGACAACATCAGCATATTCCATTGGATTTGGATGTACTCCACCTGCAACCAGACCTGCAATGTGAGCCATGTCAACCATTAATAAAGCACCAACTTCATCAGCAATTTCTTTAAACTTTTTGAAATCAATAATTCTTGAATATGCACTAGCACCTGCAACAATTAATTTTGGTTGATGTTCTAAAACAACTTTTCTTACTTCGTCAAAATCAATCTCTTCAGTTTCTTTATTAACTCCATAAAATTTAAAATCATAGTTATTTCCTGAAAAGTTGATTGGATATCCATGAGTCAAATGCCCACCAGCGTCTAAACTCATTGAAACAATTTTATCACCGTTTTGTAATAATGCACGGTATACTGCTTCATTGGCTTGGCTTCCTGAATGAGGTTGCAGGTTAGCATGTCCAGCATTGAATATTTTTTTGGCTAACTCAATTCCTTGTTTTTCAATTTGATCAACAAATTCACATCCACCATAATATCTTTTATCAGGGTAACCTTCAGCATATTTGTTTGTTAAAATACTTCCTGATAGTTGCAAAACTGCTTCACTAACATAGTTTTCACTAGCAATTAATTCAATGTGATCTTGTTGTCTTTTTAATTCGCCTTTTAGCGAATCTAAAATATTTTTATTTATTGTACTCATCTAATGTACCCACTCTTTCTTGATGTCTTCCGCCTTCAAATTCAGTGCTTAAGAAAGTATCTACTAATAAAAGTGCTTTTTCAATTGCAATTAATCTAGCTCCAGTTGCTAAAATATTTGCATCATTATGTTGTCTTGTTAATTCTGCTGTTTGCACTTCATAAACTAATCCAGCTCTTGCTCCCTTGACTTTGTTCGCTGCTATACTAATTCCAATTCCAGTACCACACAGTGCAATACCTTTACTTTGAGTATCTGCTATAACAGCTTCAGCCAAAGTAATTCCAATATTTGCGTAGTTGCATGAAGTTCCATCATTATTTCCTAAATCAATAACTTCATATCCTTTTTCTACTAAGTGATTCTTAATAGCATACTTCATTTGAATTGCTGTATGATCATTTGCTATATATATTTTTTTCATAAAACCCCCACATTATTCTTTTAATAATTTTAACTTATTAGTGAGATAATATTTATATAAAAAGGATTGAATTATGAATAATTATGAAATAAATAAAAATGAATTTTATAAATTGATCAAACAAGGTTACAAAGTTATAGATGTTCGTAGCGTTGGTGAAGACAAAATGACTGGATTGAGTTATTCTGATTCATATAACATTCCATATCCAGGAGTTATAAGAAAAGCTAAAGAACTATTTCCTAATAAAAATGAAAAATTAATTATAGTTTGCAACTATGGTTCAAGAAGTGGATTAACAGCAAAAACTTATAGACAAATGGGCTATCCTAATGTTTATGTATTATATGGTGGATTATATGATTTAAAATAAAAAAGCAGGTAACTCTACCTGCTTGTTTTTTTACTTAATGGGGCGCCGAACGGGAATTGAACCCGCGAATGTCAGAGCCACAACCTGATGTGTTAACCACTTCACCACCGGCGCCATAAAAGATAACGTTCTTATTATCTTAAAATTACATTGATTTGTCAATTGAAAATCTACTTTTTAATAAATATTTGGTAAACCTCATTTTTTGATTTATTAATCTTTGCTCCAACAATATCACAAGCTTGTTTTAACTTGTATCCTTGCTTTATTTCTTCTTCAACTAATAAAATTATTTCTTTGTTATTAACTGAACCTATTTGATTTTTTTGTGAATCTATAACAACTACAAATTCTCCCTTTAAAACAAAGTCTTTGCTTTGAACAAATTCATTAACTTCGTTAATTTTACCTTGAATAAATTGTTCATTTAACTTTGTTAATTCTCTTGCAATAAGAATACTTTGATCTTGGTTCAGAATTTGAGTCACTTTTAAAACCGTGTCTTTAATTCTGTGAACAGACTCATAAAAACTAATTATTGATTTTGAATTTTTACTTAAAATTTCTTTAAGCTCATCAGATTTTGTTTTATCACTTTTATTTTCTAAAAAACCATGAAAGTAATTTTCTTTAGCTGTATATCCACTTGCAACAATTGCATGAATATAAGCAGGACCAACATTAATACTGGTAACATTACAATCATATACTTTTAAAATTTCCTTAATAAAGTTTGCTCCTGGATCACTTATAGCAGGGCAACCAGCATCACTGATTATTGCAACATTATTTTGATTTTCTAAAACTTTCACTATTTCATTTATTCTTTCTGCTTCATTGTATTTATGAAGCGAAATTAGTTTTTTATTTATATTATATTTTTTTAAAAAAGTTTGGCTTGTTCTGGTATCTTCGCAGCAAATAACTTCAACTTTTTTAAGTGTATCAATTGCTCTAAAACTTATATCTTCCAAATTCCCAATTGGTGTCCCAATTAAATAAATGGTTGGTTTGTTATTTTTAAATGTTGATTGATTTCTCATAACTCTCCTTAAAATAAAATTACCCATAAGGGTAATTATTAATTAACTTTTTTGATTTCGATTGAGTAAGGCGCGTTGATATCTTTAACTTCTACAGATTCTCCAACTTTTTTACCCAAAATTGCTTTAGCAATAGGTGATTCATTTGAAATTAAACCCTTAAATGGATCTGCTTCAACAGCTCCAACAATTTTAACTTCTCTTTCTTGTTTAGTGTTTAACATGATAAATTGAACTTTTGAACCAATTTTAATAGCGCCATCAGTTGTAGAAGAATCTTCAATTAATTTAGCTTTGCTAATCATTGTTTCAAGTTCTTTAATTCTTGCTTCAACTTCCGCTTGACGATTACGCGCAGCATCATAATCAGCATTTTCGCTTAAATCTCCTTGATTACGTGCTTCTACTAATTCTTCAATTACTTCTGGACGAACTACTTCTAATAAGTGTTTCAATTCTTGTTTTAATTCCTCAATACCTTCTTGAGTTAAGATGATTTCTTTTGCCATGTTTTTCTCCTAATTCATTAACTTTTTAATTATATAATAATTGTTATAAAAATTGTATTTATTTTTTGCTCTTTAAATATACATTTAAGTTGTCTAAAGCTTTTTTGTTTTTTAAAATTTTAAATAATTCTTCTTGATTTGCTTGTTCAATTTCACTTATAGTATTATATTTTTTAAACAAGTCTTGAATTCTTTTTTTTCCAAGCCCTTCGATTTGTTCTAGCTCTGATTTTAAAAATGAGTTATTTTGTTTTTTTCTAAATCCCGATTTTGCATACTCATCAACTCTAATTTGAATACTACTTAACCAGTTGAATAACTTTGGTTGGTCTTTTATCTTGGTTTCCTCTTCGTTAGTATCAATTAAAAATGAAGTATTATGATGTTCATCTTTAACTAAACCAATTATTTGTATTTCTGATAAACCTAACGCATTTATGATTTCTTTTGCAGCATGAACTTGAATAATTCCACCATCCATAATTATTAAGTCAGGTAGCATTCTTTTTTCTAACAATGCTTTTTGAAATCTTCTATATAGCATTTCTTTCATTCTGTCATAATCAGATGTAAATTTACTTTCAATATTATATTTTCTAAATTCATTTCTTGCGGATCTTCCATTTATATAAACTACACAACTTCCAATAATAAACTCATTTCCTATGTTTGAAATGTCAAACATTTCAAGTCTATAAGGTTCTTTATTTAATTTTGCTTTTTTTTGTAATTCTATTAATAGTTCACTTTCATTACCAATATTTGTTGTTGAAGAAATTCTTGATTTTCTTATAGCCTCTTGAGCATTATCTACAGCAATTTTGTAAATGATTTTTTCTTCATCTTTTATTGGATGAGTTGTTATTGACTTATATTTTTCATTTAAATCAAACAACTCAATATCATTATCAACAATTATTTTGTTTGGCAGAATATTTTTTTCATAAATTTGAGTCATAAATGAATCTAATAAATCTGTTATATCTTGTTCAAAATAAAGTTGAACATGCTCATCTTTAAAAAGCAATTTACCCGCTCTATAGAATAATGTTACTATTGCTATTTTTTCTTCATCAATAAAATAACTTACGACATCAACATCAGTTTGACTTTTAAACTCAACATTTTGTTTTGTTGTTGTGAAGTCTAATCCAATAATTTGTTCTTTGATTCTTTGTGCTTCTTCAAATTGTAAATTTTCTGCAGCTTTTTGCATTTGATTAGTAAGTATTTTTTTAACCTCATTGATGTTTCCTTTAAAAAAATTGTCCACTCGTTTGATTTGTTCTTGATAGTATTCTCTATCAACTTCTCTAAAACATGCACCACTACATTGCCCTATAAAATAGTGCAAGCATGGTTTACCCAAACTGCCTTTACATCTTCTTAAAGGAAATAGTCTTTGTAGTGTTATTAAAGTTTCTCTAGCGTTTGAACCTATTGGTAATGGGCCAAAACTCCTTAATGCTTTTTTATCTAATTTTCTTACATACTTATATGTTGGATTTTTTTCGTTAGTAATAATAATGTACGGATAAGCTTTGTCATCATTTAATAAAACATTGTACTTTGGTCTATATTTTTTAATTAAATTTTCTTCTAATAAAAGTGATTCTTTTTCATTTGAAACTACAAAATATTCAAGATCCACAATTTCTCTAACTAATCTGGTTGTTTTTAAATTTTGAACTCTATCAAAGTAAGAAGAAACTCTTTTTTTTAAATTTTTTGCTTTACCAACATAAATAACATGTTTATCTTTATTTAAGTATAAATAGCATCCTGGTTTATTTGGTAAATTATTAACTTTATTTTTTAATTCCATTTGCTTATCCTTTCTATTATTTTAGAAAAATAAAACCCTAAAATAAAGGGTTTTACTTCTTAACTAATACATCTCTTGGTCTTGAACCATTTTTTGGGCCTACAATCCCTTCATCTTCTAATTGATTTAAAATGTTTGTTGCTCTTGCATCAGCTATTCTAAATTTACCCTTAATTGAAGATGAAGATGCGTCTTGTTTTTCGATAACAAATTGCTTAACTTGTGAATATAACTCATCGGTTGAACCAATTGTATTTAAATTATCTTGATCAAATTGATCAGAGTACATTGCTTGTTGTTGAGCAATTGTAAATTCTACTATTTCTTCTATTTCTTCGTCACTTAAATAAGCGCCTTGAGCTCTCATTAAATCTCCACCGCCTGGTGGCATAAATAGCATGTCTCCTCTACCCAATAGGTTTTCAGCACCTGTTGAGTCTAAAATAGTTCTTGAATCAATTCCTGTTGTTACAGCAAAAGCAATTCTTGTTGGAATGTTAGTTTTAATTGTACCCGTAATAACATCTGTTGATGGTCTTTGAGTGGCTACAATTAAATGAATACCAGCAGCACGAGCCATTTGAGTAATTCTCATAATTGATTCTTCAACTTGTTTTCTGTCACCAGTCATCATTAAGTCAGCAAGTTCATCAATGATAATAACTTGGAATGGCATTTTTTTAGAACCCGTCACTTTTCTATTATATCCATCAATATTTCTAACGCCTAAGCTCATAAATAGTTCATAACGTCTTTCCATTTCAGCAACAACCATTTTTAATGCATTAGCTGCTTGTTTCATATCTGAAATAACTGGTGCTAACATGTGTGGAACTCTTGAATAAACTGAAAGTTCAACTTTTTTAGGGTCAATCATTAAGAATTTAACTTCATTTGGTTTTGCTCTTAACAGAATTGAACAAATTAATGCATTAATCATAACTGACTTACCACTCCCTGTTGAACCAGCAACAAGTAAGTGAGGCATTTTATTTAATTGAGCCGTTAAAGGTTCTCCTAAAACATTTTTACCCAAAACAAAGAGCAATTTTTCAACTTCTTGTTCTTTTGGTATTGATTCAATAATTTCTCTCATTGAAACCATTTCTGAACTTGCATTTGCTAATTCAATACCTATTAAATTTTTACCAGGTATTGGAGCTTCTAATCGCATGTTTTGAGTTGCCAATGCTAATTTCAAATCATTTTCCAGATTTGTTATGCTATTAACTTTCACACCTGGCTCTGCTTGAATTTCAAACTTCATAACACTTGGTCCAATAATTGAATTAATAACTTTTGCTTTAACACCAAATTGTTTAAAAGTTTCATTGATTGCTAAAGCTTTAAGAGCGGCATTTTCTTTATTTGCTCTTTCTTTGTTATAGTCTTTTTCCATAACAGCTAAAACATCAACTGGAGGTAGTTTGTAATTTTTATTAATTACAATTTTTGGTTCTTCAGGTATTGGTTCTTCAACAATGGGTGTTGAAATGATTTGCTCTTGCATAATTGAATTTGCAAAAATTTCAACATTTTTTTCAACAATAACTTCTTTAATATTTACAACTTCTTTTTCTGCTAAATTATATTTTTCTTCATATTTGTTTAGAGCATTAAGTGCTTCCAAAGTTTCACTTTTTTGTTCAGTTTCTTTTTCCTCGTATATAGCATCAAAGAAAGTATCATCTCCATCAATAGTTACTTCATTGATTTCTTCAATAATTAAAGTTTCATCTTTTACTTTTATATCTTCTGCTTTAAAAAAATTATCACTATTTTGAGTAATAGGTCTTAATCCAGGGTTTTTAACAATACTGTCAACTTGATTGTTTTCTAAAACTCTTCTTGAAACAAAACGGGGTCTATGTGGATCCATTGCAATTTCTTCAATAGCTGCATTCAATTTGCTTTCACTTGGCATATTTTTTTCAATGTAACTTCCATCTAAAACCTCTTCTGGTAATGAACATTCTAATTGTCGCTCTTGCTGAATTTTGTCCAATAATTCTTTATCTTCTTTTTTTACATAAGATGGCATTTGAATTGTTAAATCACTAGTTTTAATTTCTTGTTCTTCATCAAACTCCATATTCCCAAAAACATTAATTGAGTCTCAACCATTTTTTTCAATTTTCTGTTCTGTTGAAACTTCATTTTTAACTTCTCGCTGTTTTTTAATATTTGGATTTCTTTTTGATTTTAAAGTTAAAATTCTTAAAGCTTTTCCTTTACGTTTTGCTTTTGGTTTAAATAAGAAAATTGGATCACCTGTAAATATTCACATACCATTTATAAACATTAGCAATGCTAATAATAAATATGAACCAACAATTGATAAGTATGAAGTAATACCAACCATTAAAGTTCCAGTAATTCCACCACCACTATATAAGTTAAAATATCCATCAGCACCAGTTTTTAAGAAGTAGTCAATCACTTCTTTATAATATTGTCCAGAAAATATAGAGTGATTCAATCATTCTTTTGCATAAACGCTAAACATTTGTGCAAAAAAGTCAGCTTGCCAAAGTTTATTTAAACTTTCATTTTTTGAAGCGATAATTTGGGTAAATAATATTAATGAAATTAGTCAACACAATAATATAAATGATGACATAGACATAAATAAAAATCTTTTTTTAAACTTAAATCTAATACCTGAAAAAATACACAAATCTACAATAAATAAAATAATGTAAATAAAGTATTTAAATCAACCAAATAAGAAATTAAAGAAAATATCATCAAAAAATTGACCTATTACAGTAATTCTTCCCAATGAAAAAACTGTAATAAACAATATAACTAAACCTGTTACCATTCATGATATAGAGTCATTTCTTCTTTTTTGTTTTGTTGTTACAAAAGCAGCTGTTTTTTCTTCATTTCATTCATAATTAGCTAAAAACTTTTCTTCTTTATTTTTTTCCATGTTATCACCCTTTGCAATATTATAATTATACCAATTTTGCAATAATTAGTGTTATTTTAAATTTTAGTAAACCTAACAAAATATCTATATTTTTTTATACTTACAAAATGTTTTTTAGTGTTTCATCTATGAACTCAAGAATATCATTTTCAACTTCATTTCGTTTTTCATCAAATATAATTTCGTGTCTTTGTTTTTTATAAAGTTTTACTTCAACTTCTAAATTACTTTTTTTAAATTCTTTATATGTTTTTAAAACCATTTTTCCATAGTTTCCTACTGGATCATCTTCTCCTGAAATTAAAAAGATAGGAATGTTTGTTTTAATTTTTTTAATATTTAATTTTTTTTGATTATAAAGTAGCCCTGAAAACATGTCTTTAAAAGCTAATGATGTAAAAACTTGACCTGTTAATGGATCAGAAAGAAATTGATCTTTGCTTATTGAATCGTTTGATAACCACTCAACTCCACTAGAACTTTTAGAGTTAAATTTTTTATTAAGTGGTTTATAACTCAATTTTCAAATTAATTCATCTGGTTTTTCATTTTTTATAAACTTACTTCTAATTGAAGCTATACATATTGAAATAAGTAAAACTATCTTATTATGTCATGCAGTTCCACTGATTATAAATCCTTTTACGCTATTTGGATAATCAATCATATATGTTCTAACCATAAAACTGCCCATTGAATGACCTAGCATTATTATTGGTAATTCCAAGTATTCTTGCTTAATGAAATTATTAACTTGCTTTAAATCTGACACAATTTTATTTCAACCATTTGTTTTTGAAAAATAACCCAATGGCTGATTATTTAATTTTGCAGTTTTTCCATGACCTCTATGATCATTACCAACTACAATAATTCCATTATCATTCATCTTTTTTGCAAATTCTTCATAACGCAAGGTATGTTCGCAACTTCCATGTACAAGTTGAATAATTGCTTTCGGATTTTTAACTTCATCTCAAATATAAACATTTAGTTTTTTATTATCCAAAGATTTAATTTGTTTTTCTTTCATAGCTTCTCCTTTTTTATATTTTACACCCAAAATATAAAAACAAAAAAGAATGCTTTTGCATTCTTAATTTATTATTGTCTAGGTGTTACTGTAACTTCTCCGTCAGATTTAGGGTCATAAACGTAAAGTTTTTTGTATTCCTCAACATCATTTATTGATCCTTTTTCAAATTGAGCTTGAGCTGCTAAGAAAGCTTCTTTATCTCAAAGTGATTCAATCATTTTTACACCAAATAATCTTAAGTTTGAACTACCAGCAATATATGAAGATCTAGTAAATGGATCTAAATATGATAACTGAATAGTCTTCATTGGCGTTTTATTATATAGTGGTGTTGTTAAAGCAACATCATAAAGTGCATAAGTTTCAGCCTTTGATAAAGTTTTTAGTCTTTCTGTGAAATCTCCTTGCCCTTTTGCTGTTTCAACTATACCTGTATATTTAGTAATTGATTGGTTCATGTCAGCATAAGCAGCTTCGTACTGTTTAAATGAGTCTTTTATTTTTAGTTTAGGTTCGTTAGTATTTTCTTTTTTTAATGCTTCACCTTTTGCGCTAGAGTCAATTTCAAGAACATTATCAATTTTAGTATAAACACCGTATTCTCCACCTCAAATTAAAGTATGTAAAAAGTTATACGGGTCAGTGTAGTCTGGTCCTCAACCACTAACATAAATGTCGTACTCACCAATTTTTGATAAATTTAAATAGTCAGAAACATCATTAGAAGTTTTAGTTTTTAAGACTATTGGACTTGAATTACCAACAGTTGAATTGAATTGATCAACTAAATATTCAACTCTCGGATTTAAAGTTAATCTTAACCCACCATTTAAAAGCCATTCAACAGAAATTGATTCATTATCATCTTTTATAATTTTTTTTGACACAAGATCTTTTCTAACAACATCACCTAATATTTTGGCTTTTGCTTTTTCATTATTTTGGTCAATTTCTTTGCTATTTTTGCTTCTATCAACAACTGCTGTATAAGCTAAATCAGCAAATTTATTTAAATCATCTTTTAGTGATTCAATTACATTACCTTCAGAGTCCAAAAACATTCCTAAAGCCATTAAATCATTTTGATAGAAAGCATCGTTTCCATCAATTAGTGATCCAAATTGTTCGTTATAGAAATTTTCTAGTAATTTTTCATCATGCGCAACTTTTATATTTTCTTCTAATGTTTTAAGTCTTGATGCATTTGTTGATGGTTTTTCTCCTTCAACTGAAGAAACAGGCGTTTCTAACTGCGGATTTTTAACACCATACATTTCATTATAGTCAGTTCCAATATTTTGGATTGTATAATCTTCAACAGGAATACCGTTAACTTTTCCATTTTCAACAGTGTCAGTAGAATCTTTTGATTGATTAGTTGCCAATTTTGGAATTGTAAAAGTATTTCTTAATAATGTTGATGATCTAGTTTTAACATTTTTGCCTTCTCCACCATCTCAAGCTAATGATTCTTTTGTATTTTTATCATTATCTAGTTTTCCAGCTACATAAGCAGGATACTGAGTTCTTTGCATAAAGTAGTTTAAATACAATCTAACTGATTTTTGAGCTAAAGCTAATGAAGATTTAGAAATATCTTTACCATCTTTTGATAATCTACCATAATTGTAAAAAGTTGTAAATGTATATTGGCTTGGAACTGTTGATGTTGCATGCGTTCCCTCAAATGCAAATTTTTGTTCTTCAGAGTTATAATCATCACCAACATATTTCTTTCATCCACTAGCGTCATTTGGAGAAATTGCTACTTCTGAAGCATCTCCACCTTCGAATCAAAGTCTATTTGAATCAACTGATTGACTTCTAGTTAGAGTAAAAATTAATTTTTCAATATATGTTCTATCTGCTTGATAGTAGTTTGGATTTTTTAATAACACTGTATTTGAAGATGCTTTATATGATTTAACATAATAAGCACCTGAAAATCACATTTCATTAAGACTTGGTTGATATCTTTTTGAAAAATTGTATCATGATCTGTTTTGAGAATCTTTATAACTAACTGCATAGTCAGGAATTGGTTTTAATGACCCATATCCAGCAGCTGATGTAAAGAATGAAGTTGATGCGTTTTCTAAAGTATATCTAATATTGTATATTTGTTCAGTTCTTGTTCCAGTAGTTCCTTTTGATGAACTAGCTGTTCCCAATCCTTCTTTTGAAAGAGAAATAGCCATCATTCCACCTTCTTGAGAACTTTTAGAAATTAATTCTTGGAATTTAGTTTCACCTTGATATTGTTTAATTTCAGCAATTAATTCATCAAATTCAGGTGTTGGGTCGTATTTACCATTAGGTTTTTGGTTTTCATCCAAAATTGGATTAATTTTAGCAGCAGCTAACTTATTAATTCTGTCTTGACCTTTTTCAGTTGCTGTTCAAAGGTTAACTAACATAACAATAATGTCAAAATTTCTTGTTGAAATATATTCAGAACCAATGTTTTGTTCACCACCCTGAGCTGTTGTTCTACCAAAGTTTTTTCCTTCAAGAACAGTAGCATCATATTCTGATATTGTTGATAGAATTCCTTCTAAAGCAGTTCCATTTTTAAATAATCCATTTGTTGGAGCTGCTCCATCAGCTGAAGCATTAGGATTAAATGTAAATCTAAATGCATTATAAAAATCCATTGTTGAAACATCTTTTGTATATTGTATTCCGCCATTTTTTACAGCTGTTCATTTTGGAATCCCAGTTTTTCTTCCATCATCAGATGTTTTTTCTTCATCTCTTAAGTGAAAGTAGTACTCGTTTCCCTCTTTATTATGTCCTCATCAATCAGCCATTTGACCTTCAATCTCACCATGAGCATTTGGAGTTAGTAATCCATCATATAAGTTTTCCAATATAATGGCATCTGAATTTTGCATAGTTGATCCAGGTGATCAAGTATTAAGAGCAGCACTCATGAAACCCTTATATTCCTTTGTATTTACTTTTCTTGCCATTAATTTCTTTGCAGACATACCACATGAAACTAAAGTTGATCCTGCTGTTGTAACTAAAGTAGCAGCAGCTATTATACTAAGTAATTTTTTCATAATTATGCTCCTTTCTCGATTTTTTTAGATTTTCTTTTATCAGATTTGATTTCAGCAACTTCTCTTTCATTTGCTAAAATAAAGTGACCTTTTTGAACTTCTCTTCATTTTGGTGAATCTGTAATGTAATCAAAATGTTGTTCTTCGGGTTTGTACTTAATGCTTTTTTTCTTTTTCTCTAAATCAGGATCTGGTAAAGGTACAGCAGATAATAATGATTTAGTATAAGGATGTAATGGGTTATTAAATAATTCATCAGCATCAGCTAATTCAACAATATCTCCTCGATAAATAACTGCAATTCTATTTGCAATAAATCTAACAACACTTAAGTCGTGAGCAATGAAAATATATGTTAAATCAAATTCAAATTGGAACTTAGCTAATAAGTTAATAACTTGTGCTCTAATCGAAACATCAAGTGCTGAAATAGGTTCATCACAAACAACAAATGATGGTTTCATAACAAGTGCTCTAGCAATACCAATACGTTGACGTTGACCACCTGAGAATTCATGTGGGTAACGTGATAAATGTTCAGGTAACATACCAACAGTAGTTAATAATTGCAATATTAAAAATTGCTTCACTTTTGAATATCTAATGTTATTTAATGTTATTTTTCCTGCTTTATCAGGATTATTAAAATTAAATCAGTCAATATAAGTTTGAGCTGTTTGTTCATTTTTATATAGTTCAGGAAAGTTATCTAAACCTTCTGCGATAATTTCTTCAACAGGCATTCTATCATTTAATGAAGAAGCTGGGTCTTGAAAAATCATTTGCATTTGTTTTTTTAATTCATGTCTTTCTGAAGCTGTTGGCAATGTATATTTTGGTGATTTTTCTAAAGTTTTTTGAATGTTTTCAAAAGACATTAATTCTTTAATTAATTCCAACTCAGCAATTTTTGATTCATCATCTACAGTTGCAATTTTTTCATCAATTCATTTTAATCATTCTTTTTTATCACTACCATTTGAAACAATAGCAGAACTTAATTTTTGAGCTTGTTTTAAATCAGAAATCATTGGTGAAACTAACTTATGTTCTGCTATTAAAACTTCTAATAATTTACCTAATTCAAAGAAGAATCTTTTTACTGATTTATATTTACCATTTCTAACATCATTTCTAACTTTTTCAATTTCTTGAATTGTTAAATACATCTTAGATTCAGATTTTCTAATTTTAATAGTTAATTTATTTGTTCTTGAGTGCAATTCATTAACTTTTTTTAATAACTCTGGATTAATTATTCCATCTTCTTTTAACATTTTTAAAAATGCTAAAGATTTATCTTGAAGTTTGTATAACTTTAAAATTCTCTTAATAATTTCTTTAACTGCATCCTCAACTAATTTTAATTTTGGATCTTTTGATTTTGAAACCAATTTATGGTCTTTTAAATCCAAACCTTCTTCAATTTTTCTAATCTTATTATCAGAATACTCAACAGTTTCTTTTGATTTTAAATCATAGTATTTTCCTTCAATATATTTGAAGTAAACACGTTTGTAGTCTTCTGAATAGATTTCTAAAGCTTTAGTAATAGCAGTTTGATTAAGTTTCATTACTTTAATATGGTGTTCCATTTTTTCATTCATCTTAATTAAATTAGGAGTTTTACCAAAAGCTAATGTATCTTGAAAGTAAACAGTTCCATCATTAATTGGTTCAATTCCCATTAAGGCTTTACCAATAGTAGATTTACCTGATCCAGATTCACCTACTAATCCAAAAGTTTCTCCTTTATGAATATCAAAAGAAACTTCTTTAACAGCAGAAACCTTATTTTTTCCGTGTCCGTATTCGATTAAAAGGTCACGTACTTTTATGATTGAATCTTTAGCCATACTATTCACCTACCTTTGCTTCGCTTACAGCTTCTTTTAAGTTATTTAACATTTTAGGTTTTTCAATTTTTGGTGCTCTAGGGTCTAATAACCAAGTTCTAGCACCATGAGTTTTACTAATTTCAAACATTGGTGGGTTATATTCAAAATCAATTGCTAAAGCAAATTTATTTCTTGGTGCAAATGCATCACCTTTGATTTTGTTAAATAAACTTGGAGGTGTACCTGTAATAGCAAATAATTCTTCACCTTTTGTACCTAATTGAGGTAATGAAGATAATAACGCTCAAGTATACGGATGTCTTGCATCAAAGAAAATATCTTTGACTGTTCCATATTCAATAATTTGTCCAGCATATAATACTGCAACACGATCAGCAACATTCGCAACTACTCCTAAATCATGAGTAATGAAAATTACAGTTAAATTAAATTCTTTTTTAAGTTCTTTAATTAACTCTAGAATTTGAGCTTGAATAGTAACATCAAGTGCTGTTGTTGGTTCGTCACAAATTAAAACTTTTGGTTTACATGCTAATGCAATAGCTATAACGATACGTTGTCTCATACCACCAGAATATTTACCTGGAATATCATGATAACGTTTTTCAGCATTTGGAATACCTACTTTATTCATTAATTCAATAGCTTGTTGTTTTGCAGCATGTCTTGAAACTTTGTTATGTAATCTGATTGCTTCTGAAATTTGAAAACCAACACTTAGTAATGGGTTCAAAGAAGTCATAGGATCTTGGAAAATTGTAGCAATTGTTCCACCTCTAACTTGTTTTAATTTTTTAGTAGCTTCTCTTTTATTTAATCAAGTTGGAGTTGTTTGAAATTTTCATGCAGCTAATAAAGTATTAACTTCATGCTCCTCAACAATTTCAGCTTTTTTCAATTTTTCTAAAACGTTTTTTAAGTTTAATTCGAATTCTGTTAAGAATTCTTGTTCTGCAAGAATTCTTAAACCAGCAAGAATTTGTCTTCCTTTCATTAAAGAAAGGTTTCTTTTCTTGCTTGATATCTCTTTCATAGTTGGAGTTAAACGTAAAACTGTTCTTTTTCTTAGTCTTGAGAATGTTGAAAGTTCATAATAAGCATCATGAATAATTTCACTTTCTTCTTTTATCTTTGCTAATATATCATCTGTGTCTACACCTTTAACCCCTAAACGAGCATTAAGTGCTGCTAAACGAATTTTTGCATTATTAATTGTTTTGTAATTACTTTTTTTAATTTTTCTTCTTGTGTCTGAAGTTAATGAACCTTTATGGTAGTTAACTAAGTTTACATCTTCTTTAATAGCTGTTTCAGAATCATTTTTTGATTCCTCAGTTGGAAAGTACATAATTGTTCCATTTGAAATATAACCATTACTTTCTAACATATTAGTTAATGTTTTAGTTAAAACAGATTTACCTGATCCAGATTCACCAACTATAGCAACTGTTTCTCCATCATAAATATCAAAAGAAACATTTCTAATAGCTGTTAACATTTTCCCACGAACGTTGAATTTAACAACAACATCTTGAAGAGAAATAATTTTATCTTTATTTGTAGCCATAAGTTGGTCTCCTATCTATGATTTTTCGGATCTAATGAATCAGCAAATACTCTAGCCGCTAAGAAGAATACAACTGAAACTATCATAATAACTGCCATTGGAGCAATTAATAAGTTTGGATAAATTTGTCATTTAGTTTCATTCATAACTTGATTTAATATTTGTCCTAAAGAAGTTTGTCCTGCTGGAATGAAGTCAAATGCCAAGTAAGCAAGTGATGCTTCAATTGAAATAGCAGTTGGAATTGCAAATGCAGCTGTTTGAACAATAACTGGTAAAATTTTAGGCATAATATTTTTATTTATAATTCTGTATGAACTTGATCCTAAACTAATTGATGCGGTATTATAGTCAGTATTTTTAACTAACATAATTTGTACTCTTACCATTTGAGCAATACCAACTCATGCTTGAAGTGATATAGCAAAAACAATAACTCAGTAACCTTTACTATTAAATAAAAAAACCATTAACAGTAATAAAATAAATTGAGGAACTATTGTAATAATACTTGCAACTTGAATGAAGATTAAATCTGATTTTCTAAAATAACCTCAAATTGAACCTAATATAACTCCAACCGCAACTTGAATAGTTGCAATTAAGAAAGCAAATAATAAAGTTGTTCTTGTTCCTGCTCAAACTCTAGCAAATAAATCTTCACCATTCATCCCAATACCAAATATATGTTCTCATGAAGGCAATGCAGGATCTCCAATAGTACTTGAAGTATTTTTATAGTTCATTACTTCTGGAACTATAAATGCTAAAAGTAAAATAGTTATTAATACTAAAATAGAAATCATGAAAGTAGGAGATGTAACTAATAGTTTACCTACAGATTTTCAATAACTATATGGCTTTGAATTTAGTCTTTCACTTTCGCTAGTTTGTTCTTCGACTACTTCAAACATTTTGTCATCAATTTCTTCAAAATTAACTTTGTTTTCACGTTCAAATTTTTCTTTATCGATGTTTGTCATATTTTCCCCTTCTTTCTATCTACCACTCAATTTAACTCTAGGGTCCATTAAAACCATAAATAAGTCAGAAACTAGTGTTGCTGCAATTTTTACTAATGATGCAAATGTAATAAATCCTAAAATAACAAATGAGTCACGGTTGTTAACCCCGTTAATAATTAGTTGTGACATACCTGGTATGTTTCACTGAGTTTCAGTTAAAATTGAAGCTCCAAATAATGTAAATGCTAAGTCTAATGGTAATTCACGTAAAATTCTTACTCCAGCATTTCTGAAAATGTGGATATAAAATACTTTTGATTCACCTAATCCTTTTGCATAAGCAAATTTTGTATAATCTGCTGTCATTTCATCAACTACATAACGTCTAGTTAAAATAATTGTTGTTGGTGCCATTAATATTACCAAGGCAACAACTGGTCAAAATCTTGTTCAGAATGATCCTGAACTAAAGATTGAAGAATGACCAAAAACTAAAATTGAAATTAAATAAATTGCTATAACAATAACTAATGAAGGCACAGCTAATAAGAATGTAGCTGTTCCATTGATGGCTCCATCTGTTACTTTTCCTTTTCTTTTTGCTGCTTCAATACCTAGAGGAATACCAATTAAGTAAGAAATTAAAACTGCAACACTTCCAATACCAAATGAATACGGAATTGCACTTGCGAATAAACTTGTTACCTCTGTTGAACCAGGCATACCCATTGAACTTGATTTAACAACTCCTAAGTATACTCAAACAGTTTTGTATGATGCATTAATTTTTATTGCATCAATTAATTCTTGAGATCCTGTTTTTAGTAATCCATCAACTTGTCCACCAGTATATAAAACTGTATTAATAATAATTTGAGCTTCTGATAGTTGAGAAGCTTCTGGGAATTCAACTGATTGACCAACTAAAATATGTTTTGGAATAAAAGGAATAATGTTTTTAAAATATCTTAATAATCTTTCTATAGCATTACCACTAACTCCAAATAATTCTAATCTTGTTTGCAAAAATGCATCATATTTTGGCCCTGATGTTCCAATACCCATTTTTCCTAATTCAGAAACATCTGGTAAGTATGATGAATCTGGTGTTACAAAGTTAACTAAAAAGAAAACGATTGCAATACTTACAATTAATGTTAATAGTCCATAAACAATACGCTTAAAAGAGTATCCAATAAGTGGATGCCTTCTAAAATATTTTGATGCCTCTTCTTTTAATTCTTCAAATCTATATGAAACAGTTCTTCAGAATGTAGGCTGTGCATAAATTAACTCTTCATTTAGGTCTAAATCTAACGCATCTAAGTTAAAGTTTTTTAAAGTGCTTTTGTTTTTTGATTTAATCATGGTTATAACCTCCTTATTTATAATATTTTTTAATATGATAAACTAAAAGAGTGTATAAGTCAATTAAAAAGGAGCAAATATGGCAAAAAATGAATTAAAAAATTTAAAAAACTTAAGAAAAGAAGGTTTAGATCAACACTATAAAGATATCAACAAGGAATTAAATGATGATCTAAAGGCAGCTCAAAATTATACTAAAATGAAAACTTTTAGAGAGAATAAAAAGTTTAATTGAATTAGTTGAGTATCAATTTTGATAATTACATTGTTTGGTATTGGATTAAGTTTTGCCCTTGGTTATGCATTTAAGAACGTTGCTAGCTTTGCTCCAAATTTGACAAGTAAAAATAGACTTCTTGAAGCAACAGCATTTGTTGCTACAGCGTATTTATTTATTGAAATTTTAACTATTTTTATTATTAACTACATAAGAAATAAAAAAGCAATTAAATATTTTAATGACAAAAGGTTGAGATACCAAAAAACATATACCAAAGAAGAAGCGGTTTTAATTCGATGAAGAAACACAATTGTCTTTTGCTTATTGCCTTTCTTAATATTTGTTATAACAATGTATACAGTTTAATAACAAAAAAGGATCAATTAATTTGATGAATATATTTTTGCAAGTATACAAAATGTTTTTTTATTAATAATAGGTCATTTCATTCGTGAAATGACTTTTTGCTTGCTTTAAGTAGTTATATGCCGGTGGATTTTTTGATTTAATTCTAATTCTGATGAAGTTATAATAATTAATGTAATTTTGAATGATTTCTTTGATTCTGTTAAAGTCTTTTTGTTTAAGTACTTCTGGTTCTTCAGTTTTTAGCTGTGAAAAAAATGTTTCACAAGCTGCGTTATCAAGTGATAAACCTGGATTTGATAATGAAATGATCAAGTTATTATCTTTAGCAAATCTTTGAGCTTAAATTGATGTATATTGGTATCCGTTATCAGAATGAATAATTTTAACTTTAGATGAATCATGAAATTTTTCTGCACTCTTTCAAGTATCTTTATATATTTTATTATCATTTATTTTTGAAACAGTATGCCCAACTATAAAACCAGAAGCAACATCTTTTAAAACGCTTAAATAAACATAACCTTTATTGCAAGGAATGTATGAACATCTGTAACTCATAGTTCATCTTGTTTATAATCATTTCATTTTCTATTAACAATATTTTTAAATTTTCGATTCATGTTTTTATTTTCTTTTGGTTTCTTAATAAATTTTTTTATTCTAAGATTTGAATATAAGTTTAAAAGTTTCATGTATCTATAAACTTTAGAACAGCTAACTTTAATTCCTTTATTTTCTAATACTATTTGAATTCTTGGGTATCCATATCTTGCGTTATTTTGTTTAAAAATACTTTCAACTTCATAGGCAAATGTTTTATCAAATTTAATTTGATACTCCGGCATTCCTTTTTTAAGTCATAAATAATATGTTCTTCTTGTGATTTTTAAAATTTCACAAATTTGATAAATTTTGTATTTATTTTTTAATTTATAAGTTAATTTACATTTATTAAATATTATTTCTTTTTTTGAGATTCTCTCATCAACTCATCAAACTTTTTTCAGATATCTCGCTCCATATTTGCTTGCTTAAGTTGTTTTTTTAACATAGCTATTTCTCTATCTTTTGGATCAAGAGATCTAGATGAAGGTTTCGCTTTGCCTTTTTGCTTAACATTCATTTTTCCAGTTTGACTTTCCAACGCAGATAGTCCGTATATTTCATAATCAAGGCATCATTTTCTAATTGCTGAATAAGATACATTGTATTTTTTTGAAAACTGTGAAAAAGTCATTTCTTTTTCAAAATGTTCTTTTACTATTATTTCTTTTTCTTGAGTTGATAAGATAATTGATTTGTTTCCTTTGATATTTGCCATAAAAAAATTCTCCTTGTATACATATTTTAATGATAAATTGTTTTTTTATCATTTTTGTATACTTAGAGAATTATATTCATCAATTAATTTGATCCTTTTTTGTTATTGTTATTGTTAGTTCTGTAGTTATTTCTATTTGAATTATTTCTTGGTTTAAAGACATAGTCTTTACCATCATATTCATTAACAATCACTAGAACAATTGGTTGTTTACCTGATTCTTGTTTTATTAATGTTCTTACTCTTGTAGCAATATCTTTTTTAACTTCATTAATATCATATTTACTTGGGTTTTCTTTAAACTGGCTTTGTCCTTGTTCTAGAAGAGATTCAATTTCTTTTTGAATTATTTTAAAAATTGGATTTTCTTCTTTAATATATAGAACACCACGCATTTGAGTATCTATCATTGAAATCAATTCTTTATTTCTAGAATCAATAGTTGCTCCAATAATCATTACACCATCAGTAGCTAAAAGTTTTCTTTCATTTAAAACTATAGCACCAACATCTCCAACTCCTGCTTGATCAACATACGAGTTACCTATGTCAACTTTTTTATCAGCAATTGAAATAGAGTTTTTTGAAATGTTAGCGATTTGACCATTGTCTAATATAATAACATTTCTTTCATTAACTCCAGCTTCAATAGCTGCCTTTTCTGCTTTTAAAGAATCTTTGAATAATGATTTAACTGGTATAAAATATTTTGGATTTAATAAACTTGTAAAAACTTTAATATCTTCATATGAAGCATGCATTGATCAAATATTTCTATCACTTAGCGCAATTAATCTAGCATCAGTTCTAGCTAATTCATCAAGGATTTGTGCATGTCTTTTTTCAACCCCTGGTGCTGGTGGTGTAGCTAAGATAATTAAATCTTTTTCTGTAAATTCTACAACTTCATCATTTCCTGTAGCTATTTTTGCTAATTTTGAATATAAAACATCTCCAGTTCCAGAAATAATTAGAAGACCATTTTCTGATTTCATATACTCTTCAACAGTAATAATGTCATCAGAAGCAATTTGTAGATTTTCATTAATTAAATTTGATTTTAAAATTTCTGTCATTGTTCTTCCATAAACAGCAATCTTGCGATTATTTTCTTTTGCTGCCATGCAGATTTCACCTAATTTAAAAATATCTTCTTCAAAAATACCAATAGCAATTTTTGTTTTCTTCTCTTTAAACGAAGTTGAAATAAAATTTTCAATTTTATGGTTTGGTACAGTAAAGCCACTTCTTGATGCATACTCACTATCAGCAATTAATGCAAGCACACCTTTTTTACCGATTTCACTTATATGATTAAAATCTGTTGAAAAATATGATTGTTCTTTACCATCAATAATATAATCTCCAGCATATACAATTATTCCTTCTTCAGTATGGAAAGCATAACCATATGATTGAGGCGAAGCTGATGTAGTTCTAAATACTTCAACTTTTACTTTTTCAAAATCTAAAATTTGTTTATCTTTAACAACAACAAAGTTTTGATCTTTTGTATTTTTAATACGCATTCTTGAAATTTTAATTTTACCAACTAATTGAGTTATTTCATTACAATAAACTGGAACATCCATTGTTTTTAAAATATATGGAACAGAACCCATATTATAACTTGCAGAGTTAGTTAAAAAAATTCCTTTAATTTTTTGCTTATTATTTTTTAAATAATCTAATTTTGGTGTAACTATATCTACACCCAAAATACCCTTATCTGGGTATTTAACACCGGCATCTAAAACGAAAAGATTATCATCTATGTCTAAAACAAAAAGATTTTTTCCTCTTTCATCTTGTCCACCAAGTGCCATAAATTTAATTTTTGACATTTAGTTTCTCCTTATTATTTTAATTAATATTCACTAATCGCGATTAACGTTAGATTAGATCAGTTTTGCTTTTAAATATTTTAACATAGAAAAAATAATAAAAAAATGACTGAAGTCATTTTATTAATTATTAGTATTCTTTAACTGGTTCAACATTTTCAAAAGAAATTTCAAGATTTGTATATCTACCAAACATTTCGATAAGAACAACAGCAACACCTTTTTCAAAGTCCATTGAACTTACCTCACCTTCTTCACCAGCGTTAATTCCGTCTTTAACTCTCACAAAATCACCAACTACAAATGGTGCTGTAAATAAAGGTTTTTTAGCAACTGCTACATTTTCACTTGCTACTTCAACTTCTTCAACCATAACTTCTGTTTTTGGAACTAACATTTCAACAACTTCATCAACAGTTAATGGAAATGGTTTAGCTCCACGTCCTGATGAACCAATAAATCCTGTTACTCCTGGAGTATTACGAACAACAAATCATGACTCTTCAGACATTATCATATTAATAAATAAATATCCCGGAAATAAATTTTTTTCCTTTTGTTTTCCTGTTTTAGTTAAAACTTGACCTTTAGAAATTTTGATATCAAAAACTTGATCTTCCATTTTTTCAGCTTTAATCTTATTTTTTAAGTCATTTAAAACTTTTTCTTCATGTCCTGTTTGTGAGTTAACAACAAATCATTGACCCTTTGAAGCTAAAATCTCAGCTTCTAACTTTAATAATTCTTCTTTATTCATATTTTCCCCTTTTTAATATACTTTGATTAATCTAAATAATGCTTCAATACCTAATCCGATACAGAAAAATAATATTGCAAAAAATATCATAAATAATAAAACAATTATGTATTTTTTCTTAAGGTTATCTCATCCAGATCATTTAATTTTATTTATTTCTTTAACAATTTTAATTGGCAATTCTTTTACCGCCAATTTAAAATTTTTCTTTTCTTTTTGTTTTTTAACTTTGATTGATTTTTTAGTTTGCTTAGAAATTTTTATTTTTTTATTTTTTGTTTTATTTAAACTTTCTTCTTGAAGGATATTTTCTTCTAAGATTACTTGATCTTGTTTTTTCTTTGCCATTATCTTGTTTCCTTATGTAATGTATGTTTGTTACACATTGAGCAAAATTTTTTAATTTCTAAACGCTCCTTTTGAGTTAAGTTACTTTTGTTTAACGAATAATTTCTACTTAAACAATCTTCGCATACTAAAATTATTTTTCTTGTAGATTTTGTTTTATGCATATTAACCCTCCTCAACAAAGATTTCTCTAATTAAAAAGGAGGTTGACCTCCTAATAACTATGTTTATTATACATTTATTATTTAAGTTTTCCAATATAATTGGCAACATGATAAAGAATTAAAGAAGTAGCAACATTTGCATTATAAGAATCTATTGTATTAGTTGAAGGTATAAACACATTCATATCACTATTTTTCATTATCAGATCACTAACACCTTTATGTTCATTTCCAATTACAATAGCTGTCTTATTAGCAAAATCAACTTTTCTCATATCACTAGACTCTGAATTTAAATGCGTTGAATATATTCAGAATCCATTTTTTTGTAAATCCTTTATTGCATTACTCAAATTAGTTACTTTACTAATATTCATATCATATACTGTTCCTGCTGAAGTTTTAACAACTGTAGAATTAACAAAAACTTGCTTATGATCCAAAATAACAATTTGGTCAACACCTAACAAACTCGAACTTCTTATTATTGCTCCAAAATTGTATGGATCTTGAATCTGATCTAAAATTAAAACAAGTTTTGGTTCATCATTATTCATTTCTTTCAAAGCTTCAGCAAAAGGCTTGTAGTTAAACTCTTTAACTTCAGCAACAACGCCTTGGTGATTTACTTCATCACCAACTAGACTTTCTATTTTTTTAGCATCTGTATTTATAATTTGAAAATTGTAATTGCCAATATCAATTTTAAAATTATTTGCTGTATAAACTTTTTTAATTAAATTAGGATGCTTTTTTATAAATTCATTTACTGCATGTTTACCATAAATCAAACTTAGATTATCCATTTTATAAAATTCCTTTACTTATTAATATTGCTCTTATTTCATCAGCTTTTTCAAATTCTTTTTCACTAACTGCTTTTTTTCAAGCTCAAAATATATCTTTTTCTTCTTCAGAAGCAAAAACATTCACACACATTGAAAATCCTAATGTTTTAAAAATATAATTTAAAGAATTAATTTTAGTTGATAAAGCTTTTAATTCATTTAATGAAATTAGCCTATTTATATCTTTTAGTACTTCTTCAATTAAAGTTAATACTCTAGATGTATTTAGATCATCTTGCATATGTATTTTAAATTCATCTAATATGTTGTCATCGATGTAACCAGACATTGTTATTTGTTCAGTTATTATTACTTGCTTTATTTTTTTACTTAAGTTATCTATTTTTTGAATAAATTTTTTTGCTTGCTCAATTATGTCATCTGAAATATTTAATGGTTGTTTATAATATGTTGTTAAGAATATTCATCTTAATATATCTGAACTATATTCATTTAAAAAATTTGTAAGTGTCATAACATTGCCAAGTGATTTACTCATTTTTTCACCATCAATTGTCAAATGACCATTATGCATTCAAATATTAGCCAGTTCTTTATTGTTCTTAGCTATAAATTGGATTCTTTCATTTTCATGATGCGGGAATTGCAAATCAATACCACCTAAATGTATGTCTATTGTTTCACCACTAAAATATTCATCAACTAACAAAACACATTCTGTATGTCATCCAGGTCTTCCTTTACCAAATATTGAATTAAACATTACTCCTTTATTAGTTTTTTTTCAAATACTGAAATCTAAAGGATTATTTTTTTTAATATCAACTTCTACTCTATTACCTGAAATTAAATCTTGGATTTTTTTATTAGATAATTTACCATACTCATCGGTAAATTTTTGTATATCAAAATAAACATCACCATTAACATTGTAAGCCGCATCTAAATTCACTAATTTAGAAATAAATCTATCCATTTCCAATATTCTTTCACTAATTGGTATTAACTTATTTGGCCTTCTAATATTTAATTTATTTAAATTATCTAAAAAGGCTGATAAATATTTATCAGTTATTTCTTTTTCTGTTTTATTTTCAGATAATGCTTTTTCAATTATCTTATCATCAATGTCAGTTATGTTTTGTAGAAAGTTAACTTTAACACCACTTGATTCTAAAAATCTAATTAGGGTATCCATTAAAATTATAGGCCTTGCATTACCAATATGAATATAGTCATAAATAGTAGGTCCACATGAATATATATTGATAACTTTTTTATTTATTTCTTTTTGAGTTTGAGTTAATGTATCAAATAATTTCATATAGGTCCTTTCTTATTATTTTTTAATTAATGGTCTTAAAACTGAATAAACAGTGGCTAATAAAGCTGTATTAAAAATAATTTTTACTGGTATCTGAATTACTCTTAGAGCAACCATGCTTATATATCCATCACTTGTATTTGAAGTCAATAATCCAGCGTCTCCTCATGCAGCAGTTAAAACAGTTATTATTATTTCTGTAACTATACAAATAAGGAAAATAGGTAATATTATTTCAAGTCATCTTTGTTTTTTTAATATTATAAATAAACCACACATAATGTAGCAAATTGATAATAGAATACCCATCATAATAATGAAAAGTGTTGGAATTAAATCTTTTTTAACAGCTACTCCAAAAAGTTTAACATTGCCATTTTCATCAGCTTCCAAATATTGGAGTGTATTGTACAAGAA
This sequence comes from Mesoplasma tabanidae, assembly GCF_002804025.1. Lineage (NCBI taxonomy): Bacteria > Bacillati > Mycoplasmatota > Mollicutes > Entomoplasmatales > Entomoplasmataceae > Mesoplasma > Mesoplasma tabanidae. The sequence goes on along the minus strand of NZ_CP024969.1, from coordinate 105,294 downwards.
TGCAGTCGCTGCAATTATAAATAAAGTTATTATAACAACAGTGATCCACTGCTGTTTTGATTTTAATTTAAATGTAAAAGATGCCATCCCAGCTCAGAAACCAAAACCAATTGCTACAATGAAATAAGCAGGGTGAATAAATGATGGAATAAATAACATAGTTAATAATTCTGTAATTAGTCCAACAATTAAACCAATTACTGGTCCAAATATCATACCAGTTATCTTGATCATAATTCCTTCAAAAGCAACTCTAATTGGTGGAAAAACTGTAATTGGAGCTACTAACGAAATAACTACTGTTACAGAAACTGAACATGCAATCATTATTCCCATATAAGTAATATTTTTTGTATTAAAAGTAGGAGAAATGAAAAGCTCTCCTTTTCTAACTAAGTATTTTTTATATAAGAAAGAAGCAACTCCAAAAAGAGCCAAACAAGCAAAAGTTAGTAAACTAGAAGCATATGCTAGATGATTTCCAGACATTAATCAATTTAAAAAATTATCCATCATATCTCCTTTCAAAGTAAAAAACTTAAATATATTATACTTGTATTAAATAAATTTTGTTTTTTTAAAATAAAAAAGCATTATTATAATGCTCTATAAATATTAAACTAAGCCTTTTTGATTTCTAATTTACTTATATTAAAATCATTAAACTTTTTATTAGTTGCTATCATTTTTTTATTTGGTTTTTCTGTATACTGTGTTCCATCTTCATTATAACCAATAATATTTTTTGAATTAAACTGATAACCCATAAATCTTCATCCAACATATGGTGTACCAGATTTTTCTTTAACTACTTCGTTTTTTTCATTTCTGTATGATGTAAAGCTTAAAACAGGTTTAAATGCAGCGCTTAATCCTTCGATAGTTAAGTCCATAATATAGTTTTGGTTTCCTGGTTTAGGTTCACCTGTTTTTAAGTCTCTATTATCATTATATGTTAGTTCTAAATTAATTGGTTCTAAAGAAACTAATGAGTAACCATATGCATATGGTGTTTTGTTACCCTTTTCATCTTCAGTATATTCAAATACAGGTTGTTTGCTCTTTTCAGCGTTTTTTGAATTTAAAATAAGTCCTTGTTTTTTAAAGTTTTCTTTACTTGTATCCGATTGCTTCTCAACTTTTTTAACTTCAACTGAAGTTTCGGGAGATCCTTGTCATTGAGAAATTAGAAGTTGAGAAAAAAAGTCAACTGCTAAATTAGTTCCAGCAATATATTCTCCATAACCTTTTGTTGGTTCTTTTGGGTCTGTTTCTTTTGCTGTTTTTTCATTATAGTTTGTTTTTTTTGAAATGTAGTCAGAATCATATGCATCAATTTTAATAGATTCGCTATTTGTTTCTTCTGCTTCATAAGTTTCTTCTGAAGTTTTTTTAGCTAAACCAATTTTTCCTTCGTACAATTTTGGAGTTGATTTTATTTTAACATTTGTTATTCCCTGGTTATTTGAACTTTCAAACATTTTACTATCATTAACTAATTTAATTGTTTGTTCTGATAAAGTAATTGGTTTATTACTTCCTTCAGTTTTTTCAACATCAGTTGATTGAGAATTACTTCATTCTGTATATTGCATTAATCCTAATAAAGAAGTTATTTTTGAAACTTTTGAATAATAATCGTTTATTTTTTCTTGTTGCTTACTATTTAATCCAGCAGTTCTATATTGACCATCAGCATAAATACCTTCTTGATCAGTTTTAAATAAATACTGTCATGTTGATTTTGAGTTTTTAGTTACACTTAAATTAGCATTAAAAAACAATGAATTTATCATATCTGTTACTAATGATGATGCAAATGTTCCAGTAGCCCCATCAAGTGCTTTTTTAACGTCAGCTTCAGTATTTGGGTATGATTCTTTTGGTACATACTTATGATCTTTAAATTCATATTTTAATGAACTAGCATATTTAGGGACTTCAATTTTAAATTCATTTGTAATAACTTTGCATGACACTAAACTGCTTGTTGTTGATGCAGCTACAGTTAGAGCTGTAATAATAGATAATAATTTCTTCATAAATCCTCCTTATGAGCATATCTTGTATAATTATAGCAAAAAAAAATGGAAATTCTCCCATTTTAGTTAGCCTTTATCCATGAACTTACCATGACTTTTATCAAACAATATATTGATAGTACCAGTAGCACCATTTCTATGCTTTGAAAGAATTAAATCAGTTGAGCTTACTTGATCAACAATTTTATTTTCTTCTTCATTACCATCTTTATGTTTATAATAATCATCACGATATAAAAACATAATAATATCAGCATCTTGTTCAATAGCCCCTGAATCACGTAAGTCAGACATTATAGGTCTTTTATCTTCACGCTTTTCTACGCTTCTTGATAATTGAGATAAACAAACTATTGGAATTCTTAACTCTCTTGCAACTCTTTTTAGTTGACGCGAAATATTTGAAATCTCATTTTGTCTATCAACTGTACTATTTGTTGAACTTATTAGTTGAAGATAATCAACAACGCAAAATTTTACATCATGATCTCTTTTTAATTTATATAATTTTGATTGAATTTGTTGAACTGTAATTCCAGGTGTATCATCAATATAAATTGGCAACTGAGAAACAATTTCTTTAGAAGCTAGTAAATTACTTCATTCCGCTTTTGAAATGTTTTTACCTGTTCTTAATTTTCTTGAATCAATTTTTGAAACCATTGTCATAATTCTTTGTGTTAGTTGTTCAGCTGGCATTTCCAGTGAAAATACAGCAACACCATTTTTGTGTCTTGCTGCGTTGTATGCAAGGTTCAAAGCAAATGCAGTTTTACCCATACTTGGACGAGCAGCTAAAATGATTAAATCACCTTCTTGAAGTCCTGATGTGATTTCATCTAACTCAAATAAATCAGTTGGGATACCTGTTAAAGTTTCACTTCTTTTTTCTAATTCTTGAATTTTTTTAATTAGTAATTCTGTTGAAGCATGAATACTTTGAACATCATTTTTTTGCGCATTAAGATCAATTTTTAAAAGCTCCTTTTGCATTTCATTAATCGAAGATTCAATATCCATTTGTTCTTCTCTTCTTAAATTTTGAACTCTTCTTAAAGCAGCATCAAATTTTCTTGATGAACTTGCGTAAAAAATATCTTCAATAAAGTTTTCTATTCCTTCATCTGAAAAGAAATCTAAAGCAATGTCTTGTAATCTTTGAACACCACCAATTGATTCTAAGTGTCCTTTTTTTTCAATTTGATTTGCAACAGAGTTGATAGTAACTTCTTTACTTTCAGAGTGTAAGTCAATTATTCCTTGAAATATTATTTTATGTGTTGAATCCAAAAAATCATCAGCAACTAAACCTGTAATAATGTCAGGTAATGCATTTGGAGAATGCATTGCTATAGCTAAAACCATTTTTTCAACTGCATATAAGTTATTTTCACTCATATCTTTTCTGCTCATTTTATACCCCTTGAATTTCTACTTTTAGCTTGGCTTCAATACCAAATCCTAATTTTATAATTATATAGTGCAAACCTATCTGGTTAAGGTTTTTAAAGTTAATAAATTTCCTTTTATCTAAATCAAGTTTGTATGAATTTTTTAATTGATCAACAATATCTTGATTTGAAATAGAATGGAACGCTTTGCCATCATTAATTTGTAATTTAAATTTTAATGTTACTTCTTCTAACAATGATTTAAGTTGCTTTGTTTCAGCTATAGCTAAATCTTTTTCTTGTTGTTCTACAACTTTTCTATTTTTAACGGTTTTAACACTGCCTTCAGTAGCAATTTTAACTAAACCTTTTGGTATTAAAAAATTTCTTGCGAAACCATCACTGATTTCTTTTATTTCGTCTTTTTTTCCTTGCCCTTTTACGTCTTGTAAGAAAATTACTTTCATATAAACCTCCTAAGTCAATTTAAACTTAATAATATTATAAATCACATTGTTTTAATTAACATATTCAATTGTAATATCATTTAAAAAAAACATGTTAAAATAAAAAACCATCAAACAAATATTGATGGTTGTATTTTTAATTAGTCAATTACATATGGTAATAAAGCCATTTGACGTGCTCTTTTAATTGCAACAGCCAATTGTCTTTGATGCTTTGGAGATGTACCTGTAATTCTTCTTGGTAAGATTTGTCCATTTCCTGAAATGAATTTTTTTAATAATTCAACATCTTTGTAATCGATGTAGTTAATTTTGTTTTTAGCAAAAAAGTTAACTTTTTTTCTTTTTTTAACGAATTTTTTCATTGCCATAATTTTAGTAGCCTTTCTAATTTATATTAATCTCATAAAATTGATTCATCTTCACTTAATATAATTTCTTCTGTTTGCACGTTATTTGATGCAATAGATGAACTTCTATTTTGAATAGGTGAATCTAAATTAATGTTTGAATTTGCTTCAATTGAGTTATTTGTTCCTCTATTTTTAGCAGATTCTAAAAAGTTTACACGGTCGGCAGTAATAGTTACAATAGTTTCATATTTTCCATCATTTTGTGTTGATCTAACATTAACTCTTCCTGAAACTGAAATTAGACTTCCTTTTGATAAAAATCTAGCCATATTTTCAGCAGTGTTGTTAAAAGCAAAACAAGGAATAAAATTTGTGATTTCTTTTTGACCAGAATATTCACTAACAGCTAATGTAAATGAAACAAATTTCCCTTGTCCATTAGTTGTATTTCTTAATTCAATATCTTTTGTAATTCTTCCTATCAAACATACTTGATTCATAGTTTACTGCTCCTTTTTAAGTTCATAGAACTTTTTATATATTTCTTATTTTGATTATATAACTATTTAGCTAATGCAGCACGAACTTTTCTCATGTATTCGATTAGTTCTTTTTTAGTTAAATCTCTTAAGTTAACTTCTTGTAATTTTTTTGGTAAGTTTTTTTCGATTGCAACACTTCTTAATTTATTTGAGTATTTTTGTAATTCATATCTTTCTTCATCAATATTGTGTGATCCATCAACTTTAGCTCTTTCAGCAGCTGACATTTTTGGTGCAGCTTCTTTTTTAACTGTAGTTTTTGTTTCATTAATTTCAACTTCTTCAACATGTTCTTCAACAGCCTCAGCTAAGTGAGCTTTATATTTTGCTTCCATTTTTGAAACAAAGTCATGAGCTTCTTCATGAGAAACTTCTTCAACTTTAGCCGCTTTAATAACTGGTTTAATAGCTTCTTTAACAACTGGTTCTTTAACTTCAGTTGTTGTTTCTAAAGGTTTTTCAAAAGTTCTTCTTTCAGTTGGTTTGTTAAAGTCTTTTTTAACAAACGGTTTTTTGAAATCTCTTTTTGCTTTTCTTTCTTCTTCAAATTTAGTCATATCAGTTTTTGATAACTGAACTGATTGTTCATAACCTTGTTCGTTTTCTGTGTTGATGATTAAAGTTCTAACAACATTTTTTTCAATGTTTGCAATTCTTTCAAATTCTTTAATAGCTTCAGCAGTTGCTTCTACTATAACTACAAAATAGTGACCTTTTTTCTTATGGTTAATTTTGTATGCAAATTCGATTAATCCTAAATCGTTTTTTTCAATTACTTTTCCATCTTTAGAAATGATATCAATCATTCTTGATGATAAAGCGTTAACATCTTGTGTATCTTGGTCTAAGATAAACATAGCTTCATATTTTCTTAACATTTTTAATGTCCTCCTTTTGGTCTTTGGGCCTTTGGGCCAAGGAGTTAATCCCGTGTACATTAACTCGCTTAAAATATTATACAAGAATCATCTGATAAAATCTACTTTAACATTATAAAGTGATAATTTTATGCAAAAAAAATTAAAAGGTGTATAATCTTTTTTATGAAAAAAAGTATAAAAATTGAAACAAGAATATTGATAACAGTTGAACTAATCAGTGCTCTTTGTGGAACAATAGGAATTATCCAAGGTATGTTAAGTCTTTTAAGTTTAAGTTCAAAAACTTGAGGAGAAGCAGATCCAGAAGCTTCTTTTATATTTACAGTATTAACAGTTTGTTTTGATGCAATAAGTACAGCAACTGCAATTATTGCTTTTAAATACGGTGGAATTATATTAAAAAGAAAATACGAAAAAGGACTTAAAATATTACCATTAGAAAAATTTGCAAATAGATTGGACTTATACAGTTTCTTTTTTGGTTTAGCAGGTCTAATATTAAGTATTCTTAGTTTATTCTTTTTATTTGATTTTATGAAATCTAACACTGGTTCAGAAGTTGCAACAATGCTTTCAATTGTTTGTGATTCTGTTAGTGCAGCAATCGTTATATGAGTTGTCAAAATTATGTTGAAAATCAGCTATTTAGAGCATCAAATGAAAAAAGGCAAAAGCAAAACTAAATAAAGAAATACATATAAAAAACACAGAATTAATGAACTGTGTTTTTTATATATTTTTATTTCAAATAATTTTAAATTCTTTTTATCGATAAATTTGGGTATTTAGCCTTAATTTTATACTCATACTTAAAGGCCTTTTTACCTTTTTTCTTTGTTTTAAAAACTACAGCTTCTTTATTCATAGCTATTTTGAATTCAATAATATTACCATTGTTTTTTATTAACACCTCTTTATTTTTGTTAAATCTAAAGAATATTTCATAAACTCACTTTTCTGTTTTAAAATAAGCTATGGGTAAAAATAAAAAATATAATATTGGTGTAAAAATCATATCTGTAATTCAATGAAATCTGTAAACTATCATAAAGAAAAAAGTTAACACAAACATAATTGAAGTTAAGATAGTAAATAATATTATTTTTTTGTTTTTAAAATTAACACTACCACTTCTTTTTATAATGAAAAATGTTCCAAAAATAGAAAGCGGCACTTCTATATGTCCAGAAGGGAAATCACCATTAAACGCTTGAGAACTTCAATAAATAACTCCATCATTAATTGTATGAGAATCAACTCTTGAAAAAATATTTGGTATGAATCAATAAGTTCATCTTCAAGTAGGTTCAGGAGCTGGACCATAAGGGATTTGTCATAATGTTTCAGCCATTCAATTTGATGCCAATTTAAAATTCTCATCATTCAATTCTAGTCCTTCAGTTTGCAAATATAAATCAATTAATAATTTAGCACCTTGATGATTAGTATAGTTTTCAACTGTTAGTCCATCAAACAAATGTTCAATTTGATTTGAATCAGACATGCCAAATAAATTTCTATATTCAACAGAAAAGTAAAAAGGCCGTGCAAAAAAAATTTTTAACACCAAAACTGTAAAATAAGAAAGCAAAAAAACTGTAAGCATTTCAAGCGCCCCAATTCAATATTTACTTTCAAGTATGTCATTTCTTGAAGCAAATTTAATTCTAAAAAAGAATGTTCCATAAGAAAGAATAGCTGTCATTAAAATAATCCAAATAGAGCATATTATTATAGGTTCTTTTCATGTTGTTAGTGTTTTAATTCAAATAGAATTCAAAGTGTTGTTTTTAATATCTTCTGAAAATGTATAAGAAGCTTTTTGAATACAATAAAGTGAACCAAAAAATATTAAACCAATGATCAATAAAACATATGGGGTTAATTTAATAAAATTGTTTTTTATTTTATATTTAAAGTACACGGTTTCCAAAATTGTCGCGGCTATTATTCCTATTGGTATAGTTATCACAAAGTTACCACCTGAACTTACAAAATTAACAATTTGTCTTAAAAAATAATTATTCATTCCTTGTGCAAAAAAATTAGTTATTTGGTAATCATAAAACGTCGCTATTATTAAAGAACCAATTAATATAGTTAGTGCAATTCAATATAACCTAATTCAAATTTTCTTATCTTTTAGTTCAAAATTATGATTCATTGTTTTTCCTTCTTATTTAAAAATTTTTATACTCATTGATTTTATTTATTTGCCTCCTTATCTAAATAAGGTAATAAGTAATTATAGAATTATTATTTTAAACTATAGTAGTTCAAATAATTAGATTAAAATAGGAGGTCTTTTTATTTAAATTATATTCTTTTTTTAGAAATGTGTCTTTATATAATTTTTTTCTTATGAAATAGAATTTTAGAAAGTGATTGATGCATTCACGATGTGATAAGTAAAGTTAGGATTTTTTATATACAATCTGTAATTATAAAAAAATTATTCAATTATAATATTAAGTATGGAAAATAACAAAAAAAATTATTATGGTAATATTTCTTCTTTAGTTTATAACCAATCAAAACCCCCAGGTACTTCAATTGATGGAGATATAGAATTCTATACTAACGAATTAATAAAGAGAGAAGGATTAGTTCTTGAAGCTGGAGTTGGAAATGGAAGAATTGCAATACCACTTTTAAGAAAAGGAATTTCTATTTTTGGATTAGACAACTCAAAAGAAATGTTAACTATTTATAAAGGGAACTTAAAGAAATATAATATGGAATCACAGTTAATTTTGGGAGATTTAATAAATTTTAAAGCAGATATAAAATTTGAAACAATAATAATGCCGAACGGCAGTTTTTGTCTATTAAATAGAGATGATATAGTTTATGTTTTAAACAATTTTAAAAATCATTTAACAGATAATGGAAAAATATATTTAGATCTAATATATCCAACTTCTTTTAAGCCTGGGAATATACACGAGTATGATTTTGTTCTTGATAACAATGATATTATAAAAATAAAAAACAAGGCAATCTCAATCGATTGAGCACTACAAAGAACTTATACTGAACTTGAATATAAAAGTAATTCTGAAATAGAAATACAACCTTTTTCATTATGATGATACGGGGTAGAAGAATTTAAACTAATTTTAGAAAAATTAAAATTTAAAAACATTGAAACGATTAAAAACTACAACAACATTAAAAATTTAAATTTAAAAACTGTTACATTTATTTTTGAAAAATAAAAGATTTTCATTTTAATAAAAAAATACAACACTTAGTTGTATAAATTCATTATATTTTGAAAAGTTACGTCTTTAGTCCAATCATTAACAAAGTTTGAAATATTTTTTGATGTTGAAATAATGTTATTCAATTCCTCAGATCGAAATTTTGATAAAACTCAATCTATTATTTTTCAACCTTGCTCAGGTTCACCAATTCCAATTCTATATCTATTAAAATTCTGAGTTCCTAAATGTTGAATTACTGATTTTATTCCATTATGTCCTGCTGCAGAACCATTCATTTTAAATTGATTTTTACCAACAGGGAAATCTTTTTCATCATGTAATATAATTAAATCTTCAATATCAATTTTGTAATAATGCATGATAGCTTGAATTGCAATTCCTGAATTATTCATATAAGTTTGAGGCTTCACAAATAACACTTTTTCATTATTAATAGTTGAAAAGAAAATTACTGAATTATGTTCATTTTTTTGTTGTGTAAAGCCATACCTTTTAATAAGTTGGTCTAATACTATTCAACCAGCATTATGTCTTGTATTTTCATATTGAGAACCATAATTTCCTAATCCTACTATTAATTTCATTTTGTATTCCTCTTAATTATTTTTTAAATTTATTAACAATGCATTGAGCTCTGTCTCAAATTATTTGTTTCTTATTATTATAAACTTCAGTTAATGATTCATGGCTGATTGATGAATCAATCATTTCTGCTAATAAAGGTGCCACTGAAATAATTTTTAATCCTTTGAATTTTTTTTCATCAGCTATTTGAATTGTATTTGTAACTACAACTTCTTGAACAATATTTTCTTTAATTGCTGCTTCCATTCTTTCTTTTGCCGGACCATTAAATAATCCATGACATGCAAAAATATGAACATCTTTAGCACCTTGTTCTTTTAATGCCTTGGCTGCATTAATGATTGTTCCACCTGTATCAATCATGTCATCAATTATAAAACAATGTTTATCTTTAATATCCCCAAGGACAAATTCAACTTCAGCTTTATTTGGTTCTGGTCTTCTTTTACCTATAACAGCAATTCCATTAGTTACTCCGCCTGTATAAGATTCAACTTTATGAACTCTAGTCATTCCACCATAGTCTGGAGACACTAAAATACAGTTAGCAGGATCTCATTCTTTTATTTCAATAGTGTCAATAATTTCAGTTGCCAATGTTTGAGCTGTATAGAAATTATCCATTGGTACATCAAAAAATCCCATTGATTGCGGAGAGTGAATATCAATTGTCATAACTCTATCAGCACCAGCTTTAGTTAATAAATCAGCTACTAATTTTGAAGTAATTGGTTGTCTTCCTTTTGCTTTACGATCTTGTCTTGCATAACCATAATATGGAATTACAACATTAATTTTTTCAGCACTTCCTCTTTTGAAAGCATCAATAGCAATTAATAATTCCATGATACTTTCATTAACAGGTGTAGAAGTAGATTGAATTACAAAAATCTCTTTTCCCCTTACTGAGTCCAATGATTCAATCAAAATTTCACCATCAGCAAATTTTAAGGTTTTGACTTCTTTTCTTTTTACTCCTAATATATTGCAAATTTCTTGTGCTAACTCAACACCTTGAGTTAAACCAAATATATGTACATTTTCCTTGTTTGAAAGCATTTTAAATTTTCCCCTTTTGTCTTTATAATATCAAATTATTCATTTAATGTTCTATTATATATCTTTTCAATATTTCTAATAAAATAATTAATATTAAAAATATCATCTAGAAAGCTTATATCATTAATATATTTTTCTATACTATTTTTAATCAACGATTCTTTAAAATCAATTTTATTATTCATTGTTTCAAAAGTGCATTTCTGAATAAAATCATAAATTTCTTCTCTTGATTCATCACAATTTATAAGTAAATAATTTAAAATTGGTTGACTGTAAAAAACATTAAATTGTGAATTGATGTGTTCTAACATTTTGTTTTCATCAATTACTAAATCATCAAGTGTATCTTTTAATCTATCTATTGTATATACTAGAACATTAAATATATCACTAAAAATTATTCTTTCATTTGAACTATGTGATATGTCTCTCTCATGTCATAAAACATTATTTTCAAATGCAGTATTTGTAAATGATCTTAAGTATCTTGAAAGTCCTGTTATATTTTCTGAACTTATTGGATTTTTTTTGTGTGGCATTGAACTAGAACCCTTTTGATTAGGTTTAAAACCCTCATGTCATTCTTGAACTTCGCTTCTTTGAAATAGTCTTATTTCAGTAGCTATTTTTTCAAGAGTAGAAGCTATGTTTGCAAAAACACTAATTAAAAATGCATGTCTATCTCTTTGAGTAACTTGTGTTGAAATATTATCTATTCCTAAACCCATTTCATTGGCAACTATTTCTTCAATTTCAAATTCTAGGTTAGCATAATTACCCATTGAACCTGATATTTTAGCAACTTCAATTTGCTTTCTCGCTAATGAAAACCTTTCAATTTGTCTTTTAATTTCATCAAATCATAATAAAAATTTTAACCCTAATGAAGTTGGTTCTCCATAAATACCATGTGATCTACCCATTGTTAAAGTGTTTTTATAAAGCACAGCCTTTTCTTTTAAAGATGTCTGTAAATTTTCAAGTGAAGTTAAAACTATATTATTCGATTCTTGAATTAATTTATTTTGAGCAGTATCAACAACATCAGTAGAAGTTAGGCCAAGATGTATTCATTTTTTTTCAGCACCTAATGTTTCAGAAATAGCTCTTGTGAAAGCCACAACATCATGACGAGTTTCTTTTTCTATTTCTAGCATTCTTTCAATATTTATTTTTGCATTGTTATTAATTAATAAATACTCTTCTTCTGAAATGACATTTAATTTCATTCAAGCAAAAGTAACTTTTTTTTCTACATCTAACCAAACATTTAATTTATTATTTTCATCCCAAATTTGTTCAATTTTTTTAATAGAGTATCTTTTTATCATATTTCACCTAAAATTTTCTACATAATTTCTTTTGTTATAACAGTTTGTAATCTATCTGGGCCTACAGAAAATCCAGTGATTTCAACTTCACAAATTTGTTCAATTTTTTTAATAGAGTATCTTTTTATCATATTTCACCTAAAATTTTCTACATAATTTCTTTTGTTATAACAGTTTGTAATCTATCTGGGCCTACAGAAAATCCAGTGATTTCAACTTCACAAATTTCAGCAATTTTATTTAAATAATTTTTTGCATTTTTTGGTAAATCTTCAAATTTTTTAACTTGAGTTATATCTTCATTTCATCCTGGCATTGTAATATAACTTGCTTCACATTTTTCATGCTTTGAACTTGTTGCAGGGATATAGTTAATTTCTTTTCCCTCTAAAATATATTTATCGCAAATTTGCAATTGATCCACTCCTGACAATACATCTAAAAGTGTTATAAATAAATAGTCAATTCCTGATGTTCTAATTGCGTGTTTTAAGGCTACTAAATCTAATCAACCAACACGTCTTGGTCTCTTTGTATTTGAACCATACTCATGACCGCGTTCTCTGATTCCATCTCCGACTTCATTTAATAGTTCTGTTGGAAAAGCTCCTGCGCCAACTCTTGTTGAATATGCTTTAACAACTCCAAGTGTGTTATTAATTAATTTATGAGATATCCCTGTACCAGTAGATGCATTATTAGCTGATGTATTTGAACTTGTTACGTATGGATATGTTCCATGATCAATATCTAAAAGCGCACCTTGAGCACCTTCAAATAAAACTTTTTTTCCATCTTTGATTGCTTGCTCTACGTAAATACCTGTATCTGTAATTGAATTCTTAATTACATTGTATGCTTTCATTAAATCTGAATAAGTTTGTTCAAAACTAATTGATTCAACGTTAAACATTTTATTTAAAAACATCATTTGATAATCAAAAATTTCTTTAAATGTTTCTTTAAAATCTTTTTCTTCAAGATCTGCAATTCTAATTCCTAATCTTGCTGATTTGTCTTGATAAGTTGGACCAATCCCTCTTTTAGTTGTACCAATTTTTCTAGCGCCTCTAGCTTCTTCTTGTGCGCCATCAATCAATATATGGTATGGAAGAATTAATTGTGCTCTATCTGAAATTAAAAGTTTTCCTAATTCAACACCGCTATTTTTAATTGTCTCTAATTCTTTAACTAAATTTATTAAATTAACAACACATCCATTACCAATAACACTTGTAACATTGGTATTAAATATTCCTGACGGAATAATTGTAACTTTATGCTTTTGGCCATTAAAATTAATAACATGACCTGCATTGTCACCTCCAGCAAATCTAACAACTACATCTGCTTTTTGAGCAAAATAGTCAGTCATTTTGCCCTTTCCTTCGTCTCCCCATTGACTACCAACAACAACTAATGAATTTACTTTTCTCATAAAAATCCTTTTCTAAATAAAAAAATAACCTTAATGTATTTTTACATTTTGAGGTTATTTTTGTATTACTTGAGTTATTTTTGATATTGTTCTATTTTGTTTTTTCACCTGAATAAGAACTTTCATCAATAACTCCTTTATTATTTAAATTACTTTTTTATTATATATAAAATATAAGCTTTTTAAAATAGTTATTTATAATACTCTTAGTTTTTTTCATTCTTTAATTTTTTAATTTCATCTTGTTGTTCAACAACAACATTATTTAATTTTCTTAAAGCATTGTCAAAAAATAAAATTAAGTTTGATTGCAATACTGATAAAGAAACAATTCTATCTTTTCTTTCTTCATCTGGCATTTCAGTTTTTTGTAAAAACTCCATTTGCTTATTATATTCTGTCATTCCAGCTTGCAAACTTTGTAAAATATTTGGAAGAGCGATTTTATTAAAATCTAATTCTGTAAAAATATCTGTTTTACCAAGATCTTCTTCTGTAGAATAGTCATCTGTATCAAATTGAATTGATTCAGTTTTAAAAAAAACATTGTACACTTCGATAATCTTTTGAATATTTTCTACTCTTATAGGACTAGAAAGGTTTGTTTCATTAATTTCAATTGGTTTTAAGTTTATAGATGAAGATATTCCTAAATTTCCTTTAAAAATTGCATAAATATCATCATGAGTTAATTCTTTATTTTGTAAATCAACAATAACAGTAGCTGATTTATCCTTTGGTAAACCAAATCCTAATAATCTATTTGGTTGGTTAATATCAGGTCTCAAAACTAAGAAAACGATATCTCCATTTAGTAGTGGATTCATTTGTACATCAACTAAGTCTTTTGCATTGTAAAATGTTCATGTATTAATTTTCATATTTATTCCTCTATTTTCTTATTAAAATTATATATCAAATTTATTTAATTATTTTTTAGCAATTCAAACATTGTTTTAACAATGTATCCTTGTCCTTTTAATCCTACTCTTACAACTCTTGAACAATCAATGTGAAGAAATTTTTTATTTTCTGCAAAAAATGTTAAGAATGCTGCTGCAGTTGAACCACCAGGCCCTTTATTACAAGAATTAGTTAAATCAGCAAGAATTGAATCATTTTGTACTTGCTCTTTATGTTCATCAAAAATAGGCAATCTTCAAAATCTTTCTGTTGTGTAAGCAGCTGCTTTATGTAGCTGCTTTCACATTTCATCAAATTCTGTGAATACTCCTGATGCGGATTCTCCAAGTGCCATTGCTGTAGCACCAGTTAAAGTCGCTATATCATATACTACATCAGCTTGTTTTTCTCTAATAGCATATGTTATACCATCAGCTAAAACTAATCTTCCTTCAGCGTCAGTATTATTAATTTCAACAGTTAAACCATTCATTGACTTTATTATTGATTCTGGCAAAACTGCCTTTTGTCCAATTTTATTATCTGTAAATAAACCAACTGCAACAAAATTAATTTTTGCCTTTGCTTCTGCTAGTGCCATTGCTATTGACATAACAATTGCTGCTCCTGTCATATCAAATTTCATACCTTCTATAAACGCTGAAGGTTTTAAATCATATCCACCTGTATCAAAGCAAATTCCTTTTCCTACAAGTGCAATTTTTTTATCATTCGGATTATTATTATATTCCATTACAACAACATTAGCTTCATGATTAGAACCTTGATTAACAGCTAAAACAAGATTCATATCTAATTCTCTTAATTTTTTATTTTTTAGGATACTAACTTCTAAACCCTCAATTTTTGAAGCATCGTTTAAGAGTTTATTTCCATAAAAATCACTTGTTCCTATGTTAGGAGGAAAATCTTGTAAATCTCTAGCATAGTTTACATATTTATTTTTTAATATGTTTTCTTTCAATAAAGCTGACATATTATTAGAACATTCTATATTAATTTTATAATCCTTATGTTTTAAATCTTTTTTATAGCTTATAAAATTGTGTGTTTCAAATAATACAACATCACAAATTACATTAAACACTATTTCTTTTTTTACACCTTCAAGTAATTCGACAATACTTTGAAAGTCTATATTAGTATCACCTTTAATATTTTTTACAAAACTGGACAACCCTAATTTTAATTGTCTTAACGATGACATTAAATCTTTTTTTATTACTAAATAATAAGTTTTAGTTTCACTAATGAAAGTTACTGATCCTGGTTTAGTACATATGTTTTTATTAATCTCATTATTTGAAACACCGACTATTTTATATTCTAAATTTTTATTATTTATTGTTATCATATAATCTCTTTCTATTCAAAAAAATCATAAGCTTATACTTATGATTAATTTTTGCTATTTTAAAACTTCAAATAATGTTTTAACTAAAACACCTTGTCCACGTCCATCAATATCAGCTGTTCCAGCAATATCAAAGTGAATAAACGGTTTTTCTTCAGCAAATTCATTTAAGAATGCTGCAGCTGTTGAACTTCCTTCGTATCCTTTAACAGCATTTGATAAATCACCTAAAACTGCTCCAGATTTAACTCTTTCTAAATGTTCTTCAAAGATTGGTAATCTTCACATTCTTTCTCTAGTTTGGAATGAAGCTGTTTCGAAAGTATTTCATAATTCATCTTGATGAGTAAATACACCAATAGCTGAACTTCCTAAAGCGATTACTAATGCTCCAGTTAAAGTTGAAGCTTCAATAATTTGGTCTACACCTTTTTCTCTAATAGCGTATGTCATTCCGTCAGCTAAAACTAATCTTCCTTCAGCATCAGTGTTATTAATTTCAACAGTTAAACCGTTCATTGAAGTTAAAACTGATTCTGGTAAAGTTGCATTTTGTCCAATTTTGTTATCAGTAAACATTGCTACTGCAACTATATTTGCTTTTGCTTTTGCTTTTGCTAATGCCATAGTTGCTGATAACATAATTGCTGCCCCTGACATATCAAATTTCATTCCTTGCATTGATGCTGAAGGTTTCAAGTTATATCCCCCAGAATCAAAACAAATCCCTTTTCCAACTAATCCAGTTTTAGGTTTAGTAGAATCTCCACAATACTCCATTACAACAATTCTTGGTTCATGCGCTGATCCAGCATTAACACCTAAGAATAATCCCATTCCAAGTTTTTCAGCTTCTTTTCTACCTAAAACAGTAACTTTTAATCCTTCAATTTTTTCTGCATCTTTTGATATTTTCTCTGCATAATATTCACTAGTTCCAATATTTGGAGGTGTATCTTGTAAATCTCTAGCATAGTTAACAAATTCTGTTTTAATAACTGCAGCAGATTCTAATTCAGAAAAATCTTTTGATGTTTCAATGTTAAACTCAGTTTTAGTTGGTTTTGAATCTTTTTTGTATGAAATAACATCATGTGATCAAAAAGAAAGTGTTTCATAAACTGTATTAAAAACTAAATCTTTGTTTTCTTCTCCCAATTGATTAATAAATGAATCTAAATCAACATTCAAGTTATTTTTGTAGTTTGCTAAAGCTGATTTTATTCCTGCTTTAATTTGTTTTACTCTACATCCTTTTTGCTTAATAACTAAATAAATTGTTTTATCTTCTGAAATAAATGTAACTGCTCCCGCACTGTCTTTGATAAATTCATTAGTTTTATTGTCACCAACTGCAACTAATTTAATATCGTGATTTTGTTTGTTTAATGTAATCATAAATATATACCATCTTTCTATTTAAAAAAATTATAGCACTTAATGAGTTAAACAATAAGTGGTTAATAAAAGAAAAAGTGGAATTCCACTTTATTTCAAGAATTCAAATAATGTTTTAATTAAAACACCCTGTCCTTTATTATCTTTATCAGCTGTACCAGCAATATCTAAATGTAAGAAAGGTTTATTTTCAGCAAATTCATTTAAGAATGCTGCAGCATATGAGCAGTCTTCATATCTTACTTTACATGCATTCGTTAGATCTGCTAAAGGAGCTGCATCTTTTTTTACTTGTTTTAAATGTTCTTTAAAAATAGGTAATCTTCAAAATCTTTCTCCTGATTTTTCAGAAGCTTTATTTAAATCTTTTATCATTTCTTCTGAATGAGAAAATGCTCCTGTTGCATTATGCCCTAAAGCAAATAAAACTGTTCCTGTTAAAGTTGAAGCATCAATAATTTGATCTACTTTTTTTTCTTTAACAACATAACTAATACCATCAGCTAAAACTAATCTTCCTTCAGCATCAGTGTCAAAAATTAATACCTTTTTACCGCTCATTGATTCGATAACTGAATCAGGTAAAGTTGCATTTTGTCCAATTTTATTATCAGTGAACATACCAACTGCAACAATATTAGCTTTTGCGTTTGCTTTTGCTAATGCCATAGTTGCAGATAAGATAACAGCAGCTCCTGACATATCGAATTTCATTCCTTCCATATAGTTTGAAGGTTTTAAATTATATCCACCAGAATCAAAGCAAATACCTTTACCAACTAATCCAGTTTTAGGCTTGGAATCATCTGTGCAATATTCCATCACTACAATTCTAGGTTCATGAGCTGATCCGGCATTAACACCTAAGAATAATCCCATGTTTAACTTAGTTGCTTCTTTTCTACCTAAAACAGTAACTTTCAATCCTTTGATTCCTTTTGCATCATTAAATAATTTTTCAGCATAGTATTCACTAGTTCCAATATTTGGAGGCGTGTCTTGTAAGTCTCTAGCATAGTTAATATACTCACAAACAATTTTCAATTCAGTTATTAGATTTTCAAAATCACCTTTAAAAAATAAATTATAATTTATTTCTTTTTCACTTTTTTCAATTGATAAACCTTTATGAGTTTCAAAAGAAATTGTTTCATAAATAGTTTTAATAATATCTTCTTTTTTTGTATTTTTACAAATAGATTCAAATGAATCAACATCAACATCAATATCAAATTCGTAATTTAAAATAACCGACTTAATACCATTTTTTATTTGTTCAATAAATCCTTCCTCATCATTTTTAATAACTAAATAAATAGTTTTATCTTCAGAAATTAAAGTTGGTGTTCCTACTTTGTCTTTTATAAGTTTATTTTTCGAGTTATCTTTAACTCCAATCAATTTAATAGACCTTTTAGTCTCGTTTATTTTTATCATAATTCTCCTTATTTAATCACATCTTTTGGATTTTGTCTTTTTGTATATATTTTTATTGAGCTTAATATTAAGAATATAAAAGTTGTAGTTAAAATCACACCATACAATATATAAGAATAACTTAACACATATATCAATGAAATCCCAACAGATTGATAAACTATTGGTGATAAATAAGCAATAATATATTTATTTAATATTAAAGCAATAATTATTGCTCATGTGGCTGCCAATAAATAACCTGTAACAAGGTATTTATTAATTTCTCTTGTCTTATAACCTAATGATTTAAATAAAACTATTGTATTTTTATTTTCTAATAAAATAAGAGAAATTAAAACTAAAGAAATTGCTAGCACCATACCAACAAGCACTTGATCTAAAATTCTCATTATATTTTGAAATGGTTTAGCCTTTAGTAAAATAGCTTCTTTAATTAATCTATAATTTCATAAATCAGATGATAATGAGTTTATGTATTTTCCATTTTTAGAATTTCAAAATTCACTCGGTGATTCAATTTTATCTCAATAACTAAGTAAATCGGTTCTATTTTCATTTTCTAAGTCCGTTTTTACTGGTAATAAATTATCTTTAACAACTAAATTAGAAATTTTAGGTAAAGTTAAATATTTTAAGTTAACTGGTATGTCTTCTGTTGAAAACTGCGCATTGTTAAGAATAAAACTTTCATTATTATAAACTGAATTTGATTTCTCAATTATTTCATCAATCAATTTCATATAACTTGTTCAAGCAGGATCAAAGTCTTTTAGTGGTACTGCTCTATTTTGAATTGTTTCCTTTAAAACTTCAAAATAATCTGTTTTTTCAAAATAAATATTTTGTGTCAGTAAATCATTAGTTTTTATAGCGGCTATTGAAATAGGAATTCTAACTTCAGATATTTCATTTGTTTTTAAAGAATTAACACTCATCAGCATAGAATCTCCAACACGCATTCTATATCTATCAGCTAAGGGTTTTGCAACCTCAACTTTTAGTGCTGGTGCATCTACACCATTTTCCATTTTTACTTTAGTAATTGTAGACTTATATTCTGAAGATGAAAATAGTTCTGTTTCTGTCCCAAATGAGTCTTGCTTTTGTCTTCTACTTGCAGAAACAGACGTTGCACTTCCCCACTCATTTCCATCAGAAATATTTGAAAAAGAAACACCTGAGCTTCAATAACTTTTTTTAGACGGTATTACAACTGTTTTCCCAAATAATACATTTACAGGAAATTTACTAGTTTCATTTAATTCTAATTTATCAAGATCACTTTTCATGCTATTAACTTTATCTTTAAATAATTTATAATATTCTCAAATTAAATCTTGGTTATTTTGGTCTTTTAATCAATTAATTGCTTTTTCTTTATCAGTTTCTGAAATTGCGGTGTTAGCTAATATTTTAGGAATAACTAAATTATTAATTATTAAAGATAAACTTTCTTGATTTGGAATTGAATTTGCTAGTCAAAAAATAAAGTCGCCAGTAATTATGTAATTTGAAATATCATTTTTTTCTTTATTATAATTATTAAAACTTTGAATATCAAAAGACGTGTCAACAAGCATTTCAATAAAAGATTCAGAATTGGTTACTTTTATATATTTTTCTAATTCTTCATAACTATTTATTTGTTCAGAAGAATATTTATATTTTTTAATAACATCATTAGAATCAGTTTCTTTTTCATAAATAGATTGAAAGTCCCAATAGTTACTTTGATATTTTATAGAAATATCTGGATAAGCAAAACTGATCATTGAACTAGCTGAGTTATTAACAGAAACATTAAATTGAAAAGTGAATAAAATAACTGTAAATGCTAAGGATAAAATTATTAAGCAATAAATATTTTTTGCTATATTTGATAATGCAAAAGAGAAACCTATTCTTGTCCTGCTGGGTAACGGGGTGAGCATTTTTTTAGTATTAATAATAAATTTGGAAGGTTTTTTTGTTTCTTTAAATTTACTAATCTTTGATTTTTTACCACTTAAAACAATAAAGTTATTAAACATAAATATACTAAATATAATTGATATTATTGCAATTACATATATAACTAAATTTCACGTAAAAAGAATTGGAGGTCAAGTAAACGAATATGAACTTGAAACTGAATTAGCAAACATATTACTTATTGGAACAGAAATAAAAAGTGAAAAAATAAGTGATACAGCAATTGGTATAACAGCAGAAAAAGATGCTAACAATGTAAGAACAAAATTGTTATTTCCCATTGCTTTAAGATTATAAAAATCATCTCTTTGTAATCTTAAAAAGTTTTCACACATAAAATAAAATACAACAAAAATAATAACCAATAATCCAAATATGATTACATACATAATTTTATTTAACAAGTTAATAGTTATAAAATATGTATCATCTTTAAGAGAATCTGTTCAGATTGTATTTAGTTTATTTTGTAATAGCAGACCTTCATTATCATATTCAGCTGAAAATTGAAAATCTTCGTTCATTCTATTAATGATTTCCAAGTTTGATTTTTTTGTACTATTATATTTTTGAGTAAAAAGAATTCTTTGGTTATCTAAACGCAAATCTTTTTTATTTTCATAATTTAAACCTTTTTTACCAAACAAATTATAATAAGCTTCAGGCGAGATTACAAATCTACCTTGATTTGAATTCATTGTAGTAGTTAAAGGCGTCATTATCGTACCTTTTATTAACATTGAATATGATATATCATCAATAAATATATTTATTTTATCACCTAGTTCATAATTATTAACTTCAAGATATCTTGGATTTACATAAATAAATTTTCCTTCATAAACCATCTTTTTTTCTTCAGGACTTAAACTTTCAGTTTTAATCTCATTATAAATTTTAAAATTAGATGCTTTATTTGAATGAAATTCAGGATGTTCATTAAACTTCTCAAACGTTTCGTAATTGTCTATATAACTAGGGGCTAAGCTAGTTGTAATATAATTATTGTTATCATCTTTAATATCTCATTTAATAGGATGAGATCAAAGATCAAAATCATTTTTAAAATTATCATAAAAATAAATTAACATTAACTGACTTGAAACAAGTGGGAGATTTTTATAAAGATCTTTATTTATTTGTATACAAAAATTAATTAAATCTTTGTTGTCAATATTAATATTTTTATAACCGTTTAAAATTATATTCATTTTAGCTTCAAGTTCTTCTTGATTTAATGATTGATTTGTATTATTTTTAAACTCTTTAAGATCCCCATTGAAATATTGACCTAAAAAATCAATGTATATATTAACAATACTATTAATGTCTGATTTTAGATCGTTTTTAGTTTCTTCTTGAATATTGTTTATTATATATTCTTTTAATTTTCCATTCTTATCATAAACTGCTCTTTTTTCTAAAGGCTTTATACCATCATATTTTTCACTAACAACACCATTATTTAAATAAATTTGACCAGCATATCTAGTCGCATGAGCATCGCTAATGTTAAGTCTTGAGTAACTTATAAATGATAAGATACCTATGACTACTCCTAATATAATTGTTAAAAAGATTATGAAAACAAAGTAAAGAATACTTTTGTTCTTATAATCTTTTCATGATTGCTTAAGAATTAATCGAAGTTTCATTTTGACTCCTTCTAAAAATATTTATTAAAGATAAATGTTTGTTAATATACACGCAGCTAATGCAACTACAAAAAATATAATCCCTAGTGACATCATTCATGTTGATAATGTTTTGTCCAATCCACGTTCTTTTGAGTTTGAGAATAATTCATCGTTCCCACCATTTAATGCACTTAAACCACTTTGAGAATTTTTATTTTGAAATATACCAATTAGAATCATAATGATTGAAGCAATCATAGCTACAATTTCTATTACTAAAATAATTATTTGTGCTGTTGTTGAACTCATGAATTAATCTCCTTTTTGTTTTTATTATATTTAATAATACTACATTTTATATTCCAATACTATAAAACCCACTATTTAGAGTGGGTTTTTAATAGTTCTTCTGGTTCAATTTCTAATCCTTCAACTATTTTTTGAAAAACTTTAATTGTGATATTCCTTTGACCTCTTTCAAAATCAGAAATATAATTTTTTGAAATACCACATCTAAATCCAAGCTCTTCTTGACTTAGTTTTTTTCTTAGTCTAATTTTTTTTAAATTTAATGCCACTATCAAAAGAAGCTCATTTTCGCTTTCATATTTTTTCATTTTCCTTCCGCCTTTTTCCTATCTTAATTAAACATTAAAAAAGCAGTTTTGTCCAATACTAATTTTTAAATTCTAAACTTAATTTTTCGATTATCTTAAATAAGTTACTTACTCCTGATTTTGTTATTTCATATCCATTTTCATTCATTAATTCTGTAAGCTCAGCGTAGGATGCATTTGGATTTTGAATTCTAAGATCACAAAGGTATGCTGCTTTTTCAGAAAGTCGTTTAGTTGCTAAATTGGCTTGAATTTTACTTATTTGATCAATTTGTTTCAAACCCGCTGATAACGTCTTCTTTTCATTAGAAATATCAATGTTGTTTACTCTATTTACATTATTAGAAACGTCTCTCATAATTCTTTCATTTTCAAAGTTCATAACAGCTTGATACGCATCAATAAACTTTAAAAAATCTGAAACCATAATTGCTTTTTTTATATAGCAAATAAATAACTTTTCATTTCTTTTTAATGTTTTAAAATCAAAGCCATACTTATTCATTAATTCTATAATATACAAACTTGACTCTTCTTCTTTAAATTGTAATTCAAGATGATAATTAGTGGTTTCAGGAGAATTAACGGATCCAACTGCAACAAATACACCTGCCATATAAGCACGCTTTAACTTTGTTAATTCTTCCTTATTCTTTTGTTGTTTTAAAGGTTTAAACTCAATAATTTTAATATCATTTAGATCCCAAATATTTAAAGATTTTAAAAATTCAGATATTTTACCTATTAATGTTATTTGAAATGTTTTATTTTGTTTTAAAGTTTGTGTTTGAGAAACTGAAATTTCAATATGCCCATCAAACATTTTTTTACAAAGACCAAAAATACTTCTAGCTATCTTATTGCTAATTGATGTTAATTTTAATTTTTCGCTCCCTGAACCTCAAATAAAATCTCCGTTATATTTAATAAAACCTGATAAAAAAGCTTTTCCTAGGTCATCATCAAAAATATGTGAAATTACTTCTTCTTTAACTGTTAATGCAAACGACATAATTTCACTCCCTCCTTAATAATTAATTTAATGAAAAATATTCTTTTTCGTATAAATAACCATTTTTTCTAAATAAAATTGGTAATCAATATTGCGATGCAATCATTCCTATTAGACCTATAAAAGCTGATATTAATATTAAAGATAATGATAGAGGTTTATCATACATAACAAATAAATGATCATCAGGTCGACTCAGTTCTAAGAAAAATCTTACAAAATTTCAAGCAAAGAAATAAGCAAAACATTCAACTCCAGCTTTTGTTGATATAAAATCATTTAATTTATTTGCTTTATTAATTTCTTTTGGCTTTAAGTATTTACTTCTATTAAATTCTAAGCTTTTTAAATATTCTTGTTTTGCATCTTCATCAATGTTTCTAAAATATGCTAAATTTCAAATATCTCTTGCTGATTGAATTTCATCAGTTGATTTTTTTCAAGGCATGAATCATTGTTTAATAGAAAATGATAGACTGTAGTTATATTTATTTGTCTCAACTTTTCAAGGTTTTTTGCTTATTCATTTAGTTATATTAGGAATAATGAAAGTTATTATTACTCAAGCTGCTAGCAAACTTAAAGATTCGTAAAGAAAAATTGGTGATAGTTGAACTAAATCGCCTTTTTCAAAATGAACCCCATTAGAAAGAAAACCATCGGTTTTTGCTTCAACCATTAAATTTCTAGAAATTCAATTTGGTAAAAATTTATAATGAGATTGAACTGCACCTCAATTAACATCATTTATTGTTCCTCACTTATCAGGAGCATCCGCATAAGCAACTACACCAACTGGTGCACCCATAACTTCATGATTAAAGAAATTTCCTCATCTACCGATTGCTTGTCCTAAAAGAATGTTTGGCACTATAGCATCAGCATAAACTAACATAGATGTTTTTGATCTTTTACCAACAAAATAAAAAAGAATAACTCCAGCTAGCAATCCACCATACACACCACCATGAATTGCCATGCCTGCATTTCAAAAAGCAAAAAGTCCTCAAAAACCAACACCATTAGCATTAACTCCTGGTGCATCGGCATTTAATTTACCAAAAAAACTTGCTCCCATAAGTGAAATAGGTATACAAATTGCTATACCTATAGAAAGTTCAGTTACATTTAAATTTTTTTTTCAAAATTTATACAAGGTAAATAATATCGCTACAATCATACCAAGCGTCATAGCCATTGGATATATTGCTATTCCTCCATATGATGAATCAATTCCGCCTCAATGTATCGGCTCAGAAAAACTATCTCCTT
Organism: Mesoplasma tabanidae; assembly: GCF_002804025.1. Lineage (NCBI taxonomy): Bacteria > Bacillati > Mycoplasmatota > Mollicutes > Entomoplasmatales > Entomoplasmataceae > Mesoplasma > Mesoplasma tabanidae. The sequence continues at coordinate 80,350 of NZ_CP024969.1, read as the reverse complement.
GAGTTCAATTAACATTTTTGGTAGCTCAGAAAACTGAAAAAAGAACTATAACAACAATAAAAAGCGATGCCCATAATCCTATTGAAATTCATTTTAATTTATCATGTTTAAAATTAAAGTGAATTTTATTAATTTTAAATTCTTTTAGTTTCATATAGTTCTTACCTTTCTTTTAAATTAAATTATAATTCTTGTACATAGTTAACAGCCATTTGACCTGCTAATGCTCCATCTCCTGCAGCAATAGCAATTTGTCTTAATGGCACTTCTCTAACATCTCCAGCAATAAATAAACCCTTAATATTTGATTTCAATTTAGCATCACCTTTTAAATAACCTTCGCTTTTATTTAAATTAAGATTTTCTAAGAATTGAGTTACTGGTGTTGCTCCTATATAAGGGAATAAACCCGTTACAGGCACTGTTTTGATTTCTTTTGAAACAAGATTTTCAATTTCAACTGATTCTACTTTATCAGTTCCATTTACTTTTTTTACTATAGAATTCATTACAAATTCAACATTATCAAGTTGTTCTAATTTAGATAAAGTAACTGCGTCTACTCTAAAGTGGTCTTTTCTTACAACAACATATAACTTGCTTACAAACTTACTTAAATAAATTCCTTCTTCAACTGCTGAATAACCACCACCTACAATTGCAACTGGATTTCCTTTATGGAAAGCACCATCACAAACTGCACAATAACTAACACCTTTTCCATATAGTTGATCTTCACCAGGTATACCTAATTTATTTTCTAATGTTCCTGTTGCTACAATTACACTTAAAGATTCAATTGTTTGACCATTTCTGGTAGTTACTATAAAAGTTTCTTTGTGTTTTACAATTTCAATAACTTCATCATAGACAAATTCAGCACCAAGGTTAATTACTTGCATATACATTTTTAAAGCTAAGTCTGGGCCTTTAATGCTATCAAAACCAGGATAATTCTCAATTGTATCAGTTTTAACCATTTTTCCACCAGGTGCTTCTTTTTCTAAAATCATAGTTTTCATTCCAGCTCTTGCTGCATAAACTCCAGCAGTTAATCCAGCAGGGCCTCCACCAATAATTAAAATATCTTTTAAGTTTTCATTAGTATGTTTTTTCATACAACCACCCAATTTCCCTTCATTTATATGGAACTATAAATTGCACCATAACAATTATAAAAATTCCTGTAAATATTATTAAACTTAAGACTATAAAGTTTGCAATAGCATGATTAGGAATCATATATTCTGTTGCTTGTCTTTGAGTTTCTAATATTGTTCTAAGTATACCATAACCTAGTATATAACAACCAGCAGATACACCAGATCTTGGTACTATAAATCCATTAGGATTATTGGCTTTTTCAAGTTCTCTTCCATATGGATTAATACCTAAATGTCTTTGACCAAATGTAAATTTATTATTAAACTCGATTTGTTTTTCTTTAACTCTTTGTTTTTCTAAGGCCACATTATTTTTATATTCAATAATTAATTGTTTTTGTAAGTTTTGCTTTGTAAACTTGTATTTTTTATTAAATTCAGATTTCATTTTTTCTAATTTTATTTTTAACTGTTTTTTATCATTTTGATATTTTAAAGTTGCGGTGTACAAATCGTTTTTCCATTCTTCAATTTGAGTATACATTTTTTTGTTAGCTTCATAGTCAGGTTCAACTCAATAATAAGCTTTATTTCAAACACTCTTTAAACTCATTGTCAGTTCAAAAGTTTCACCAGTTTCATTTACTATTTTAACTCTTTTATATTTAACCGGTGCTAATGTGTATCAATCTTTTAATTGACTTTCAGAAATTGATTTAAATTTTGAATTTCATAAGCAAGGATAAGCTTCTGGTGTAATTACTCAAGGATTATTTTTTTTGTTTGCATATCTGTTAATATTTCTAACACCAAATGTTATTAACAATCATAAAACAATATTACCTAATCCTTCAATTAAAAATAATGGAGATCTATATTGTATTTGACTATTCATAATATCAGTTAATGACTGTCCATTGTAGTTAAAATTATCTGTATAAGCTGTATTTAACACACCATTAGAATCAAAAATTCTTACTCATCAAGTTGGGTCAGAATACAAACTTTTTCCGTCTAAAACATTTGTAAAGTTGATTAACGGTGGAAAATAAAATAATCTATTTCTAATAAAACTAGGCATTCATGAAATGCTTTCATAACTAACAGGATTACCTAATATTTCTTGATTGTACAAATTTCCTCATCTACCTAATGCATGACCTAAAAGTATATTAACCAATATCAAATCTAAGTATACTCACATTGAAATTTGAGTTGTTTTACTTCTTTTATAAAACCAACCAAATCCTGCCGCTGATCCTAATGCTAGTGCGCCAAAAAAGGACATACCTGGTTGTCAAAAGAAAAATACTTTATAAAAGTTTGTTCAACTTTGATAATTATTTAAAAATATTTTCCCAAAAAAAGTACCACCGATTATTCCAATAGGCACTATAATAACAATTCCTATTTCCAATTCTCTCAAAGGAATTTTTCTTTTATTCATTTGAATTACTGTTACTAATATGACTAAACATATTCCTAAAAACATAAATACAGGATAAGCCGGAACAAGACCAAAAAGAAGACGCATGTCTTCAGGTGTTTTATTTGAATGATTTATTCATTTATAAAAATCTTGGTATTGATTTCACATGTTTCCTCTATTCTGCTAATTCACTATTTCTTTTTGCTAATAATTCAATAATATCTTGTGCATCTGAACTTTCATTAACTTTTAATTGCCCAACTGCTGCTTCAATAATATTAGCCAAGTTTCGACCAGCACTAACTGGGACTCTTAAGTACGGAATTTTTAAACCTAAAAAATCTTTTTGAGTTCATTCATTTCCTAATCTATCAGTATTATCTATCCCACCTTCTTGGAATTTAAATAATTCAATACCCATATGTATTTTTGTTTCGGGCATAATTAATTGTTGACCTTGTACTTTGGAAATATCAATAATTCCAATTCCTCTTACTTCAATTAAATTTTGTAAAAGCGCATGTGACTTACCAAATAATTCGCTATTTCTGTTTGAAATAACAATTCTATCATCACCAACAAATAAGTGGTTCTTTTTCATTAACTCTAAAGATACCTCTGATTTACCAATTCCTGATTGTCCAAAAATAAGTACACCTTTACCATAAATATTCATTAATGTAGAATGAACTTCAATTGTTGGAGCAAAATATAAATCATAAATATCCAATATTTTTTGAGTTAATTCACTTGTTGAAGGGTAATTAATTTTTAACAATGGAAAATCTAATTCTTTTGCCACTTTTGATAATCTTTCATCAGTAAATTTTTGTGTAATTATTATAGCTGGTGAACCCATTTTAATTAAGCTTTTATACTTATCACTAGCTTCGCTATCTGAGAATTGCGACATATAATTGTTTTCCTTTGAAGACATTAAAATAGCACGTTTATGCTTTTTATCTTCCTTTTCATTAAAATATCCTGTTAACTCTAAACCTGCACGATTTAAACCATAAACAGTTATTTCGCTATTGATGTGATCAGCACCAGAAATAATTTCAAAATCAAATTTATTAACAAGTTCTTTTATGGTTAATTTACTCATTATTTTAACTCCTTATTTTATTATTATAATTTTACTATAATTGTTAGTTAAAAAAAGAATAGTAAGAATAATATATAAAAAGTGCAAATTATTTTTTTGCACTTTTTGATATTTTAAATTTTAATTGACCATGTCTTAAAAATCACGGTCTAGATGGTTGTTGTATTTCACTTTTCAATAATAAACTTGATATTTTTAAACAAGCATATAAGCTTGGTATAAAAATTAACAACTCGATAGGCAAAATAATAATTTTTTTAATGTAATTAATTGTTGCTAAGCTTCCTAGTCCACTAGCAACTAAGCAAATTGGAGTTATTAAAAAACTAGTAATAGTCAAGCTAAAAATTAAGAAAAAAATCATTTTTATAAATCAAAAATTATTTTTTTTAAATATAAAAACTAGTGCTCCACAAAAACCTATAAATATTTTAGACAACATAAACCCAAAATGAAATGTTCCTGTAATATTAATCATCGATCCAACTAAGTCAGAACAAAATCCAGCCATTATTCCACCTAGTGGACCAAAAACCATTCCTGCAAAGAAAATCATAAAATTACCTATCATGATTCTAAAACCAAAAACCATTGAGTACCCGATTACATTAGTTAGTATTATACTTAGTGAAACTATTAATCCTAATAAAGTTATATTTTTAACTGTGAATTTTTTAGCATGCATTTTATCGATAAACATACCTATGAAAAATAAAGATAAGATTAGCAATATTGCAATTATGTTAGTTACCCAAAAAAGCATGCTATCACTCCCTTTTTATTTTTTTATTAAATATTTGTACACTAAAGGTACAAAATATAAACTACCACAGATTATTAAATTTTTATCCGAAAGTTCTATAAACTCTTTTCATTCTTTTACTTTATTTGAATGTTTAATCAAACTTGTATCTCATGCTTTATGAAAATCAAAAGTTGTTATGTTTACATTCTCAAAATTTTCATCTAATAACTCTAATATTTTATTATGTTCTTTGCCCTCAATTGCACCATATAAAATTGTTCAATTTTCTTTGTTTTCTATGCTTGAAATAAGTGCTCTTATCCCATCAACATTATGAGCTCCATCAATAATTATTTTTTTATTATTATATTCTAGTTCAGTAAATCTACCCTTTAGTGTATTTAATTCTAGACATGAAAAATCTTCAACACCTAGATATTCAAGAACTGTTTTAACAACTCCTTTATTTCCTTTTTGATATTCTATTTTAGCATTTTCATACTTCTCTGAATAAATAATTTTTACATTATTCATTATTGAATCTTTAATAATTGATTTGTACTTTTCATTATCAGCACTAACAAACAAAAAAGTATTATCTTTTGCTATATTAACTTTTTGATAAATAATATCTGCAATATTATTACCTAATATTTCAGTATGATCAAATGAAACTGAAGTTAGTATTGTTGCTATCTGATTAGAGAATAAATTTGTTGAATCTTTGATTCCACCTATACCAGCTTCAATAACAGCAATATCAACATTTCTATCATTAAAATACATAATTGCTATTAAAGTTCATATTTCAAAAAAAGTAAGATTATATTTTTTTATAAAATTATTTGCTTTTAAAATATATTTTTTTAAATCTTCATCACTAATTGGTTCATTATTAATTTGAATTCTTTCATTGTGATATAAGAATGCTGGAGAAATAAACAAACCAACTTTTTCATATTTTGTTTTTAATCCATTAGACAAAAAGAAAGAAGTACTTCCTTTGCCATTTGTCCCAACCACATTAATGACTGGTATGTTTTTTTCAATATTGTTTAATGCTTTTAAAACTTTATCTAAATTATATTCATTTTGAAATCTTTGTTGTATAGGTATCAAAAATTTATCTACTGAAATCATTATATAAATATTCCTTTAAATAAGCACCTGTGTATGATCCTTTTGTGTCAGCAACTTGCTCAGGTGTCCCAGCAGCCACAATTAGACCACCACCAATTCCACCTTCTGGTCCTAAATCAATAACATGATCAGCAACTTTAATAAAATCTAAATTATGTTCAATTGCTACAACTGTATTTCCCAAATCTACTAGTTTATTTAAAACATGAACTAACCTTTTTACATCATCAATGTGTAGACCAGTTGTTGGTTCGTCTAATAAGAACATTGTTTTTCCTGTTTGTTTTTTTAATAAGTAAGTTGATAGTTTAATCCTTTGAGCTTCACCACCAGATAATGTTGTTGCTGATTGTCCTAGTCTAATATAACCTAAACCAACTTCTAAAATAGTGTCTAGTTTATCTTTAATACTAGGTATATTTTCAAAGAAAGTAGCTGCTGTTTCAACAGTCATATTTAAAACATCAGCAATTGTTTTTTCTTTAAACTTAACTTGTAAAGTTTCATCATTATATCTTTTACCTTCACAAATTTCACAAACAACTTCAACACTTGGCATAAATTGCATTGAAATAGTTATAACACCATCTCCATAACAGTGTTCACATCTACCACCAGGTACATTAAATGAGAATCTACCTTTTTTATAACCTCTAATTTTAGCTTCTGGTAAGTTTGTAAATAAGTCCCTAATATCATCGAAAACTCCAGTATAAGTTGCTGGATTTGATCTTGGTGTTTTACCAATAGGTTCTTGAGAAATGAAAATAACTTTATCTATATTTTCTAATCCATTCATTTTACTAAATTTACCAGTAACAATAGTTTCTCTTGAAAGGTTTTTTCTTATTCCTTTGTAAATAATATCTTCTAACAACGTAGACTTACCACTACCACTAACTCCAGTAATTGCAATAAATTTATTTAAAGGAATTGACACATTAACATTTTTAAGGTTATTTTCTCTAGCACCTACAATATCAATTTTTTGGCCATTTCCACTTCTTCGTTTTTTAGGGACTGGGATTGTTTCTTTTCCAGATAAATACCTACCTGTTATTGTGTCTGATTTTAGTATTTCATCATACGTTCCACTAAAAGTAATTTGTCCTCCATGTTCTCCTGCTTGAGGACCAACATCAACAATTCAGTCAGCTGTTTTCATTGTGTCTTCATCATGCTCAACAACAATTAATGTATTACCTAAATCACGTAAATGCTTCAAAGTTTTAATTAATTTATCATTATCTCTTTGATGCAATCCAATTGATGGTTCATCAAGCACATACAAAATACCTGTAAGTTGACTACCAATTTGTTTAGCCAGTCTAATTCTTTGAGCTTCACCACCAGATAATGTTGTTGCTGTTCTTGCTAAGTCTAAATAACCTAAACCAACTTCATTTAAGAAACTAATTCTATTTGTTATTTCAGTTAAAACTAAATTTGCAATTTGAGCTTGTGTTTGTGTTAACTCAACATTTAAAATAAATTCTAATTCATCTTGAATACTCATTTTTGTAAAATCAAAAATATTTTTATCAGCAATTTTAATTGATAAAGCTGTAGGGTTTAATCTTGCTCCATCACATGATTGACAAACACTTGAAGACATAAACTTTGTATACCATTTTCTGATTTCTTCAGATTTTGTTTCAAAGTATCTTCTTTGTATTAAATCAGCAACACCTTCAATAAAATCATATGAATCATATCTTCTTCCACTGCTACTTAATAATTTAATTTCAATTTGTTCAGCACTACCTCTAAGTATTGCTTTAACTTGTTTATCAGTTAATTGTTCAATTGGTAAATTCATATCAATATAATAATAGTCGCAAAGAATTTTGAATTTTTGCCACTCAAGGTTGTCTGTATTTAAGAAATTTTTAAAATATACAACTCCTCCTTGATTAATTGACAAAGTTTTATCAGGAATAATCAGTTCTGGATCAGACACTAATCTAACACCCAAACCATCACAATCACCGCAAGCTCCTAAAGGCGCATTAAATGAAAATAATCTTGGTTCTAATTCTGGTATATTAAATCCGCAAATATTACATGAATAAGAATTTGAAAATAAATTGTCTTCTTTGTTTTCAGTTTCAGGATACTTAATTTTAACTAAACTATTTGAGTATTGCAAAGCTATCTCAATCGCTGAAAACAATCTTGAATGAACTTCATCATCGTTGTGATAAATTAAACGATCAACAACAATGTCAATATTATGTCTTTGATTTTTATCTAGTAATATTTCTTCTTCCAACATTTTAATTTCACCATTAATTAAAACTCTAATAAAACCTTCAGCTAATAATTTTGTTAATAAATCTTTATGTGTTCCTTTTTTATCTCTAGCTACTGGTGATAAAACATAAACTTGCTCATTTTCATCAGTTGTATTTTTAATGTTATTAATTATTTCTTTAATTGTTGCAGCATGAATTTGACCATGTCCATTAACACAGTATGGTGTACCAACTCTTGCGTATAATAATCTTAAATAATCATAAATTTCTGTTACAGTTCCAACAGTTGATCTTGGGTTATGAGATGTAGTTTTTTGGTCAATTGAAATCGCAGGGCTTAGTCCTTCTATTGAATCAACATCAGGTTTTTCATTACCCCCCAAAAATTGTCTTGCATAAGCTGAAAGCGATTCTATATATCTTCTTCGTCCTTCAGCATAAATTGTCGCAAATGCTAATGATGATTTACCACTACCACTTAAACCTGTAAAAACAACTAACTTATTTTTTGGTATTTCTAAATCAACATTTTTTAAATTATTTTCTCTAGCACCTTTAATTAGTATTTTATTTTCCATTATTTTACCTCACTCTTTTTAGATTCTAATTCAATAATTGTATCTCTTAAAACTGCAGCTTTTTCAAAATCTAAATCTTTTGCTGCTTGAATCATTTCAGCTCTAATGTCATCAATTGTTTTTTGATACGCCTGTTTCTTACCTTTTGCTGTTTTTTGTTTTTTAATATTATCAAGTTCTTTTTTAGTTGCTTCACTTAATGTTGATTGATTAATTTTCTTTGTTATTGTAACAGGAATTATATTATGTTTTTTATTATATGTCTGTTGAATTTCACGTCTACGATTTGTTTCATCCATAGCTTCTTGCATAGATGTTGAAATAGTATCAGCATAAAAAATAACTTTACCATTTGCATTTCTAGCTGCTCTTCCTGCTGTTTGAATAAGAGATTTTGTATTTCTTAAAAATCCTTGTTTATCTGCATCTAAAACACAAACTAAACTTACTTCAGGCAAGTCTAATCCTTCACGTAATAAGTTAACACCAACAACAGCATCATAAACACCACGTCTAAGATCGTTTAAAATTTCACTTCTTTCAAGTGTTTTTAATTCTGAATGTAAATAAGCAACTTTAATATTTCTTTCTTGTAAATAGTTTGTTAAATCTTCACTCATTCTAATTGTTAGTGTTGTTATAAAAACTTTCTCATTTGCTTTTCTTCGCTCATGAATTTGTTCAATTATATCTTCAATCTGTCCTTCAGTTTTTTTAACCTCAATGATTGGATCTAATAAACCTGTTGGTCTAATAATTTGTTCAACAACTTCATGATTTACAAGATCTAATTCATAATCTCCAGGAGTTGCAGAAGTATATATAACTTGTTTAAGTTTTCCAGTAAACTCTTCAAAATTTAATGGTCTATTATCTAAAGCTGATGGCAATCTAAAACCATATTCAACAAGAGTTTGTTTTCTACTTCTATCTGTATTGTACATACCTCTGACTTGAGAAACCATTATGTGTGACTCGTCAATAATAGTTAAAAAATCATCTTTAAAATAATCTAGCAATGAATATGGTGTTTCCCCTGGCGCTCTAAAATCTAAGTGTGCTGAATAATTTTCAATTCCACTACAAAATCCAAATTCTTCCAAGCTTTCTAAATCATATCTTGTTCTTTGGTCAAGTCTTTCAGCTTCTAGTAATTTACCTTCATCTTTTAGTTCATTAAGTCTTACGGCTAATTCTTCTCTAATATTTAAGCATGCTTGCTTTAATTTGTCTTCAGGTGTTACATATGCTTGTGCAGGATAAATTGTTACTGTTGATATCCTTTCAATCAATGCACCTGTAACTACGTTTAACATATCAATCATTTCAATATGGTCATCAAATAAAGAAAAACGGTACATTGCAGATAATGATCAACCTGGCACAACTTTTATAACATCACCTTTTACACTAAATGTCCCTGGTGAATTTTCTATATCGTTTCTTGTGTAACCTGTTTTAACTAAATATGTTAGCAACTCTCTTTTTGAAAACTTTTGTCCAGTTTTCAGTTCAAAAAAACTTGATGCATATTGAACAGGATCTTGTGATGGATAAATAGCAGCAACAGAAGCTACAACGATTGTATCGTTTGAAATTGATAAAGCATTCATAGCGCTCATTCTTAACATATCAAGTTCCATATTAATTCTTGCATCTTTATTAATATATAAATCAGTTGCTGGTTTATAAGCTTCTGGTTGGAAAAAATCGAAATTTGAAACAAAATATTCAACCCTATTATTTGGGAAAAATTCCATTAACTCATAGTAAAGTTGCATAGCTAAAGTTTTATTGTGAGCTAATACTAAAGTTGGTTTGTTAATTTCTTTAATTATATTAGCCATTGTAAAAGTTTTACCTGTTCCAGTCGCTCCTAAAAGAACTTGATGTTTTTTATTTTCTTTTAATCCTTTTAATAAACTTTCAATAGCTTTTGGTTGGTCACCATCAGGTTTAAAATTACTTTTTAATTCAAATTTCTTATCACTTATATATTTCATTTTTGTACCCTCCATAGTTATTTAATGACTAAAACACTAGAGTTTTCTCTAGTGTTTAGTTCTAACCAATTCTTGTTTTGGCAATCTCTCCACCATCATTGTCATCATCGATAACTGATTTCAAAGAGCTTGCATCTTTTTTAATTAATTCGATTTGTTCATGCAATGCTAAAATTACATCTTTAGCAATATTAAGAAGATTTTTTTCTTCATCATTAGTACATGATTTTATTTTATCTTCATATTTAGAAATAATCTCTTCTCTTGAAACTATTCCAACATTTTCGATTTCTAACATATTTAGCATTTGATCAATTTCATCTTTTCCAAGATCTACAGTTTTGTTTCCTGAGTTTTCTCTGCGTTTTTGAATTTCAATAACTAAGCCTAACATAATATCTCTTTGAATTGATAATTTTTTAATATCATTTTGATTATTTGCTTTGCCAATTAATTCATCAAATTTTGCATTTATATCTTTATTGTTTATATTTGCTTTTGATAAACCCGTTGTTGCTAAAATATCATCGATTATTTCATCTGTAATTTCAATTTTTTGAGATTCAACAATTTGTTCTGGATCCCTTAAAATAATTTTTGAAAGTATATCAACTACTTCAGAAGCAATGTATACTTTTGTTTTATTAAATAATTCTGTTGCTTGTTCAACATAAACAGCTAAAGGATTGTTTTGAGCATACTGTTGTAAATAAATTCCTGCTTTTAGTTTTGAAGCAATGTCTATGTGTCTTGTTCAGTATTTATCAAAAGAAGTTAAAACATTTTTTCTTTCCATTTGAAGTACTACATCATCAGGTATATCTATAACCCTTGCTTTATAAAACTCCAACATAGCTTCTGCAAGTTGAACAGCTAAATTCATTTTTTCCTTGTTATAGAAATCTTTAGCTACAAATCTTTTATGTGCAACAAGTTTTCCATCAATGGCTTTCAATAATTTTTCAGCATTTAAAGTTTTCTCTCCATGAACAAGTTCTGAGTTTTCTTCTATTAGTTCATATGCAACTGTTATTTGGAACTTTTTAATAACTACTTTTAGATTTTCAGCTGCTAAAATAGAATCACGTTGTGCATACATGGCTTCACGTTGTTGAGCCAAAATATTATCATAATCTAAAACATTTTTACGCTGATCAAAGTTTAGACCTTCAAGCTTTTTCTGAGCATTAGTTACAGCTCTTGTAAAAAATTTAGATTTAATATGTTCATCACCTAAACTTAAAAAGCTTTTTCTAGCTCTTGGAGATGCAAAACGAATCATTAAATCATCTTCCATAGAAATATAGAATCTTGACATACCAGGGTCTCCCTGACGACCACTTCTTCCTCTTAGCTGATTATCAATACGTCTAGCTTCATTTCGCTCAACACCAAATACAACTAACCCACCAAGTTCTTTAACTTCATTACTTAGTTTAATATCAGTTCCACGACCAGCCATATTAGTTGCTAATGTAATTGCATGTTTTTGACCAGCTTGAGAAACAATGTCTGCTTCTCTATCGTGATTTTTAGCATTAATCATTTCAAAATGTAATCCGGCTTTTTCAAGATATCTAGCAATTTGTTCAGATGATTCAACACTTGTTGTACCAACAAGAATAGGATTCCCAATTTCATTGACTGTTTTAATATCTGCTATTAATTTTTTTAAAGCAGCATGTTTTGTACCAAAAGTGAAATCTGGTTCATCTTTTCTAATAACTGGTCTATTAGTTGGACAAACAACAACTCTAGTATTATAAATTTTAATAAACTCTTCTTCTTCTGTTTTTGCAGTACCTGTCATACCTGAAAGTTTAGCATATAAACGATAAAAGTTTTGATAAGTAATAGTTGCTAATGTTGTTGTTTCTTCTTCAATTTCAACTTTTTCTTTTGCTTGAATAGCTTGTTGTAAACCATCAGAGTACGCACGCCCTTTTAAGATACGACCAGTAAACTGATCAATAAGTTCAACTTCTCCAGATGCAACTGTGTATTCAACACCTTCTTTAAAAGTAAAGTGGGCTTTTAGAGCATTTAAAATTAAGTGAAAAATTTCAGTATTTTCCAGTGCAAAAAGATTATCTAATGAAAAGAAATCTTTTGCCTTTTTCATACCTGTTTCTGTTAAATAAACTTGTTTTGTTTCTAAATCAATATCAATATCTTCTTTTTCATTAATTTTTTGAGCAAATTCATCAGCTGCTTTATATAAATTAATTCTTGATGAACTTCCTCCTGAAATAATTAAAGGCGTTCTAGCTTCATCAATTAAAACAGAGTCAGCCTCATCAATAATAGCAAAATTCAACTCTCTTTGAACCTTGTGATCTTTATCAATAACCATGTTATCTCTTAAATAATCAAAACCTAATTCTGCATTTGTTGTATATGTAATATCTGCATGATATGCTTCTCTTTTTAAGTGTTTAGGCATTCTAGTTCCGTTTAGTCCAACTGTAATTCCTAAAAAATCAAAAACTTGACCATTAATTTCAGAGTCACGTCTTGATAAGTATTCATTAACTGTGACAATATGAACTCCTTTACCAGTTAAACTATTTAAATAAGCAGGAAAAAGCCCTGTAAGTGTTTTACCTTCTCCCGTTCTCATTTCAGCAATGTCCCCAAAATGTAAAATAATTGCCCCAACCAATTGGACCTTATATGCATTTAAGCCCAAAACACGGTTTGCTGCTTCTCTAGCTAAAGCATATGCTTCAATAATCAAATCATCAACATCTTGACCACTTGCTATTCTATCTTTAAATTCTTGAGTTTTGATTGCAAAATCTTCATTTGCAAGTTTTTTCATTTCTGGTTCTAATGAAAGGATTTCATTTGCATATTTTCCATACATACGAAGTAAACTTTTATCTGATGCCATTTTGCCTCCTACTAAATATTATTTTTTAACTTTAATTATTATAATGATTATAATCTATTTAGTAAAGGAGAAAAGTACTTTGAAAACAATAAAAACTAAAAAGGTTTATTCAGAAATTACAGAAATTAAAAAATCAAAATTTATTTGTACTGTTTTTCAAGTAAATTCTAAAGATGAATTAGATCAATTTTTAAATGACTTTTCACCAAAAGATGCAAGACATAACTGCTATGCTTACAAAATTGGCTCAAAAACAATTTTTGGTGGTTATAGTGATGATGGTGAACCTAAAGGAACAGCAGGTAAGCCCATATTCAATGTAATAGAAAAAAATAACCTGACAAATATTTGCATATTAGTTACAAGATATTTTGGCGGAATTAAACTAGGTGCAGGGCCATTAACAAGAGCTTACACTTCTAGTGCAGCGAATATTTTAAAAATTGTTGAGCTTGAAGAAATTAATGAAATTAACAAATTAACAATAACTTTCAAAATAAATAATATAAAAGAAATTGAAATTTTTTTAGCTAAAAATAATATTGAAATTCTTAACAAAAATTTTAAAGAAACAACATGTATTTTTGAACTAAATACATTTGAGAAAAATATTCTTGAAATTAAGCATTTACTTAATTAACTATATTTTTGTTTAGTTTGCTTAGTATGATATAATCTCTTTGTAAGGATTTAGATAAAATGAATACATTAAATGAAAAACGCACGATATTAATTATCGACGGATATCATTTGCTACATAAGGGTTACTATGGAACTCTTAAGAGAAAAAAATTAGCAACTAATAGAGATGGTGTTCCAATCAATGCGATTTACACATTCGTTGCAAAAATTAATCAACTAGTAAAGAAAAATAACTACTATAGCATCATTGTTACTTTAGACATGGATGAGGGTTGTTGACGTCGAGAATTATATCCAGAATATAAAGCAAAAAGAAAAGAAACTCCTGAAGATTTGGTTCCACAAAAACAAATAATTAGAGAATTTTTAACTGCGGCAAATATACCATGATATGAAATGCCAAGATATGAAGCTGATGATATAATTGGAACAATTAATAGAATAGCTATAAAGTTAGATTATGATGTTCACATATTGTCAAATGATAAAGACATTTTTCAACTTGTTGGTGAAAGAACTACTGTTATTACAAATAGCAGCAAAGACGATGAACATATTTTAATTGACGATGAAAAGGTTTTTGAAAAGTTTGGATGTCATCCAAATCAAGTTGCTGACATTAAAGCACTAATGGGGGACCCAAGTGATAACATTAAAGGTGCAAGATACTTGCACTATGCACAAGCTATTGAACTATTAAGCAAATATGGAGATATAAATAATATTTTTAAACACATTGACGAAATTAATAAAAATGTTGCTAAAAGGCTTAATGAAAGTAAAGAATTAATCTTAACAAATAAAAGAATTACAACTATTCAAGATAGGTTGCCTATTGGAAGAATTAATTTAAAACCAATAAGAGTTGACTGATATGGTTTAAGTAAATTTTTAAAAAAACATAAAATGTGAGCATATGTTGCTGATGTTGAAAAAATGGCTGCTGAAGCAAGAACAAAAAATTTAAGGGTAAATTCAACAAACGAAAAACGAATTTTAAAACAAAAATAAAGCTAACAAATCTTTAAGAATAAATGAATACTTTATTAACATTGAAGAGCAAAACATTTTTATCAATTATTTTAATATTAAAAAATAAGAAATATTAAAAAATAGTAAAATCTTTAGATAAAGGGTGATACCCTTTTTTATTTTTTTTATTTTGATAAAATTAAAAAGATTTATTTTTAAGGAGAACAATATGAGTTTAATATTATTAGAAAAAATTTCACATCAAAATGGTGGGAAAAAATTATATGAAGAGTCAGACATGCGAATCAACAAGGGTGAGCACGTTGCTCTTTTAGGTCCAAATGGAGCTGGTAAAACTACATTATTAAATATTATTGCTCAAAAACTTGTTCCTGATCATGGAGTTGTTGAATGACACCCAAAAGCCAAAATTGGATATCTTGATCAACACCAAGAAGTTGATATGAGTATTACTGGTGAAGAGTATTTAAAAGATGCATTTAAGTATCTTTTTGATATGGAAGCACAAATCCATAAAATATATGAAGATATGGCAATTGAATATAAAGAAGAAGAACTTGTGAAGGCTTTGGCATTACAAGATGAATTAAATATAAAAGGCTTTGATAGCATTGACAAACAAATTGGTAACTTAGTTGCTGGTTTAGGAATAGAACCTGATAATGTAAAACGACCTTTAGGTTCACTCTCTGGTGGTCAAAGAGGAAAAATTTTACTTGCAAAATTATTACTAAAAAATGATGACTTTATTTTACTTGATGAACCAACTAACTTTTTGGACGTTGAACAAGTTGAATGATTAGTTACTTTCTTACAAAACTATGAAAATGCTTTTCTAGTTGTTTCTCATGATAGAGACTTTATAAATAGAATTGTTAACGTTATATACGCAATTGAAAATTTAGAAATTGTTAGATATGTTGGAAACTACGATAAATATGTTGAGCTTTCAGCATTACGTGCTGAGCAATATGACAGAACACGTGAGGCACAACAAGGACAAATATCAAAACTTAAAGAATATATTGCTAAAAATGGTGCAAGAGCTTCAACTGCTCGTAGTGCACAATCAAGACAAAAACAATTAGAAAAAATTGATGTAATGGACGCTAGAAAAGTAAATGCCAAGCCAAACATGCATTTTAAATATAGAAGACCTAGTTCAACAGTTATAGTTAAAGCAGAACAACTTGAAATTGGTTATGATTTTGCTTTAACAAAACCATTAACTTTTGAGCTAAGAGAAGGTGAAAAGTGTATTGTTAAAGGTTACAACGGTATTGGTAAAACAACATTCTTAAAAACAATTGCTGGGGAAATTGAAAAAATTGGTGGTGCTGTTGAAGTAGGACAAGGTGTTTTTACTAATTTCTTCCATCAAATTGATGATTTTGAAGATAATGAAACACCAGTTAGTTATTTACTTACAAGATATCCTCAAATGACACCTGGTGAAGTTAGAGCCAAAATTGGTATGTTTGGTATTAAGAGTGAATTAATGATGAATAAAATGAAAGAATTATCTGGTGGAGAGCAAACAAAAGTTAGGCTAGCCGCGCTTAGCTTGGAACCAAGCAGCTTACTAATTCTTGATGAACCCACTAACCATATTGATGTGTTAGCTAAAGAATCTTTATTAGATGCAATCAAAGCGTTTGAAGGAACAGTATTAATAACAACTCATGATATTAATTTTGAAACACAGTGAGCTGATAAAGTTTTAGATTTTGAAGATATATTAGGATAAAAATGGAGATTGTGATCTCTACGAATTAAAATTGGAACTGCAACACTTATGAGAAAATAATCTCATAGGCATTGCAGTTTTTTTGATACAAAAAAGCAACCCCTTGACCGACTAAAGCCCAAAGGAGTTACCATGAATAATTATAAACAAATATCTTTAAAAGAAAGAACATTAATTGAATATCTATTAAATGTTCAAAATAAATCAGTTTCTTTCATAGCTAAAGAACTAAATAGAAATAGATCAACGATTTACAGAGAAATCAAAAGAAATAAAGCAGCTGTAATTTATAAAGCTAAAGATGCGCAATTTACTAGAGACATTAATAACACCTTATCTCATCAAAATGAAATAAATAAATATAAGGAATTCTTAAGATTTCTTTATGCAAATTTTAATCCAAAAAGCTTTAGTATTGATGTTTGCGTTTTTAAGGCCAAAGAACTTGGAATCAAAACCCCAACAACTCAAACTGTTTACAATTGAATTAAAAATAAACAAATAAAAATAAAATCAAAAGACTTGCTTAGACCTAGGTTTTGATGAAAAAAGTCTAGTAAATATAAGAAATATCTATGAGAAATTTCAAAAATGAACTCTATTCCAATTACTTATAGACCTAAAAATATTAATAAAAGAAAAGAAGTAGGTCATTTTGAAATAGATTTAGTTGTGGGTTCAGGTAACACTTCAAAAGCAATAATTACACTTGTCGAAAGAGTTACCCGAAAGGGTTTTGCAATTAAACTAGAAAATAAAACTATGAAACATACAAATGAAAAATTAAAAGAATTAATTGGAAAAGAAAATTTAAATATTAAATCTATCACTAAAGATAACGGTATGGAATTTAATCTTTTACATGAAGTCACACAAGAATTAAGCGTGCCACTTTATACATGTAATACGTATGCTTCTTGTGAAAAAGGCACTAATGAAAACTTTAATGGATTAATCAGAAGATATTTACCTAAGAAAACTAATTTTACAAATTTAACAGATGATAATATAATTGAAATATTAAATGAAATAAATAAAATGCCTCGTAAAATTCTGAACTACAAATCAGCTCAGGAATTTTATGAGACATTCGGTTAGAAGTGTTGCACTTCCAATTTTAATTTATAGAGATTGTGATCTCCATTTTTTATATTAAATTAAAACTTTTTAACTGCTTGTAAAATTTGTTTTTTTACTTTTTCTAAGTTTTCACTTGGTGTTTGTTGTGCGAAAGGTGGTATGTCCATCATTTCATTTATAATTATTTCACTTTCAACTTTTGCTCCCAAAAACTCTCAAATATTTTTTACATATTCTGTGAATGCTGAATTAGGTGTTCCTGAGCCACCTTTTGTTGCTAAAATTTGAACATTTTCAATATTTGAAAGCAATCCTATAGGACTTCCATCTGTTGAACCTTTATAAGTGAAGGTAAGATTTGCGACAGTTATATGATCTATATAATTTTTTAATATAGCTGGTATACCCCAATTAACCATAGAAAAATTTAAAATTATTTTATTTACTGATTTTAATTGTTCTATAAAATCAAATGAATCTTTTTGATTAAAATATTCAGCGATATTATTTCTTGTTAATGTTTTTTGTGACATTAAAGTTTCATTTAAATCTAAGTTGATAATTTGATCATTTGAATTTATTTTTATATATTCTTGAACAAACATATTTGACATTGCTAGTGAATCTGAATTATTTAATTGCGAAACACTGGAGTTAATTACTAATATTTTTTTCATTTTATTTACCCTCTATTTTGTATTTTATCTATACATGTATATAATAATATATAACAATGAAAAATATAAGTACAAACAAAAATGTTATATAGTTACAAAAAGGAAAGTAAATAAATATGGAAAAATTTTGCCCATTAGAATATACATTAAATTTTATTAAATCAAAATGAGTTATTTTAATAATAAGAGAGCTGTCATTTGGAACTTGTCGATTTAATGAGCTAGAAAAAAGAATAACAGGCATAAGCCAAAAAGTCTTAACATCAAATTTAAGGTTTTTGGAAGAAAATAAGTTGGTTCAAAGAAAAGTTTATCCTGTTGTTCCACCAAAAGTTGAATACAGTTTAACGGATTTGGGAAAAAGTTTAAAACCAATATTGGATCAAATGAGTGATTGGGGTGTAAAAAACTATGAAAAATAATGTTATATATTTAGCTGGAGGTTGTTTTTGAGGAGTTCAAGCTTTTTTTGATTTTCAAAAAGGCATTATTAAAACAACAGTTGGTTATGCTCAAGGTGACGTAAATAATCCAAGTTATGAAGAAGTTTGCACCGGCAAAACAAATCATACTGAAACTTTAAAAATTGAATTTGATCAATCAAAAATATCTCTTAAAGAGATTTTAGACTTATACTTTTCAATAATAGATCCATTTTTGTTAAATCAGCAAGGCAATGATAAGGGAACACAATATAGAACTGGTATTTATTCAGTTAATAATTCTGATTATATTTTGGTTAAAAATTATCTTAAAAATTTTCAAGAACAAGCAAGCAAAACTGTTGTTGTTGAAAATGAAATGTTAAAAAACTTTTTTAATGCTGAAGAATATCATCAAAAATATTTAGACAAAAATCCTAATGGTTATTGCCATATTGACTTATCCGTTTATAAAAAATAAAAGCCTACAAAAATTGGCTTTTATTTTTTTGGTATGCAGTCATCACAAATTATACATGCATTTATATTTTCCTTATTGCTACATATGTACATTTGCTTTTTTGTAAATGAATAATCATTTTTACAGCAACTGCATATATTCTTATCAAAATCTTTTATTTCATTTATTAATTCTTGATTTAATTGTTTTTTTAAAAAATCTTTATAAATTTTTGATCTGTTTGGTTTTTGTTTATACTTTTGTTCAAAAATTTTTTCTAATATTAAAGTTTCATCATTTAAATAAATGTTAACTTGCTTCCCACCTAATTTATCAATAATTTCAAATTCTTTATTTTTCATCTTACCCTCTTTTTAAATATTATATATTAAAAAGAATTTTTTATATACATAATTTATATACATAATTTATATACATAATTATAAATAAGTGATATTATAAAATTAAGGATCGATTCCTTGGAGGTTGAAATATGACAGATAATAAATGTACTTGTAAAGCATGCAACTGTGCAGACTGCACTAAAGATGGTTGTACTTGTAAAGACTGTAATTGCACAATGAGCGAGTGCTCTTGCGATTAATAAAAAAACTTAGTCTTTAAACTGGGAAAAATTAAATCTGCAGTTTAAATAATTAATTAACGCTAGCTCAGGCTGGCGTTTTTAAATTTAAAACTTTCTGTATTTTATGATTATTGTATCAACTTATATATCATTGTATGTGTTTATAAATTTCTTTTAATTTCATTTTTTGAGTATTTATTCTATTTAAGTATTCGCCCTTTAAACAACTAAAGAAATATTCAGCTTCTCTGTTATCTAATGAGTTTCCAATTCTACTCATAGATATTTGTGAACTCATTTCTTTTACTTTTTTAGTAACTTCATAAGAAGAATATTGAAAACCATGATCAAAATGCAAAATAAACCCTTTTCTGTTTAACTTATCTAAAGTATTAAGAACTAATTTTACATCATTATTTTCAGAAATTTTTCATGATTCTATTTTTTTAGTTTTGTGACTAATCGCAACTGATAAATAAAATGGTTATGCGTTGATGTTGCTGGTATATAAGAAACATCTGTAGATACGATATTATCTAATTCAGAATTATAATTTCTTTTGACTAAATATCTATATTTAACTTTTGTATTTTTAATTTCTGCTTTGCATTTCTTTTTACATGTAAGCGTTATTAAACCTCATCTAATCATGTAATTTCTCAAAGTTCTATCGTTTATATGTAGCCCATCTTGAGATAAAATGACTGCTATTTTTCTGCTTCCATAAATTACTTTGCTGTTATTAAAAATATCAATTACTTTATTTTTCAAATAGTCAAATTTATAATTTCTTTCTTTTTTACTAATATAAAAAGTTGTTCTATGTATTGTAGAAATTTTTGATCTTAAAGTATTATTTAATGACTTAATTTTCTTTACAGAGTTTTTATTTTTTTTTATTTCTTTGTTCTTTAATTCAAGCTTCAATTATTTCATTTTTTTGTTCTTCATTTAATTCATCAATAATTGAAGGAATATCAGAGTCATCTCTTTTTGGCGGTCTACCACTGCCTGCTTTTCTTTGTAGTGCTTTCATAACTTTATTATCTAATAAAATTCTTTTATTTCTAATTCTTCTAACTAATTCTTTTAGGTCAACCTCTTTTCCGGTTATTTTTAAATACTCTATAGCTGCTTTATTAATACTTAATTCATCATTTATTTTTATAATATTTATTCATTGTTCTTTTGTTAAATGTTTAGACATAAAAAAATCTACCTTTCTTTTTTAGAAATGTAGATTTTATTTTTACCAGTTTACTTAACTAAGTTTTTTTATTTCTTTGGGAAAAATAACCTAAAAGCATTATCTCTTGTTATTTCTGCCACATCAGATCTACTCATTTTTTTAATATTTGCTATTGCTTCAACAACTAAAGGCAAATATTTTGGTGCGTTAGTTTTTTTATTATATGGTTTGGGTGTGTCATAAGGTGCATCTGATTCAACAACTATACTATTCATTGGTAAATCTTTCACAACCTTCTTTAAATTTTTATCTCTAGTAACTTGACCATTAATTGATATTAAAATACCTTTATCAATAAACATTTCAGCAACTTCCAAACTTTCATTAAAAGCATGTAGAACTGCTTTGTGATATTTTTCTTTTTTTAATACAGCTAAAACATCTTGGTAAGCTTCATTTGAGCCCTCTATATCCCTTACATGTAGCATTAGTGGTAAGTCCATTTTTTTGGCAAGTTTAACTTGTTTTACAAATCCATTTATTTGTTGGTTCTTATATTCACTACCTCTTGAATAATCTAAACCAGTTTCTCCGATTCCAACAACTTTGTCTGCATTAGCTAAAATCTCTAAAGTATTATATGCTTCATCTGTAAAAAAATGTGCATGTGTTGGATGTATACCTACCAAAGCTCAAACATGCTTATTTTTTTGTGCTTGAACTAAAGCAACTTTTGATGATTTTATATCATACCCAACATTATTGATAATGTCTACTCCGCTTTTTTTTGCTTCGGATGCCATTTCACTGCTTGAAATTTCGTTTTCAATATAAATATTGTCATTTAAGTGACAATGTGTATCATATACTCCTGCCATTATGTAATCCTCTTTTTTCTCTTACTCTTTAATTATAAGACTTTTTAAATATTAAAAATATATTTGGCATTGCGAGTTGTAATTTTTATAACTTCATTACTTGTTGTTTTTTTCAATTCAGCTATCTTGTTTACAGTCAAATTAATATATTTTGCTTCGTTTAATTTTCCTCTATATGGGTGTGGTGTTAAATATGGTGCATCTGTTTCTACTAAAATTCTTTCCATTGGTATTGTTTGAACAGCTTCCTGAAGTACTTTTGCATTTTTAAAAGTTACAGCGCCACCAATATTTATATAACAACCTAAATCTATAAATTTTTGTGCATAATCAGCATTCGCTGAAAAGCAATGTATTATAACTTTTTTTAATTTTACTTCTTTTAATATTTCAATAACATCATCATATGCTTCAAAAACTTCAACATGGTCTCTAATATGAATTTGTAAAACTTTATTATGTTTTTTTGCTAATTCTATATGTTTTCTAAAAAACAGTCTTTGCAAGTCTGCATCTTCTTTGGTATAAAAATAATCAAGACCTGTTTCACCAATTGCTATGACTTCTTCATTGCTGGCCAGCTTATCTAATGTTTCTAAAACTGATATATTTGTCTTAGAAACATCGTTTGGGTGAATAGCTATTCCTGCAAATACAATTCCTTTATATTTCTTTGATAACTCTACAGCCTTTATACTCGAGTCGATATTAAAGCTCGCACACAAAAAACCTTCAATGTTGTTTTCAATTGCTTCTTTTATCATAGGATCTATCATTTCTTCTGTATATTTATAATCATCATTAAAATGAATATGTGCATCAAAAATTTTATTGTCTTTTAACATTTTTATGTTACCTCTCAGTGGTTTTGATAATATTGATTATAAACTTTTAGTGATATAATTAAAATAACAAAAAGGAGATTATTTTTATGAGTAAATTATTAGTTATAAATGGTTCTGTTATACCGAGTGATAAATCAAATTCACATGAGATGGCAAGAATATTTTTAGAAGAATATAAAAAAGTTAATCCGAGTGATGAAATTATTGAATTAGATTTAAATAAAATTGTTGTTGGAACAAATGTTTTAACAACTGAAACATTTTCATCATATTGAAGTGAAGAAGAAGGAATGAAATATATTAATCAATTAAAAAACATTGATAAACTATTAGTTATTGCGCCAATGTATAACTTTCATGTTTCTGGAATGTTAAAAAATTATATTGACCACGTAGCATTAGCAAATCAAACTTTTTCTTATAAATATGCAACAAAAGGCGCAAGCATTGGTTTGTTAGATAAATTAAAAGTTCAAATTCTTGCAACTCAAGGCGCACCTAAGGGTTGATACCCATGGGGTGATCACGTAGCTTACTTAAAAGGTACATGAGAATTCATGGGAGCAACAGTTGCTGAACCTATTTTATTAGCTGGAGTTAAGGTTGAACCACTAAGTACTCAATCTCCAAAAGAAATTGTTTCTACAATAACAAAAGATTTAATTGATGCTGCAAAAAAATTTTAAATTAAAACGGTTTAAGCCGTTTTTTTATTAATTTGTCGCTTTTTTGTCTGCTGCAAGAAGTGCTTCTTGAACAATTTGTTCAAAGTTTTTGTTATCTAATATTTTTTGTCCTTCAATAGTTGAACCATTTGGAACACAAATTTGATCAACTACAGTTCTTAATGGGACTTCAGATTTAGAAGCATTCATAGCACTTCCAATTATCACTTGTTCTATTATTCTAAATGCTTGTTCCTTTTCAAAACCACTTTTAATTGCATAATCAGTCATTGCTTTAAAAAAAGAAATAACATATGATGGAGAACATCCTGAAATTGCTGTTAAAGTTCCAAACTTATCTTCACTTACATTTTCAACTAAGCCACAAAGTTGAAACATTTCAGTAACAAATTTCATAACTTCAATAGATGCATTTTTAGATGCTAGTGCTGTTACAGATTTTTGTATCGATGCATTCATATTAGGCATCATTCTAATCACTGCCACATCTTTATTATTTATAAAGCAGTTTTGTATATTATCTATTGTTACGGCATTTGCCATACATATAATGGTTTTTTTATTAATATCTAACTCATCTATTTCTTTACATAAAGGTTCAACATCAATTGGTCTAGTTCCAATAACAATAAAGTCAATATTTTTGTCTTGAATTTCACTAAGTTTTTTTAAGGATTTTAAACCTTCCATATTTTTAATTGCTTTTTGTTGTGTTTCTTTTATTGCATCATATCCAAATATTTCTACATTGTTATTTGAATTTTTCAAAATGCCTTTAATTAATGCTGATCCCATATGACCTAAACCAATAAATAATACTTTTTTCACTTTATACCTCTTAATTATTATTAATTATAATGAAAAGGTTAAAAAAAATAACCTTATCGGTTACTTTTTAATTTATTTTGTTAAGTTGATTGTATCTTTGCAAATCATTAATTCTTCATTAGTTCTAACAGCTAAAACTTTTATTTTTGAATCTGGTAAAGATATATACTTATAATCTTTATAGCTTTCTTCATTTTTTTCAGCATCAATTTCAATATTTAATAAAGGCAATTTTTCTAAAATAAACTGTCTTGTATGAATTGAATTTTCACCAACACCAGCTGTAAAAATAATGCCATCAATACTGTCTCCTAATAAGTTTGCAAATCTAATAATATAATCTGCTGCAACTTGAGTGTATTTATTAAGTGCTCTTGTGTAATCTTCATCACCCTTAAAGTACCCTCCAGTTACATCACGCATATCGCTTGATTTTCCGCTTAAACCTAATAGGCCAGATTCTTTATTTAATATATTTGTTATTTTTGAAACATCCATTTGTAATTCTTTACACATGTATTCAATAATTGATGGATCAATATCACCACTTCTTGTACCCATCATTACACCAGCGAGAGGAGTTAATCCCATTGTTGTATCGAATGATTTACCATTTTTAATACATGTTATACTTGCACCGTTTCCCAAGTGGCAAACGATAAGATTTAGTTGATCTTTAGGTTTATTTAAAACTTCTGCCATTTTTTCAGTTATATATTGATAGCTAATTCCGTGAAATCCATATTTTCTTACACCATGTTCTTTATACCAAGAATATGGAACCGCATATAAATATTGTTCTTCAGCTAAAGTTTGATGATAGGCTGTATCAAAACAAGCAACTAACTTAGCTTTAGGCATAACTTTTTTAATAGCTTCAATTGCTGTAATAGCTCCTGGATTATGTAAAGGTGCTAATTTAACAGCAGCTTTAATAGTATCAAAAACTTTTTTATCAATAACTGAAGATTTACTAATTGTTCCACCGTGAACAACTCTAAATCCCACAGCATTTATGCCATCAACATTGCTAATAATTTTCAATTCAATTAACTTATCTAAAATAAATTTAATTGCCACTTCGTGATTAGGTAATTTAACATCATACTCATATTTTTTACCTTCATGTTTGAATGAAACAACACCATCAACAGTTATTCTTTCTGCTAAGCCATCAAGAATATCAATTGGATTGTTTTTATCTGCATCATTAAATAATCTAAACTTAATTGAACTACTTCCTGCGTTAACTACTAAAATCATATTACGCCTCCAATGCTTGATAAATTGTAATAATAGCTGTATTCATAATATCTGTTAATGTAGCCCCACGACTTAAATCATTAACAGGTTTGTTAAACCCAAGAATAAATGGGCCAATTGCTTCATATCCACCCATTCTTTGAGCAATTTTGTAACCTATATTTCCTGCGTTAATGTCAGGGAATACAAACACGTCAGGTGTTTGTTTAGATAACTTACAATCTTTAAATTTCTTATCTCTAATTTCTTTATCTCATGCTGCATCAAATTGAATTTCTCCAGCATAATTAAAATCAACAGTTTGAGAATCTAATAGTTCAACTGCTTCTTTCACACGAACTACGTCTTCTCCAGCTCCAGAACCTGCTGTTGAATAACTTAATAAAGCAACTTCAGGGTCTTTTACATCAAATGATTGAGCAAACTTAGCTGTCATTTTTGCTATATCTGCTAATTGTTGACTTGTTGGTTTTAAGTTTAATGCACAGTCAGTGAAGAAATAATTTTCTTCGCCTTTGTTCATAATAAACACACTAGCTGCTAATGCAACATTTGGTGATGTTTTTATTATTTGTAATGCTGGTCTAATAGTATCAGCAGTTGTATATGTTATTCCACATAACATACAATCAGCTTTTTCCATTTTAACTAACATAGCACCAATATAGTTTGCTTGCCCCATTAATTTTGTAGCTTGCTCTAAATTAGTTTTATCTTTTCTCAAATCCATAAATTTTTGGATTAAAGGTTCTTTATCCATTTTATCAATTGCAATAACTTCAATTTTTGAATCTAAAGTTGTTGGAATTGATTCGGCTTTTTGAAATAACATAATAACTTTAGAAATGTTTTCTCTAACAAGTGTATTAGCTACTTCTTGAATTTTAGGTTCTTCACCTTCAGGTAATACAATAGTTTTTTTATGATCTGAATCTACTAGAATTTTTTTAATTTGTTCTACTGAATACATATTATAGATTTAATGATTTTCCTGACTCTAATGCTTCAGCTGCTTCACCAATTGCTTCACTCATAGTTGGGTGAGGGTGGATCGCTCTTGCTAATTCTGTAATAGTTCCTTCACATTCAATTAATGTTGTGAATTCTGAGATCATGTCTGTTGCTCTATTTCCAATAATATGTGCACCTAATAAAGTTTTATACTTTGGTTCACAAATAATTTTTACAAATCCTGTTGTATCATCATCAGCTAATGCTTTACCAATTGCAGCAAATGGGAATTTAAAAGTTTTGTATTCAACACCTTCTGCTTTTAATTGTTGTTCTGTTTTTCCAATCATTGCAATTTCTGGGTGTGAATAAATACAACTTGGAATTTTTGAATAATCCATTTTAATATCTTCAGCACCTGGTTTATTTGCTTTTAATGCAATTCTATTTGCTGTAACAATACCTGCATGAGAAGCAACGTGTGCTAACATGATTTTACTTGTTACATCACCAATAGCATAAACACCATCTAAGTTTGTTTCACCATAATCATTTGCAAGAATTGATTTACGTTCTGAAAGTTCTAGACCTATTCCGTCAAATCCTTTTGTAACTGTTTTTCTACCAATTGATTCTAAGCAGTAATCTGATTTAACAGTTTGTTCTTTACCATCAATTTCAAATACAACTGATTTACCTTTAACTTCTTTAACTTTTGCGTTAGTAAATATTTCAATTTTGTATTTTTCTTTTAATGTTTTTGTCATTAGTGCTGTAACATCTTGATCTAACATTGGAAGAATTTTTGGTGCTCCTTCAATAACTGTAACTTTTGTTCCTAAAGCTGCGAATAAACAACCAAATTCAATTCCAATAACCCCTCCACCAATAACAGTTAATGTTTTTGGTATTTTTGGTAATGAAAGAATTTTTGTTGAATCAATTAAGAAACCGCTGTCTCTTCCTTCTGCAAATCCTGGTAATGGTAATTCGTTTGGAACTGATCCACTAGCAATAATTAGATTATCACAGTGATATTTTTTACCATTTACAGAAATTGTATTTTTATCTAATGCTGATGCTTCACCAATAATTTGTTTTACACCATTTTTAGTTAGTAATACTTTAACTCCACCAGTTAATTTGTTAACAACACCATCTTTACGTTCAAGTGCTTTATCTCAATTAATGCTTGGAGTATCTTTTGTTTTCATATCAATTCCTAAGTTTGCTGCTTTATGAACTATATCTTCAAAAACCTTAGCTGTTCTTAGTAATGATTTTGTTGGTATACATCCAACATTTAAACAAACACCACCATAGTATTGTTTTTCAATAATTAAAGTTTTTAATCCTAATTGAGCTGTTTTAATAGCTGAAACATAACCACCAATACCAGCTCCTATAACAATAACATCAAAGCTTTCTTCAATGTCTGTATGTTTTGTTGCAACTGGTGCAGGTGAAGCTTGCGCAGCAACTGATTGAGTTGGTGCTGGTCCTCTACTTGGAATTAAATCATTTGATACAGGTGTTGAACCTACAACACTTGCGTTTTCGTCTTCAGCAGCTGGTGCTGCTTCAAATGTAACACTTCCATCATCAATTTCAATAACTACATCTCCAACCTTAATTTCTTGTCCTTCAGAAATTAAGACTTTAGCAACCTTTCCACCAACAGGTGCTGGAATTTCAGAGTTAACTTTATCTGTTTCAACAAAAAATAAAGCATCTCCTTCTTTTATTTCTTGCCCTAATTTAACAAGAACCTCTGCTACTTTTCCTTCAGTAAGTCCTTCTCCAATATCAGCAAATTTTACTTTAAACATTTTGCTTCTCCTCTTTTACATTAACAGTAATGCTGGATTACTTAAATAATTTTCTATTTTCATTAAGAATCTTCCGGCATCCCCACCATCAATTATTCTATGATCACATGTCATTGAGAATGGCATGATTCAACCCGCTTTAATTTCATCTTTTACAAAAATAGGTGTTTTTGTCATTGTTCCTACTCCTAAAATAGCTGATTCAGGCGAATTAATAATTGGTGTAGCGTAATCTAGACCAACTGATCCAAAGTTTGAAACTGTGAAAGTTGCATCTTTCATTTCATTCATTGCTAATTTACCATCTCTAGCTTTTTTAGCTAACTCACCAATTTTGCTTGCAATTTCAAATATTGATAAATGATTAGCTCCTTTAATAACAGGAACCATTAATCCTTTTTCAGTATCAACAGCAATACCTATATTGATATTGTGTACTTGTAAGATTGCATTATTTTCAGCATCTATACGAACATTAATATTTGGCATTTCTTCTAATACTTTAGCAGCTGCCTTTACGATGAATGCTAAGTAAGTTAGTTTAATTCCTTTTGATTCACATCCATCTTTCAACATTGCACGCATGTCATATGTTGGAGTAATATTAATATTTTTCATTCCTGTAAATGCTGCGTTTTCTGAATGAGATTTAACCATTGCTTTAACAGTTGCTTTTCTGATTCCATTCATTGGAATTGAATCTCATGATAATGGTGCATCTATATCAACAATAGATTTCATAGCTGCTTTAGGAACTGAACTTGTGCTTGAAGCAGCAACAGATGCTGAACCTAAGTCTGATACTAAAATTCTTCCATGTGGGCCTGTTCCTTTAATTGTTGATAAATCAATTTTTTTATCTGCTGCAATTTTTCTTGCTAGTGGTGTTGCTTTAACTCCACTATTTGAAATCACAACTGCATCATTTGTTGTTGCTCTTGATGCAATAACGTCATTTGAAACTGGTGTTGAACCTACAACTGAAGCATTTTCTTCAATTGGTTCACTTTTAGTTTTAACTTCAGCAACAGGTGTTACTTCAGCTAATCCAGATCCATCATCGATTTCAATAACTACGTCTCCGACTTTTATTTCTTGTCCTTCAGAAATTAAAATGTTTGCAATCTTTCCACCAACAGGTGCTGGAATTTCAGAGTTAACTTTATCTGTTTCAACAAAGAATAAAGCATCTCCTTCTTTTATTTCTTGTCCCATTTTAACAAGAACCTCTGCTACTTTTCCTTCAGTAAGTCCTTCTCCAATATCAGCAAATTTTACTTTAAACATATTATTCTAATTCCTCTCTACTAAAATTTGTAGTCAAGCACTTTTTTAATTGCTTCTACAACTTTCTGTGGGTTCACTTGGTGGAATCCTTCCCCTCTGTCATAAGGAATAACAACATCATATCCAGTACATCTTGCTAAAGGTGCTTTTAATGAATCAAAACAATTTTCATTAACTGTTGTAATAATTTCTGCAGGTACACCAAATGATCTAACTGCTTCACTAACTACTAATAATCTCCCTGTTTTTTTAACTGATTCAATAACCATTTTTTTATCTCATGGTTGAATTGAACGTAAATCAATTAATTCAATTGATGCAGATGGATGAGATGATTTAATCATTTCAACAGCTTTCATACAGTCAACTGTTTGTGCTCCATAAGTGACAATTGTTAAATCACTTCCTTCTTGGATTTTGTAAGCTTCACCAATTGGAACTGTATAGTATCCTTCTGGTACTTCTTGTTTGAATGCACGATATAACTTAGTTGGTTCTAAAACAATAACTGGATCTGGTGATTCAATTGCTGCTAGTAATAAACCTTTTGTGTCATAAGGTGTTGAAGGCATAACTGTTTTAATACCCGGGATATGTGCAAAGATAGCTTCTAAAGCTTCTGAGTGATGTTCTAGGGCTCTAATTCCTCCACCCATTGGCATTCTAATAACCATAGGTGCTGTTCATTTACCACGACTTCTATTTCTCATACGTGAAATATTAGCAATAACGTTTTGTAACGCTGGTAATCCTAGTCCTTGGAATTGCAATTCAACAACAGGTTTCATACCATTCATTGCCATCCCTAATCCAACACCAGCAAACATTGCTTCTGAAATTGGAGCATTGAAACTTCTTTCAATTCCGTATTTTTGTTGCAGTCCTTGAGTAGCTCTGAAAACTCCACCTTCTAAACCAACGTCTTCACCGAAAACAACAACGTTTTTATCACGGTCCATTGCAATGTCAAGTGCTTCTGTAACTGCTTTAATATTATTAATAACTGCCATTAGTGGTGTCCTCCGTCTTTAGTTTCTGGGTATTTAGCAAAGAATTCTTTTGCTTCTGCTAATTGATCTTTTAAATCATTTGTTAATTCAGCATATTGGTAATTGAATATATCTTCGACTGGGTAGTTTTTGTTTTGTTCTACTCAAGCAAATTCTGCCGCAATATGTTTATCTTGTTCATCATTTAAGGTTGTTTGTTTTTCTTCACTTCAAATTCCTTTTTGAATCATATAAGCTTTTAATCTTATTAATGGTTCATAAGGAACTCTATCCTCAAATTCACCTTTTGGACGGTAAACATCTGGTGCATCTGATGAAGAGTGGGCTCCAAGTCTATATGTATCAAATTCAATTAATACTGGACCATTTCCACTTCTTGCAAATTCAACTGCTTCTTTTGCTACAGCATAACTTGCTAAGAAATCATTCCCATCAACTTTAATTGATGGAGTCCCTGTTGCAATTGCTTTAACTGCAATATTTAGTGATTTTGTTTGTTGAACAGTTGGAGTTGAAATAGCTCACTTATTATTTTCACAAACGAATACAACTGGTAATTCATGTAACTTAGCAAAGTTCATCGCTTCATAAGTTTCACCTTCACTCATTCCACCATCTCCAGTTGTAGTAACTGCAACACCTTTTTTACCTTGGTATTTTTCTGCAAAAGCAATACCTGTTGCTTGAGAGTATTGTGAACCAATAATGATGTTTGGTGGTAATGAATTAACACCTTCTGGTGCTTTTGCTCCAGCTTCATTTCCAGCTCAATATAACATAATGTTTCTAACTGTTTGGCCCATTGTTAATCAAGCTGCATTATTTCTATATCCTGAAACAAAGAAATCGTTTTTTGGATCAATAACCATTGTATAAGCAACTTCACAAGCTTCTTGTCCTGTTGAACTTAAGAAAGATAACAATCTTCCTTGTCTTTGCATTTTATTTTGGTAATCATCTTGTCTTCTTGAAAGATTCATAATTGAGTATGCTTTAATTAATTCTTCATCAGAAATTGATGGAACTAATTTTGGATTAATGATTTTACCATCTTTGTCCATTACACGAACTATTTCATCTTTTTGAGGATCAAATTTTCCTATATATTTCATATTTATACCTTTCTTAATTGAATATTAAATTCAAAATGTCTTCTGCTTCAAAGTTATCACCAAATATTTCTTTTAAAGCAAATTTATTTAATACATCTTTAACTGAATGATAATCATAATCTACATTTAATAATGCAAATTCTAATGCTTCAGTTCCAATGTAACCTAAAAAGTCACCATAAATTTTAATATTTTTGATTTTTCCTTTATCAACGTTAATTTTAATTTCTGTTAAACCTTTTGATTCTAAATATTTTTTGTTACTAATTTCAAAATCCTCATTCTTCGCAAATGTTCAATCACGAGATTGATATTTTTCTTCAAAGCATTTATGAATAATTGCTTGATCAACATCATTGAATTCAATTCATTTAGTTTCTTCATTTTTAGTGTAGCTATTAATAACATTATTAATAAAATCAATTAGTTCAATAGTTTTATTGATACCTTCTAAAAGTGCTTTTATATTAGCAACTCTTGCTGGTTTTGATTTAACTTTTTGATGTTTAATTTTTTCAGGATCAACATTCAAGTATTTTAAAATTCTTGGTAATTCAACATTAAACAATAGTGTACCATGTTGAAGAATTTTATTTGATGTTTTTAATTGTGCATTTCCTGATATTTTATATCCATCAATTTCAATATCATTTCTTCCTGAGAAATTAGCATTTAAACCTTCACTTCTTAAATATTGAATAATTGGTTGTAGTGCAATTTCAAAGTTAGATTGAGAGTCTTTATCATTATTGACAATTAGTGAATAACATACATTTCCCATATCTTGGAAAACTGTTCCCCCACCTGTATTTCTTCTTATAATTTTTACTTCATCTTTTATTGCTTCAGCAATGTTAATTTCAGCATAAGTATTTTGATTTCTACCAACAACAATTGTATTACTATTTTGTCAAATGAACAAAATAGGATCTTTTGCTTGATAGTGATATGTTAAATACTCTTCAACAGCTAGGTTATAAGCTGGATCATGTGATTTTGAAATAAGTAGATTAATCATTTATTTTTTAAAGTAGTTTAATCCTAAAACTTCTAAACCTGCTAATGTAACAAAGTTATATGGTTTGTTGAAGTGAGGTAAGAAGAATATATCAACTAATGGTAACTCATCAATAGTTAATTCTTTTTGAATTCCTAATGAAAGCATGTACATAATTTCTGTATGATTATTTTCACTAGCTACTTGAGCTCCAATAATTTTTCTTGTTTTTTTGTCTCATACTAATTTAATTCAAGCTTCTTTATAAGTTGACATAAATTCTGGACGATCTGAATCAGATAATAAAATTGCTTCATAATCTAATCCCATTTTTTTAGCACTTGTTTCACTTACACCAGCTGAAGCCATTTTGAAACCAAATACTTCAATACCATTTGCTCCTGTGAAACCTGGTGATGCTAATTTATTTCCATTAACAATATTTGCTGCTGCAAGAATACCAGTTCTAACTGCAGTTGTTGCTAATTGAATTGGCATTTCCATGTTTAATGCTTTGTTGAAAACTGTTGAACAGTCACCAATTGCATAAATATCTGGGTTTGATGATTGACAGTATTCATTTGTTAAAATTGCTTTTCTGTCATTTAAATCAACAACACCTTCTAATTGTTTAGTTTGAGCAACTACTCCAACTGAGAATATTACATAATCAGCTGCAATTTCTTCTTTATCAGTAACAACATGTGTAACTTTTCCATTAACACCTTTGAATTCTTTAACTCCTTGGCTTAAAGCTAATTTAACTCCAGCTTTTTCCATTCTTTCTTCAACGTGTTTTGTAAATTCAGCATCATAGTAAACTGGCATAATTCTGTCAGCAAAGTCAACTAATGTAACTTCTTTTCCGTGAGCCACGAAAGCATCAACTAATTCTACTCCGATATATCCAGCTCCTACAACAGTAACTTTTTTGATTGAATCATCTAAATTAGCTTGTTGAATTTTTTTAGCATGGTCGTAGTTCTTACAAATTTGTACACCTTTTAAATCTAATCCTGGGATTGATGGTAATAAAGGTCATGTACCTGTTGCAACAATAACTTTATCGTAGTTATCTTCAAATGTTTCACCTGTTTCTAAATTTTTAATTAGAACAGTTTTTTTATCAGCATCAATTGAAACTCATTCATGTTTCATTTTCACATTGATTCCTTCTGCTTCTAAAATTTCTGGTGTTGCATAAAATAATCCGTTAGGATCTTTAACTTCACCTTTAACCCATAGTGCAATACCACATCCTAAAAATGAAATAACATCATTTCTATCATAAGTAGTAACTTCAATTTCTGGGTTAAGTCTTTTTAATGTTCTAACAGCAGTTGTACCTGCATGGTTAGTACCTAAAACAATAACTTTCATATTTATAACTCCTTTTATTTGTCTTTTAAAATTGGAATAAATATCCAATATTTAATGTAAATATTTACAATTATGGAAAATTTTTCAAAAATAACATAAAAAAATAAAAAATATTCCTATATTTATTATACTCTAATGATTAAAATAAAAAATAGTTCATTGAACTTTAAGTAATAAAAAAATGACTTTAAAGTCATTAATTTACTCTTTTAAAAATAATTTTTTTATCTCCTAATTTATTAAAACTAATTTCATTTCAGTTAATTATTTTTTCAAATGTTAATTCAACATCTTTTAAACCTATCTGCTCGATCATATCTTGATAGTTCTCAACTAAAATTGGTTTTAATAAATAAGTCATAATTGCAATATTTCTTTGAATCGTTGCAATAACATTTTTTAGTTCTGAAAAATTTTCTTCCTTTGCTAAATTTCATGGTGTTTTCTCTTCAATATATTTATTACATGCGTTCCCTAAGTCTAAAATATTTCTAATTGCATCACTAATTTTATATTCATCCATGTTTTTAATATATTCACTAACTGTTTGAATACCTTTTTCTGTTAGTTCTTTATCATAATGAATATTTGTCATATCCACAAATCCATCAAAATATTTTGTGATCATTTGGTTAGTTCTTGATATTAAATTACCTATATTATTTGCCAAGTGTGCATTAAATGATTCGATAAACAACTCATCAGTAAAGTTACCGTCTTTTTCTGTTGGTAATTCATAACCTATATAAAATCTTAGTGCATCAGCTCCGTAATTATTAATCATTTCAATTGGGTCAATTACATTTCCCAATGATTTGCTCATTTTTGTATCTTTGCTTAAAATTCATCCATGTCCTAGTAAATGTGTTGGTTGACGTAGATTTAAAGATTTTAAAATTATTGGTCAATAGATTGAGTGAAAACGAATAATTTCTTTTCCTGCTAATTGTAAAATTTCAGTGTTTTCATCTTTTCAGAATTTTTTAAAATTAGAATCATCACTTTGTAAATATCCTAAAGCAGTTATATAGTTTGTAAGCGCATCTAGTCAAACATAAACAACATGCTTTGGGTTTTGACTAATTGGGATCCCTCATGAAAATGAAGTTCTTGTTACTGATAGATCTTTAAGTTCTGGTTTAACAAATGAATTTAACATTTCATTTCTTCTGTACGCAGGAATAAGAAATTCACTAGCTAAAACTTCATTTTCCATAAACTTTTGAAATAATGACGTTTTCAAAAAATAAGTTTCTTCTTTAACTAACTCTAATTTTGTATTAGAAATCTTACACATATTATTTTCATCAATTTGATCAGCGTTTAAGAATTCTTCACAACTTACACAATAAAGCCCTTCATAGTTTCCTTCATAAATATATCCTTGATCTAGCAATATAGTAAATATTTTTTGCACAGTCTCTTCATGATATGAATCAGTAGTTCTTATAAATTTTGAATAATCAATTTTTAAAGCTTTTCAAAGTATTTTAAAGCTTTCAACTTTTTCTTCAAGATATTCCATTGGTGAAAGTCCAGCTTCATTAGCTTTTTGTTCTATTTTTTGACCATGTTCATCGCTTCCTGTTAAAAAGAATGTTTCATAACCTTGCATGTCTTTATATCTTTTTAAAATATCTGCAAGTGTTGTAGTGTAGGCATGACCAATGTGCAAGTTACCACTTGGATAATATATTGGTGTTGTTACATAAAATTTTTTAGGCATATATGATACCTCTTTCTATAATCTTAATTAATTATAATTTTACCAAAAACATAGTTAAATAAAATTGCTTTTTATTTTATTTAAATGATACTATTAACTTGTAAGAAGGCAGAGGTAGCGAAAGCTTGAGAAATACTCTTAGAACCTGATCTAGTTAATACTAGCGTAGGAAGTCCTAAAATATTTTTTCTGTCTTTTTATGTAGGAGGTTTTTTACATGAAAAGATATTTTTATTTACGAGTTAAAAGGATAAATACTAAAGACATTGTTGTAATGGGATTAATGTTAGCTTTATATTTAATTTTAAATTTAATGACTGCTTATTCTTTTACTCAGTTTTATTTGTCGCTAAACATAAAATTAATTCCTATATTTGTTTTAGCAGCTTATACTGATTGACTTAGAACATTAATTGTTGCAATACTTGGGGGAATTATTGGTTTTTTTCTTCCAACTAATGCAGATGCTGGTATTCCATTAGCATATGTATTTGATTATTGAATCCCTTTACTTTTAGTAGCAATCTGCAGTATTTTTTTACCAAGAGAGTTTAAAAGCAAAAAAGTTAAAGTTTCTAAAAAAAGCAAATTAATGATGTCTAAAACTGAAAGATTTAATTTATGATTTAAAGAAAAAAATGATTGATTTAAGTGAACGGGTGTTTGAATTCTTATTATTTCAATTTATGCATTGTTAGGATTTTGATCAAAAACTTTTGCAGGAGTTTTATTCTACTCTGCTGGTGCTGTTGAAAAAAATCAAAATGTTTGAATATTTTCAATGAGTGTTAATAGTGTAAATTCAGTTTTTGACTGAGCAATCTATTTAGCAACAATACCTGTTGTTTGTTACACTATTTATCCTGTTGCAAAAAACATTTACTAAAAGCAAAAAATCAGCTGAGCTGTATAAATTAAAATTGGAAGTGCAACACTTCTAACCGAATGTCTCATAAAATTCCTGAGCTGATTTGTAGTTCAGAATTTTACGAGGCATTTTATTTATTTCATTTAATATTTCAATTATATTATCATCTGTTAAATTTGTAAAATTAGTTTTCTTAGGTAAATATCTTCTGATTAATCCATTAAAGTTTTCATTAGTGCCTTTTTCACAAGAAGCATACGTATTACATGTATAAAGTGGCACGCTTAATTCTTGTGTGACTTCATGTAAAAGATTAAATTCCATACCGTTATCTTTAGTGATAGATTTAATATTTAAATTTTCTTTTCCAATTAATTCTTTTAATTTTTCATTTGTATGTTTCATAGTTTTATTTTCTAGTTTAATTGCAAAACCCTTTCGGGTAACTCTTTCGACAAGTGTAATTATTGCTTTTGAAGTGTTACCTGAACCCACAACTAAATCTATTTCAAAATGACCTACTTCTTTTCTTTTATTAATATTTTTAGGTCTATAAGTAATTGGAATAGAGTTCATTTTTGAAATTTCTCATAGATATTTCTTATATTTACTAGACTTTTTTCATCAAAACCTAGGTCTAAGCAAGTCTTTTGATTTTATTTTTATTTGTTTATTTTTAATTCAATTGTAAACAGTTTGAGTTGTTGGGGTTTTGATTCCAAGTTCTTTGGCCTTAAAAACGCAAACATCAATACTAAAGCTTTTTGGATTAAAATTTGCATAAAGAAATCTTAAGAATTCCTTATATTTATTTATTTCATTTTGATGAGATAAGGTGTTATTAATGTCTCTAGTAAATTGCGCATCTTTAGCTTTATAAATTACAGCTGCTTTATTTCTTTTGATTTCTCTGTAAATCGTTGATCTATTTCTATTTAGTTCTTTAGCTATGAAAGAAACTGATTTATTTTGAACATTTAATAGATATTCAATTAATGTTCTTTCTTTTAAAGATATTTGTTTATAATTATTCATGGTAACTCCTTTGGGCTTTAGTCGGTCAAGGGGTTGCTTTTTTGTATCAAAAAAACTGCAATGCCTATGAGATTATTTTCTCATAAGTGTTGCAGTTCCAATTTTAATTCGTACAGCTGAGCTGATTTTTTATTGAATAAATGCAGTTGCAATAAAGTATAGTATGAATAAAACATCTAATGCTCAAATTACAGGTTTTACTTCTTTTGTTTTTCCTACTCCTATAGATGTGACTGTATATGCAATTATTCCAACAGCAATACCATTAGCAATATTGTAAGTTATAACCATAAATAAAATACTAAAAAATGCTGATACTCCAATTTCTGGTTTTTTTCACTCTATTTCTGTAATTGAAGATATCATTATAGTTCCTATAAAAGCAGTTGCTGCCCCAGAAATACAATTTGGCATCATTTTGAATAACGGGAATAAAGGAATGCTTAGTAAGAATAATGACCCAGTTATAATGTTTGCAAAGCCTGATCTTGCACCTTGAGAAATACCTACACAACTTTCACTATAACATGCCATATGAGATACCCCTAAGCCTGATCCTATAATTGTTGCCCCAGCATCAATTATTAAAGCTTTTTGAGGTATTTGTTTGTCTTCTCCAACAGCTTTATTTAATTCAATGTTTATTGAAGTTAAAGTACCTGTTGCATCAAAGAAATTTAAAATTACTAAAACAAAAATTGAAACATACATTGTGGGCTTATTTCAAATTTCTGAATTACCAATTTCTGAAAATGAATTTTTGATATTCGAAGCAAATCCGTTAAATAAATGTCCAAAGTTTCATTCACTATCAGATCATTTAGCATTTCCTAATGAATGTTTTATTGCTTCATTATCAACTGTATTTGCTAAAATCAATGCAACAATAAATCCTCCAATCATCATGACCGCAACTGGAGCAAAGAATTTTTTATAAAATAATATAATTGAACCAAATAAAACAATTGAACCAATTATCATTCCTGGATAGTTTAATTTAAAATTTGATAAATCCGCTATTGGTAAATTAGAATCTGTTTTTGAAACAAAACCTATATTTGATATACCTACATAAGCAATAAAAAACCCAATTGACACACCAATAATCAAGTGTAGTGAATGTGGTAGAGCATTAATCATTAATGCTCTCAATTTTGTTATAGATATAATGCAGAAAATTATTGATGAAATCATTGCTGCAATTAATGCACCTTCATACCCAATTTTTCCTGTTTTAGCTATATTAAACGCAAAAAGCGCATTTAAGCCCATACTTGGTGCTAGTGCAATAGGAACATTTGCGCTCATACCCATAACAATCGTTGCAATAGCTGCAACTAGAGCTGTTGCTAAAAACACACCATTGCTGTCCATTGTGCCATTTCCATTAATGCTTGGTGCACTTCCTAATATTGCTGGCTCTACTGATAAAATGTACATCATTGAAAGGAAAGTACTTATACCACCTATGATTTCTTTTTTGAATGTTGTATTTAAATTACTAAAGTTAAAATATTTAGCAATTACATTTGTTGATTTTAAATAATTAAGTTTTTTATCTTTAACTTTAAAATCATCAGTTCTTGATCTTTTCATTCTAAACCCTATTCTTCCTCTAAAGTATAAATTTCTGGAAGTTGTCTATAAAGGTCATCAATTTCGAAACCATAACCTAAAACATATATATCGGGAACCTCAAATAATGATGTATACTTATATTTAAAATTTTTATGGTTAGATTTTTTTGATGCTAAAGTTAATATTTCTAAAGACTTTGGCTTTAAAGATAAAATATATTCATAAACTTTTTCTAAAGTTAAGCCTGAATCAATAATATCTTCAATAATTAAAACGTGTTGGTTTTCAATAATGGGTTTTGTTATTTTTTTATG
Source organism: Mesoplasma tabanidae (assembly GCF_002804025.1). NCBI lineage: Bacteria > Bacillati > Mycoplasmatota > Mollicutes > Entomoplasmatales > Entomoplasmataceae > Mesoplasma > Mesoplasma tabanidae. The sequence goes on along the minus strand of NZ_CP024969.1, from coordinate 40,713 downwards.
AAAAACTAATTCTCTATTTGATTTAGTTCCTGAATAACTTGACGCGGTTATTGTATCCATTTTTATCGGCATTTCTAACATTCTTGCAAAATCGGCAAAAAAGAATACAGAGCCATTCAAAATTGTTACTAAAGAAAGTGTTTTTCCTTTATATTTTTCATTATAAATAGCGCCATATTCTGCAACTTTTTTTGCAATTTCTTCTCTAGAAATTAATAATTTTAAATTGTGTTTAAATTCCATTATAAACCCCTTCGATAAATTTACCTAGGTGTAATTAACAGAATTGGGATTTAAGATCCAAATAAGTTTAAACAGTAACTTATAGAGACTAAATAGGTTTAGTCGTAGAGACACCAATCCATTATATTGGTTTATACAAATACTGTTAATTACATATATAAATTATACATAAAAAATTAATATTAAAAAATAAAAAGTTAAATACAATTATTTTTAAAATGTTTTTTATTTTATAACTTATAGCATACTAATCTCTTGGTTTTAATTGTGGAAATAGCAATACATCTTTGATTGATTCAGAATTTGTTAATAACATAACAAGTCTATCAATTCCAAATCCAATACCCGCAGTTGGAGGCATTGCATGCTCTAATGCTTCAATAAAATCAATATCCATTTCAGTTGCTTCATCGTTTCCAGCAGCAGCTTCTTTGATTTGCTCATTAAATCTTTCATATTGATCAATTGGATCATTTAGTTCGCTAAATGCATTTGCATATTCTCTTCCAACAATAAACAATTCAAAGCGATCTGTAAATCTTGGGTCTTTAGCATTTGATTTTGATAATGGTGATATTTCTTTAGGGTGACCATAGATAAATGTTGGTTCAATTATTGTAGCTTCAACAAATTCTTCATAGAACAAGTTAATAATGTGTCCAACTGTATAATTATGTTTTTCAACATACACATTATGTTTTTTTGCTAATTCTAAAGCTTCATTAACTGACATTTCTTTTCAAAAATCAACTCCAGTTACTTGCTTAATTCCGTCAACCATGTGTAAGCGTTTAAATGGTTTTGATAAGTCTAATTTATGTCCACCATATTCAATAATTGGTGAATCATTAACTGCTGAATTACATTTTCTAAATACTTCTTCTGTTAAATCCATTAAAAAAAACATATCTTCATAGGCAACATACAATTCTAAAGAAGTAAACTCAGGGTTGTGTCTTGTACTCATTCCTTCATTTCTAAAGATTCTTCCAATTTCATAAACTCCATCAAATCCACCAACAATTAATCTTTTTAAATGTAGTTCAGTTGCGATTCTCAAATATACATCGACATCAAGTGCATTATAATGTGTAATAAATGGTTTAGCAGCAGCCCCACCTTTTACGCTATGTAAAATTGGTGTTTCAACTTCCATGTAACCTTTTTCATCAAGAATTTGTTGCATAGTTCTAATAATTTTAGTTCTAGCTTGGAATACTCTTTTTGATTCTGGATTAGTAATTAAGTCAACATATCTTCTTCTGTATTTTTCCTCAATGTCCTGAATCCCAGCATGTTTGTCAGGTAAAGGTCTTAATGCTTTAGATAATAAAGCATATTCTTTCGCTCTTAATGAAAGTTCACCATGGTTTGTTTTCATCATGATTCCTTTAAATCCAACAATATCTCCAAGGTCTAATTCTCTGAAGTTAGCAAATGCTGCATCACCAATTTCGTCTTGCCTTACATAAATTTGAATATCTGAATCTTGATCTTCAATATTTAAAAATGCTGCTTTGTTTCCAGCTTCACGGTAAAGTTTAATTCTTCCTGCAATACTAATTTCTGGTTGTTTTAAAGTTGATAACTCATCTTTTTCATAACTATTGTATAAATCAAGCAATTGTTTCAATGAGTGAGTTCTTACATATTTGCTTACTTCATAAGGATTAGAATTATTTTCAATTAATTTTTTAAGTTTAACTCTACGAACTAATTCTTGTTCACTAAATTTTCTTTCTGACATTTTATACCTCTTTATACTTTTCTATAATTTCTTCTAAATCATTAAATGTATTAATTTTATTTGCTTCTTCTTTTAACTGATTTAAAGTTTCTGTTTTTGGTAATACCGCAAAATATCAAGTTAAGTGCTTTCTAAATTCTCTAATTGCACTACCTTGGTCATGCTTATAATCTATTAACATTTTAGCATGCTTTAATACTGTTTCTTTTCATTCTTCAAAACTTGGCTTAGGTAATTCTTCACCAGTTTCCAAATAATGAGCAATTTCGCTAAATATTCAAGGATTACCTTGGCACCCTCTTGAAATCATAACTCCATCACAACCAGTTAAATCCAGCATTGCTTTCGCACTTGGTCCATCAATAACATCACCATTACCAATAACTGGAATATTTACAGCTTCTTTAACCTCTTTTATTTTTTCTCAATCAGCATGTCCTGAATAAAATTCGCTTCTTGTTCTACCATGAACAGTAATTCCACTAGCCCCTGCTTTTTCAATTAACTTAGACACTTCAACTGCATTAACGCTTTCTTTATCTCAACCTAATCTAATTTTTGCTGTTACTGGTTTTTTTGTATTTTCTACAACAGCCTTTACAATGTCATAAATTAATTCTGGCGTTTTTAATAAACTTGATCCACTTGCTGATCTAACTGCAACCTTCGGTGCTGGACAACCAATATTTAAATCAATAATGTCACAATCAACATTTTCATCAATTCACTTAGTCGCAACGATAAATGATTCAACATCATTACCAAAAATTTGCATGCTCATTGGGTGTTCTTGTTTTTCAACAGTTAACATACTAAAAGTTTTTTTATTATTATGTGTCATTCCTTCAACAGAAACCATTTCTGCACAAACTAGATCAGCACCTTTTAACTTTGATATTAGTCTGAAGGGCGGGTTAGAAACACCCGCCATTGGTCCTTGAACTAATTTTCCTTTTATTTCAATATTTCCTATTTTCATTATTAACCCATTCTATTATTATTTACATATAAATCTTTATTAATTTCTGTAAACTTAGCAGAAACTGTGATTCCTTGCCCACCAAAAAAATCTGTTAAGTGTTTAACTAGTGCTACTCTAGCTTCTTCTGGTCTTGCTAATCAATCAACTTCAACATAAATTCTCTTATTTGTATTTTCAGCTACATAAATATTTTTGTCATTGTTTATCATCAAAATAGCTTCTGGCTTTGCAACAATTAAATCAACAAGCTCATTTATTTTTTTTGAATACTCTTTTATTTGTTCTTCAGATATTCCATTAAATTTTAAGATTGGCATAAAATCACTCTTTTCTTTTATTTATTTTAACAAAATATATTTCTAACAACAAAGATTATTAAACATATTATTACTAAAAGTTTAGAAAGTAAAAGGATTCATTACTATGAATGAATCCTTTGATAATTTTCTTACAATCTTGAAATAGGTCCCAATGCAGGTCAGTAGCCCATTATGCTACCCTGTATAAGTTTATTTAATTTATTATTTTATTTTACTCTAAAGCCATTTGCAATATTTTCTTCATGAACAACAAAATTTCATATACCTTCAGAAAATTTATATTCAAATGTTGATTCAGTATTTTCTTTATCAACATGATCGCCAAATTCATTAAGAACATTATAATTAACTGCTCCCGTAATATGAATATACTCTCTTTTATCTTTTGAATATGTGTTTAATAACATTCCAATAGGTCCTTGAGCATTAGTAATAGCATTACGTTTTGCTGCCCAAGGTTCAAATCCATTTAAATTATCAGTTCCAGAAATGATTACATGTTTAGGCGATTTTTCTTTATTCCCAATTAATGGAATTAAATCAGTTGCACCATTTTGTGATCCATGATGTGGTAACAAAAACACATCTACTTTTTGAGAAGCTGCCGCTTTTCTAAATTTTGAATCTCTAATTACTGCTGTATTATCTTCCATATCACCTGGAAGCATGAATACTTCACCATTTACTTTGAATCGTAAAACCATACTTACAGCATTTGGGTCTGTATTTGTATATAAACTTTTAACAACTTTTTTTGAAGAATAAGCTGTTAAATTTTCAAATGTTCCACCTAAAAAATCATAAGTTTTTGAAAAAATAGTATCAACAATCGTATTACCTGATGGTTTTCATTGTTTTACAGCAGTTTCCAATCCTTTGCTATCAGTAGGAGCAACAATCGTTCCTACCTCAAATGACTCAACTAGATATTTTAAAGTATTATAATGATCAGTATGTTTATGAGAAATAAATATAGCATCAATAACTTTAACATTTGCTGTATTTTTCATAAAATTTATTATATTATCAGCATCAGTTTTATTTGCATAATTGCCTCAATAGCCTGTGTTTAATGCATCAGTTTCAGTTTCTAATGAATCTCCTCCGCTATTTAAACCAGTTCCGCAATCCATAACAACCGCATGGCCGTCTTTTTCTAAAAATGTAAAGTTACCACTACCTATAGATAGAACATAAAATGATACGTTTCCTGTTATCTCTTTAATTTTTGACGCACAAGAAACTGTAATAATTGATAAAAACCCAACTAGAGCTAATATAAGACTTAAAAATACTAAATTTATTTTTTTCTTCATTATCCTTTTGTGCCTCCAACACTTCTTTTTGTTAGACCATTAATAATTCATTTATTGAATACAATAAACACAACAATCATTGGTAAAATTGCTAGAATTGAAGCTGCCATTTTTACGTTAATTGGGTCTGCGATTGGGAATTCTTCAGATGTCATACCACTAACATTCATTAGTGAATAAAGCAACATAGGAATTGTTCTTCATTGACCTGTTTGATTATCGATAACTGTGATTGGTCATAAAACTGAGTTTCATGATTCGATAAATGAAATAATGAATGATGTTAATATTGTTGCACTCACAGCAGGTAAAGCAATTTTCATGAAGTATTGGAAACTTGACAATCCATCTACTTTAGCTGCTCTTTTTAAATCTCTATTTAGTCCATAGAAAGCATTACTCATAAGATATATAGTGAATACATTACCAATAAATGGAACAATTAATGCAAATAAAGTATCTCTTCATTGCATTTGAACTGATATTCAGTATCTACCTAATAACATGGCTTCTCCAGGAACCATCATTATTGAGAACATAATTATCATAAATAGCGAGTTAAATTTTGTTCTTCAGTTATAAATAGCAAAACCACCAATAACTGAAACAGTTAATTGCACTAATGTAGAAATCAATGCAATAAATAGTGAGTTAAAGAAAAATCTTTCGAATGGAATTGAATCTTTGGCACCTGAACTGTTTACATAAGAGAACATGTCTTTATATGCTTGTAAAGTTCAATGCTTAGGTCAAAGAGATTCCATTACACCAGTATCAACTTCTGAGTATGGCTTAAATGATGTTATTAACATTCAATAAAAAGGGAAAATCATAACAATAAGCATAATAATTAATACAGTATAGTTAGAAATATTTGATCCTATTTGTCTATATCAAACATCACCTGCCATTTTAATTGTTTTATCTTTTCTTCTATTTACTGTTCTAATGTAAAAAGCATGTTTAAACTTAAATTGTTTTTTATTTCAAAACATAAATCAAGAAAGACAAATTTTTAATCAAGATCTTTTAAAGAAATTAGACTGAATAACAATTTCAGATTCTCTTCTTGAAATTTCAGTTTCCTGTTTTACTAGATCTTTTTCATATTTTTCTTTTTTTGTTAATTTAATTTCTGCTGTTTGAATTTCAGTATCTGAAATTACAGCAACATTTGTTTTTACTACAGTACTTTCAATAATAGGTTCAGATTGAATTAAGGGTTTTTCTTTAACTGAAATCCTCTTAAAAGAATTAGTTCTGTTTCACTCTTCAGTTCTATTTTTTTTACTTCATTCACTTGTTCTTTTTTCCATGCTGACTCCTATCTATATTTTTTATTTAAGAATTTACTTAATTGTCTATTTGCTAATGTCATTACTAAAATAATAACCATCAATACTATAGAAGCGGCACCACCAGTACTGTATGATGGTAAACTTCCTGATCCAGAGTTTATTCTTGAGAATATAAAGAATACTGCTGTTTGTGCTTGTGATTTAACAGCTTCTTCATAGTTTGCAAATAATCCAAATGGCATAAATTTAAATGAACCAATAATTCCTGTTGTAATCATATAAATGATAACTGGCATAATTTGTGGAACAGATATTTTTCAAAATTGTTGTCATTTTGGAACACCATCAATTGATGCGGCTTGGTACAAGCGTTTATCAACTCTTAAAAATGCTGCTGTAAACATAATAATTTTAAATGGAAGCATTTTTCAAACCCCATAAATAATTAACATAATCATTGCATTTTTAGGTTCCTTTCAGTCAACTCTTGATAATCCTAATTTAGTTAGTAATTGAGTTAAAAGAGATGTATTACTTGTTGAAAATAATATTGAGAATGCCATAGCAACAGCTAAAGCTGATGTTACATATGGTAAGAAAAATGCTGATTGGAAGAAAGCAAATGCTCTCTTACTTAAAACATTACTTAAAGCTTTAGCTGTTCAAAGTGCGATTAATAAAGAAATTGGCACAGATACTAAAACATAAATCAATGTATTTCTTAACGCTATTGGGAATTCATGAGTTGGTTCAGTAAATAAGTTACCAATATTTTTAATACTTAAAATAAAAACTCCATTTGCCCCATTTGCACTTAACCCATATTTAAAAACAATAAATATTGAGAAATATGAGAATATACATACAAAAAATAGACCTGGTAAAACTCAAATCAATTGGTTTATAAGATCAAATCTACCCTTTTCCATGTTTTTGGGCTTTGTCTTTTTACCCTTAGAATTTATAACTCTGTCATCAATTAAGACAAAGCCTTCATCTTTCTTATTTCTACGCATATTTTACCTCTACTAAGTTTGTTTCTGCATCAAATAAGTATAAATCTTCTTTTCTTGCGTATAGCTTTAATGTTGATGAATCTTTTAAATTATTTCATTCATGTGGTTCTAAAATTAAAGTGATTTCTAATTCATTTTCTAAACGAACCTTAATGTGGTTTTGTTTTCCTAATTGTTCAACTAATGAAACTTCGCCTTCACCAATGAATATTTTTCCTTTTGTACCTGAAATACTGATTCTTTCAGGTCTGATACCTAATGTTCACTGTTCTTTTTCTATTTTTTCACCTTTAATAGTTAATTTATCACCTGATGGCAATTCAAATGTTGATTTTTTAACTTTAACATCAATGAAGTTTATGTTTGGCGTACCAATAAAGTTTGCAACAAATTTATTTTTAGGTTTATTATAAATTTCTAGTGGTGTCCCACTTTGTTGTAAAACACCTTTATTCATAACAAAGATTGAATCTGACATACTCATTGCTTCTTCTTGATCATGAGTAACAAATACAGTTGTAATACCAACTTTTTGCTGGAATCTCTTAATTCATTCTCTAGTTGTTAAACGTAATTTTGCATCTAAGTTAGATAAAGGTTCGTCCATTAATAAAATACTTGGTTTTTTAACTACAGCTCTAGCAATAGCTACCCTTTGTTGTTGTCCACCAGATAATTCACTTGGTTTTTTATTTAATTGAGACTCAATTTCAACTTGTTTAGCCGCTTCTAAAACCAATGTTCTAATTTTTCTCTTTTTAGAATAAATATTTTTTCTAATTTCTTGTTCAATTTCTTTAGTATCAATTTTAACTGAATTTTTTTCTAATTCTGTTGCAACCAATAAAGGCAATTTAACAAATGTTTCAGAAATAAAACTTTCAGTTTTTTCTGCATATACTATTAATAAACTTTCAGTTAAAGCTTCTCTTTCATTCATAAAGTTTGCAAAATCGGCATTTTGAATATTTAAAATATCAACTCCGTCAGCATTTTTACCTTCTTGTAGTGAAACGATTTTTTCAATTTCTTTGTTAATTTTTAAAAGTTGTTCACTTGATTCAGAATTATTTAAGTGTTCATTCATATTAACTGAGTAATAATTTGTTAATTGTGTGAATTCACTTTGTTCCGCTGAATTAACAAAATTTTGCATGCTAATGAAAACTAATTCATTTAATTTTCTCTCAATATTGTTAAATTCCATTTTTGAAATATTCATAAAGTATTTTGTTAAATCATTTTGAATATTAATTTCACTTGGAAGTTTCTTTAAAACTTTTTTAACAAACTTTTCATTTAATTTTGCATGTTTGTTTAAATATGCGACTCTGAAAGTTTCAATTTTTTTACTTATTAAAATCACTGCTGCTTCAATTTTACTATTTTCAATAATTGGTGTTTTAGTTTTAATTAAAACTTCTGCAAAATAAACGTCGATTTCTCTTTCAAGCTCTGAAACTTGTAGGTCAATAAAATCATTTGTTATAGCCGTTTTAGTTTGATTATATGTTTCATAACCATTTTGGCTTGATGAACCATTAAAAATATCTAATTCTGAGCTGACTTTTTTTTGTTCTTTTCTAATTTGCTTTTTAGAAGTTTTGCTTGTTTTAATTAATTCAACTAAGTGTTTTTGGTTATCCTTAACATTTTTTTCATTTAATCATGCATAGTACCCAATTGTACCAGCAAAGCGAACATCTAATTTTTGAACTAACAACGCTTTATAATTTCTTAAAATTACTGATTCTAATCTAGCTTTAATTTCATTAAATTTAATTTTTAATTTGTCATATAAATAACTAACTAAATGGTTTTTTAACACTTCCGCATTTTCAAAATCAGCAAACAATTGATCTGTATACTCAACTATTGAATTTTTATGATTTTTTAAAAACTCTGTTTCAAGTAATTTAAATTTATAATTAGTTTCTTTTAAAAATGATTTTAAGTCATTTAAAAAATCATTTTGTTGTTTAATCACTAACTCAAATGCTTTAGTTTGTTTTAAATCATTCAATCTGTTTTTGTATTTAAAATTATCTCTTGCTAATTCTTTTTTAAAATCTTTTGAGTGATATAAAGGGTATGCAATATTTTTAAAAACACTCATATGTGAATAAAGCGCATAACTTTGAAAAACTAATCCTATATTTCTTTGTTGAGGTGTTTTATGTGTCACATCAACACCGTCAAATAGAATTTGCCCTGATGTTGTGTTAATTAAACCTGCTATCGCATTCAATGCTGTTGTTTTTCCACAACCAGAAGGTCCTAAAAGGGAAACTAGTTCCCCTTTATTAATATTTACACTTAGGTCATTTACCGCCAAGAAATTTCCATAGTCAATTGTTATATTTTTTAATTTAATACTCATGTTTTTAAAAACTTTCTATTTTAATTTTTTTCTCTATTTGTTTTGTGTTTTTTTGAAAGTCATGTTAATTTTACTAAACATGTCTGTGTTATTTTTTTTCATTACATATGTATTTAAGTTGTAAACATAGTTTGCTTTATTCAGTAAGTCTGTGAATTTAACTTCTTTTGCTTTGTTTAAATCTGTTATTGTTCCTGTTCCTGTCATAGCTGTTGCTATTCCATCGCGAACTGTTGAACCAATTGGTGCTGGTGTAGATGTAACTAAAATTGTTTTACTTGGTTGAACGTTTGTTCCTAAGTTTAAGTAATTTTCAATAAATCCTGAATTAACCGCATTAGGTGCTGCTTGTGAACTTAATCTATTTTTTGAAGTTGAACGAACTGGTGTAAATGTGTTTTCAACAGTAAATGCAGTTCCATTATTTGTTTCGTTTTTTTCATTAAGTTTTTTAACTACTCCACTTAATATTTGGTTACTTGCATCCCCAACTTTTCCTTTTGTATTATTAAAGTCACCATTTACATAATTTTGGTAAATTAACATTCCTGATTTTGTTGGTGGCATGTAATTTGATTTTAAAGCAAAATCAGCTGCTTGTTTTGGTTGCATCATGTAGTTTAAGAATGCTGTAACTGTTTTTTCTTTATCAGCTGCATTTGAACCTGTTGATTTAAAACCTGCAATTCCTGGACCTTGTGACATGAAAACAGATTTTTTTCCTTGAGCTGTCGAAGTTGATGCTGTTAATACATCAGCATTAGTAACTGGTTGGTATGTTTCATCTTTAGATACTGATCTATCTTTAACAAAATTATAAGCTCCTGCTGTTGATCCACTTGACATAAATGATGACCCAACTAAGAAACTATCACTTGTATAATATTTAGTTGTTCCTTCTTGTCTGCTTAAATTTAATGTTCCATTTCATTGTTCTTTATAAGTTAATTGTTGACTTGCATTATCATTTGATAATGCAATGTCTTTAAAATCTTGTAAAAATTTTGAAGTATCTTGGAAAGAATCAGAAGTTTGATCGAATTCAACGTTTGCAACTCTAGTTGCTTTATCATAAGTTGCATTGTAGAAAAAACCATTATCTTTATTTGTTATATCAATTGATGCTATTCCACTTCTAGCTGCTTGATCCATAAAATATTTATTTGCTAATGAATCAATACCAAATGAGAAATGACTATCTGCTGATTTATTAACATTATGAAGATCTCCTTTTTTATCTGCATATCTTAAATCAAAGTTTGATTTAACTGCATTATAAACTGTTGCCATATCAATGATTGTTTCATTTTTTGAGAATATTTCTCTTATTTTTTCATCAATATTTTGTGCGTTTGCAGTTCCTAATTCATTGAATAAATTAACCAATCTAGCTAGTGATTCCTTAGCATTTTGATTGTTTCCTAAGTTTGCTTCATTAATTACTAAATCATCTTTATAAACTTTAGTTCCTGACAATTTACCTTCACCAGTTAAATTTTTTCTTTCGCTATTATTAAATTCCTCAAAAGCTGTTCTTGCTTTAGTTGCAACAATAGAACCATCGAATGCACTAATTTCATCTGATCCATTTCCTTCAGTTAAAGCACCCGTTTTAATTTTTGAAACAAATTCTAAGAAAAAGTTTACGTTAATAACTGATAATTCAACTGATTTTCCGAAAGGTAAAACTATTTGAGTAGCTTTCTCGCTTCCATCCATTTTGTATTGCCCTTCTTTTAAGAAAGAATCATCAACTATATCACCTGTTAATTTACTGTAACCAGCTTCACCTATTGAAGATTCCATATCTCTAACTTGATCTCCAACTTTTGTATTTGCGTACAGTGAAACTGCATCAGCATAACTTACATATAAGTCAGGTAAGTTATCCCCTGTTAAAATAGCGTCGTTAATTGTTCCTGACTTTGCTCATCTTACTTCAACTGGAACAAATCCAGTTTCGTCTTTATGAATAGCGTTAAATTCTTCAGCCATATCCATATATGCATCTTTTTTGTCAATAGAAGCTGTACCAACCGCTTCACCTGGAAGCATAAATATTACAGATTTTTCTGGTTTCACTCCACATGATACAACACTCATTCCAGCTGTACTAACTAGTGTTACAGATGATAATGTTAATAATAATTTTTTCATTTAAAAATAATCCCCCTAATTTTTTTATACAAATTATTACTTAATAAAGAAACAACTTAATTAAATAAAATATTTTTATCTTATAGTCTTAAGATAGGTCTTAAGGCGGGTCAGTAGCCCATTATGCTACCCTGTATAAGTTAATTTTTATTAAGTTAAAGATATTATAATATAATATTTTATATATATAGATATTAAATATAATGATAAGTGTTATATTTTATGATATTATTAAATATAAATCAAAGAAACAAATAATATAAAAAATAGACTTAAGTTATAAATTGTAAATGGAAGTGCAACACTTCTAACCGAATGCCTTGAATAACTGATTAGCAGTTTTATAGCTAAGCAGTTATTCAAGGCATTTTATTTATTTTTGATAGTAATGAGTTAATCTTATCATCGTTTAAATTAGAAAAGTTTGTTGATTTTGGATATTCTCTTCTCATTAGCCCATTGAAATTTTCATTTGTTCCACGTTCACAAGAAGCATAAGTATTAAACGTATATAATTTGACATTAATTTTATTAGTAATTTCATGTAATAAATTGAATTCCATACCATTATCTTTTGCGATACTTTTTAGCATAATATTTTCTTTATTAATAAGTTTTAAAAATTTTTCATTTGTATGCTTCATTGTTCTATTTTCTAATTTAATCGCAAAAGCTTTTCTAGTTAATCTTTCAACTAAAGTTAAAATATAACCACTGTTTTTTTCACCAACAATTAGATTAATTTCATAGTGATCAAACTCTGAACGATTGTTTATTCATTTAGGTCTAAACGAAATAGGTATTGAATTTAAGTTAGCTCATTTTTCTAAAGAGTTCATTGTATTTACTTGATTTTTCTCATCATAATCTAGGTCTCAACAAATGTTTAGGTTTAATCTTTAACTGATTTATATTGATTCAATTGTAAACAGTTTTTGTTGTTGGCGTGTTTATACCAAGTTGCTTCGCTTTAAAAACACAAATATCAATACTTGAATATTTTTTACTAAAATTGGAGTATAAATATTCAATCAAATATCTATCTTTTTTATTTAGATGTTAATAATTATTCATGTGAATACTCCTTTGTGCTTTGAACGGTTATTGAGGTATTCACTTTTTTTATGCAAAAAAGGAAGTGACTCATGAGAATATTTTCTCACAAGTGTTGCACTTCCAATTACAATTGATAACTTAAGTCTATTTTATTTTTGCTAATTTAAATTTTCAGTTTTTATTGTGAATTCAAATGACTTAAATGAAGCTGCCTTAATTGTTAATTTTTGATCTGCTTGTAAAATCGATTCTTGTTTTAGTTTAAATGTAATTGTTCCTGTTAAACCTGGATATGTTGATATTTTAACTACGGGTTCTTCAAATAAATCTTGACTTAATCCTTCAATATCTATTTTAGAATCTATAGCCTCTCTAGAATTTTTGTTTTCCAAATATAGAGTCAATTCTCTGTTATTTAAAGTTGCTTCAGTAATTTCTTCCTTATTTGAATTTGTAACTAATAAATTTTGCTTTTCTGCTTTGAATTTTAAATCATAATTTTGAGTATATTTTGTATTTCATGACAATGTTCCATCTTCTGATTTATTAGCACCAAAATAGCTTATTTGAACTGCTCATAAATTATGATTTTCTTGAATAAAATCTGTTTGATTTGATTGTGTACCTAATAGTCTAATTCAAATATCATATTCATTATCTGGTTTGCCTGTTGGTAAATCTTTTGAAGAAGCTGAAATCCCTTTAACTCCTTCTAACTTTAATAATTCTGAGGTTTCAGGATTTTTTAAATCAGACATAGCAAAATAAATATCATTTTGATTTTCATATATTTTATTTGAATCCAATTTTATTGATTCAACTATTTTTTCTTGAACTGATTTTAAAACAGTTTCTTGCGTATCTTTATTTTTTTGACCATTTCCACAAGAAACTACTGTTGAAGCTCCAATTGTTGTAAGACCAATTGCTCCTAATACTGCTAATAATTTTTTCATATTTTCCCCTAATTTTGAACACAACCTAAAGAAAAACTTTAGATATTTTAATAAAAAAGGTTTTTTTGGTAACCAAAAAAACCTTTACACTTATAGTCTCAAGATTGGTCTTGAGGCGGGTCAGTAGCCCATTATGCTACCCTGTATAAGTTTTTCATATTAAGTTGTTAATGAAATTATACAATAAAATATATTATTTTTTATATGATACAAAAACATTTTCGTATTTAAAACTTTTTACATTATCAAAAGTTGCGTAAGTTCATTCCCCATCTTTAACTTCTAAATAATCTACTTTTAATGTGTCTTGATTATTTGTGCCAGTGCGTTTTGTAGAGCTTCTAACTGCTACTACATAAATTGAATAATTAAATAATTCATTTGGATTTGGTGCTTTTTTAATTGCTTCATCAACGATATCCTTTTGTTTTTCTCCTAAAGCTAAGTTGTCTGCAAACAAAATGTTTTTTCTTGCTACTTTTGAAAAATTAATTGTTTTAATTTTTTCATTCATATCACTTGAACTCTCAAAAGTTGTTCCAATTTGATCAATAACAAATCCTTGTACTTGTTTTAAGTTATTGTTTCAAGCTGTAACTCCAGAAACATTTGTATAATCTTGATCATTATTTTTTTGCCCTGATCCACAACTTACTAAAGTTGTTCCTGTTGTAGCTGTTAATCCAACAGCAGCTAATATAGTTAATATTTTTTTCATATTATTCCTTTCTTATGTTTTATTATTTTGTTCAACCAAATAAAAAAGTTTTATAAAAGTCCTATAGTCTTCAAATTGGTTTGAAGGCGGGGTCAGTAGCCCATTATGCTACCCTGTATAAGTTTCTTATATATTTAGTTGCTCTATAAATATATAATTTAAAAATTAAAATAAAAACAATAAAAAATATTGAAAAAAAGTTTTTTTGTATCTATATTACTTATTTGCAAATTACTATATTTAACCGAAATTTACATCAGTAAAAATAAAGAATAGTTACTTCTAACTATTCTATAAATTAAAATTGGAAGTGCAACACTTCTAACCGAATGTCTCATAAAATTCCTGAGCTGATTTGTAGTTCAGAATTTTACGAGGCATTTTATTTATTTCATTTAATATTTCAATTATATTATCATCTGTTAAATTTGTAAAATTAGTTTTCTTAGGTAAATATCTTCTGATTAATCCATTAAAGTTTTCATTAGTGCCTTTTTCACAAGAAGCATACGTATTACATGTATAAAGTGGCACGCTTAATTCTTGTGTGACTTCATGTAAAAGATTAAATTCCATACCGTTATCTTTAGTGATAGATTTAATATTTAAATTTTCTTTTCCAATTAATTCTTTTAATTTTTCAGTTGTATGTTTCATAGTTTTATTTTCTAGTTTAATTGCAAAACCCTTTCGGGTAACTCTTTCGACAAGTGTAATTATTGCTTTTGAAGTGTTACCTGCACCCACAACTAAATCTATTTCAAAATGACCTACTTCTTTTCTTTTATTAATATTTTTAGGTCTATAAGTAATTGGAATAGAGTTCATTTTTGAAATTTCTCATAGATATTTCTTATATTTACTAGACTTTCTTCATCAAAACCTAGGTCTAAGCAAGTCTTTTGATTTTATTTTTATTTGTTTATTTTTAATTCAATTGTAAACAGTTTGAGTTGTTGGGGTTTTGATTCCAAGTTCTTTGGCCTTAAAAACGCAAACATCAATACTAAAGCTTTTTGGATTAAAATTTGCATAAAGAAATCTTAAGAATTCCTTATATTTATTTATTTCATTTTGATGAGATAAGGTGTTATTAATGCCTCTAGTAAATTGCGCATCTTTAGCTTTATAAATTACAGCTGCTTTATTTCTTTTGATTTCTCTGTAAATCGTTGATCTATTTCTATTTAGTTCTTTAGCTATGAAAGAAACTGATTTATTTTGAACATTTAATAGATATTCAATTAATGTTCTTTCTTTTAAAGATATTTGTTTATAATTATTCATGGTAACTCCTTTGGGCTTTAGTCGGTCAAGGGGTTGCTTTTTTGTATCAAAAAAACTGCAATGCCTATGAGATTATTTTCTCATAAGTGTTGCAGTTCCAATTTTAATTCGTAGAATAGTTACTTCTAACTATTCTTTATTTTTATGAATATTTTAAATTAATTTCTTTGTAGAAATCGCCTTGTTGTCTACCTAATCAATATGCTAAATAGGCAGAATCAGTTGCATTGCTTGGTGACTTAATTAAATCATAAAAACTCATATTAGGTTTTTTTGCTAAATCCATAATTCCATTTGTTCCTGATATTGAGTTTTTTATTCCACTTCTCACTATATCTGTTACAGGGTGCGCTTTTGATGAAACAAGACTAACTTTGTTTTCTTCAAGATGAACCTCATTTCCAATTTTTGGATTTAAGTAATCATTTATAAAACCTGTATTTACAGGACTAATTCCTGCTTTTCATTCGGGCTTGTTATTTGTTAATATTTGCCCAAAATATTCTGGTATTAATTCTTCAGCTTGGTGCTCAGTGATACTATTTGAATTATATGATGCTTCTATTTCTTGTACTACTTTTATAAGTGCTTTTTTATCTTTTGGATTTCCTTCATTATTATTATAATTACCATTTAAATAATTTTCATAAATAAGCATTCCGGATTTTGTCGCTGGCATATAACTTGTTCTTAGCGCAAATCTAGCAGCTGGTACTGGTTGCATAATGTAATTCAAGAAATTTTTAACACTTTCTTCTTTATACAAAGCGTTGCTTCCATTAGATTTAAATCCAGCTATTCCTCTACCTTGTGACATAAAAACAGCTTTTTCCGGATTTGATTCATTTGTTTTAGAAGTTGTTATAACATCGGCTCTTGTAACTGGTGTATAAGTAACTGTTTCTTTTTGTGTCGGTAAGTTTTGATTATTGTATACATCTAGATTTTTTGTTCATGAGGTTGTAAAATAAAAATCATTTGCAGATGATGCACTTCCCATAAACATAGTCCCTTTTGTAAAGTCTTGTGTTATATATGTTTTAGATTGAGAATTTTGTTCGTATCTTGATGTTGAAAAAACACCATTTCATTGTTCTGAATAATTTATTGGTACAGATTTATCTTTTTCAAAATTACTTAATGCAATTTTCTTCATACCTTGTAGGTATTTTGATGTATCCTTAAAACTTTGAGATTCAGAATTCAATGTGATATTTGCCTTTTTATTTTCATAAGTTGCGTTATATCAAAAATCCTTGTCATTTTGAATATCTATAATCTCATGACCTTCACTTGTTGAAGCGTAGTCCATGTAGTACTTATTATCAAGTGAATCAATACCAAAAGCAAAATTAAATTTTTCATTTGGTTTAACATACTTATTATTATCAATTTTGACAGTTACATCTAAAAGATTTTTTTGTATAATTTGATTCATTGCGATTGTTAATGCTAAAACATTTTTAGTTGACGCAAAAATTGATTTAATCCCATCAATTGAATTATCAACTTTTAAAAATAAGTCTACTAAATAATTGTAAGTTGTACTATCAATAGGAACTTCTAGATCATTTTGTTTTAGATATTGATTATTTTGAACAATTGTTAAACCATTTTTAAATATTCTTGTTCCTGACATTTCAGTATTATTTTCAAGTACATTTTTTCTTTTGGCATTGTATTGTTTATATTTTTCTTCAAGATTTGTTAATTTTGACTTTACACTTTCTTCTTCAAAAAGAGCCATAAATTGAAATAATAAATTTACATTTATAACTGAAATATCAAATGATTTACCAAAAGGGAATACAACTTGAGTTTCTTTATACTTACCTTCTTCAATAAAAGCTGGGGTTATTAAATCATCAGTAAATTTTTTAAAACCATCTTCGCCCATTGATTTTTCCATGTCTCTTACTTGATCAGCCACAGTTGACTCCAAGTAAGTAGAAGCAGCATCAACATATGAAATATATAAGTCTGGTAGATTATCACCTGTTAAAACAGCATTATTAAGATAACTTGACTCTCTTCAAACAACATTAATAGGAACGAAATTTTCTTCGTTTTTGTGTTCTTCATTAAACTCATCAGCCATTTCTTTATAAGCATTAAGTTTTTCTAAATCAGTGTCACTCATTGAATAACCTCCAATAAGAGCAAATATTACTTCTTTCTCTGGGCTAACTCCACAAGAAACAACAGAACCTGCAGCACCAGCAATAATAAATACAGATGATAGTGTTAATAATAGTTTTTTCATTTTATTTCAACAACTTTCTTTTATATGATATTTTAATTATAAAACTTATTATTAATAAAAACAAAAAATGAACCATTATTGGTTCATTTTCTAAGATCACTCGATTGTTTTTGGATCTGCTGGCTTCTTATTTTTCTCTAAACTGTCAATTAATCCATTTTTAATATGAATTACTGTGTTAGCAATTTTCGCGATGTTAGGGTTGTGAGTAACTACAACAACAGTTGTTTTTTGTTCACGGTTAACTTTTACTAAAATTTCTAGAACTTTACGTCCCATTTCTTCATCTAAAGCACCTGTTGGTTCATCAGCAAACAATATTTCTGGATTTTTTGCTAACGCTCTAGCGATAGAAACCCTTTGTTGTTGCCCCCCCGACATTTGGTGAGGATATTTGTTCATTTGTTCCTTCATTCCAATAGTTTCAAAGATTTCTTCAATACTCATTCCTTGCTTATCTTTATTTGCAAGATTTTGCCCAACTTCAGCATTTTCTTTAGAAGTTAAGTTTGTTAATAAGTTATATTGTTGGAAAATAAATCCTACATTTCTTCTTCTAAATTTTGTTAAATGTGAATCTTTTAATAAAGATAAATTTGAACCCAAGATGAATACATCACCTTCAGTTGCTTTATCTAATCCAGAAATAACATTTAAGAAAGTTGTTTTCCCTGATCCTGATGGTCCAAGAATAACAATGAAATCACCTTTATCTAATTTAACATCAATACCTTTTAAAATAGGTGTTTCCAAATCTCCAGTTATATATGATTTTCTAACATTTTTTAGTTCAATAATATGTTCTAAAGTATTTGGGCGACAATTTGCAGTTGTAACAATAGTTCCTTGACTTAAAATATCTTTTGAATATTTATTTGTTAATTGTTTTTGATATTTATTTTTTTGTTTTAAACCTTTTACACCTTTATCAAAATTTGCTTTAGGTTCAAGTTCAATAAATTCACGTTTAGCTTCAGACTCAGCTGTTGTTTGAAAAACTTCAATTTCTTTAACTTCAACAACTTCAACTTTAGTAGCTTTTTTTTGTTTTTTAGCTACTGGTTTTTTTGTTTCAGCTTTTTCTTCTAAAAGTTTTTTTGCTTCTGCTTCTTGTTTCATTTTTAATTCCCTTGCTTGTTTTTCCTTTTCTGCTTTTTCAGCGTCAACTCTTTTAGTTTCAACCAATTCTGTTTCTTTTGCAGCTTTTGCTTTTTCAGCAGCAACTCTTCTAGTTTCTGCTTCCGCTTCTTGTTTCATTTTTAATTCGATTGCTTGTTTTTTAAAAAGAATTCTCTCTTTTTCTTGTTGCATTTGTTCTTTATAAATCAATTTAGCTTGTTTTTTATTTTCTTTTTTGTATTTTTTTTCTTCTGCAAGTTTTTGCTTAATTGATTCTTTTTCATTTAATTTTTCAATCAATTTTTGTTCTCTTTTGCTTAGAGAACCTTCATTTTTTGGCGTTTCTTTAATGTTTTGAACTTTAACTTCTTTAGCCTTAGGTCCCAGTTCTTTTTTAACTGTTTGTTTTACCTCAGCTATTTTTGATTCTTCAGTTTTAGGTTCAGCTATTTTTTTTGAAACTGATTTTTTATTTAATGATTTATTTGTTGAACTTATAGCTTCTTTGTATTTATCAACAATTTCTTTATTGTAGGCAGCTTCATTCTTAACTTGAGCTGCTTTTTGTGCATTAACAGTTTTTGTATTTTCTGCCTTAGACCAAGTGTTGGCACTAGCATTTTTTTTGTTATTAGCCATTATTTGTCCCTATTCTTTCTTAAAAATGTTAAAACAATATCTTTATAATTCTATCATTAATAGAAAAAAACAAAAGGATTTTGGACAAATATATTGCCTCTCCTTTTGCTCTAATTAAATTAATTGCTTAAGCTTTTCATTTTTAACAATGTATTCTTTATTACAAAAATCACAAATAACTTGAACATTTTCATTATTGTTAATTAATTCTTCAATATCATTTTTTCCTAATAATTTAACTGAGTTCAATATTTTTTTATCATTGCATGTACATTCAAAAATAATCTCTTTGCTTTCTAAAATTGTTGCATCTTCAAAAATTTCTTTGATAACTTCATAATAATTTGTTGATTTGATTAAGATTTCACATATAAAGTTAGTATTTCCCAATTTTGATTCCAACAATTCAATATCTTCTTGAGTATGTTCTGGTAATAATTGAATTAATATACCTACAACTTTTTGAATTTTTAGTTCTTTATCAAGTTTTACATCACTTGTTAGTAAAGAACCAACTTGATTACTATCTCTTAAAAAATCCATTCAAATATGATCCATATTAGGTGAATCAGTATTAATTGTTGAAACATAAGGTTCTTTTAGGCCCATATCTCTACTGTTTAAAAGTTGTCCCTGAGTTCCTATTGTTGCATAAACCGGGTTGTTACTTAGTTTTGGTATATATTGTTCAATCTCAAAATCTTTAACTTGTGCATACGCTCTAACTTTATTGTTTTGAAATTCGGCAATCATTTTTTTAACTGCTCCATTATTTGAAATATAATTTGAATTAATTTTTGCAAGTTCTTTATTATCTAGTGAAATTAATGTATTACCTAAAGTAAATTTTGATAAAGCGATGCTTACAAAAGGATTTGTTTGTTGCAAATCACAAATTTGTCTCATACTTTCACTAATATCTACTATTGCTATTTTTGCATTATGTTTATGGCTTATTGCTCTTATTTGTAAATCCATTTTGCTATCTCCTATACATTTTTAAATTTTACCTTATTTCTTTAATAAATAAACAATTATGCTTTCTCTGTCATAAGAATAGATTTTTTACATTTGAATTTGTATTATAATTTTATATAGTAATCACTTAGTGAAGTCGGAGGAAAAATGTTAGATATAAATTTTATTGAAAATAATTTAGTTAAAGTTAAAAAACAACTAAATAAAAGAAATGGAGAATATTCATTAATATTAGATGAAGTTGTAGAATTAAACATTCAAAGAAAATCTATTCTAAAAGAAGTGGAGAATCTTAAAGCAAATAAAAATAATTTATCAAAGCAAGTCGGCGAATTAATGCGTGATAAGCAAATTGATGACGCTAATAAAATTAAAAATGAGGTAACTTTAATTAATTCTTCAATCGATATATTAGATGAAAAGTTAAAAGCAATTCAAGAACAATTAACAATTAAATTGCAGAATATACCTAACATTCCTAATGATAAAATGCCAGTTGGAAATGATGATAATGATAATGTTGAAATAAGAACTTGAGGAAAAGAATTTGTAAAAAACCATGATAAAGCTCATTGAGACATTGCTGATAAATTAAAGCTAGTTGATTTTGAAGCTGGTCCTAAATTGAGTGGTTCAAGATTTGTTGTTTATACTGGATTAGGAGCAAAACTAGTTAGAAGTTTATCTAATATTTTATTAAATTTACACACAAGTAAAGGATACACAGAAATAACTGTTCCTCTTCTTGTCAATTCACAAGCGATGTATGGAACAGGCCAACTACCAAAGTTTAAAGAAGATGCTTATATAACTACAAATGATCAATATTTAATTCCAACAGGTGAAGTTCCTTTAACAAATTTACATGCTGGGGAAATTTTAGATTTAACTCAATTGCCTATTCACTATACAACTTATTCTCAGTGCTTTAGACAAGAAGCTGGTAGCGCTGGTAGAGATACAAAAGGGCTAATAAGACTACACCAATTTAATAAAGTTGAATTAGTTAAAATAACTGATCAAGAGTCAAGTGAAGCAGAATTACAAGCAATGGTTCGTGATGCAGAAGCAGTTCTTCAATTATTTAATTTACCATATCGACTTGTCGAATTATGTACAGGGGATGTTGGTTTTAGTTCAACAAAGACATACGATTTAGAAGTTTGATTTCCTGAACAAAATAAATATCGCGAAATTTCAAGTTGTTCAAATTGTACTGACTTTCAAGCAAGAAATATGCAAACTAGATATCGCGATGCAAATGGGGAAGTAAAACTAGTACATACATTAAATGGTTCTGGAGTTGCTATTGATAGACTATTAGCTGCCATTCTAGAAAACTATTGAGATGGTGAAAAATTAATTTTACCAATTGTTTTAAGACCTTACTTTGACAACACAGAATATATTAAATAAAACACACTAAAGTGTTTTTTATTTTGCTTTACACTTTTAAAATTTTTATATTACAATTATTTCTAAACATATAGAAAGTTAAAAAAATGAACACCAAAAAAACTAAAACTAAAACGTTTGAATTTTTGACTCTTTTTGTAATGGTTATTGGAACTGTAATTGGTTCTGGAATTTATATGAAAAATAGTGAATTATTAAATCAAACAAACAACCCAATAATTGCAATAATTCTTTGATCTTTTGTTGGCATTATTTGTATTATGTCAATGATTGTTTTTATTGAGATTTCTTCTTCAACTAAGCATTTTGGAAATGGTACATTAGGTAACTGAGCTAAAATATTTATAAATAGAAAAACAGCATCTTTCTTTTCAATTATGTATGGATGAGTTTATATTCCAAGTACACAAAGTGTTTTTGTGGCTGGAGCAGTTAATTATTTATTATTAGCAATTGGTGCGCCAATTGCCCCTTACCAACAATTAATAATTTATTTATTAGTTGGCATAAGCATTTTTATAACTTGCACAATTCTATCAATATACAAAAGATTCATTAATAGGAGAATTCAAATAGTAGGTATTTTAATTAAGTTTTTACCTCTACTGATAGCATTTATTGCAGGTTTTATTTTAATCGATAAAACAGGTGGTACTAGTTCTTGATGAAATGGTGGATATGACAAAAATACTTGGGGAACAAATGAATGGTCACCAATATTATTTCTTGGTGGTTTTGGTGGAATACTTTTTGCCTTTGATGGTTATGTTTATATTGCTAACGCACAAAAAACAGCAACACATAAAGATGTAGTTCCAAAAGCTTTATTTGCCGGAATGGTATTTGTTGCAGTATTTTATGTATTAATGGCTTTATCATTATTTATGGGATCTCCAGATGGTTCAATTGTTAAGTTGTTTGAAAAAATGCTAGGTGGCAAAGAAAGTAATGCTGCAAGAATTATTTCAAATTTAATATTAATGAGTATTTGTTTGCTTGGTTCAAATATATTTGTTGATATTGCTATTGTTGATTTAGCTTCTGATGCAAATAACAAAACTATTTATACTAAAAAAAGAAGTATGAGTTATAAAGAAGCTGGGGTTATTCAAATGTTTATTTTTATAGTAGCTTACACTTTCTTAATAGTAATAGGTATTTGTACAAAAAGAGAAGGCTGAGATGGAATATCTTCAGCAGTTGGGTCTGGTGGAAACGTTCAAAATATAGAAGAATTATTAAATAAACCAGCAGATTATATAAATTGGTTTTCTTCTGGAACAAGTGCTTTAGTGTTTATAATGGTATTAGCCGTTATGGTTGCTGGGGTTATTAATAGATTTACTAAAAAAGTTGATGTTGAACAAACAAAATTATTTATGGTTTGTGGCATTATTTCTTCATTCTTTATGACAATCTTTATTTTTTTTGGAATTTTTGCTTTTATCTGAGAACCTAAAAATATTGCAAAAGGTGAATGAGGAATAACTCAGTCAGGAATGTGATTTTTAATTATTTTACTTGTTTCATTACTAATAAATATTTTTGTATTTTTAATTCAAGAATATAGATTTAAGAAAGACCCTTATACAGATGGTTGAGATGGAGAAATTAATTCAAATATAAAAATTGAAGAAAACTTAAGTATTATTGCTGATTTAAAACTAATAAAGAAAAAAATATTAAAGAAAAAGTAATATGTTATTTTAATAGAAAGAAAAAAATTATGTTCTTTTTTTAATATAATCAATTTACTTAACAAATAGATTGGATAAAGTACAGTGAAAAATGATTTTAAAATAAAAAATCCATTTAAAAGAAATAAACAAGTTTCAGGAAAAGCGAATGAAAAGCAATTTAAAATGCTTTCTGCTTTCAGCATTCTTTTACTAATTATTGCATTCATAATTTTTATGAGTTGAATTCTAAAGTGAAGTGGTGCAACAGTGCATATTAAAGCAGGAACTGATATAAATGGAAATGAAATTCCAGCACATGATGAAAAAATTGTTGCATTAGGAATATTTGATCTATTCATGGCTCCAATTAATGGTTTTGTTAATGGAGCTGAAATAATTGTTTTCTTAGTTGCTTTGGGAGGATTTCTAAATATTGTTATTTGTTCTAAAGCACTAGAAGGATTTTCACAGAATATAACATCAGCGCTAAAAGGGAAAGAAATTTGAGCTATTATTCCTTTAATGACTTTCTTTTCTATCGTTGGTAGTGCTGAAGGTCTTGCTGAAGAATCTTTAGGATTTTATATGATATGTATTCCTTTAATGATGGCTGCTGGTTTTGATAAATTAACTGGATTTATGATTGTTTTACTTGGGGCAGGGGTTGGAGTGATGAATTCAACAGTTAACCCGTTTGCTATAGGAGTTGCGGTTGATACTGTTAATAGTTCAGGAATTGACACATCTGTTGGTGATGGATTAGTTTGAAGAATTGCTTCTTGATTTGTTATGACTGCTGCATCTATAATTTTTGTCATGTGATACTCTTGAAAAGTTAAAAGAAATCCTCAAAAGTCTGTTGTTTTTAAAACAATGGAAGAAGACAAAAAGTTTTTTCTAAATGAAGCTGCAGATAAAATTGATATGAATTGAAAAAGAAAATTAACTTTAATATTTTTTGGTTTAACATTTATCTTAATGATTTTTTATATGGTTGGTTGAGATAGCATTTTAGGATTTGAAAATGATCCCAAAATTCATAATTCTTGAGGTCCTTTTTATAAATTTGGAAAATGAATTAACACATATATTCCTTATTTATCTAGTCAAGCTGAGGGATTTGGTAATGGTGATTTTATTGTTGTTTCAGCAATTTTCTTAGTTTCTTCAATTGCGCTTGGTTTAGTTAACGGATTAGGAGAAGAAGGTTTCTTGGATCAATTCATGACTGGTGCAAAAGATTTATTTGGTGTTTGTCTAGTTATTGCCGTTGCTGGGGGAATTGGTTGAGCTCTTGAGAAATCATTTATTCAACATCTGGTTGTATCTGGATTAGCTAGTTCAATTGGGGGAATTAATTCTTCAGTAGGTATTTTAATAATTCTATTTATTTTATTTATTCCACTTTCATTATTTATTCCATCAACATCAGGGTTTGCAAAAGCTGTGTTCCCATTACTTGGGGGTGCTGGTGGAGTTCTTTCAAAAGATCCTGAAGTATTAGCTAGTGGCTCTATAACTGCCTTTTCAATGGCTAACGGGTTTATTAATTTATTTACTCCAACATCAGGGATTATTATGGCTGCTATTGGTATTGCTAAAATTGATTACACAAAATTCTTTAAACTTATGTGACCTATATTAACAATATTATTTGTTCTTTCAATTGTTATGATTTCACTTGGTGGAACAATTGGTGGAAACATTGCTTAATTCAATTAGATTCTTTGGAATCTTTTTTTATTGCTAAAATAGTATAATAATTAATAATGACAGGAGACATACATGAGTAGCATAAATCAAACTATAGTGGCACCAACAACTAATATATCAACACAAGCTATTTCTTTAATTAGAATAAGCGGTGATGAAAGTTTTAACATAATTAATAACCTACTAAAATTAAAAATTAAAAAAGAAAAAAATGTTTGAGTTAGAAAACTATTTGACGGTGAAGAACTGGTTGATGAAGTTGTTATAACATCTTTTGTTTCACCTGCAAGCTTTACTGGTGAAAATGTGGTTGAAATTGCTTGCCATGGTGGTATATTAAACACTCAAAGAATAATCAATCTAATAATAAAGAACGGGGCAAGAATGGCAAATAAAGGCGAATTTAGTCAACGAGCATTCTTAAACAACAAAATAGATTTAATTCAAGCTGAGGGTATTAATGACTTAATTTTTGCTAAAAATGAATTAGCTTTAAAAATTGGAGTTAATAACATGACTGGTGCTCACAACCAAAGCATTACTAATTTAAAAGCAAATCTTTTGGATATTATTTCTAGAATTCAAGTTTCTATTGACTATCCTGATTATGATGATGTTGAAGGAAGTAGTGTTGAAGATTTAACACATGCACTAGAATTAATTACTGATGAAGTGAGCGCACTATTAAAAAGATCAAAAATGGCTGTCAAAAATACTAATGGTATTAAAACAGCAATTGTTGGTAAAACCAATGTTGGTAAATCTTCGTTACTAAATGCATTATTGAATGAAGACAAAGCAATAGTGACAGATATACATGGAACAACAAGAGATATTGTCACAGGAGAAATTAACTTAGAAAATATAAGCTTAAATTTAATTGACACCGCGGGTATTAGAAACACCCAAGATATTGTTGAGGGGCTTGGTATTGAAAAATCATTTAAAATGATAGATGAAGCTGAATTAGTTTTGTTTGTTGTTGATTACAAATCAATCAATGATAAAGAAAATAAATTAATATTTGAAAAAATAAAAAATAAAAAATACATAGTTGTATTTAATAAAAGTGAATTTATAAACGATATGGAAAAAAAAGAAATAGCTAATTCAGAAAAAAATTTTGTTTTTACTAGCGCCATTAATAACGATATAAATCAGCTAATAAACAGAATTGAAGGTATGCATGTTAATGAAGAATTAACAAGAAATGATTCGCTTATTTTAATCAATTTAGAGCAGATTTCTCTTGTTGAACATGTAAAAAATAATTTAGAAAAATCATTAACAGCTATTATTAATGGGTTACCTATTGATATTGTTAATGTTGATTTACATCAAGCATGAAACTACTTAAATGAATTAATTGGTGAGCAATACGACGAAGAAATAATAGACAACATTTTTAAAAAATATTGTCTTGGTAAATAGAGATTAGGATAAAATAAAAGCACCTTTAATGGTGCTTTTATTTTATCCTAATCTTCCTCAAATTCTTGGTTTTCTTCACCGTGTTTACGATATTCTAACATCACTGCCTGAATTTTATTTCCTTCACTTAGACGAATACCTCTAACCCCAGCTGCTGCTCTTCCTAAAACAGGAATGTCAGATGCTTTTGTTTTAATTAAGTTTCCATCTGTTGAAATAATACATACTAAATCAGTTTCTCTAGCTGCAATAATTGATTTAAAGTCACCTGTTTTTTCGTTTAGGTTCATTACTTTAATTCCTTTTCCATTACGACCTGAAATTCTGTATTCATCAATGTTAGTTTTCTTGAAACTTCCTTTTGATGAAATAGTAGTAATATTTTCAATTCCAAATGAACTTACTGCTCCAACCACAACATCTTTTTCATCAAGTTTAATAGCTTTAACCCCTGATGCTGTTCTTGAAAGCGGTCTAACAATGTTTTCTTGGATTCTAATCACTTTTCCAGATTTGTTAGCAACGAAAATTGTATCTTCTCCAGTTGTAGCAAAGACCGTTACTAATTGATCATCTTCTTTTAAGTTAATAGCAATCTTACCATTTTTATTAATGTTATCAAACAATGAAATATCTGTTTTTTTAATCATTCCTTTTTCAGTAATGAAAGTCAAGTAATTCATCTTTTCTTTTACATTTCTTAAAGGTAGGATAGCCGTAATTTTATCTCCACCTGTTAGTCCATTTAAGAAGTTAACAATTGGTAATCCACGTGCTGTACGTGAGTATTGTCTAATGTTGTATGCTTTAGTTCTAAATACTTTTCCTGAATTAGTAAAGAATAATACTCAGTCACGCATTTTACCCATTGTAGCAATTACAATTGGATCTTCATTAGATGAGTTAACACTAACTCCTCTACCTCCACGCTTTTGCACTCTAAACTCTTCTGGATCAACACGACGAATGTATCCTTCTTCACTTAAAAGAATCATTGTTCTAACATCTGGGATTAATTCTTCATCTTCAATGTCCATTAATCCTTCATCAATAGTTTCAGTTCTTCTGTTATCACCAAACTTTTCAGCAATTTCAGATAATTGATTTTTAAGAACATTATTTTGTTCTGTTTCATCAGAAATTAATAATGTTAAATAATCTATTCTTTCTTTGATTTGAGCCATTTCTTGTTGAATTTTTCCACGTTCTAATCCAACTAAACGTTGTAATCTCATATCTAAGATAGCTTTGTTTTGTTCTTCATCAAATCCAAATGCTTCTGTTAATTTCATTTTAGCTTCATTAGATTCTGGTGAGTTTCTTAAAATATTAACAATAGCATCAATATTATCTAATGCTGTGTCTAAAGCTTCTAAGATATGGTAGCGTTTTTCAATTTTATCTTTTTCAAAAATTGAACGCTTAATAATTACATTAATTTGGAAATCAACATAATGTTTAATAATTGATTTTAAATCCAATAACACAGGAATGTTATTGTGCAATGATAATAAATTTAATGAGTATGTTGTTTGTAAATTAGTAAATTTGTATAACTTAGATAAAACAACATCTGGATTTGAATCACGTCTTAATTCAATAACAATTCTAATACCTTCATAGTTAGATTCATCACGAATATCTGAAATTCCTTCTAATTGTTTTGTTTTAACTAATTCAGCAATTCTTTCAATTAATTTAGCTTTATTGGTTTGGTATGGAATTTCAGTAATAATAAATCTTGCATGACGATCATTTTCTTCAAGAGCTACTTTAGCACGAATTGTTACAGCACCTCTACCAGTTTTATATCCTTCACGCATTCTAATTCCATTTGTCATTAATGCACCTGTAGGGAAATCTGGTCCCATAATGTGGTTATCTAAAATTTCATCAATTGTGATTTCTCTATTGTCAATGAAAGCATGAATAGCACTAATTACTTCTCTTAAGTTGTGCGGCGGGATACTTGTTGCCATTCCAACAGCAATACCCATAGCTCCATTTGCTAATAAGTTCGGGAAATAACCTGTTAAATAAGCAGGTTCTCTTTCACTAGCATCATAATTATCAACAAAAGGAACTGTATTCATATCAATATCTTTAATAATGAAGTTTGATACTTTAGCTAATCTAGCCTCAGTATAACGCATAGCAGCAGCTCCATCACCATCGATTGAACCAAAGTTACCATGTCCATCAACTAGTGGGTAACGGTATGAAAAGTCTTGTGCCATTCTTACCATTGAGTCATAAACCGCTGTATCACCATGAGGGTGGTATTTACCAATAACTTCCCCAACAATACGTGCTGATTTTTTGTGTGGTTTATCTGCAGTAATTCCTAAATCATTCATCGCATAAATAATACGACGGTGAACAGGTTTTAAACCATCTTTCAAGTCTGGAAGCGCACGACTAACAATAACAGACATTGAATATTCTAAAAAGTCTTTTCTAACCTCAGCAGCGATATCAATCCCTTTGATAATACCGTGGTTATGTTCTAAGTTTTTTTCACTCATTTTAATTCACCTTTTCTATTCTTTGTCTAAAAGTCAATGTTTTCAACAAACTCTGCATTTTCTTGAATATAATTTCTTCTTAACTCAGGGTCTTCTCCCATTAAGTCTGAAAAAACTTCATTAGCGATTGCAGCATCCTCTAATTTAATTTGCAACATAGTACGTCTTTCAGGATCCATTGTTGTTTCCCATAATTGAATTGGGTCCATTTCTCCAAGTCCTTTATAACGTTGGATTGTAAATCTTGAATCTTTAAAGTCACCTGCTTTTAATTCATCAAGCTCAGCATCACTATATGCATAAGCAACTTTTTTACCAGCTTCAATTTTGTAAAGCGGTGGTTGTGCAATATACACGTGACCATCAACAACTAATTGTTTCATGTATCTATAGAAGAATGTTAGTAATAATGTACGAATATGAGCTCCATCGACATCAGCATCAGTCATAATAACAATTTTTCCATATCTTAATTTTGTTAAATCAATGTCTTCTTTAATACCTGTACCAATTGCTGTAACAATTGATTTAATCTCATTATTTGCAAAAGCTCTAACTTCAGCTACACGCTCAACGTTTAAAACTTTTCCTCTTAAAGGTAATATAGCTTGGAATCTACGGTTACGTCCAGTTTTTGCTGAACCACCAGCTGAATCCCCTTCGACTAAGTAAAGTTCAGCAATTTCTGGATCTTTACTTTCACAATCTGCTAATTTACCAGGAAGTGAGAATGTATCAAGTGCTGATTTTCTTCTAGTTTCTTCTCTAGCTCTTTGTGCTGCTATTCTAGCTTTTTGAGCATTAGCATTTTTATCAATGATTGCTTTTGCATCTTCAGGTGATTTTAATAAGAACTCTTCAAACGCTTCACCAACAACTGCATCAACAGCCTTTTTAGCATCAGGGTTAGCTAACTTAGTTTTAGTTTGTCCTTCATATTGAGGATCTGTATGTCTAATTGAAACTATACATACCATACCTTCTTTAATATCATCTCAAG
The DNA here is from genome assembly GCF_002804025.1 of Mesoplasma tabanidae. NCBI lineage: Bacteria > Bacillati > Mycoplasmatota > Mollicutes > Entomoplasmatales > Entomoplasmataceae > Mesoplasma > Mesoplasma tabanidae. The sequence continues at coordinate 10,474 of NZ_CP024969.1, read as the reverse complement.
AGTATTTTGCAGCTGGCTTGTTACCTGTTGCAACTTTTTCAGCATAACGGTTAATAACTCTAACTAAAGATTGTCTTAAACCATCTTCATGAGTTCCACCTTCATGCGTATTAATATTGTTAACAAATGTAATTAAGTTTTCTTGATATTCTGCGTTGTATTGCAATGCAACCTCAACTTCAATATCTTCATGTTTATCATCAACATAGAAAATGCTTGGGTTAATTTTTACTTTTGTTTCATTTTTTTCTTTTACATAATCTAAAATACCGTTTGGGAAATGGTATTCAACATGTTTATCAATTCTTAAATCATTTAATTCAATAACTAAACCTTTGTTTAAATATGAAAGTTGCTTAACTTTATTTCTAATTGTTTCATAATCAAATTCAGTTCCTTCTAAAAAAATCTCTGGATCTGGTTTAAATCTAACAATTGTTCCTGTTTCACTTGTTTCACCAATAATTTCAATTTCAGTTTGTTGAGTTCCCCCACCACTAAAAACTTGATGATGAATTTTTCCTTCACGTTTAACTTGAACATCAACATATAAAGATAAAGCATTAACAACTGAAGCTCCAACCCCATGTAATCCTCCTGAAATTTTATATGAATCTGAGTCAAATTTTCCCCCAGCATGCAACTGAGTAAAAACTAATTCTAAAGCTGATTTCCCTGAGTCAGCTTGTATACCAACAGGAATACCACGCCCATTATCTTGAACGATAATTTCTCCTTCTTTAGTGATAGTTAAAATAATTTTGTTTGCAAATCCTGCCATAGCTTCATCAACTGAGTTATCCATGATTTCTCAAACTAAGTGGTGTAGACCTGCTTTAGAAGTTGATCCAATATACATACCTGGACGTTTTCTAACAGCTTCTAAACCCTTAAGAACTTTAATCGATTCAGCACCATAATTTTGTTCTGCCATATAATTTGTTCACCCGTTTCTTTCTAAGTTTCCTTAATATATATTATATATTAATTTGGCAAAATTTACTCTTAAATTAAGCGATTTAACTTAATCCCCTAAACACCCCTTGTGAAGTGGACTAAATTAACTAAAATGGTGCTAAAATTGCTAAATTTAACTATTTTAATTTTAAAATAATATCAAATAACCAAAAAAACGTGCAAAAACACGCTTATTTACCATCTCATTTAAATACAAAAATTGAAGATGTAGATAATAAAATTGATCAAAGTATTGATGTTAATATTGGAATTCACTCTTTCATTGCAAATGACGTTGTTAATCTTCCCATTGAAGCTCCATTATAAATTCATTTTCCGCTGTTGTCAGCTACTAATAATAATCCTGCTCAAACGTTATGTTTATATGGGAATAAATAACTTATTTTTATCAATGTTGGTTGTATTGCAAAAATTTCTGGTGGCATTATTATATCTGAAAAAGTTATAGCTACAATAACATAAATAGCTGTTATAGTTTGAGAAAGAGCTACACTTTTAATAATTCCTGAAATTATTGTTCCTAGTAGTATCGAAGTTACAATTAGAAAAGCTGCACTTAATAAAATACCAAAAACCTCTTTTGTGGTCATCGTATCTAAAAGTATTTTTCAAAATCCACCATTACTTGTTGTGAAAAAAGAACCAGTTATTAAAAATACATATATTGAGCATAAAACAAATGATACATATCCTAAAATAAAGTTAAATATAAATATCGAAGATAAAAAATTAATTTTTGAAATTCCAGCTGAGTGTATTCTTTTTAAGAAAACTGAGTTTTTCCATTCTGAAATTGTTATATTAACCAAAAATATAATAGTAAAGGGTTGAATTAACAATATTGCTGTAACCGTTGTTGGATTAATTGTTGTCGATGTTGCACTAACTTTATAAAAAATTATAAAAGTTACAACAACTATTGGGAAAATAATAATGTACAAATAAGTTCTCAAGTTTTTAAGCACAGACATACTTAAAATTTTTAGGTTATAGATTAGATTAACAATTCCTACTTGAGAGTTTTTTAAATTAAAATTAAACATTTGATTCTAACCCTCCATCATAATAATTAATCATTAAGTTTCTAACTGATCCAAAATTTTTGATAACTGTTTTAGTTGTTGACTTGTAAAAAATATTTCCTTTTTTAGAATAACTATTTTGTCACAAAGCTTTTCTACTTCTTCAGGGTTATGTGAAATAACAATAATTGTTTTATTTTGTTTTTTTAGTGATTTAAAAAAATCAATTAGTTTCAATTGCATTTTTAAATCTAGTCCTGTAATCATTTCGTCAAGACAAATATAGTTAGGATTGTTTATTACTGACAATAGAGTATTTAATCTTTGCTTTTGACCTCCAGACAAATTATTTAAATCCTTTTTTAAAAATTCTCTGATTTCAAATATATCAATAAGTTTGTTGACTTCAGGGTCCTTTAAAATTTTAGTCTTTTTTAAAAAATAACTAATGATCAATTTTGATGTTACTCCTTTGGGTCATGCACCTTCTTGGAATTGTATCCCTATTTCCTTAAATGTTTCTTTTTTGCCCTCTATTAAAACAGATCCTGTTGTTGGTTTAATTTGACCTATTAATATCTCAAGTAAAGTTGTTTTACCACTACCATTAGATCCAAGTAAAGCTAATGATTCACCTTTTTTAATTGTTAAATTTATGTTTGAAAGAACTAAGTTTTTTCCAAACTTTTTGGATATGTTTTTTATTTCTATCATAAATGCCCTTCTATAATTCAAAATTAAATCATTTTTCTTGATTTTTATAATTTGTTTGTTTAATGTAAAATTTTTTATATTTACTTTCTATTTGTTTAATATAAAATTCTGGACTGTTATTTTCAGTTAATCTTATTAATTTATTATTTTCATCTTCTAAGTATATTTCATAGTATGAATAAATGTCATCACTCAAAGTGTCTTGTGTTAAATTAAAACGAATATTATTTTTTCCATTTCTTTGGACCACAGATTCAACAATAACACCTACATTAGATTGATCATATTGATTGACTTTATTATTTTCTTTATCTACAACTATTTCACCGCAAGTTATTTTAAATAGTAATTCTTCATCAAGTAAATCAAGATCTTTTGTTGAAAAACTTAAACCTATTTTTCCAATTGGTTGAGTATAGGTATTTTCTAGCCTTATTCAAGTATAGTCTTCTGATCCTGAATCTTTTATATGAGTTATTTCTGTTTTATTTCTTTGAGTTATTCTTTCATTCGCTTTTCCTGAAACACTTATATCTATTTTATCTTCCAAGTATTTTGGTACTTTAACAACTATAGAAACTTTTTTTGATTCATTTTCTTTTGTATAATTTGCACCCATTATGTTTCATTCATATTCTTTGTTTGTTTCTCATTTTACAGGCAAAATTTCTCCATTTTTATTAAATCCTGAACCTAATGATATTGAATTTCCTTTTAGATACGGGTCATAAAAATCATAATAACCTGATATTTTTTCATCTTCGTTATTTTTAATTTGTTCGTTAGAGTTATTTTTTACTTTTTTTATATCTCATTTATAAGTTGGCTGAATATCTGCTATATTTGTGTTGCTTCATGGATAATTTTCAATAATCTTTCGGTTGCCTTTTATAAATGTTGCCATTTTACTTCCTTGACCTGTTGAAAAATTTGTTTTGAAATAATTATTAGAATCTATTAAAATTGTTTTTTCTTGTACTAAATTACCTACACCATAACTTTTATCTTTAAAAATTGAATTAGAATTACCTTCACCACCAGGATAAATAGCTACACCCTTGTCATCATTACTTAGCGCCTTATTTTTACCCGTATACATTTGATCATCGTAGTTATTAGCTGAAACTAATCCATATGTATCAAGAGCAACACTTTTATCTTTACTTATTTTATCCATATCTTGAGACGCTAAATCGTAAGGTACATGTGATGCAAATAAAGCTATAGAATTTTTAGCACCACCATTTTCTTTATCTTGTTTTTCGGTTTTAAACGTTCATTTTCCTTTTTTGTAATCTTCTATCATTCTAGTGTACTCTGATTGAAAATTTAAATTATATGGTTTTTGCTCAGAGTCAAAAGGTATGTGATTTAATTCTCTAAAATCTCTTGAGCCTATTTTATCTTTATCAAATCAAATCTTCCCACCAACTCATGCCCCAGCATTAAACATACTATAAATTTCAAATTGTTCATCTTTTGATAAATTATTTTTTTCAACATATCTATTTACTTCATTAGCAAATACATAAAAATCGTTTAAGAAAAGACTAGTATTTTGATAAATTTTTTCAGATTCATAGTCTGAAACATTACCTTGCGGGTCAATAGTTAGCTGACCTTGATTTTTATAACCAAAAACTATCAATTCTTTGACTTTTGGATCATTTGATTTTTTAATAGTTTCTTGCATTTGATTCATTATTTCAAACATTATTTCATTGTCAACAACAAAACCATTTGGATTTGAGCCATTAGGTTCGTTATTTCAAAATCATCCATCAAAATTTAATTTAACAGCTAAATCAATTAATTTTTCAACGATCAAATAATTACCTTTTTTATCCTTTTCAAGAAAACCTTTTAACGCTTGTTTATTTAATCCATGATATCCATCAAGAAAAATCGTACCTAAAATTTTAGTACCATTTAAGTGTGCTTTTTCGACTTGATTTTTTGCTGGTGGAACTATTATACCCTCATCGATTGAACCAGCTCATGAAACAAGAATATCATTATATTGATAATTGTTAAATGATCTTTCGTATACTCTTTTATTACCTACTATAGTATTTGAGTTAGAAGTACTCTCTATTATTGTAGACATATTCATTTCTTTTGTTTCTGGATCTTGACTATCAACTCATTTATTCATAGTTTTTTGAGATTCCTGCAATTTAATTTTAGATTTATTATACTTAGCATCTAAATCTGAATCAAAATTTCATTCATTTACTTTATTTATCTGATCATAATATTCAGTTCTGTCAATCAACTTAAAGTCTGAAACAAGGTTACCATTTGGTAGAAATTTTGAATTAAGAGGTGCAGCGGTTGCCACTTGTTTAGTTATTTCACTTTCTGTTTTAAAAGACGTGCTTTGTTTATTTAGATCTAAAAATTTTTCGTACTCAAAAGAATTTTGAATTTTAATTGGTGCTGTTTGTAAATCATCTATATCAAATTTCAAAATATTTTTGTAAGAGTCAAAGTATGGTTCTTCTTTTAATCAAGAATAATTACCTATTTTTGAAATATCTCTACCATATACTTTTTGAGTACATGATATTAAAGTTAAAGATGATGCAGAGGTTAAACAAACTATTATCATCAAACTTAGTAATTTTTTCATAAAATTTCTCCAAATTTTCTAAAAGATTTATTTTTATTATAAATCTTTCTAAAATAATTCTAAGAATATTTTAATAAAATCTTCTAAACCAATAACTTCTGGTCTTAATGATTTATCAATGCCAACATTATCAAGAATTTCATTGGCTTTTGCTTTGTCATTTGTTACATTCGATAAATTATTTAAAATAGTTTTTCTTCTATTATTAAAGATTTTTCTTAAAAACACTAAAAATTTTTCTTTATTTTCTATTTGATTTGTATATTTATTATTAAATGATAACGAAATGATAGCTGAATCTACTTTAGGCAGTGGATAAAACTTATGTTTTGGTACTGTAAATTCATATTTTTTGTCTGCATAAAATTCACAAGCAACTGAAAGATTATTATAATTATTTTCACCTTTATATGAACAAACTCTTACTGCAACTTCTTTTTGCATCATAAATACAGCTTTTGTCAATTTATCACTTACATTTAATGTTCTAAAAAGAATTTCACTTGTTATATAATAAGGCATATTTGAAATTATTGAAACTTTTTGATTTTCATGTTGTTTTTTTTCATTAATCAATTTCTCAAAATCAACTAATAAAACATCTGAAAGAAATAACTCAAAGTTTTTATTCGGAATTTCTCTTTTTAAAATTACTTCCATGTCTGTGTCTATTTCTATTGCTACAACTTTATTATATTTTTGAGCAAGCAATTTAGTTAAAGCACCAGTCCCAGGTCCAATTTCAATAATTAATTGGTCTTTATCATCTCCCAATATTGAAACTATCTTGTTAATTAAGTTTTGATCACTAATAAAGTTTTGTCCGAATTTTTTCTTTGCTTCAATTTTCATTTTATTCACCTACTATATTTTCTATTTCTTCAACATTTAAATTCATTCAGTTTAACCATTTGAATAAACTTTTTGAACTCATTTCATTATTCAAACCAAAATGTTTTGTTATTTTGTTTCTATTTTCTTTTACATAAAAATCATTTTGAACATAATTATTTCATGAAATTGAGTTGTTATTTTTATTATATGTTATTAAATTATTAAGCGCTTTTTTTATAGCTTCTTCATTAGCTTCAGCAATTCCTATTTTTTTGGATTCTTTATTAATATCTTGTTTTAAAATAAAAGCATTAAAAACATCAACATCTAAAAACTCAATTAATGTTTCTCTTATTTTTTTGCCTGGTCCATCAGGATCTGTAAATATAATTATTTTATTTTTTTTGCTTAATTCTTTTATTAAATTTAATTTCTTGTCATCAAATCCTAATCCATTTGTTTCAATTGTTATTAAATTTTGCCCATATATTTGCTTTAATTTTTGTGAATCTGATTTACCTTCAACAATAATTATTTCATTTACCATTAATTCACCTATATCTAACATTAAGTTTATTATATACTATAATTAATGTGAGAAAAGTGAGGAATATTATGAGTAATAAAAAAATAGGAATTGTTTTTGGTGAAGAATTTACAAGAATAATTTCATCTGAAAAGGGTAAAATATATGACGACTTTAGTTTAGTTTGTTGAAACATTTTAACAACTGAAATTGTTTTATACGGTCGTGATGTTAAAAATACAATTGGTAGATTAGATGATCCTTTAAAAGTTGTTAATATTCTTGATAAATTTGTAATTCAAGATTTAGAAATTTTTAAACATTATGTTGCTATTCTTGTTGAAAGATTTAAAGATGAATATGATGGAGCTAATATTGTTATCTCATGTCCAAATTCTGACAATGATTTTATTCAAGAATTTTTTCAAAAATTATTCAATGAAAATACAAACTTCACTTCATTAACTTTTGCTCCAAGAATTATACTTTCTGCTTTGGGAGCTAACGCAGATATTATAGACGAATATGGTGTACTAATTTTAGATATCAATCAGGCATATGCTAAAGTAGCTTTAATTGTGGAAGGTAAAATTGTTAATGAAAAGGAAACAATTTATGCTGAAAAATACTTAGATGATTCTTTAAATCAATTTATTAAAGAAGAATATTCTATTTCAGTTGATAATGATATGATTGAAAAAATTAAGTGATCTTTAGGAACAATTATTAAGTTAAGAGATGAACTAGAATTAAGTATCGTTGGGAAAGACATCATCACTAATGAAAGAAGAACTGTAGTTTGTGTAAGTGAAGAATTTAAAAAGATTTTTATTAAATCTTTTACAAACTATAAATCACTGATAACTTCTGTTTTAGAGAATTCTTCTGTTTTAGTTAGAAGTGGTGTTGTTAAAAACGGATTATACGTAACCGGAGAATTATCTGGCATAAGTGGGGTTAAAGACTTTTTTGAAGATTTCTTTAACTTTCCTGTAACTATTTCTAAAAAACGTGGTTATTCAGATATTGAGGGAACTTTGAAGTTTTTAAACTTGAAAAAATAAAATCAGGATTGCTCCTGATTTTTTTATGCATATGTTGGTAAAACAACTTGTTTTAAATCACGTTTTTGAGCACCTGTTATTAGTACAGGTTTATTTTGTGAATTAAATGTTAAATGTATTAACTGATCATCAAAAGTTCTTATAGCTTCTATTAAATATTTAGTGTTAAAATTTATATTTAAAGTTATTGTTCCTTCATATTTGTATTCAGTAAATTTTTCTTCGTACTTTGCTGTTTCTGCAATAGTTGTTTTTAAAATAATATCATTTTGTCCAATTTCTAAATTTACAACAGATGTAATGTTTTGATCATTTGTTAATTCAAATCTACTTAACACTTTTAAAAATGTCTTAGCTTTTAGCTCAAGTTTAATTTCATGTGTTGTAGGAAATGCTGAATGAACATTAGGATATCTTCCATCAATTAATGTTGATTGCAATAAATCATTATCTAATTTAAATGTGGCATTAGTATCATGAATAATTATTTTGAATTCTTTTACATTTTCTAATAAATTTCTTAATTCAATTAATGTTTTATACGGAATTATAATATCTACTTCTTCATTTGCATTTTCTGCAAGAATAATTTCTTTTAAACTAACTCTAAATAAATCAGTTGTAACAAATGATAACTTATTATCTTTTATTTTAAGATTCATACCTGCTAAAACAACTTTCTGATTATATTCATTGATTGAACTAATTGTTTGTGACAGTGTAGTTTTAAATTCTTGAGAGTCTATTGAAAGCTCTAAACCATTTTCAACAAAACCGATTAATGGGAATTCTTCAACATTTAGTATAGAAACTTTAAGATTTGATTTATCTGTTATTATTTCTAATTCATTTTCTGCAAAAGTAGAAAGAGTTACAAATTCACTATCTAATTTTCTTAGTAATTCAATAATAAACTTTGGTTTAACTAAAATACGACCTGGTTGTTCAATAATAAGATCTGAATTTTCATTATTTAAGTCAGCTTTAAAAGAAGTAGAAGTATTTGATGAAATGATAACAAGTTTATCAAAACTAACTTCCATATAAACGCCTTGTAAAGCAGGGTTTACATTTTTAACTTCAATCAATTTACTAGCTTTTGTTAGTTCATTTAAAAGAACTGATTTATTTATACTTAATCTCATATAACACCTCTTTATTTACAATAAATTATCTCATATTTTAATATTAAAATCATAGAAAATTATATCCTCATTTTATATATTTTATTATTATTTACATAAGTGATATTAATAATAGAGTTGAAATGTGGAAAACCTAAAAAAAGACATATGCAATAAGAACGTTTATTACAAAATTTTTAACACGTTTAAAATCTTTTCCACATAAAAAAATAGATCATATTAATAATCTATTTTCCAATTATTTCATTTTTTAAACTTTCAACTATTTTTTTGAATTCTTTTTCCTTATAAATAAGCTTTTCAATACGTGAAATAGCACTTAAAACAGTACTATGATCTCTTCCACCAAATTCTGCCCCAATTTGAGTTGATGTATGATTCAAAATAATTTTTGCAAAGTACATTGAAAGATGTCGTGCATTTTTAATGGCTGTAGTTCTAGCTTTTCCATCTATTGCTTTTAATGTAACATCATATTTTTTAGCAACAACTTCCTTAATTTTCTTAACATTTAGTAAACCTAAATTTGCAGAAGGTGTGTCCTTAAATAAATCAATAACATCTTCTAAATCAATAACATGACCTAAATCATTCTGAATTCCAAAAAATAATAATCGATTAACTAAACCTTTTATTTTTCTTACATCATCACTAAAATTTTGCGCTAAATAAACAACAGCATCTTCTTTAACTTTCTGCTTTAAACCTTGTTTTTTTATTTCTCATTCAATTATCAATTTAGCTGTAGGTATATCAAGTGAATTAATAGGTGTTGAAAGACCAGAATTAAATCTAGTTATCATTCTTTTGTCAAAACCGTTTAATAATTCAGGTGTTTTGTCACTTGAAAATACTAATTGTTTTCCGTTGTCAGTAAAATTATTTATTATGTTAAAGAAAAACTCATTAGTTTTATCTTTTTTACTTAAAAATTGAACGTCATCTAAAATAAAGAATTCGTTTGAATTTATTTCCATTTTTAACTCTTCAATTTCGCTTAGATCACCTTTATTTAAAGCATTTACAACTTTTTTTGTAAATTCTTCAGAAGTTAAGTACAAGACCTTTTTATCATTTAAACTTGCTTGATTTTTTATAGCTTGCAAAAGATGTGTTTTTCCTAAACCAGAGTCACCATAAATAAATAAGGGATTAAACGAAGATCCAGGATTTGCTATAACGCTTTTGGCAGCTAAATTAGCTTGCTTATTACTTGAACCAACAATAAAATTGTCAAATGTTAAGGCACCAGCAGGTAAAGTAAGCGAATTATTCTCTTTTTTTTCTTCTTTTTTATGATTCTTATCAAAAACCTCTTTTGTTGAAAATTCAACTGAAACATAATCATTTAAAATTTTCTTAAATTCATAAATGAAAACATCTTTAAACTCATTTAAAATAGTAACACCAAGATTTGATCTAACAAGTACAACAAATTCCTTATCAGATAATTTATGTAGTTCAGAAGTAGCTACATATTCTTCGATAATGTCTTGATCTATTAATTTTTCTTTCGTCAGTTTAAAAACTAATTGGTCTCATATTTTTTTTGTTTCCAT